>NZ_JBKBXG010000021.1:0-64429 GCF_046314175.1 Acidovorax sp. | reverse complement strand
CGCGCGAAGGCGGCCACAGCGCGCGCCGCATTGCCCATGTGACCGATGCCACCGGCGCGGCCGTGCAGCGCACACTGATCGACGTGGTGCGCGCCACCCCCGGCATCACGCTGTTTGAGCAACACACGCTGGTGGACCTGATCACCACGCGCAAGCTGGGCTTGCCCGGCAACCGCTGCCTGGGCCTGTATGCGCTGGACAGCGACACCGACGAGGTCGTCACCTTCCGTGCCCCGCAAACTATTTTGGCCACGGGCGGCGCAGGCAAGGTGTACCTGTACACCACCAACCCCGACACCGCCACGGGCGATGGCATTGCCGCCGCCTGGCGCGCAGGCTGCCGTGTGGCCAACATGGAGTTCATCCAGTTCCACCCCACGGGCCTGTACCACCCGCACGAAAAGTCCTTCCTCATCAGCGAGGCGGTGCGTGGCGAGGGCGGCAAGCTGCTGCTGCCCCCATCGGCAGGCGGCACGCGCTTCATGCTCGACCATGACCCACGTGCCGAACTGGCCCCGCGCGATGTGGTGGCCCGCGCCATCGACTTCGAGATGAAAAAGCACGGGCTGGACTGCGTGCACCTCGACATCTCGCACCAGAGCCCCGCGTTTTTGCAGGAACACTTTCCGAACATCCTGGCGCACTGTGCCGGGCTGGGCATCGACATCACCAAAGAGCCCATCCCCGTAGTGCCCACGGCCCACTTCACCTGCGGCGGCGTGCTGACCGACCTGGCGGGCCGCACCGACCTGCCCGGCCTGTTTGCCGTGGGCGAAGTGGCCTGCACCGGCCTGCACGGCGCCAACCGGCTGGCCAGCAACTCGCTGCTCGAATGCATGGTGTTTGCCCGCGCCGCCGCGCAGGTCATTGCTGCAGCCCCTATCGCCGATCTGCCCACCGTGCCCGCGTGGGACGACAGCCGTGTGACCGATGCCGATGAATCGGTCGTCATCTCGCACAACTGGGACGAGCTGCGCCGCTTCATGTGGGACTACGTGGGCATCGTGCGCACCAACAAGCGTCTGGAACGCGCCGCCCACCGCATTGCCCTGCTGCAGGGCGAGATCCAGGAGTTCTACGCGCACTTTCACGTCACGCGCGACCTGCTGGAGCTGCGCAACCTGGTGCAGGTGGCCGACCTGATCGTGAAAAGCGCCCAACTGCGCCGCGAGAGCCGGGGCCTGCATTTCAGCCGCGATTACCCGGAAGTTGCCGCGCCCGCCGCACCTACCATCCTCATCCCACCGGTGCCCCGATGACTTACAGCGTCAAAGAAATTTTTTACACCCTGCAAGGCGAAGGCGGCCAGGCGGGCACGCCCGCCGTGTTCTGCCGCTTTGCGGGCTGTAACCTCTGGACGGGCCGCGAGCAAGACCGCGCGCAGGCCATCTGCCAGTTTTGCGACACCGACTTTGTGGGCACCGATGGCACGCTGGGCGGCAAGTTCGACACTGCCACCGCATTGGCCGAACGGATCGCTGCACAGTGGCCTGCAGGCGCTGGCCACCGCCTGGTGGTGCTGACCGGCGGCGAGCCCCTGCTGCAGGTGGACACGGCGCTCGTGGATGCATTGCACGCGCAGCAATTTCGCATCGCGGTGGAAAGCAACGGCACCATCGCCGCGCCGGAAGGCATCGACTGGCTGTGCATCAGCCCCAAGGCGGGCGCGCCCTGGGTGCAGCGCAGCGGGCAGGAATTGAAGCTCGTCTGGCCCCAGCCCGGCTTTGATTTAACGGCGTTAGAGCAAGACACCCAGTTCACCCACCGCTTTCTGCAGCCCATGGATGGCCTGCTGCAGCGCCAGAACACTGCCACCTGCATTGACGCCTGCATGGCCCACCCCGCATGGCGGTTGAGCCTGCAAACCCACAAGCTCACCGGCATCCGTTAAGCCTTTATGCCCGCCCCTATGTTGTTCACAATTTCCCAGCGCTTCTTCTTTGACGCCGCCCACACCCTGCGCCGCGAGATCGAGGCCGAAGGCAGCCGCCGTGTGCACGGCCACACCTACCACGCCGAAGTGTTTCTGACAGGCCCGCGCGACCCGGCCACCGGCATGGTCCAGGACCTGGGCCTGCTGCGCCGGGGCCTGGAGGTGGTGCGCGAGCAGCTGGACCACCACATGCTCGACGACGTGCCCGGCCTGGGCACACCCACGCTCGAAAACCTCTGCCTCTTCATCGCCCAGACCCTGCCTGCCGACCTGCGCGCCAGCGTGAGCCGGGTGCGCGTGTGGCGCGAGGCGCTGGGCGACAGTTGTGTGCTGGACTTCTCCGCGCACTGAGCTGTGCAGCATCACACGCACAACTCCCTGGTGGCCCGCAGCCTTGCCAGCGTCTGGCACCCCTGCACCCAGATGAAGCGGCACGAGGCCCAGCCGCCCGTGGCCATTGCGCGCGCGCAGGGCCCTTGGCTTTATGACACCGACGGCCAGCGCTATCTCGATGCCATCAGCTCCTGGTGGGTCAACCTGTTTGGCCACAGCCACCCACACATCCAGGCGGCACTCACCGACCAGTTGGCACGTCTGGACCATGTGATGCTGGCGGGCTTCACGCACGCACCCGTGGTGGAACTATCAGAGCGCCTGGGGCAACTCACGGGCCTGGGCCATGCCTTCTACGGCAGCGACGGCGCCGCCGCCACCGAGATCGCGCTGAAGATGAGCGCGCACTACTGGCGCAATACCGGCCGCCCCGCAAAGAGCCGCTTCGTGGGCCTGACGGGCGGCTACCACGGCGAAACCGTGGGCGCGCTGGCGGTGACGGACATCGCGATCTTCCGCGAAGCCTATGCGCCGCTGGTGCGCCTGGCCGATACCGTGCCCAGCCCCGATGCACGCGGGGCAGCCCCTGGCGAAACCGCACAGGACGTGGCCCGACGCGCCGCTGCAGCGCTGGAAGTATGGCTGGCTGAGCACCACGACACCACGGCGGCCTTGATCGTGGAGCCGCTGGTGCAATGCGCCGCAGGCATGGCCATGCACGACCCCGAATACCTGCGACTGGCGCGCGCACTGTGCAGCCGCTACGAGGTGCATCTGGTGGTCGATGAAATCGCGGTGGGATTTGGCCGCACAGGCACGATGTTCGCGCACCAGCAGGCGGGCATCCGGCCAGATTTCATTTGTCTTTCCAAAGGCCTGACTGGCGGCACGCTTCCGCTGTCGGCTGTGCTGACCACGGATGCGGTGTATGCAGCGTTCTACGACGATGAGGTGGCGCGGGGCTTTTTGCATTCGCACTCGTACACCGGCAACCCGCTGGCCTGCCGCGCGGCGCTGGCCACGCTGGAGCTGTTTGACCAGCTCGATGCGCTGAATGCCAACACTGCGCTGGCGCAGCGCATCGACGCAGCCTGTGCACCGGTGACCCACCACCCGCGTGTGCGCCATGCGCGCAGCATTGGAACGATCTGGGCCTGGGACGTGGACACCACTTTGCCCGACTTTTCTCGCCGCTACCACCAGCACGCCATGGCGCGCGGGGTGGTGCTGCGCCCCATCGGAAAGACGCTGTACGCCATGCCACCCTACGTTATGGACGAAGAGGCCGTGCAGTGCCTTGCCAGCGGTGCGCTGGACACCCTGAACGCGACCCTGCAAGAGGAAACTTCATGATTGGATGTTTTGTCACCGGCACCGACACGGGCGTCGGCAAGACACTGGTGTCTGCCGGCCTGCTGCACGCGCTGGCCGTGCACCACCACCGCGTGGTGGGAATGAAGCCTGTGGCGGCAGGCGTGGTGCCCTGGGGCGACGACTGGGCCAGCGAAGACGCCATTGCGCTGCGCTCCGCATCCACCTTGGCAGTGCCCGCAGCGCTGGACAACCCCGTGCTGTTGCTGGACCCGCTTTCGCCCCACATCGCCGCGGCGCGCGCCGGGGTGCAGATCGACATCGCGGCCATGGTGCGCAGCTACCAGGCGCTGGCAGCGCTTGCCGACGTGGTGGTGGTCGAGGGCGCAGGCGGCTTTCATGTGCCGCTGACCGACACCCAGACGGGCGCCGACCTGGCCCAGGCCCTGGCCCTGCCCGTGGTGCTGGTGGTGGGGCTGCGCCTGGGCTGCCTCAACCACGCGCTGCTCACGGCCGAGGCGATCCGTGCACGGGGCCTGACGCTGGTGGGCTGGGTGGCCAACCGTGTCGACCCTGACATGGACGCGGTGGAAGACAACATTGCCTACCTGCGCTCGCGGCTGGGCGCCCCGATGCTGGCCGATGTGCCGTACCAGGACTTGCCCGAACCGGGCAAGCTGGTGTTTGAACTGCCTGCGAACTGGCTGTGATGGCAATGACAGCGGACCACGCGCCGTCCTGGCTGGACGACATTCCCGCCCGCCTGGCCGATATCGAACGCACCCACCTGCTGCGCCGCCGTCGCGTGGTGACGCCCGCAGGCGGCGCCCGCCTGCTGGTAGACGGCCAACCCATGCTGGCCTTTTGCAGCAACGACTACTTGGGCCTGGCGGGCCACCCCGCCCTGGCCGAGGCCGCCCGCGCAGCCACCTACGCCTATGGCGTGGGTTCGGGCGGATCGCCACTGGTCAGCGGCCACAGCGCGGCCAACGATGCGCTGGAACATGAACTTGCGGCTTACGTACAGTTGCCCCGCGCGCTGTATTTCTACGCGGGCTACGCCACCAACACCGGCATCATTCCTGCGCTGGTGGGTGATGGCGACGCGCTGTTCTCCGACGCGCTCAACCACGCCTGTTTGATCGACGGCGCCCGCCTGTCGCGCGCCACCATCCACCGCTATCCGCATGCCGACCTGGTGGCGCTGGAGGCAGCGCTGTCGGCCAGCCCCGCACGGCGCAAGCTGGTCATCAGCGACGCCGTATTCAGCATGGACGGCGACCTCATCGACATCCCTGCGCTACTGGCGCTGTGCGAGCGCTACGACGCGTTGCTGCTGTTGGATGACGCGCACGGCTTTGGCGTGCTGGGGCCCCAAGGTCGCGGTTGCCTGGCGCACGCGGGCCTGTCCGGAGCTGCCGCGTCACGGCGCGTGCTCTACATGGCCACGCTCGGCAAAGCCGCCGGGGTGGCAGGCGCCTTTGTGGCAGGGGATACAGCACTGATTGAGTGGCTGCTGCAAAAAACGCGCACCTACATCTTTGCCACTGCTGCCCCGCCGCTGTTGGCCAGCGCACTGCGCCAGAGCCTGCAACTGATGGCGGCCGGAGACGACCTCCGCGCTCACCTGCAGGCATTGATTGCCCAGTTGCGCACAGGGCTGGCAGCGCTGCCACTCGCTTTAGGCTGGCACCTGCTGCCGTCGCACACCCCCGTGCAGGCCCTGGTGATCGGCAGCAACGAAGCGGCACTGGCCGCGATGGACAGCCTGCGCACCCAGGGCCTGTGGGTGCCAGCCATCCGCCCGCCCACCGTGCCCGCAGGCACGGCCCGCTTGCGCATTGCGCTGTCGGCCGCGCACACGGCGGCTGATGTGGAGCAGTTGATCAGCGCCCTGAACCACCATGCGGCACACCAACTGCGCACCGAGGCCCTGTGTCACCTTTAAACTGGCTGCCGCACGCACCGTGCGTACCCGCCACTGAACGGAACCTGAATCGGAACCCCCATGCCCCATCTCACCGTTGAATACTCTGCAAACCTGCCCCACTACCCCGAGGCAGAAACTCTCACCGCGCTCAACGCCACCGTGTGCGGCCACCCCGAAGTGCAGGACGAGGCCGATCTGAAAACGCGCTTCATCGTGGCAGACAGTTTCGAGATTGGCACGGCACCTGCCAACCGTGCGTTTGTTCATGCACAGCTGCGCCTGCTGTCAGGCCGCACGCCTGAGGCCAAAAAGGAACTGTCAGACCGCATTGCCGCCGTGCTGCGCGAGCGCACACCCAAGCCCCAGGGCGTGATGGTTCAACTCAGCGTGGAAGTGGTCGACATGGACCGGGGCTCCTACGCCAAAGAACGGGTTTGAGCCGGCTCCCGATCCATTCCCGTCGCCATTATTTCCGTTGATGCAGCTGGAGCAGCACCGCGCGGCGACGGCTCACCAGGCGCACAACCAGATGGTGGATCCTCTTGTCACCCAACGCACGCCGGGTGGTTATGACGCCTCACCCGAACGCATAGCAAGCCAACGAATTTCGTCGACCAGTTCCAGCAGACCTGTCGCAATAAAACCAAGTGTTGACTCATCAACCAGGCGACCTTCCTGAATGCGGGCAGCGATGCCTGCGATGGCAATATGCTGGCGCACCAGTGGTCGTGCCAGCGTAGCTGCCAGCGCATCGCGGATCTGAGCCTGCGCACGCACGCCGCCCGCAGTGCCGGGCGATGCGGTCATGATGAGTACCGGTTTTCCCTTGAGCGGCGACGCAAAGCCCGGGCGCGAGGCCCAATCGATCGCGTTCTTTAGCACGCCGGGGATACCGTAGTTGTACTCGGGCGAGCAAAGCACGAGACCGTCCGCACTGGCAATGGCGCTCTTGAGCTGGGCCACGGCGGCGGGGGGCATGTCACCGTCGAGATCTGCGTTGTACAAGGGGACTTCATCGAGAGGAAAAATTTCCAGCGCGACCCCTGGCGGCAGCAGCGGAGGCAGGCTGCGCAGCACGGCGGTGCAATGCGAGGCGCGTCGGATACTGCCGGAGATGGCAACCAGTCGGATGGATGGGGTCTGCGGTTCAGTGGTCATGGGGTTAGCTCCTTCTTTCAAAGCTTCCAGTTTATGCATAAAATTAATTACATGTATAAAAACGACACACCTGCACGCACGCCGCCCCTGGTGGACCAGGCCTTCGCGCAATTGCGCCGTGATGTGTTGAACGGGACATACAGTGCTGGCGCCAAGCTCAAGCTCGACGAGTTGCAGGCGACCTACGGCTTTTCCAGCAGCCCCCTGCGTGAGGCCCTGAGCCGCCTCGCACAAGAGGGCCTGATTCGTGCCGACGAGCGGCGAGGGTTTAGGGTGGCGGCCGTCTCGGCCGAAGACCTGGCCGACATCACCCGCATGCGCGTCATGCTGGACGTGCAGGCCCTGCGCGAATCCATTGCCCATGGCGATGATGCCTGGGAGGCGCTGGTGGTGGGTGCCTTCCACCGGCTGGAGAAGGTAGAAGCACGGCTCAGCGAGGGCCCTGTGGTCTTGGACCAGGGGTGGACCGATGTTCATACTGCTTTCCACATGGCACTGATTTCTGCCAGTCCTTCGGAGCGCCTGCGCACCTGGAGCGCAAGCCTGTTCGACCAGGCCGAGCGCTACCGCCGCTATTCAGCCCGCTTTCGCAAGACGTTCAAGCACAAGTCGAGCGAGCACCGAAAACTCATGGATGCCACCTTGCGGCGCGATGCGGACACCGCCTGCGCACTGCTTGAAGAGCACATCCTGAGCACGCAGCGCAACGTGCTGGCGGTGCTGAGCAAGGTTGAACAGACGCCAGGAAACTGAGCTCCCGCGCTTGCGCATCTGCGCCGAGTGCCGCCGCTGGCACCTCTGCGTTGGCCCGATCCCGGGCTCGGTGAAGCACACGCCACCTGCGGCGGTGCCCACCAACCCAGCCTCGCCGCACACGGCGCTGGCCTGATTTCCCCTTTCACATCCAGGCACCCCATTGGCGCGGTGCGCGACCCGGCAACGTGACATTGGCGGGCGCTTTGGCTTACGCGCTCATTCGTTGACGCGCGCACGCGCCTCGCATGGCAGACCTGCTTTACACAAGTTCCAGCATTTTGCTCAGCGTAAACCACTATGCACACAATCTGTTTTGTGCATAAAAATAACTTCCTGCATATGTTCACATTGCTTCGATGGCGCTTTCCGAAGCGCCATACGGTCCAACTTTCACCACATCACCTCTGTCCACTCAACTCCAAGGAAACCCATGAAACTGATGTCCTACGCAATCGCTGGCCGTGAAACCTGGGGTGTCGTCATTGATGACGGCGTTGCAGAACTGGCCGCACACACGGGCTATGCCACCCTGGCCGACTTCATCGCCAGCGCCGACTTCGCGCGGCGTGACGCGCTGGTGGCGGGCCTGAAGGCCGATGCGAA
Source organism: Acidovorax sp. (assembly GCF_046314175.1). Classification (GTDB taxonomy): domain Bacteria; phylum Pseudomonadota; class Gammaproteobacteria; order Burkholderiales; family Burkholderiaceae_C; genus Acidovorax. The sequence continues at coordinate 56,405 of NZ_JBKBXG010000021.1, read as the reverse complement.
GCTGGCCGACGTTGTGTACCTGCCTGTGATCCCCCGCCCCGAAAAGATCGTCTGTGCAGTGCGCAACTACATGGACCACCACCAGGAAGTGCTGGCCGCCGGGATGCAGCGTGAGCTGTCTGAGCAGCCGCCCATCTTCCTGCGCGTATGGCGCTCGCAAACGCCGCACCAGGGGCCCATCGTGCGCCCCCATGTGTCTGAATCGCTGGACTGGGAAGGCGAACTGGCGGTGATCATTGGCCAGGGTGGCCGCGACATCAGCGAGGCCAAAGCCTGGGACCACGTTGCGGGATATAGCTGCTACAACGACGCCAGCGTGCGGGAGTGGCAATTCCACGCCAAGCAGATTGCATCGGGCAAGAACTTTGAATCCACCGGCGCCTTCGGTCCCTGGATGGTGACAGCCGACGAGATCGCCCCCGGCCGGGAACTCAAGTTGGAAACGCGTCTGAACGGTGCCGTGGTGCAGTCCAGCCACACAGGCCACATGATCTTCTCCATCCCGCGCCTGATCGCCTACGCATCGACCATCTTCACCTTGGTACCCGGTGACGTGATCATCACTGGCACACCCGCCGGCGTGGGCTGGAGCAAAAAGCCCCCCCAATACATGAAGCCCGGCGACGTGGTGGAGGTGGAAATCGAGGCCATCGGCCTGCTGCGCAACCCGGTGGTGGCCCAAGGCTAAGCGCCATCTGGCCATTGCCATCCACCCGTCCGTCCGATCTCATTCATTCACCACGCAAGGGTAGAGACAGGCCCCACGCGGCCGCCGCCCATGGAGACAAGCATGCACAGAAGACACGTCCTGGCCGCCTGCGGCGCGGCAGCCCTCACCTGGCCCGCGCTGCCTGCGCTGGCCCAGGCTTATCCGGAGCGGGCCATCAAGCTCTACCAGGGCTTTGCGCCCGGCGGCAATGCCGACGCGATTGCGCGCGCCGTCGGTATGGAGATGGCCAAGACCCTGGGCCAGCCCATGGTGGTCGAAGCGCAGTCGGGCGCCGGCGGCACCATTGCGGCCACCACGGTGGCGCGTGCCAAGCCCGACGGCTACACGCTGCTGCTGGCCACCGGCGGGCATGCGGTGGCAGGCGCGCTGTACAACACGCTGCCCTACAAGTCGGTGGCAGATTTCGAGATGATCTCCACGATCACCTTTTTCCCGTTCCTGGTGGTGGTCAACGCCAACTCCAAAGTCCAGACCCTGCGCGAAGTCATGGCCACCGCGCAGGCGGCACCGGGCACGGTCGGGTACGGCACGGCCGGGGTGGGTTCCACCCACCACCTGGCGGGCGAGCTACTGGCCAAGATGGCCAACGTGAATCTACTGCACGTACCGTACCGGGGCGACGCTGCATCAATCACCGCGTTGCTGGCGGGGGACGTGCCCTTCATCATTGCCCCACCCACGGCGGTGCTGACCAATATTCAGGCGGGCAAGCTGCGCGCCATCGCCACCACTGGCCCACAACGCTGGTCGGGCCTGCCGAACGTGCCCACCGTGGCAGAGCAAGGCGTTGCAGGCTACGACGTGCGCTCATGGGCCGGATTGCTGGCGCCTGCAGGAACTCCACGCCCAGTGGTAGACCGACTCAATGCCGAAACCTTGCGTGCTCTGCAGGCACCGGCCGTGCGCCAGCGGCTGGAGGACATGGGTGGCGAGGCGCGCGGCAGCACGCCGGAGGAGATGAAGGCCATGGTCAGCAAAGAGATAGAAAAATGGCAGCAGGTCGTGGCGGACGCCAAGATCACCAAACAATGAACCATTGCATTCACTGAAAGATTTTGTACATGACTTTGATCGCCATACGCAAACGCAGTTTCACCATGGAAACCATCTTCCACGAAGGTGGCCCGCCGGCAGATACGCCGCTGCGCGTCGCGTCGGCCTGCGCGGTGGTGCGCAACCCCTATGCCGGGCGCTACGAGCCCGACCTGCTCCCCTTCATGGCCGAGCTGCGCAGCCTGGGCACCCTGCTTGCCCAAGAGCTGACGGACGCACTGGGCAAAGAGAATGTGCAGGCCTACAGCAAAGCAGCCATCGTGGGCGTCAACGGTGAGCTGGAGCACGGTGCAGTCTGGCACGAGGCAGGTGGCTGGGCCATGCGCCAAGTGTTGGGTGAACCCAAGGCGATCGTGCCAGCTGCCAAGGCAGTGGCGGCCACTGGCTACCGGCTGATGGTCCCGTTGCACTACATCCATGCCGCTTACGTACGCAGCCACTTCAACAGCGCTGAGGTAGGCATCCAGGACGCCCCGCGCCCGGACGAGATCCTGTTCGCGCTGGTGATGGCCGATGGAGGACGCATTCACTCGCGGTTGGGCGGACTGACGCGCGAGCAGGTCTCCGTGCACGATGGGCAGCGCTGAACATGGCGGCAAACACCACGACGATGAAGGCCGTACAACTGCAAGTGACGGGCGGACCAGAGGTCCTGTCACTGGTCGATCTGCCCCTGCCCCTGCCCGGCCCGGGTGAAGTGCGCGTGCGGGCCCACGCCATCGGCGCGGGCGGGCCAGATGTGCTGATACGAAATGGCACCTACAAATGGATGCCCCCGCTGCCCGCCGTGCCCGGCAATGAGCTGGCAGGCGTGGTCGACGCAGTGGGGCCCGGCGCAAGCCGCCTGGCCGTGGGCGACCGCGTGCTGGTGAGTGCGCGCGAGCTGCCGCAACGCGGTGGCTGCTACGTGCAGGCGATCTGCGTTGCCGAAGCCGTTCCCTTCGTGTTGCCCGGCAGTATTCCCTTCGATGACGCCGTGAGCCTGGGCAACTTTCAGCTCGCTCTGGCGCTGCTGGCCAGCAACGGCAACCTGCCCGCACAGTCCATCCTGGTGCCCGGTGCGGCAGGTGGCGTGGCCACGGCGCTCGCGCAGGTGGCGCGGTCGCGCGGGTTGCGCGTGATCGGCACGGCCTCTACACCCGAAAAGCGCGCCTTCGCCTTGGAGAACGGAGTCACTGACCTCGTCGATGGCGACACACAGGCACTGCCGCAGCGGGTGATAGATCTTACGGGTGGCCGGGGCGTGGACCTGGCCTTTGACCACGTGGGCGCGGCGCTCTTTATCGCCTGCCTGCGCTCGCTGGCGCCCTCGGGCATGGCGGTGTCGTACAACATCCTCGCCGGCCCACCGTCCAGTGATGTGTTCGACGAGTTGCGCAAGCTGCTGGCCAAGAGCCTGGCCATCCGCACTTTTTCCATCCACGCGGTGGATGCCGACATCACGCAGCGCCGCGGCCTGATGGAGCAGGCCATTGCACTGATGGCCACAGGCCAGGTGCGTGCGCCGCGTGCCATGCGTATGCCGCTGGCACAGGCTCGTCAAGCCCACGAACTGCTGGACAGCGGCGGTACGCTGGGCAAGCTGGTCCTGATCCCCTGACCCCTGAAGTCCTGACCCCCTAAAGTCCTGACACATGGAACCCGCCACCATGAACCCACCCTACACCGCCAACCTCTCGCACTGCGGCATCTTTTGCCGCGACCTGGAGGTAATGAAAAACTTCTACACCGGCGTCTTCGACATGCAGGAGACCGACCGGGGCGAAGGCGTCACGTTCCGCTTCGAAATCGTGTTCCTCAGCGGGCGCGAGGACCAACACCACCAGCTGGTGCTGGCTGGCGGGAGGGCGGCAGACGCACCGAGCACGGTGATGCAGCTGTCCTTCAAGGTCAAGACCATTGACCATCTGCGCGAGGCCCGCCGACGCGCCCTGGCCCTGGGCGCTACCAAGATGCGCGGCCTCAACCACGGCAACGCGATCTCCATCTACTGCATGGACCCCGAAGACAACACGGTGGAGGTGTACCTGGACACGCCCTGGTACGTCAGCCAGCCCCATGGCGACCCCCTGGACCTGGACCAGGAGGACGAAGCCATCTGGGCGCAAACCGAGCGCGTGGTCCGCACAGACCCCAGCTTCATGCCCGTGTCAGAGTGGGCTGCGCGGTTCGCAACACGCAGCAAAGCCCGCCAGACAGCGTCGAAATAGCGCACACCGCCAAGGCCAAGCGGGGGCTGCGGCTCTCACCGCAAAGGGTCTCTAAAGGCTACGCAACCGGCAATCTGTTCACTGGAAACCGAGCCCGGCGACGCCTGCCTTGACCGGGCGCGTCTGGCGTGTTGTACCCATGCGTTGAGCGGCTCCCGCCGCACATGCCGCTGTGGGCCTCTCAAACGTCTAGCGTTGCCACAAGCCAGCCGCGCAGGCTGTTAATGAACGCCCATTTTTGCACCCTGGGTACGTCCTCTACGCGCAGCACGGCTTCGGTCATCCACCCGTCGCGGAGGGCCACCGCGCGGCCAACGCCGGGCAGCAAACCGCACGACAACGGCGGGGTGATCCACTGGTCGTCGATGAACGCTGCGATGTTGCCGAAGGTGCTTTCGGTAACCTCGCCCGCTTCGTTCCACAACACCGTGTCGAACACGCCGGGCGTGGTGGGGGCGAAGGCGGCGTAGTGTGCGCGGCGGGTGGTTTTGTAGCGCACGAACTCGCTGTGGGCCGCCTCAAACGGGCGGGTGGCCAGTTGCAGGCGCACGGGCTCGGGAGTGGGTTGCAAGGCAAAGGCTTCGGTGTGCGATCTGCCATCTGCCGACAGCAGTAGGCGCACGCGCCAGGCTCCGTCACGGTGCTGCAACGCGGCAATCTGCAGCTCTTGCCGCACGGCGTGCACGTTGCACACAAAGCCAAAGTGCGCAGCGGCCTCGACCATGCGGCGCACATGCAGGTCGGCGTGCTGAAACTTGCCGTGGTGCAGGCCCAGGGTTTCCAGAATCTGGAACGGCATGCTGGCGCGTTCGACAAACGCACGCTTGTGTCGCCATTCGGCCCATTCGGCGGCAGGCTCGGCACCCGATGTGATACCGCTGCCGATGCCGCACGTGGCTACCGAAGCCGCAGGCTTGCCATCCGCAGCGTGCAGCACCACGGTGCGAATCGGCACATTGAACGTGGCGGCCACACGATGCTGGCCACCAGGGCCCGCACTGCCCTCCACCGGCCGCACCACACCCACTGCGCCGCAGTACACACCGCGCGGGGCTTTCTCCAACGCGCGGATCATCTGCATGGCGCGCACCTTGGGTGCACCGGTGACCGAGCCACACGGGAACAGTGCCGCAAACACATCGGTCAGCATGGTGCCCGGCCGCGTGCGGGCCGTCACGTCCGACGTCATTTGCCATACCGTGGGCAGGGCCTGCGTGGCAAACAGGGCGGGCACCTGCACGCTGTGCGGCAGCGCAATGCGCGAGAGGTCGTTGCGCAGCAGGTCCACGATCATCACGTTCTCGGCGCGCTCCTTGGGCGCCGTGCGCAGGTGGGCGGCGTTGTCGGCGTCCTGCTCGGGCGTGGCGCCGCGCGGGGCCGTGCCTTTCATGGGGCGGGCCAGAATGCTGCCGCCGCCGGGCGCGTCCTTCCAGTCAAAAAACAATTCTGGCGACACCGACAGCACCTGCTCTTCGCCCGCGTCAATGTGCGCCGCGTACCCGCCGGGCTGCGCGCGCTGCAGGGCCGCAAACAGGGCGTCGGCACTGCCTTGCAATGCGCCGCTGATGGGGGCCGTGAAGTTGACCTGGTACAGCTCGCCCGCACTGATCGCCTGCTGGATTTTTGTCATGGCCGCATCAAAGTCGGCGCGGCTGAGGCTATCTGCCCACGTGACCTGCGCAGCGTCTGCCGGGGCGTGGCCTGCCACATCGTCCGGCCACGGCTGGGGCGCGTCGTACACAGCAAACCAGGCCAGCGGGCCATCGGCCGGGTGCGTCTGCAGGGCGGCATCAAACGCGGCAGCCGCCTCGTATTGCACATGGCCCACACACCAGCGGCCGCGCTGGGCAGCGGCATGCACGGCGTCGAGCACACCCCGCACGTCGGCCAGGGTGTGGGCTGCCAGCACCTCGCGTGGAGCGGCAAAGCGGTGCCGAAGCCGCGGAGCGCCCGGGTCCAGCGGCTGGGTGAAGTCAATGCAAGAAATATGAGTCAAAACAGGCGCTAGCGCTTTATTTATAAGCGCCAGTAGCTATCAAAAACAAAGCATTCAGCACGCCAACATCCGTCAGGCAGCGCCGAGGTGTGGCACCAACGCGCCGGTGGGTTGTCCGTTCTTGAGCGCGGCGGTGAAAGCCAGCATGCGGTCAATGGGCTGCCGTGCGCGCGGGATCAACGCGGCGTCCACATGGACCGCGTTGGCGCCCGTTTCCAGCACCCGCGCCACGTCAGCCAGGCCGTTCATCGCCATCCAGGGGCAGTGCGCGCAGCTTTTGCAAGTGGCACTGTTGCCTGCGGTGGGGGCTTCGTAGAAGGTCTTGCCGGGGTTGAGCGTGCGCAGCTTGTGCATCATGCCGTTGTCGGTGGCCACGATGAATTCGGTGGCATCCATGTCGCGCGCGGCCTTGAGGATGGCGCTGGTGGAGCCCACGGCATCGGCCAGGGCCACCACATCGGCGGGGCTTTCGGGGTGCACCAGCACCTTGGCGCCGGGGTGCTGCTTTTTCAGCAGATCCAGCTCCAGCGCCTTGAACTCGTCGTGCACGATGCAGGCGCCGTTCCAGAACACCATGTCTGCGCCCGTTTCGCGCTGGATGTAGGTGCCCAGGTGGCGGTCGGGCGCCCACAGGATTTTTTGCCCTGCAGCCTTCAGTGCGCCCACGATGTCGAGCGCGCAGCTGGAGGTGACCAGCCAGTCAGCCCGCGCCTTCACCGCCGCACTGGTGTTGGCGTACACCACCACGGTGCGGTCGGGGTGGGCATCACAGAAGGCGCTGAACTCGTCGATGGGACAGCCCAGGTCGAGCGAGCAGGTGGCGTCCAGGTCGGGCATGAGCACCGTCTTCTCGGGGCTGAGGATCTTGGCCGTCTCGCCCATGAAGCGAACGCCGCTCACCACCAGCGTTTGCGCGGCGTGGTCGCGGCCAAAGCGGGCCATCTCCAGCGAATCGCTCACCAAGCCGCCGGTTTCTTCGGCCAGGTCCTGCAAGTCCGGGTGCACGTAGTAGTGCGACACCATCACTGCGTTTTTCTCTTTGAGCAGGCGGCGGGTCTTGTCCTTGAGCGCAGCACGCTCCGTCTGCGATGGCTCGGGCGGCACGCGGGCCCAGGCATGTTTGGTGGCGCAGACCGCGCCCGATGCCGTTTCATCAGGCTGCTCGTACTCGACGTCGATGCGGTTCAGGGTTGCCGTGCTCATGCCAGCTCCTGCAGGCGCATGGAGAAATCGGTGGCCTTCACGTCTTTGGTCAGCGTGCCGATGGAGATGCGGTCCACGCCGGTCTCGGCCAGTTCGCGCAGGCCTTCGAGCGTGACACCGCCCGAGATTTCCAGAATGGCCCGGCCTGCATTGATGCGCACGGCTTCGCGCAGCGTGGGCAGGGGCATGTTGTCGAGCAGCACCATCTTGGCCCCGGCATCCAGCGCCTCGGCCAGCTGCTCCAGCGTTTCCACTTCGATCTCGATGAACGCTGCCTGCGCGGCTACCTTCTGGGCTGCACGCAGCACGGCGGTCACGCCACCAGCGGCCGCAATGTGGTTCTCTTTAATGAGCACCGCGTCGTGCAGACCGATACGGTGGTTGGTGCCGCCGCCCACGCGCACGGCGTACTTTTGGGCCAGGCGCAGGCCGGGCAGCGTCTTGCGGGTATCAACGATGTGGGCACGCGTGCCTGCGACCACATCCACATAAGTGCGGGTTTTGGTGGCCACGGCGGACAAGAGCTGCAAGAAGTTAAGCGCGGTGCGCTCGGCGCTCAGCAGCGCCCGGGCGTTGCCCTCCAGCTCCAGCACCACCTGGTCGGCGGCGCAGCGCTGGCCCTCGGCCACATGCCATGTGATCTGCACAGTGGGGTCGAGCGCGCGCAGGGCGGCTTCAGCCCAGGGGGCACCGCAGATAACGGCAGACTCGCGCGCCAGGATGCGCGCGCGGGCGCGGCGGGTGGGGTCGACCAGGCTGGCCGTGAGGTCGCCGGTGCCCACGTCTTCGGCCAGGGCGCGGGCCACATCGGCCTCGGCCAAGGCCATCACTTCGTTGTCTCTGAACGGTGGTTTCAAAAGCGTCATGGGCCGCGAGCATAACGGGAACTCGATGCCCACAGGCGTCAGTGCAGACCGCGTTCGTGCGTGCCTGAAACCGATAAGTACACCGATTATTGGTCGCATAGACTCGCGGCAATTTTTGCCTACTCCCGCCCTATGACCGCCGCCAGCAGCGCCACAGCCACGCCCTACGGCACCCTGCCGCCCGCATCACCCCTGCCCCAGCGCCGCCCGGTCAGCCTGCCGCGCCTGGCGCAGATGCGCGAAGCGGGTGAAAAAATCACCATGCTCACCGCCTACGACGCCACCTTTGCAGCCGTGGCCGATGCGGCGGGGGTGGAGTGCATCCTGGTGGGCGACTCGCTGGGCATGGTGTGCCAGGGCCTGGCCAGCACGGTGGGCGTGACGCTGGACACCGTGGCCTACCACACGGCCAGCGTGGCGCGGGGCCTGCACCGCGTGCAGGCCACCGCCTGGCTGGTGGCCGACCTGCCCTATGGCACCTATGCCGAAAGCCGCGAACAAGCCCTGCGCAGCGCCTGCGTGCTAATGCAGGCGGGGGCGCACATGGTCAAGCTCGAAGGTGGGGGCTGGACGGCGCCCACGGTGGATTTTTTAGTGCAGCGCGGAGTGCCGGTGTGCGCGCACCTGGGCCTGACACCACAGACGGTGCATGCCCTGGGTGGCTACCGCGTGCAGGCCAAAACCGACGACGCAGCCCTCACCCTGCGCAAGGAGGCGCACGAACTGCAGGACGCAGGCGCCGCCATGCTGGTGCTGGAGATGGTGCCCGCAGCGCTGGCCGCCGACCTGACGGCCGAGCTAACGCACTGCCACACCATCGGCATCGGTGCGGACAACGGCACGGCAGGCCAGGTGCTGGTGTTGCACGACATGCTGGGCATGAACCTGGGGAAGATGCCGAAGTTCGTGCACAACTTCATGCAGGACGCGGGCAGCGTACGCGGCGCCATGGAGGCCTATGTACAGGCCGTCAAACAGGGGCGTTTTCCCGACAACACGCAGCACGCCTGGTAAGCCCTCACCGAATTTTTCTTTGCTCTGTCCCATTCCATGCTGATTGCCCGCTCCATCGCCGACCTGCGCCAGGCCCTTGCACCCTATCGCCACCCCGCTTTCGTACCCACCATGGGCAACCTGCACGAAGGGCACATCGCCCTAGTGCGCCAGGTCAAGCCCCTGGGCGACGTGACGGTGGCCAGCATTTTTGTGAACCGCTTGCAGTTCTTGCCGCATGAAGACTTTGACAGCTACCCCCGCACCTGGGAGGCCGACTGCGCGCAGCTGCAGGCCGCCGGCTGCGATGTGCTGTTTGCGCCGCGCGAGGGCGACCTGTACCCCCAGCCACAGACCTTCAAGGTGCACCCCGACCCGGCGCTGGCTGACATGCTGGAAGGCCATTTCCGCCCCGGCTTCTTTGTGGGCGTGAGCACGGTGGTGATGAAGCTGTTTGCCTGCGTGCTGGGCCAGACTGGCGGCACCGCCGTATTTGGCAAGAAGGACTACCAGCAGCTCATGGTGATACGCCACATGGTGCAGCAGTTTGCGCTGCCCATCGATATCGTGGCGGGCGAAACCTGCCGCGCGGCCGATGGGCTGGCGCTGAGTTCACGCAACGGGTATCTGGGTCTGGAAGAGCGGCAAGAAGCCGTGGCGCTATCGCAAGCGCTGAAGCGACTGGCGCAGCAGTGGTTTTTGGCCGACCCCGCGCCGCGCGCAAGCCTTGAGCCCCAGGCCCTGGACGCCCTGCGCGCCCGCGGCTGGGCACCCGACTACATCACCGTGCGCCGCCGCGCGGACCTGCTGCCCGCGACGGCCCAAGACGCAGAGGGAACGCTGGTGGCGCTGGGCGCTGCGCGGCTGGGCAGCACGCGGTTAATTGACAACCTGGAGTTTTAATTTACTACCAATTTAATAGCTACTATCGCTTATTGGATAAGCGATAGAGACCAAAAACACTCAAAAACTCTCAATCAAATCCACCCGCTGCGGGCCAGCCATTGCACCAGCAGGTGGTTCACGGCATCGGGCTGCTCCATGGTCAGCATGTGGCCGCTGTCGGCCAGCACGGTGTGGTCGGCATGGGGGACCAGCGCCGCGATCTCGGCCGAGCATTCGGGCGGGGTGAGTTGGTCGGCGGCGCCACACACCACCAGCACGGGGCAGGTGATGTGGGGCAGGTGCAGGCGCGCATCGGGCCGGTGGATGACGGCGCGGTTCTGGCGCACCAGGTGCGCTGCACCTGCGTCCAGCACCAAGTCAAGATAGGCCTGCACCAGCGCAGGGTCGGCAGTGTTGCGGGGGTGAAACGCCAGCGCCACGTTGGGCTCGATCACTTCGCGCAGGCGGCCTTGCTCAAACAGTTCGATCGCCGCCTCGCGCAGCGCCCGCATGTCGGGCGTTTCGGGCCGCGCCGTGGTGCCCAGCAAGGCCAGCCCCGCGATGCGCTCGGGCGCTTGGCGTGCGGCTTCCATCGCGATCATCCCGCCCATGGAGGCGCCGGCCAACACCAGCGGCCCGGCATGTTGCGCCAGCAAGCGAGCGGCGAAGTCCTCGATGGCGTGCAGCGATGCGTCCTGGTGGGCCGTGGCCACCACGGGGCGCAGGGCCTGGGGCATGCGCGGCAAGACACCGCGCCACATGCGTTCATCGGCTGCAAGGCCAGGCAAAAGCAGGAGTTGGGGTGACTGGGACATGGCAGAACAGCGGAGTTATCACCAAGATGGTGCTGTGAATGGGCGGTGTGAACGCAAGGTCTGACGAGGGGGTGAGCGACGCCTCCAAACCCGCAGTCAGATTGTGAACAGGCGGTGAACAAAAGGCATCGCGCCGGGGAATTGTTGCCCACGATGGCTCGGGACTTGCTAGCATGCCCTGCATATGCCCATCCACGCCGCACTCCACCACGTCACGCACTACCAGTATGACCGGCTCGTTGGCCTTGGGCCGCAAACCGTGCGCCTGCGTCCTGCGCCCCACTGCCGCAGCACCGTGGTGTCGTACTCGCTCCGGGTCGAGCCCGAGCAGCACTTCATCAACTGGCAGCAGGACCCGTTTGCCAACTACCAGGCGCGCCTGGTGTTCCCTGAAAAAACGCGCAGCTTCAAGATCACGGTGGACCTGGTGGTCGAGATGGCGGTGTACAACCCCTTCGACTTCTTTCTGGAGCCCGAGGCCGAGCAGGTGCCGTTCAACTACAGCACCGAGATCCAGCAAGAGCTGGCCCCCTATCTGGCGGCCGACCCGATCACCCCGCTGGTCCAGGCCTATCTCGACAAGATCGACCGCAGCGAGCAGCGCACCATTGATTTTCTGGTCAAGCTCAACCAGCAGGTGTCGCAGGACATCCGCTACCTGATCCGCATGGAACCCGGCGTGCAGGGCCCCGAGGAGACGCTGCAAAAAGCCAGCGGCTCATGCCGCGACTCGGGCTGGCTGCTGGTGCAGCTGCTGCGCCACCTGGGGCTGGCGGCGCGGTTTGTGTCGGGCTACCTGATCCAGCTCACGCCCGACGTGAAGGCGCTGGATGGCCCCAGTGGCACCGAAGTCGACTTTACCGACCTGCATGCCTGGTGCGAGGTCTACCTGCCCGGCGCGGGCTGGATTGGCCTGGATGCCACCAGCGGCCTGATGGCGGGCGAGGGGCATATCCCGCTGGCCTGCACGCCACAACCTTCGGGCGCCGCACCCATTGAAGGCGGCGTGGACGAGGCCGAAGTGGAGTTCAGCCACGAGATGCGCGTGACGCGCATTTACGAATCGCCGCGCGTGACCAAGCCCTACACCGCAGACCAGTGGCAGGCGGTGCTGGCCCTGGGCGACAAAGTGGACGCTGACCTGGTGGCGGGCGACGTGCGTCTGACCATGGGCGGCGAGCCCACCTTTGTGGCTGTGGGCGACCGCGACGCTGCCGAGTGGAACACCGACGCCCTGGGGCCCACCAAACGCGGTTTTGCGACCGAGCTGGTACACAAGCTGCGCGCCGAATACGGCCAGGGCGGTTTTCTGCACTTTGGCCAGGGCAAGTGGTACCCGGGCGAGCAGTTGCCACGCTGGGCCTTGTCGATCTGCTGGCGTACCGACGGTCAGCCCGCCTGGACCAACCCCACGCTGTTTGCCGATGAGCGCGACCCGTCGCACTACACCAGCGAAGACGCCCACCGCTTTGTGCGCCACCTCACGCGCAAGCTGGGCATCACGGACCGCACCATCCTGCCGGGCTACGAGGACACGTTCTATTACCTGTGGCGCGAGCGGCGCCTGCCGGTCAATGTGGACCCGTTTGACGCCCGCCTGGACGACGAGCTGGAGCGCAACCGCCTGCGCCGCGTGTTCGAGCAAAAGCTCGACAGCGTGATCGGCTATGTGCTGCCCCTGCAGGCCCGTGACCCGGAAGATGCGGGGCCGCTGACAGGCAACCCGTGGAGCACCAGCCCCTGGTTCTTCCGCGACGAGCGCATGCTGCTCATCCCCGGCGATTCGCCCATGGGATACCGCCTGCCGCTGGACGCCCTGCCCTGGGTGAGCGCGGCCGACACGGACCATCTCATCCCGCAAGACCCGAGCGTGCCCCAAGGCCCGCTGGCCGCGGCCACCACACTGCGCGCACGCTACACGGCAACCGGCCCCATCACCGGCGACCGCGACCTGCCCTACCTGGCAGGCGCCACCGCCCCTGGCGAAGCACGCCGCATGGCGCAGCAAGGCGCCGCAGGCGGCGACCACGCGCGCCAGGCCGGCCAGCCCGATCCGCAGGCGGGTGTGCAGCCACCAGCGCGCTTCGTATCGGCTGCCGGTTTGTCGCGCACGGCGATGTGTGTGGAGGTGCGTGACCCACGCCGCGCCAGCGGCCCCAAGGCCGAGCTGGTGGGCGAGAAATACGGCGTGCTCTATGTCTTCATGCCGCCGCTGGCGCGCCTCAGTGACTACCTGGACCTGCTCGCCGCCGTGGAGGCCACAGCGACCGATCTGGGCATGAAGATCGTGCTGGAAGGCTACCCACCGCCGCGCGATGCGCGCCTGAAGGTGCTGGCGGTCACGCCCGACCCGGGGGTGATCGAGGTGAACATCCACCCCGCCACCCACTGGCGCGAGCTGGTCGAGCACACCGAGTTTTTGTACCAGGCCGCCTGGGAGACGCGCCTGTCGGCAGAGAAGTTCATGACCGACGGCCGCCACACCGGCACCGGGGGCGGCAATCACTTTGTGATGGGCGGCGCCACGCCGGCTGACTCACCGTTCTTGCGCAAGCCCGAGCTGCTGGCCAGCCTGTTGCTGTACTGGCACAACCACCCCTCGCTGAGCTACCTGTTCAGCGGCCTCTTTATTGGCCCGACCAGCCAGGCGCCGCGCGTGGACGAAGCGCGCAACGACCAGTTGTACGAGCTGGAGATCGCGCTGCGCGAGATCGAGACCAACCGCGCGACCTACGGACAAGACATGCCGCCGTGGGTGGTAGACCGCACGCTGCGCAACATCCTGGTGGACGTCACCGGCAACACGCACCGCAGCGAGTTCTCCATCGACAAGATGTATTCGCCCGACAGCAGCACCGGCCGCCTGGGACTTCTGGAGTTGCGCGCCTTCGAGATGCCCCCCCACGCCCACATGAGCGTGGTTCAGCAGTTGCTGCTGCGCGCCCTGATTGCGCGGTTCTGGAAGGCACCGTACCGCGCCCCCGCCGCACGCTGGGGCACCGAGTTGCACGACCGCTGGATGCTGCCCACCTTCATCCAGCAGGACATGCACGATGTGGTGGCCGAGATGGCGGAGGCGGGCTATGCGTTCGACCCCGCATGGTTCGCGCCGCAGTTTGAGTTTCGCTTTCCGCTGGTCGGCATGGTGCAGTCGATGGGTGTGGAGCTCACGCTGCGCAACGCGCTGGAGCCCTGGCATGTGATGGGAGAGGAAGGGTCTGCAGCGGGCACCGTGCGGTATGTGGACTCATCGCTGGAGCGCATCGAGGTGCGCGTGACGGGGCTGAACGAAAGCCGCCATGTGGTCACCGTCAATGGCCAGCCGCTGCCGCTGCAAACCACCGGCACCACCGGCGAGTTTGTGGCAGGTGTGCGCTACAAGGCCTGGAACCCGCCATCGGCCCTGCACCCCACCATCGGCGCCCATGCACCACTGACGTTTGACATTGTGGACACCTGGATGAACCGGTCGCTTGGTGGCTGCCAGTACCATGTGGCGCACCCCGGCGGGCGCAACTACAACACGTTTCCGGTCAACGCCTACGAGGCAGAAAGCCGCCGCATGGCGCGCTTCTTTCGCATGGGACACACGCCGGGCAAGCTGGCGGTGCCGCCGGCCACCATCGAGTTACCGGGCAGCCGCGAGTTTCCGTTCACGCTGGATTTGCGGCGCAAGATGCGGCCGTGAGTTGACTCCCCCTGAGTCGCCTGCGGCGCCTTCCCCTGAAGGGGGACGACGCCCTCGCGGCGGGGCGGCCCTTGCTTGGCGTCCCTGGCCTGGGGCGCGCCAGTTTCGCCGGTTGTGGGTAACCCGCAGAGTCCTGGAGACCAAATGCCCGAGAATCCAGCGCAGTGGAACCATTGAACGACACCCTTTTTCCCCTGGATGCACAGGACACCGCCGCCGGTATGGCCGCGGCTCTGGCGCCAGCCGCCGCGGCCGGGCATTTTGACGAGCTGCGTGGCTGCGACCTGACACCGCACACCAATGACAACGATGACGACGAAGCCAAAGATGAAGACGGCGAAAAGGCACAGGGCAGCGAAGCCTCAGTAGACGCGGCCCGGGCATCAGCATCCATCGAACCTGGCATCTCCAGCACTTGGAGCGACTTTTTCGAACACCTGGGGAGCGCTGGGTTTGAAGACCTGGACCGGCGCACCCAAAGCCTGCAACGGCAGGTGCGCGACAACGGCATCACGTACAACGTGTACGCCGATGCGGGCGGGCCGCAACGCCCCTGGTCGGTGGACCTGTTCCCGCTCATCCTCTCGCAACAGGACTGGGCGCACATCGAACACGGCGTGCAGCAACGCGCGCGTCTGCTTGACCGTGTGATGGCCGATGTCTATGGCCCGCAAGCGCTGCTGCGCCAGGGGCTGATCCCCAGCGCGCTGGTGCAGGGCCACCCGGGCTATCTGCGCGCCATGCACGGGGTTAAGCCTGTAGGCGGCACACACCTGCACATCGCAGCGTTCGACATGGCCCGCGACGCCAAAGGTGACTGGTGGGTGGTCACGCAGCGCACGCAGGCACCGTCGGGCCTGGGGTATCTGCTGGAAAACCGCCTGCTGATTTCGCGGCTGTTTCCTGAAGCGTTCAGCCAGATGCATGTGCAGCGCCTGGCGGCCACATACCGCGCACTGCTGGACGGCCTGCGGCAGATGAGCCCGGCGGGTCAGGATGCGCGCATCGTGCTGCTGACGCCGGGCCCCTACAACGAAACCTATTTTGAGCACGCCTACCTGGCCCGTTACCTGGGCCTCACGCTGGTGGAGGGGAACGACCTCACCGTGCGCGACGATCACCTGTACCTGAAAACCTTGCACGGCCTGCAGCCCGTGCACGGCATCCTCAAACGGCTGGACGACGAGTTTCTGGACCCGCTGGAACTGCGCAGCGACTCGCGCCTGGGCGTGCCCGGCCTGCTGCAGGCCATCCGCGCAGGCAACGTGCTGGTGTCCAACGCGCCGGGCTCGGCGTTCCTGGAGTCTTCAGCGCTGCTGGGCTTCATGCCGGCGCTGTCGCGCCACCTGCTGGGCGAAGAGCTGGTTCTGCCCGCGCTACCCACCTGGTGGTGCGGCGAGCAGGCTGCCATGCAGGAGGTGTTGCCTGAGCTGGCCCAAAGCGTCATTCGCCCCACCTGGCCCATGGCGCAGAGGGGCCCGGTGCTGGGGGGCGCACTGTCGCCGCAAGAACTGAATGAGTGGTCCGAGCGCATCCAGGCGCAGGGCGACGAACACACCGTGCAGGCCTACCTGCCGCTTTCGCAGATGCCCACCTGGCGCACGGACCACCGGGGAAGCCACATCTCGCCGCGGTCGGTGATGCTGCGGGTGTTTGCCGTGTGCGACGGCCCGGATTCATGGCGCGTGCTGCCCGGCGGGCTGGCACGCATCGCCAACGACGAGCGCGAAATCACGTCGATGCAGCGTGGCGGCAGCAGTGCCGATGTGTGGGTGCTGACCGACGGCCATGTGGACAAGACCACCCTGCTGGCGCACAACCAGAGCGCACCGGCCGTGGTGCACCGTAGCCGCCGGGTGACCAGCCGCTCGGCCGAGAACCTCTTCTGGCTGGGCCGCTACACCGAACGCACCGAGAACGTGACCCGGCTCGCACGCATCGCCATCCAGTGTCTCAATGGCGAGGACCAGTCGTCGCAGCCTCTACTGGCCTGGTTGAACACCATGGCCGTGAGCCAGGGCCTGGTATTGCCTACCGTGCCACCGGCAACGCAGGCGCGGCGCGTGTTTGAGCGCTCGCTCATCGCCGGGCTGACCAACGCGGCCCAGGTGACCAGCGTGGGATACAACCTGCGCGGCATCATGGGGGCGGCATCGGCCGTGCGCGACCGGCTTTCGCAAGAGCACTGGAACCTGATCGTCAGCGCCGATGCGGAGTTTTTTGCGCAGCGCCCGGGAGCTGCCGAAGATGGCGACTATCTGCCGCTGGAGGCCCTGCGCCAGCTGGAGACCCTGAGCGGACGCACTGCAGCCATGACCGGACAGCAGACCGACCGCATGACGCGCGATGACGGCTGGCGCCTGCTGTCTATCGGCCGGCACCTGGAGCGCCTGGGGTTTCTGGCGGCAGCGCTGCACAGCGGCCTGCAGACCGGTGCGGTGGCGGATGAAAGTGGCTTTGAGGCCATGCTGGGACTGTTCGACAGCACCATCACCTTTCACGCCCAGTACCAGCAGCGGCGCGACATGCCGGCCCTGCTCGACCTGCTGGTGATCGACCGCGACAACCCCCGCTCGCTCGCCTGGGTAGCGCAGACCCTGCGGGGCCGCATTGCCAAAATTGAAGCGGCGGCGGGCACGCCCGGCGAGTCTGCGGGCGCGGGGATCCCTGAAGCGTCTGACGTGTCGCTGGCAGCCCTGTGCGAGCAGGATGCTGCGGGCCGGTATGCGACGCTGGAGCAATACCTGAGCGGTTGTGTGGACGGTGTCTCAAGCCTGTCAGATGTGCTGGCCACGCGCTATTTCACGCACTCGGCCGATGCACTGCGGCACAGTGTGGGGGTTTGAGATGGAACACCCCTTTGAGGCGCTGCGCGCCACCCC
The DNA here is from genome assembly GCF_046314175.1 of Acidovorax sp. GTDB lineage: Bacteria > Pseudomonadota > Gammaproteobacteria > Burkholderiales > Burkholderiaceae_C > Acidovorax. Next base: position 39,084 of record NZ_JBKBXG010000021.1, on the reverse strand, counting down.
CCCGCTCTCGCACCGCTGCGCGTTGCGGGCAGGGGGACGCAGCCATCACTGCGGGGCGGCCCTTGCTCGGCTGCCCTCGTCTCGAGCGCGCCGGTTTCAAACACAGCCTCCAATTTCAATGCCTGGATTGCCATGAGACTGCGCGTCATCCACGAAACGGTGTACCACTACACCCCGGCGGTGCAGAATGCCCAGCACATGGCGCACTTGCGTCCACGCACCGGCTTGGTGCAGCGCGTGCTGACCCATGCGCTGCAGGTGGAGCCTGCGCCCGCGCAGTGTGAAACCACCGAGGACGTGTTTGGCAATACGCGCGCCTTCTTCAGCCTGCCGTTTACCCACGAAACGCTGCGCGTGCGCGCCGAAACGCTGCTGGAGACCACGCCACCGCCCGCCGCGCCGCCGGGAGAGCCTTGGGAGCGGGTGCGCGAGCGCCTGTGCTACCGCCGCGGTTTGCCCTACCAGCCTGCGGCCGAGTTCGGTTTTGCCTCGCCTTACATTCCGCGGCACGCCGAGTTTGTGGCCTATGCCCTTGAAAGTTTTACGCCAGACCGCCCCGTTCTGGAGGCGGCCAGCGACCTGATGTCGCGTATCCACGCCGATTTTGAATACGCCGCCCAAGCCACGGATGCGGGCACGCCCGCACTCGAATCCCTGCGGCTGCGCCGGGGCGTGTGCCAGGATTTCGCGCACGTAATGATTGGCTGCCTGCGCGGCATGGGCCTGGCCGCGCGGTATGTCAGCGGCTATTTGCTGACGGAGCCACCACCAGGACAGCCGCGGCTAGTCGGGGCCGACGCGTCGCACGCCTGGGTTTCGGTGTGGTCACCCAGTGCCGCGCAGAGCAATGGAGAGGATGGCGCAAACACCAAGAGCACGGAATGGTTTGATCTGGACCCGACCAATGATCGGGCTGCGGGTGAAGACTATGTGACCCTGGCCATTGGGCGTGACTACTCGGATGTCTCGCCGGTGCGGGGCGTGATCCATGGCGGCGACCACCATGTGCTGCAGGTCGCGGTCACCGTGGAACCAGCACCGACTCCAGTGGCCGAGCGGGTGGTGGAGGCAAAAACGGAAGCAGCCCCTGCTACGCCGTCGAAGGCACCAGAAAGTCCCGGCTGATGCGTGCGCCCAGGTCGTTCACGCGTTCGAGAAATTGCGTGAGGTAGGCGTGCAGGCCGTTGGTCAAAATTTCGTCGATGTGGGAAAACTTCAGGTGCGCCAGCAGCCGCCCGGCGTGGCGCTGTGTTTCTGCAGACTGCGTGCTGCCCAGCATGTCCAGGTTGCCCATCACCTCCTTCATGCAGGCATGCAATGAGCGCGGCATGTCCGCACGCAGGATCAGCAGCTCGGCCACCCGCTCCGGGGTGATCACGTCGCGGTACACCTTGCGATAGGTCTCGAAGCCCGAAACGCTCAGCAAGACGGCGCTCCAGTGGTAGAAATCGTAGTCCTGGTCTTGGGCTGCAGCGGCGCCAAAGAAGTCGCTCTGCACCGCATGGAACTTCACGTCCAGCAGCCGCGCGGTGTTGTCTGCCAGCTCCAGAAACGTGCCAAGCCGCATAAAGTGCAATGCCTCGTCCTGCAGCATGGTGCCAACCGTGACACCCCGTGTGAGGTGGGAGCGGAACTTCACCCATTCAAAAAACCGCGCAGGGTCATTCTCCAGCGCGCCGTCCTGGATGAGCCGGTTCACCTCCAGCCAAGTCTGGTTCTGAATCTCCCACGCCTCGGTGTTCAGAGCACCCCGCACGGCCCGCGCGTTTTCTCGCGCAGCCTGCAGGCAGGCCACGATGGACGAGGGGTTGGCCGGGTCTTTGACCATGAAATGGAGTACCTTGGCCGGAACCACTTCGCCATGCAATGCGGTGTAGGCGGGCAGCAGTTCGCTGATGGACAGCAGCCCCTGCCACCCCAGCAGCGCGACCTCGGGCGACTGCGGCAACAGCGCGCTCTGGTAGTTGACGTCAAGCATGCGGGCGGTGTTCTCTGCCCGCTCGGTATATCTGGCCATCCAGAACAGATGATCGGCAGTGCGGCTCAACATGGTCTTTCCCTCTATCGGTTCGGGATTCGGTCTGTGAGGGCCGATGTCCTGGCAGACACAAAGCAAGTTTCAGGCCGCCCTCAGCCTCCCGACTGGAGAATGCCCTACAGACCAGAAATTTGATTAAAACAGGCGCTAGCGCACGTCCTTAAACGATTGTTTGCTATTCTTTTTAGCAACCAATTTAGGAACTGGCGCTGGCGCAGGTGCGGTCACCACCGGCGCCACCGGCCGATTGGCCACATCACGCACCATGTCGTGCACAAATCGCAGCTTCTCCAGCGCCTCGCCGGCCAGAGCAAAGGGATAGGCGTCCGGCTGGCCGAGGCTTCGGGTCAGGCTGTTGAGCAGCAAAGTCAGTGGCACCAGCTGCAGCAGCATGGTGTTGAAGTCCGGCGCTGGTTTGTTGAAGGGATCTTTTGCGCTGCTGCGCTGGGGGCCGTAGATGCCGGGCACCGTAATCTCGGTGGCGTAGCTGGCGGAGGTTTCCAAGAGATCGATCATGTGCAGGTAATGCGCCCAGGTTTCGGCCCAGTCCTCCCACGGGTGGGCCGCGGCATAGGCGCTGACGTGGTGCTCCGCCCAGTCGCCCAGGTCGCCGCCCTTGGCGTAGTGCGCATCCAGCGCCGCTGCGTAGTCTTGGCGCTCGTCCCCAAACACACTGCGAAACGCCTCCAGGCGCCCGCCGTCTCGCACCAGCTGGTCCCAATAGAAGTGACCGGATTCGTGCCGCAGATGGCCGATGAGTGTGCGATAGGGCTCACCCAGGGCAATGCGCCTGCGCGCGCGCTCGTCGTCATCGGCTTCGGCCACGTTGAGGGTGATGGTGCCGCTCATGTGCCCCGTCATGATGGAAGGGCCACCCGGAAGGTCTGCCAGAAACTCGAACACCGGGCCGGGGCGGCCTGGTGCGGGCTCCAGCCCCAGCCGCGCCAGGGTGTAGAAAAGGCGCCGCTTGGCAGCCTCGATCTGCATCCAGCGCCCACGGTTGGCCACTTCGGACAGATCGGGCAGCACCCTGGTCTGCCGGCAGGACACGCAGTACTCGGCGTAGTCATTGGCCGGCACTGCAAAATTGCACGCTTGGTGCTCGGTGTGGTTGTGGCATAGCCGGTACAAGCGGCCGCTGTACTGGGCGGTACCACGGCCACCCATCCGGCGCCAAAGGCCCGCGCCATCCTGCGGGGCAGGTGCCAGGGCAGCCATGGTCAATGCATCGGGCAAAAATGCCAGGGCGCTGCCACAGTGCACACACTGCACGCTATCGAAAAAAACCAGGTGACCGCAATGGTCGCAATTGAATACGCGCATGGTTGAGCTTATACCCAGCGGAGGGTGGCGAAGATCGAAAGGCGGGTCATATCCAAAGTTCAGCGTCGGTCCGCTCCAATGCGGACCTCCACGTGGGCGCGTGGCATCTGTAGCCACAGTGCATCTGCGCCCAACGCAAAAGAGCAGACCCAAGGACACGCCCCGAGTCTGCTCTTGCGTTGAACTGCCTCAGCGCAGCGGGGCAAGCCCCACCACACCGAAGCATCAAGTGATCCGATCAGGGACGCACAACAATGCTGTTGCGCACTTCGCGCACATTGTTGGTGTTGCGCGCGATGGACTCAGCCTGGTTCTTTTCGGCTTGTGACTTGGCAAAGCCCGACAGTTGCACCGTGCCGTTCAGCGTTTCCACGCTGATCGACGTCGCGGCCACGGTCTTGTCTTCTGCCATCTTGGCCTTCACCGCAGTGGTGATGCCAGCGTCATCAATATAGGAACCAGCGGTTTGCTGGTTTCGAGCCACCGAACATCCGGTGGCCGTAACGATAGTCATGCCGGCGACAGCGGCAAAAGCGAGGGCGCGTGCGTATTTCATGGTGTTGTCCTTGTCGAAAATGGTTGGGAACGCGGGTGCTGGAGAACTTCAATCTGCCGATCTGTTGCACCCTCCGCGACCGGCTGACTGTGGGGTTCAAACTCTGGTGACGCCAGCGTGCTAGCGCCTCACCAAAATTTGTTGTGTATCAATAGGTGCCGCGACGACGGGACATCCAGAAAACCAACGTGGCCAGCGCAGCGCCAGATGCTGCGGCGATCACCATCGACTTGCCGGGCTGCTCAGCCACGTACTTACCGGTGGCTTCGGCTGCGTGCATGACCTGGCGGCGGGCGCGTGCACTGGTCTCTGCGCAGTAGTCGATGCTGCGTGCAGCCAGCTCTTGGGCACGTGCAGCCAAATCATCAATGGCTGGGTCAGTGTGGCTGCGCAGGGTGCGAACGCCTTCTTCTGCGCGCTCCAGCGTGTTGTTGGCAGCGCTGCGGGTGGACTGCACGGCGTCCTGTGCGCTTTGCAGCACATCGTCAGCGAGGGTGCGGGCGCTGTTGGCAACTTTGTCGGTGGCGGTCTGGATGCTCATGGGGTAACTCCTGGGAAGGTGGGATTCAAGTGCCGGTGCGGCGAATGTGTGATGCGGATGGATCAGCGCTGCTTGTATTTGTAATTAGCGCCGCTTGAGCAGACCCAGTACAAAGGTCACCACTGCCATGATCACAAACACAAAGAACAGGATCTTGGCGATGCCCACGGCACCGGCAGCAATGCCGCCGAAGCCGAAGAGGGCTGCGATCAGCGCGATAACCAGAAAAACCACTGCGTAATGCAACATTTCCATCTCCTTTTGTCGGGGCCGGTGTGTCGGCTGATTGGGTGGCGAGAAAATCTCTGCGCCTGGGGTTTACTGTATGCAGCAAGCCTCGCCAGAGATGCCGGTAGCTTGCGCGCTACCGTGTCGGCGGCTCTGCGGTGGGCATGTAGGACAGGACGCTCCCGTCGCGCGCTTTCGCCCAGGCAGAGATGTGCGCCCGCCTTCAGGGGCTGCAGTGTTTAGCTTCGGCCAGGGGCCACGCTGGCGCACCCGAGGGTGGAGCAAGGCCATCGTTGCAACAGCCTTCAAAAATCATGCAAAGGACCCGACACATGGCGCGTCGTTGACGTCGTGGCACGAGCTTGAAAACAGACCCATGCTGCTGCGTGATCTGCAGGTAGGGTGCCGACTGCCCCGACCCTGCCCAACACGTTACGCGGAGATCTCGGGCACTTCACCAGGCATGCGTCGCACTGGCAGCACTGCTGACAACAAGGTGCCGTCGCCCGGGCTAGACGTCAGCGAAAGACGCCCGCCTGCCGCCTCCACCCGGTGGCGCATGCCCGCCAAGCCGTGCGATGTGGAGCGTACAGCCGTCGGATCAAACCCTACGCCATCGTCACGCACCTGCACCGTCACGTGCGTGGGATAAGAGTGCACGGACACCAGCACCTTGTGCGCCTTGGCGTACTTTCCAATGTTGGTGAGCGCCTCTTGCACCATGCGGTACACCGTCAGTTGTGCTGCGTCAGGCAGCTTCACGGCTTCAAGGCTCGTCTCTACCTCGATACCTGCGCGCTCGGCGTACTCGCGCGTAAGGATTTCAATGGCGGCAGTGAGGCCCAAGTTGGAAAGCGACGATGGGCGCAGGTCCTCAATGATGCGGCGCTTGAGTGCAATGCCGCTGTTGAGCGTTTCGGTCAGGTGCTTCAGGCGCTCTGCAATATCCGGCGCGGTGGCGTCAATCTTGGACTTGAGCCGCGCCACATCAAGTTTTGCAGCCGTGAGCAAGGCACCCAGTTCGTCGTGCAACTCACGGGCAAGGTGTCCACGCTCCTCCTCTCGCACCTCTTGCAGATGGTTGGCCAGTTCAGACAGCGTGGCGGTGCGCTCTCGCACCAGGCCTTCCAGGCGATCACGCTCCCGTTCGAGCAACGCCTGTTCACGCTGGCTGACAGTCTGCAGTGCCTGCGCTTGGCGAAGGTACATGTAAAAGGCCAGCAAGCCAATGGCCGTGACCGTGGCAATGCCGATCCGCGACAGCATGAGCGACTGCTCGATCTGCTGCTTACCCAGTTCTACCCGCTGGTCGCTGCGGGCAATCAGCTCCAGCGCGTGTTTGCGGATGGCTTGCATGTGTTCCTTGCCCACGTCCGTGTGCAGGATGAACTTCCAGGCATCTTCGTTGCCCTGTCGGCGCAGGCGCAGGCTGAGCTCCATTTCAGCAAGCTTGCGGGATATCTGCCGCGACAGCAGTGCGAACTCCTGCATGTCGTCCGGCGAGTCCATGAAATGGTTGCGCAACCGGTCTAGGTTGGTCTGCACCGTGGCCACGGCATTGTCGTAGGGCTCAAGATAGGTCTCGTTACCAGTCAGCAGGTAGCCCCGCTGTCCGGTCTCCGCATCGAGCATGCTCTGCAGCAGCGTGTTGACCGCACTGCGCGTGTTCTGCCCATGCGTCATCCGCTCTACGGCATCTTGCGAGCGCATGTGACCTGTCTCATTGATCCCCACCAAAATCATGGCTGCAAGCAGCGCCATGGGGAGGCTCAACGCCATCTTGCGGACTTTTGGTAACCAGCGACGGGTGTTTTCTTTGAGGTTCATACGCTTATTCTGGATAATGGCCGATCACCTGGAAGTGGCACCGACCATGGATTGCCATGCAGGACCACTTTGAAATCAACATGCACCGGGAGTGGCAACGCCGCTCCCTTGAAAGAGAGATCAATGATCAAGATTGGCATTGTGGATGACCACGCGATTGTTCGTTCCGGGCTGCGACAGTTCCTGTCGGAGCACGTGGACCTGCGAGTCGAAGGTGAAGCTGGCAATGGCCGCGAAGCCATTGACCTGGTGCGCAACAAAGAAATCGATGTCCTGCTGATGGACCTGTCGATGCCCGGCCAGAGTGGCCTGGACGCCCTTGCGATGCTGCGCGCCAAGGCCCCCGACATGGGGATTCTCATTTTGAGCGGCTACCCCGAAGAGCACTATGCGATCAACCTGATTCGCCAGGGCGCGAGTGGCTACCTGAACAAGGAGTGCGAGCCATCGGAAATTGTGGAGGCCATTCGCACCATTGCGCTGGGCCGACGCTACCTGACCCCTGCGGTCGCAGAGCTGCTGGCACAGCAGCTGAACCGCAAGGACGACGCGCCACCGCATGAGCAGTTGTCGGAGCGCGAGTTCCAGGTGTTCCTGAAACTTGCCAAGGGCGAAACGGCGGGTGACATTGCCAAGGCGCTGTCGCTTAGCGTCAAGACCGTGAGCACGTACCGCACGCGACTGATGGAAAAGATGAGCCTGTCGTCCAACAGCGATCTGACCTACTACGCGCTCAAGAACCGACTGATTGACTGACATTCAGATGCTGCCTCAGTCTGGCTGTTGTGCCAGGCTGGGGCAGGTTGGACAACAGGCTGTATACGGAATTGAAGGGCCCCATCCGCTGCGCACGCACGCGGAGAGACGCGTCACAACAAAGGGCCGGGAGCTGATACGGGTTGAGTGACAGACTCAATGGCACCCGGGCTGCTGCTGTGTTGAATGCAGTAATCCACCAGCGCGTCGATTTCGTTGGATTTGTCGAAGACAGCATCCACACCGAGCTGCGCGCAGCGCATGCGTACATCCGGTGTCGCGTAGTTGCTGAGGACCACCATTTTCTGGCCGGGCCGGCGTGTACGGCAAGCGGCCAGAACGCCGAGGCCACTGCCCTGGCGCAGGAACAGATCGACTATGGCCAAATCCCAATGCTCACTGTGTGCAGACAGCCAGGCCTTGCCTTCGTCTTCGGTCTCTGCCATACCCACCGCTTCCACAGACGCCAGCTCTTCCAGAGTTCCGATCAGGTTCTCACGGATGGTCGCGTTGTCTTCAACAATGTAGGTGCGCAGTTTCACAGACGGGTCCACTTTTGCGAACGTCGCAGGGGTGCGCTGTTCGAACCTCAAATTTAGACGTTGAGAGGTTTGAATTCTGCCAGCGGCTGCACGCTGGGACTGTAGGAGTATTCCTACCTAACAACACTGTGCGCACACGGCACACTCGGGGGCTCGCTGCACCTGCATCGTGCTCCATTCCATGGACCTTCCGTCCAGCATCAAAAGCCGCCCCGCCAGCGATGATCCAATGCCCGCCATCAGCTTGAGCGCCTCGGCGGCCTGCATCGCACCCACCACCCCGACCAGAGGCGCAAACACGCCCATCGTGGAGCAGCGCACTTCCTCAAACTCTGCATCTGGCGGAAAGATGCACGCATAACAAGGCGACTGCGCGTTGCGCGGGTCCACCACCGTGATCTGCGCGTCAAACCGGATCACCGCACCCGCCACCAGCGGCCTACCGTGTTTTACGCAGGCTGCATTGACCGCATGCCGCGTTGCGTAGTTGTCGCTGCAGTCCAGTACCACGGTGGCAAACTGCACCAGTGCATCCAGCTGCGCCGCATCCACACGCGTTTTCAGCGCAGTGACCTGCACCTCGGGGTTGATGGCCGCCATGGCCTCTGCGGCTGAATCCACCTTGGGCACCCCTACCCGTGCGGTGGTGTGGGCGATCTGACGCTGCAGGTTGGTCAGGTCCACCACATCGTCGTCCACCAGCGTGATATGCCCGACCCCCGCCGAGGCGAGGTACAGTGCGGCGGGCGAGCCCAACCCGCCCGCACCGATGATCAGCGCGTGCGAGGCCAGCACCTTCTCCTGCCCCTCAATGCCCATCTCATCAAGCAGGATGTGGCGGGAATAACGCAAGAGCTGGTCGTCGGTCATGGGGTGTGGTGGCGAGATGGATTGGGCGGCGAATGGGGTCGCACGGCAGGCATGAAAAAGGCCGGACTTCGCGAGAAATCCGGCCTCATGAGCAGGGAGCGCGAAAGCTCAATTCTCTTTCTTTTCGTCCTTGCGTTCCGTCAACGTCTTGCTGATCAGCACCGGCCGGCCCTTGAGCTGGTTCAGGGCCTGCGCCAGCTGGAAGTCCTTGTCCGTACCAAACTCTGGCATCTTGCGGTCGGCAGCGGGCTTCTTGGCTTCTTCTTCCATGCGCTTGCGGGCTTCTTCGCGGGCCTTTTCACGAGCTTCGTCCTTCTTTTCTTCGCCCTGGCCACTGCCCAGGTGCTTGTCCAGATCGGCCTCTCGCATGCGCAGGGCGGCAAAGATGTTGCCCTCTTCCGACTCGTCGATCATCACATCAGGCACGATGCCCTTGGCCTGGATCGACTTGCCACTGGGGGTGTAGTAGCGCGCGGTGGTCAGCTTGATGCCCGTGTCTGGCCCCAGGGGGCGAACAGTCTGCACCGAGCCCTTACCAAATGTCTGGCTGCCCATGACTGTGGCACGCTTATGGTCTTGCAAGGCACCTGCGACGATTTCGCTGGCGGAGGCCGAGCCTTCGTTCACCAGCACCACCAAAGGTACCGACTTGAGGGCTGCAGGCAGGCGGCGCAGCGGGTCACCACCGCCGCGGCGCTGGTAGTAATCGGGCGCGGCCTTGTAGGTTGCCTTGCTGTCGGCCAACTGGCCGTTGGTCGACACCACGGTCACGTTCGCTGGCAGAAACGCTGCCGAAACGGCCACTGCGGCGTCGAGCAAACCACCCGGGTCGTTGCGCAGGTCCAGCACCAACCCTTTGAGATTGGGCTCCTGCTTGTACACCTCTTCCACCTTGCGCACAAAGTCATCGACCGTGCGCTCCTGGAACTGCGACAGGCGGATCCAGGCGTAACCGGGTTCGATCACCTTGCCCTTGACGGACTGGGTCTTGATCTCTTCGCGCGTGATGGTGACGGGGAAGGTGCGGCTCTCGTCCTTGCGGAAGATGGTGAGCGTGACCTTGGTGTTGGGCTCGCCGCGCATGCGCTTGACAGCGTCGTTGAGCGAGAGGCCCTTCACCACCGTCTCGTCGATCTTGGTGATCAGATCGTTGGTCTTGAGGCCAGCACGGAACGCAGGCGAGCCTTCAATGGGGGAGACGACCTTGATGAGGCCATCTTCCTGCGTGATCTCGATGCCCACGCCCACAAAACGCCCCGATGTTCCTTCACGAAATTCTTTGAAGGACTTCTTGTCGAAATACTGGGAATGTGGATCGAGGCTGGCCACCATGCCGGTGATGGCATCAGTGATGAGCTTTTTGTCGTCAACCGGTTCGACATAGTCTGTCTTCACCAAGCCAAACACCGCCGACAGCTGCTGGATTTCTTCCAGCGGCAGGGGCGTCATGGCGCCGCGCGCCACCGTTTGCAGTGAAACCGTGGTGAGCGCTCCGGCCACCACGCCAATCGATACCCACCCTGCAATTTTGAGTTTGTGGCCCATACAACACCTTTACCGCTTCGAATCAATATACACCGAGAGCCTGCCTGCACTCTTCCCGAGGAAATGAGGCAGACAGGCTCTTAGAAGGGCCGAACCCGCCGCAGTTCCGCGCGGGCTCTCATTTTGGGGGCGGATATGGCGGGTTTTCACCCGTCTTTACGCGTTATTTACTACGCCTTGCCCTGCGATGCCACGGCTGCTGCCGCTTTCGCAGCCGCTTCAGCATCGCCCAAATAGTAGTGGCGGATGGGCTTGAGGTCTGCGTCCAGTTCGTATACCAGTGGAATCCCGTTGGGAATGTTCAGACCCACGATGTCCGCCTCGGAAATGCCGTCGAGGTACTTGACCAGCGCGCGGATCGAATTGCCATGGGCTGCCACCACCACGCGCTTGCCCGAACGGATGGCCGGGGCCATCGCCTCGTTCCAGAACGGCAGCACACGGGCGACCGTGTCCTTGAGGCATTCGGTCAGAGGCACATCGCTGGCCGCCAGGCTGGCGTAGCGGCGGTCGCTGCGCTCGCTGCGGGCGTCGGTGGCTTCCAATGCGGGCGGCGGGGTGTCATAGCTGCGGCGCCATACCAGCACCTGCTCGTCACCATATTGTTTGGCCATGTCGGCCTTGTTCAGGCCCTGCAAAGCGCCGTAGTGACGTTCGTTCAGGCGCCAGTCCTTGACCACGGGCAGCCAAGTGGAATCCATTTCGTCCAGGGTGTACCACAGGGTATGGATGGCGCGCTTGAGCACACTGGTGAATGCCAGGTCAAACTCGTAGCCCTCGGCCTTGAGCAGCTTGCCCGCCGACATGGCCTGGGACACTCCGGTCGGCGTAAGGTCCACATCGGTCCAGCCGGTGAAGCGGTTTTCGAGGTTCCAGGTGGATTCGCCGTGGCGAATCAAAACGAGCTTGTACATGGTTTCCCTAGGAAAGGCGGGTCAAAATCCACCATTCTAAAATTACGCCGTTCGCCAACCCAAGGAATCTTTGTGAAATTCATTATCGACAACTGGTATCTGTTCATCGTTGCACTGGCCTCGGGCAGCATGTTGCTGTGGCCGGTCCTCAAGAGCGCCAGTGGCGGATCGCTGACCCCCGCACGGGCCGTGCAGCTCATCAACCGTGAAAAAGCCGTGGTCATCGACGTCTGCGAGACCGAAGAATTCGCCGCCGGCCACGTGGGTGGCGCCAAGAACGTACCCCTGGGCCAGCTGGAAGAGCGCCTGCCGTCCGTGGTCAAGAACAAGGCCCTGCCGCTGGTGCTGGTCTGCGCCAGTGGCGCCCGTGCCAACCGGGCCGTGGGCATTGCCAAAAAGCTGGGCTACGACAACGCCCAGGCCATGGCCGGTGGCCTGAAGGCTTGGCGCGAAGCCAGCCTGCCAGTGGAAAAAGCGTAAAGCGTCCCCACATACCTTGGCTACCCGGTAATTTGCCCTTTTTTGACCCCGTTGCTTCCAGGAGGATCGCCATGCAACCCGTGAAGATGTACACCACCGCCGTCTGCCCCTACTGCATCCGGGCCAAGCAGATCCTCAAGTCCAAGGGCGTGGAGCAGATCGAAGAGATCCGCATCGACACCGACCCGGTCGCACGCACCCACATGATGGAGACCACCGGCCGCCGCACCGTGCCGCAGATCTACATCGGCGACACCCATGTGGGCGGGCACGATGACCTGGTCGCCCTGGACAGCCGCGGCGAGCTGATGCCCCTGCTGGGCGCGGCCTGACCCCGTCACCGGGCGCTGCATAATGCAGCCCCATGTGCCCGCTGCGGGAGCTGCTCCCCGGCGGGTTTCGTTTTGCTGAAACCCAGTTTGCAGAGAGACTTTTCAACCATGGCCGACCAAGAAAACCCCGTGTTCCAGATCCAACGTGTCTACCTCAAGGACATGTCGCTGGAGCAACCCAACTCGCCCGCCATCCTGCTGGAACAAGAGCAGCCCAGCGTGGACATCCAGCTGGGTGTGGAAGCCACGCCCGTGGCCGAAGGCATTTTCGAAGTGGCAGTGACTGCCACGGTGCAGACCAAGATCCAGGACAAGACGGTGTTCCTGGTCGAAGTCAAGCAAGCTGGCATTTTTGAAATCCGCAATGTGCCCGAAGACCAGATGGGTCCCATCATGAGCATTGCCTGCCCACAGATCGTGTACCCCTACCTGCGTGGCAACGTGGCCGACCTGATCAACCGTGCTGGCTTTCCGCCGGTACACCTGGCGGAAATCAACTTCCAGGCGATGTACGAGCAGCAGCAGGCCCAGGCCGCTGGCGCGCCATCGTCCATCCTGACGCAATAATTCATTTGAAGTTTGAGGTCATTTTGGCCTCTAGCGCTTGATAGATAAGCGCTAATAGCTATGAAAATCATAGTATTAGGTGCAGGTGCCTGGGGTTCGGCGCTCGCCATGAGCGCAGCCCAGCACCCTGCCGGCCATGCGGTCACGGTCTGGGCGCGTGACGCTGCCCAGGCGAGCGACATGCGCGCTGAACGCCAAAACCGGCGCTATCTGCCCGGTATTGCCTTCCCTCCTTCCCTCACCGTGGCCGATGGCGACTTTGCAGCGCTGCTGCGTGGCGCAGACCTGGTCATCGTGGCCACTCCCATGGCAGCGTTGCGCAACATGCTGCAGGCACTGCGCGGGTGCACGGCGCCCGTGGCCTGGCTTTGCAAGGGGTTTGAGGCGGTGCCCGCCGACCAATCAGGGGCGTACGGGCTGCTGGCGCACGAGGTACAAACACAGGTAGCTCCTGAACTGATAGCAGGCGTCTTCAGCGGACCCAGCTTTGCGCAGGAGGTAGCCCTCGGCCAACCCACGGCGCTGGTGGCGGCCAGCCCCCATGCACAGGTGCGTGATGCGCTGGTGAGCGCCTTTCACAGCCCCAGCGTGCGGGTGTACGCCAACGAAGACATCGTGGGTGTGGAGGTGGGCGGTGCCGTGAAGAACGTGCTGGCCATTGCCACGGGGCTGTGTGATGGCTTGGCGCTGGGGCTCAATGCCCGGGCGGCGCTCATCACCCGGGGCCTCGCCGAGATGACGCGGCTGGGCCTGGCGCTGGGTGCGCGGCCAGATACCTTCATGGGGCTTTCAGGCCTGGGCGACCTGGTGTTGACCGCCACGGGCGATCTGTCACGCAACCGCCGTGTGGGCATGTTGCTGGCGCAGGGCAAAAGCCTGCAGCAGGCGGTGGAGTCTCTGGGCCATGTGGCAGAGGGCGTGTACAGCGCCCGCACTGTGGCGCAGCGTGCAGCGCTGCTGGGCGTGGACATGCCCATCACCCGTGCTGCCGTGGCGCTGCTCGACGGCGAGATTCAACCCGACACTGCTGTCGCAATGCTGATGGGCCGCGGGCCTGCACAGGAACTGGCCTGACAACGGTTCTTCAAAAACGCATCCTGCCAAAAGAAAAAGCCGCGCACGCCCCGAAGGGCCTGCGCGGCTTTTTGCATTGAGTTGTGACAGCAGCTGGGTTTAAAACACACCAAACAGCATCAGCAGCAGAACAACAGACAGTGGGACGCCGAGAAGCCAGGCAATGATGGGCATAGTGATCTCCAGAAAAAAGGTTGAAGGGGATAAGTGATTCCACTGTATTGCCCCCCTTTTCACGCCCGTGTGCGCCAGTGCTGCGCCTGACCGTAGGCGCGTACCTACCGGGTGTCGGCGCAGGGCCCGCGCCCGGCCCCCATCAAAGCCCCAGTTCCAGCGCCAGCAGCTCCTCCACCGTTTGGCGGCGGCGAATCAACCGGGACTGACCCCCATCGACCAGCACCTCGGCAATCAGCGGGCGCGAGTTGTAGTTGGACGACATCGACGCGCCATACGCCCCGGTGTCGTGGATCACGAGCAGATCGCCCACCTCGGCGGCAGGCAAATCACGCGGCAGCACCACACCGCCGTCGCCCTGCGTAAACACGTCGCCCGACTCGCACAACGGGCCTGCCACCACCGTGGGGCGTTCTGCTGCCGTAGTGCCATCGCGGCGCAGCACGCTCATGGCGTGGTAGCTGCCGTACATCGACGGGCGCATGAGTTCGTTAAAGCCCGTATCGACCAGCACAAAGTGGTTGTTGCCCGCGTTCTTGGTGGCACGCACCTGGCCCAGCAGCACGCCGGATTCGGCCACTAGGAAGCGGCCGGGCTCGATCTCCAGGCCGAGCTTGTGGCCCACCACCGCCTCGGCCTGCTGGCGCGCGGCGTCCCACAGGCCGTGGTAGTGCTGCGTATCGACCACGGGGTCGCCACTGCGATACGGGATGGACAGGCCACCACCGGCCGAGATGGCGTGGAGGTCATGCCCCGCCGCGTGGGCGGTACGCACCAGGTTGACCATGGCGCCGCAAACCTCTTGCAAGTGGCTGTAATCGACGCCTGAGCCAATGTGCATGTGCAGGCCCACCAGCTTCAGACCATGCTGCTGGATCGCGGCCAGTGCCGCAGGCAGGTCGGTGTGCCAGATGCCGTGCTTGCTGTGCTCGCCGCCGGTGTTGGTCTTGTTGCTGTGGCCATGGCCAAAGCCGGGGTTGATGCGCAACCACACGGCGTGGCCGGGCGAGCGCGCGCCCAGCTGGTGCAGCATGTCGATGGAGCCTGCGTTGACGGGCACGCTGTGTTCCACCACGCAGTCGAGCGTGGCGGCGTCGAACAGGTCGGCGGTGAACACGATCTCCGACGGCTCTCCGCCGGCCGTGTAGCCGGCCGCCAGCGCCCGCAGGATCTCGCCGCGCGAAACCGCATCCACCTTCACGCCCTGCTCGCGCATGAGCTTCAGGATGTGGATGTTGGAGCAGGCCTTTTGCGCAAACCGGATGGTCTCGAAGTTGGACACCTGCGCGATGCGCTGGCGGATGGTAGCGGCGTCGTACACCCACAGAGGGGTACCGAACTGGTCGGCCAGGGACCACAACTGGGCGGGCGAAAAGGGGTTGGACATGGGGGCTCCGAAGGTGCAGAAGACTGAAAGGCAGCCCAGATGATGCCCCGGCATATGTATTTGGTCGAATGCTTTGATTTACGCCATCCATTCACTACGGATATGCTCTGCACATGACCGGAACGACCGACACCCCCCTGGCCCACCGCATCACCCACCGGCACATCGAGGTGTTCCGCGCCGTGATGACCACCAGCAGCGCCACCGGTGCGGCCGACCTGCTGCACAGCTCGCAGCCCACCGTCAGCCGCGAACTGGCGCGGCTGGAGTCGCTGCTGGGCTATGCGCTGTTTGAACGTGTGCAAGGCCGCCTGCGCCCCAACGCGCGGGCGCTGGCGCTGTGGGACGAGGTGCAGCGGTCGTGGCAGGGGCTGGAGCGCGTGGTGGACCGCGCCGTGGCGCTGGGCAGGTCGGACGCGGTGCAGCTGTCGGTGCTGTGCCTGCCCGCCCTGGCGCACGCGCTGCTGCCGGGCGCAGCGGCGCGGGTGATGCAGGCCAGCCCGCACGCGCGCCTGTCGGTCACGCCGCAGGAATCGCCCCTGCTGGAGGAATGGATGAGCGCCCAGCGCTTTGACCTGGGCCTGTGCGAGCAGACCGCTGCGCCACCGGGAACACGCGCCGAGGTGCTGCTGACGCTGGATGAAGTGGCGGTGCTGCCTGCGGGCCACCCGCTGACGCACAAGACCGTGCTGGATCTGACCGATTTTGCGGGCGAGTTTTTTGTAAGCCTGTCGGCCGACGACCCCTACCGCCGCCTGATCGACGCCCGCTTTGCCGAGGCGGGCGTGGCGCGCACCCTGCGGGTGGAAACCCACAGCGCCGCCGCCGTGTGCGCCATGGTGCAGCAGGGCCTGGGTGTGGCCATCGTCAACCCGGTAACGGCGCTGGCCGCCGCCAACGACCGGCTGGTACTGCGGCGCCTGGCGTTTTCGATTCCGTTCAGCGTGACGGCGCTGCTGCCCTTGTACCGCCCGCCGCTGCCCGAGGTGGCGCCCATGCTGCAGGCGCTGCGGGAACAAGCGGCACAGGTGACTTCAGAGCTGGAAGCGGCAGGCGTGCGTGCGCAGCCATCGCCACGGCAACTATCAAATCAATAGCTGCTAGCGCTTTACCATCAAGCGCTAGGAGCCTGTCGAGCTTGGAGCGTCGAAATCGAAAATTGGCCCCAGCGAGGACAATTTTTGCCGGATTCGCAGCCCCATAGCCGAGCTATGGGGCAAGAAGACGGTGAAAAATGGACCGCTGCGGCCAATTTGCAGCCGACGATTTCCAAGTCCGACAGGCTCCTAGATGCCAATTTGGCTTAAATAACAGCCGCTCAGGGAGGGGTCAGGCTGCGCACCTTGACCGCTAGCCGCTCTTCGACCGACGGCGACACAAACTTGGTCACCTCGCCGCCCAGCACCGCGATCTCGCGCACAAAGGTGCTGCTGATGAACTGGTACTTGTCGCTGGGGGTAAGGAAGACGGTTTCCACCTGGGGCATCAGGCTGCGGTTCATGCCCGCCAGCTGGAACTCGTAGTCAAAGTCGGTCACGGCGCGCAGGCCGCGCACCATGGCCTTGCCACCGCGCGACACCACAAAGTCCCGCAGCAGGCCCGAGAAACTTTCGACCTGCACCTGCGGGTAGTTCTTGACGGCCTCGCGCACCATCTCGATGCGCTCTTCCAGCGAGAACAGGGTCTTCTTGTGGTGGCCCGCCGCCACGGCTACGATCACACGTTCGAACAGCTGGGTGGCCCGGCGAACCACGTCTTCATGGCCTAGTGTGATGGGGTCAAAGGTTCCGGGGTAAACGGCGAGCACGTTCTGGGCCATGGCTGGTTGTCTCCTGTCTGGCTGAATGGTCGTTGGCCTAGGCCCGCAGAGCGGGTTCACGCTCTTCACAGGGGCGCCAGGCCGCGTGCGCGCATTATGCGTGCAGTGCAACATGGCACCTTTCATTGGCGTGGGTGCGATTGCCCATGTTGCGCACCAGGCAAGCGAGGACGGGTTGCGCTTTACCAGAGTGTGTGGGTAACCACGGAGGTGTAAACCCGTGGGCATCACGCCCAGCGCCACACGGCTTACTGGCCCGTGAAATTGGCAGCGATGAAATTACCCGGCAGGCTGTAAAACATGTACAGCGTCTGCTTGCTGGCATCCGCAACCGCCGGGTTCTTGAAGGTCAACTTCCATTCCTTGCCCTTCTTTCCATCGACGGTTTCCACTTTCTCGGGCGCGACCGCAGCCCAGGTGGCATCGAGTTTGCCCGCCTTGACCAGCGCCTGCTTGCGTTGGTCGGCACAGCCCGCCACCACAGACTCGGTGGCAGCCTTGGAGCCGTGAAAGTGGCAGCTGCCGCCCTTGTCAGCGTAGGCGGCAGGCGCCCAGGCAGCGGCAGACAGAACGATGGTGGCGATGAGAGCGTTTTTCATGGTGCGATCCTTGAAGCGTTGAATGGGGAGAAGTAGGGAAAAGGGGAAAGGGCAAAAAGGCACATTCACCGCAGCGTGTTGCGGCTGTCATCCTGGGTGCTTTCGATGTTCATGTCGTCGTGCACATGGCGGTGTTCTTCGGTGGGGAAGCGAAAACTGTCCGGCGCCGTATCGTGCTGGTAGCCGTGCAGCTGGGTGAAGAGCAGATAGACACCGGCATAGATCAGGGCCAGGTTGGCTGCATAACTGAAGCGTTTGAACGAGGGCCGATGCCGCCAGGCGGCCAGCAGCGCCACCATGACGGCCAACGCCGCAATCTGGCCCAGCTCCACCCCCACGTTAAAGCTCAGGATGCGTCCAAGCATGGCCACCGGATCGTCACCCAGCGGCAATTGCTGCAGCCGGGTGGACAGGCCAAAGCCATGCAGCAATCCGAAAATGAACACAGCACCCAGAAGGTTGGGCGACTTCATGTCGAATACCCGTTGAAATCCGCCGTTGTTGTCAAAGCCCTTGTAGATCACGCTCGCGGCAATGATGGCGACCACCAGGTAGTAGTTCCAGGTGATCTGAAAGTACGTTGCAAACACCAGGGTGATGCAGTGGCCCACGGTGAAGACCGTCACAAACTTGGCCACCTGCTTGAACGTGGTCAAGAAAAACACCACCCCCAGCAGAAACAGCAGGTGGTCGTAGCCCGTCAGCATGTGGCTGGCGCCCAGGCCGATGTACTGCAGGTAGCCACCATCCAGCATGCGTTGGCGGTCCTCTTCAGAAATACCGTGCGCGAAGCCCAGCAATGGGACGCAGCCCAGCAGCAGCAATGCCGCCAGGCGATGGAAAGTGATTCGATTCATAGATCAAGAGCCCTGTGTGTGGGGGGAGTTGGGGACAGCCTTGCCTGCTGTGGCGCCGTAGTAAACAAGCACGCTCGGACGTGCATCCAGGGCGCGGCTGCGTCGTCGCCGACGTAGCCAGGGCAAACGGCAAGGAAACAAAAATTGCAGAAAACGCTGATGAGGCACCAGCACAGCGACGACTCAAGGCGACCGTCGTGCAGCCCAGTCAGACCAGAGCGGCGCTGCGCCGTGGAGGGCGCAAGGGGCTGTCAAGAAAGACCGATGCGTGCCCGGCAATCGCATGGGGCACCAGCACCGAGGGGACGGGGTCGCCAGCGAACAGCGCCATCACGGGCGGCAAGCCCGGCAACTGCACCGCCTGGTGCGCATGCTGATGGGGCGGCTCACTGCCATCCTCTTCCATGGGCAAGGTCTGGTCGGCGTGATGGTGGTGGTCAACTTCCTGTGCATGCACAACCATGTGAGCGATCACCTCCTTTTGGTGATCAAAGTACACCGGCGACAGCCATGCCAATGCCTGCCAGACCACAGCAATCAAAAGGTAAAGGGCTCGGTGCTTACTGCTCACCAGAAGATTGTATTGAGCGTTGACCTTGCGTCGTTCTGCCCGTGGCAGCCTGGAGGGCAAAGCGCCCGCATGTTCCGCTGCGCGAAGGGCGATCACTCCACCGCAGCAACATCGCAACACGCCATTGCACGGCACCAGCGGCACCAGCGGCACCAGGCGGGCCACCAGCGCGATCAGGCATTGCTGGCACCGGGCTATTGCGGCATATAAAAATAATAGCTACCAGCGCTTATCTGACAAGCGCTAGAGGCCAATTTCATCCATAACTTGTAGCCAGCTACGCTCGCTGCGCTGAACGCCCTACGCTCCCGACTTGCGCCGGTTGTGCCTACCAGCGCGGGTCAGGCGATGAGTCGCAACAGATGCGCGTGTACCGCGCCCGCCTTGAGGTGCCGGTACAGCGCCAGGCCGTTGGGGGCCAGCTCCTCTTCGGTCCACAGGCGCGGGGCCTCCAGATAGATGAAGCCGATGGTCGACACCGCGCGGGCGGCGGCTTGCAGGGCGGGGGCGAACAGCTCGCTGTCAAACGGCGGGTCGATCAGCACCAAGTCCACACTGGCGGGGGCCGCCTGCTTCAGGGCTGCAATGCCGTCGCCACGCTGCACACGCACCGCAGTGGCCTTGAGCCGCTGCTGCAAGGTGTGCAGCTGCACCACCAGCGCAGGGTCGCTTTCGACCAGTTGCACGGCCGCTGCGCCGCGCGATGCCGCCTCCAGCCCCAGCGCGCCCGTGCCCGCAAACGCATCCAGACAGCGCCAGCCGGTCAGGTCCTGACCCAGCCAGTTGAAGAGCGTTTCGCGCACGCGGTCGGGCGTGGGGCGAAGGCCGGGGCGCTGGGCCACGGGCAGGCGGGTGCGCTTCCATTGACCGCCAATGATGCGGATTTCGCCCGAGCCTTTGGGAGCGGCGGGGGCCGCTGTTTTTTTGGCGGGTTTGGCCGCGGGTGCCGCAACCGCCGCCGAGGCAGCGCGGGCCAGGCGGCCGCCAGGCAAGGATTCGGGGCGCAGGGTGGATCGGCTCATGGATTGACTTTCTTGTTATGGAGGGTGGTTGTGGCGCCAGCGTACCCGATGCGGGCGCCGACCCCGGAGCCGATGCAGATGAAGCCGGCCACAACGCTCACTGCTTGCCCCCTACCACTACGGTCACCATGCGGTCGGGTTGGAGCTTCTTGGCCATGGCGGTGCGTACATCGGCGATGGTCAGGGCTTCCACTTTTTTCGTCCACTGGTCCAGGTAGTCCAGCGGCAGCTCGTTCCAGGCAATGTTGGCCACGTTGCCCAAGAGCTTCTTGTTGCTGTCGATGCGCAGCGCAAAACCGCCGATCAGGTTGTCCTTGGCAGCGCGCAGCTCAGCCTCGGTGGGGCCATCTGCCACGAAGCGGGCGATCACGTCACGCGACACCTGCACGGCCTGGGCCGCCTGATCGGGCCGCGTCTGCAGGCCCACGGTGAAGGCGCCTGCGTGCAGGCCCGCCGCAAAGTAGCTGTAAACGCTGTAGCTGAGGCCCCGCTTTTCGCGCACCTCGTTGGTCAGGCGCGATACAAAACCGCCGCCGCCCAGGATATGGTTGCCCACCAGCAGCGCCAGAAAGTCCGGGTCGCGCCGTTGGAAACCGGGCTGGCCGATGAGCACATGGGCCTGGGCCGATGCAAACGGAATGTTCTGTTCGGCCGGGGCGGTCAGCGCGCTGATCTCACCCACGGGCGGCAGCGGTGCGCAGCCCGACGCCGCAGGCAGGCGCGACAGCAGCGTGGCCACCAGCGTCTGTGCCTGCGCGCGTGACAGGGCGCCCACAAGGCTGACCTTGGCGCGGCAGGCGCCAATGTGCTGGGTGTGGAACGCCTGCATGTCGGCGATGTTGATGCGGGCCAAGGTCTCTGCCGTCGTGCGCACGCCATAGGGGTGGCTGCCGTACACGGCGGTGCCAAAGGCGTGGGCCGCCACGGTGGAGGGACGTGTGAGCGATTCCTTGATGCTGGCGCTCCAGCGGGCACGGTCGCGGGGCCACACGTCGGCAGGCCAGCTGGGCTCGCCGATCTGGCGGGCGGCCAGGCGGGCGGCTTTGTTAAGCAGCGGCGGGTCGGTCAAGGAACGCAGCGAGTAGTGCAGCGCGTCGTTGTCGGCGCCTGCCTCAAAGCTGGCGCCCAGGTCGGCCCAGGCTTCGCCCAGCGCGTTTTCGTCCAGCGCGGGCTCGTTGCCAATGGCCTTCACGCCTTTGCTGGCCATGGCGGCCACCGCACTGGCCAGGCCCGATTGGCCTGCCGGGTCGCGACGGCTGCCCGCGTCAAAGTCGATCTGCACGTCCACCATGGGGATGACCGGGCTTTCGACCAGATAGATCTTGGCGCCGCTGGGCTCGGTCCAGTGCTGGATGGGCAGCAGCGCCCAGGCAGAATTTGAATAAAAAACGGCTCCAGCGCTTATCAGAAAAGCGCGAGCAGCTATATTTTTGATAGTAATCATGTGCAAAGGCCCCGGTGCGGGTTCAACGGATCACAACGCCAGGCGGCAGCGTGGGGCGGGCGCGGGGAGCATCGAGGGGCTGGGGCAACAAGGTGGCCACAGTGAGCTGGTCGTCGCCAAAGTACTTGGCAGCCACGGCCTGCACCTGGGCGGGTGTCACGGTGCGCAGCAGTGCCAGCAGGCGCTCGTTGGCGTCCAGGGGAAAGCCCTGCACCCAGTTGCCGCCCAATTCTTGTGCCTGGCTCATCACCGAATCGCGCTCGTACACGGTGGACGCGATCCACTGCGTCTTGACGCGCGTGAGCTCGGCCTCGCTCACGCCCTCCTTGGCCAGGCGGGTGACCTCAGCGCGCAGCGCTTGCTCCACCTGGGCAGCGGTTTTGCCGTCGGCGGGCACGCCCGTCAGCATGAACAGGCTGGGGCCCCGGCCCGTGACCATGGCGGAGCTGCTGGCGCTGTCGGCCACGCGGTTTTCGCCCTGCGTCAGTGCGCGGTCCAGACGGGCACCGTCGTAGCCGCTGAACACGGCGGACAGCACCATAAGCGCCAGGGCATCACGGTCGGTGTCGGTCAGGTTCTCTACGCGGTCCAGGCTGGGGGTGCGGAAAGCCAGCGCCACATAGGCCTGCTCGGCCGGGGCCTTAACGGCGATGCGCCGCAGGCCCTGTTGCGCGGGCTCGGTGCGGGGCTTGCGGGCGGGCAGCGCGTGGGTGGGCAGGCTGCCGTAATACTTCTCGGCCAGGGCGCGGACCTTGGCCACGTCCACATCACCCGCCACCACCACGGCGGCGTTGGTGGGCGTGTACCACAGGCGGTAAAAATCCCGCGCGTCGTTGGGCGTCATGGCGTCCAGGTCGCTCATCCAGCCCACGATGGGGCGGCGGTAGGGCGACGCGGTAAAGGTGGCGGCAAACAACTGCTCGGCCAGCATGGCACGCGGCTGGTCTTCGGTGCGCAGGCGGCGTTCTTCCTTGACGACTTCCAGCTCTTTCTTGAACTCTTCGTCCGGCCATTGGTTGTTGGCAAACCGGTCGGATTCGAGCTTCATCACGTCTTCGAGCCGGTTAGACGGGATCTGCTGGTAGTAGCCGGTGTAGTCGCGGCTGGTGAAGGCGTTTTCGCGCCCGCCGAGGGCCGCCACGCGGCGCGAGAACTCGCCCGGCGGCAGCGTCTTGGTGCCCTTGAACAGCATGTGCTCCAGCACGTGGGCCACGCCCGTGGTGCCGTCCACCTCGTCCATGGAACCCACCCGCACCCAGACCATGTGCACCGCCGTGGGCGCACGCCGGTCGGGCTGCACGATGAGCTGCATGCCGTTCTTGAGCGTGAACTGCTGCGCACCCGAGGCCGTGGCGGACGGCGTTGCGTTAGCAGGCGTAGCAGGGGTTTGAGAAGCCGGAGGCGTTGCCGAAAAGGCAGCCCCAGCAGAGAGGCAGGCCAGCAGGCCCAGTAGGGTGAAAGCGCGTTTCATAGAATGGCTGATTCTAAGAACCCGCCAATGTTCAGTTTTTTCAAGAAAAAGCCCTCCCCTGCCGATGAGCCCCCACAGGTTCCGTCGATAGACGCTACAGCGCCAACACCTGTGCTTTTGCCCGCTGCCCCACCGCCTCCAATGCCGCCGGAGGTCGTGCAACCGGAGCAGCAACCACCGGCGTCTGTCCCGGCCCTGCCCCCCGCAGCCGCAGCGCCCGCCCCGGCTCCCGCCGCGTTTGGCTGGCTGCGCAATCCGTTTGCGCCCAAGACAGCCGAGGTGGAGGCAGCACCGCCCGCACCGGCTGTTGCGCCTGCGCCCCAAGCTCCTGTGGTGGTGCAGCCCGCGCCCGTTGCCGTACCAGTAGCACCTGCCGCGCCCGCAGCGCCCGTCGAACGCAAGGGCTGGCTTGACCGGCTCAAGAACGGCCTGCGCAAAACCGGTAGTTCCATCACCACCGTCTTCACCGGCACACAGATTGACGATGCGCTGTATGAAGAACTGGAAGAAGCCCTTTTGATGGCGGACACCGGCGTCAAGGCCACCAACCACTTGCTGGCCGACCTCAAACGCCGGGTGAAAGACACAAAAACCACCGACCCGGCGGCCGTCAAGGGCCTGCTGGCAGACGCGCTGACCGACCTGCTGCGCCCGCTCGAAAAGGCCCTGGTCATTGGCGAACACACGCCCACCGTGATCATGGTGGCGGGCGTCAATGGCGCGGGCAAGACCACGTCCATCGGCAAGCTGACCAAGCACCTTGCCGACGAAGGCGCCGCCGTGCTGCTGGCCGCTGCGGACACCTTCCGCGCAGCGGCGCGCGAGCAACTGGGCGTATGGGCAGACCGCAACACGGTCGAAATCGTGAGCCAGGAAGGCGGCGACCCCGCCGCAGTGAGCTTTGATGCGGTGACCGCTGGCAAGGCGCGCGGCAAGGACGTGGTGCTGGTAGACACCGCCGGGCGCCTGCCCACGCAGCTGCACCTGATGGAAGAGCTGCGAAAAATCCGCCGTGTGGTGACCAAGGCCGACGCCACGGCACCCCACGAGGTACTGCTGGTGATTGACGGCAACACGGGCCAGAACGCGCTGGCGCAGGTGCGGTCGTTTGACGACGCGCTGCAGCTGACCGGACTGATCGTGACCAAGCTCGACGGCACCGCCAAGGGCGGCGTGTTGGCCGCCATTGCGCAGGAGCGCCCGATTCCGGTGTATTTCATCGGCGTGGGCGAAAAGCTGGAAGACCTGGAAACCTTCAACGCGCGTGAGTTTGCCCAGGCCCTGCTGAGCTGAGCTGAGCTGAGCTGATCTGAGCTGATCTGAGTTCAGCTGAGTTCAGCTGAGAGGTGCGCCGACAGGTGCTGACGTCCGTTGCCAGAGTCCCGTACAAGGTTCAATCCGATGGCCCCATTCAGGGGCCATTCGCGCATTTACGGATCGCAACAATTCATCCATGATGGGTGTTCCCCCTTTCCAAAGGCACGGAAGATCCATGTTCATTGAGCTGGTCAAAGGTGTTGCGCTGCTGCTGGCGCTGTGTTTTCTGCACGGGTTCAATATTCGTGTGTGGCGCCAGCGCCCACGGGTCGGGCAGGCTTTTTCGGGGCTGATTTTTGGCAGCATCTGCGTCGTGGGCATGCTCACCCCGCTGGTGCTGATGCCAGGCGTGATCTTTGACGCACGCTCGGTGGTGCTCAGCATGGCCGGCTTGTTTGGGGGGCCCCTGGTGGCCTGCATTGCGGCGGCCATGGCGATGACAGGTCGGCTGTGGCTGGGCGGCGCCGGGGCAGAGGTCGGTCTGCTGGTGATCGTGCTGTGCACGGCAATGGGCCTGGTCTACCGCGAAGGCCGGGCGCGCGGGTGGCTTGGTGTAGAGCCAGTCACGCTGGCACTGTTTGGGCTGCTGCTGCACACCGCAGTGATAGGTTTGTTCCAGCTACTGCCTGCCGAGGTGACGGCGCGCATCAACCAGACGCTGGCCCTGCCGTTTTTGCTTACCTTTACCCCCGCCACCGTGGTGTTGGGCGTGCTGCTGCACGATGTGGAGGCGCGGCTGGCCACCGAACACGCGCTCAAAGACACGGCCGCGCGGCTGCATGCCATCACCCGCGCCATCCCGGATGTGCTGCTGGTGCTGGACGCCAACGGTCGCTATGTCGAAGTGCTGTCGCTGAACGACGCTGCGTTGGTCAGCAGTGCGTCAGACCTGATTGGCAAACGACTGCATGACGTGCTGCCCCCCGCGCAGGCAGACCAGTTCATAGAGCTGATCCGTGACACCCTGCAGTCAGGCCACACGCAAACCGTCGAGTACGAAATTCAGACACGGTCTGGCTTAAGTTACTTTGAAGGCCGCGCCCAACCGCTGGGCGTCAAGGTGGGCGGCCAGCCCGCCGTGGTTTTTCTGGCCCGCGACACCACCCACCGCAAACAGGCCGAAAGCGCGTTGCGCGAGTCCGAGCTGCGTTTTCGGTCGCTGCTGCGCAACATCCCGTCCATCTCGGTCCAGGGCTATCTGGCAGACGGCACTACGAGCTACTGGAACCAGGCGTCCGAACAACTGTATGGCTACACCGCAGAGGAGGCGCTGGGCAGCAATCTGCTGGATCTGATCATCCCGCCCACCATGCGCGACGCCGTGCGCACCCATGTGAATCACATGTTCGCCACGGGCGAGGTGGTGCCGGCCGGAGAGCTGCAGCTGCGGCGCAAGGACGGCACGCCCGTGGATGTATTCTCCAGCCACGCCTACATCCAGGTGCCGGGCCACCCGCCGGAGATGTTCTGCATCGACATCGACATTTCGGGGCGCAAGGCGGCCGAGGACGAAGCGCGCTACCTGGCCTTTTATGACGCGCTCACGCAGCTGCCCAACCGCCGCCTGCTGGTCGACCGGCTGCAGCAGGTGCTGGCCGCCAGCGCACGGTCTGGTCTGACCACCGCGGTGCTTTTTGTGGACCTGGACAATTTCAAGACATTGAACGACACCCGCGGCCATGAAGTGGGCGACCTGCTGCTTAAGGAAGTGGCCGGGCGCCTGCGCGGCTGTGTGCGCGAGCAGGACACCGTGGCACGCCTGGGCGGCGACGAGTTTGTGCTGGTGCTGCAGAACCTGAGCAGCGACGCCCCCGAAGCCGCGGCACAGGCGCGCACCTTGGGCGAACTGATCCTGGCCCAGTTGCGCCAGTCCTATGACCTGGCCGGACATGAGCACCATCTCACGGCCAGCATTGGTGTGACCCTGCTGCGCGACCACAGCGACACGGTGGATGAAGTGCTCAAACAGGCGGACATGGCCATGTACCGCGCCAAGGACGCAGGGCGCAACACCCTGCGCTTTTTTGACCCCGACATGCAGCAGGCGGTAAACCGCCGCGCAATGCTGGAGGCCCAGTTGCACAACGGTCTGCGTCAGTCGCAGTTTTTGTTGCTGTACCAGCCGCAAGTCGACGCCCAGGGCATCGTTATTGGGGCTGAGGCGTTGGTGCGATGGCAGCACCCTGAGCAAGGCATGGTGCCGCCATCGGAGTTCATCCCGCTGGCAGAAGAATCGGGGCTGATCCTGCCCCTGGGCCAATGGGTGATGGAAACTGCGCTGCGCCAGCAAGCCCGGTGGCGGCTCGACCCGGCACTGGCGCAGCTGAGCCTGGCGATCAACGTTAGTGCGCGGCAGTTTCTGCAGGACAACTTCGTGGCACAGGTGCTGGCGCTGCTGGAACGCACCGGGGCAGACCCGGCCAGAATCAAGCTGGAGCTGACCGAGAGCCTGCTGCTGGACAATGTGGACAGCGTCATCACCACCATGCTCGCCTTGAAGAGCCATGGCCTGGGCTTTTCGCTAGACGACTTTGGCACCGGGTACTCGTCCCTCAGCTACCTCAAGCGCCTGCCGCTGGACCAGATCAAGATTGACCAGGGATTTGTACGGGACGTGCTGCTGGACCCCAGCGATGCGGCCATTGCGCAGTCCATCATCGCGCTGGCCGGGAGCCTGGGGCTGGACGTGATCGCAGAAGGCGTGGAAACCAGCGCGCACCTGCAGTTCTTGCTGGCACATGGCTGCCGGTCATTCCAAGGCTATCTGTTTGGGCGGCCCTTGCCGCTGGAGGACTTTGAACGCAGGGCTCTGCAGGCTCCCGACGGACATCGGTCTGCGTCTGTCTGACGGCCAACCCCAAAGACAGCGGCCAACACCGCCAGGGGCACCAGCACTACGAGGTCGGGCTTTGGTCTGTTTTACTGACAGCGTGAGCTGATCGAAGAACCCGAACGCCCCCAGTGCTCGGGTGCGGGCACGGCCGGCGCGCGTGGACACCTACCGCCAACTGCGCGGACAGCCGAAGCTGGGATTGCAACGGCCTCCAAAAGCCACCCATCGACAGTATTATTTTGATAGCTGGTGGCGCTTTATGGATAAGCGCCAAGCGCCGATTTCATTAGATTCATATGTCTACAAAGTCCTACAACCCAACGGGAACTCCGGCCTTAGCACTCAATCACAGAGAGTGCTAATATCCACGGCTTAGAGGAAAGGATTCCCGGAATGAACATTCAATCTGGAACCGCTACGACGACTTTGGCACCCGCCAATCCATGGGCGTTGGTGCCCCCCTTGGGCAATCTGGACGCCTACATCTCGGCCGTCAATCGCCTGCCCCTGCTCACGCACGAAGAGGAGCAGACCTATGCACGCCAGCTCAAGGACTCGAACGATCTGGACGCCGCCGGTCGGCTGGTGATGTCGCACCTGCGCCTTGTGGTGTCCATTGCACGCCAGTACCTGGGCTACGGTCTTCCGCATGGTGACCTGATCCAGGAAGGCAACGTGGGCCTGATGAAGGCGGTCAAGCGCTTTGACCCCGACCAGGGCGTGCGTCTGGTGAGCTACGCCATGCACTGGATCAAGGCTGAAATCCACGAATACATCCTGAAGAACTGGCGCATGGTGAAGGTGGCCACCACCAAGGCACAACGCAAGCTGTTCTTCAACCTGCGGTCCATGAAACAAGGCTTCAAGGCCGATGCCGCAGCGGCTGACGCGGCCACGCACCGCGATACGCTTTCGGACCGTGAGATCGACGCCGTGGCTGCGCAGCTCAACGTCAAGCGCGAGGAAGTCATCGAGATGGAAACCCGCATGTCGGGCGGCGATGTGCTGCTGGATCCGGCTCCATCAGACGACGGCGAACAGGCCTTTGGCCCTATCGCCTATCTTGCAGACGCGTCGCACGAACCCACAGCCATGATCGAATCGCGCCAGCGCGATGCGTTGGCCAGCGATGGCATCGCTACCGCTCTGGACAGCCTGGACGACCGCAGCCGCCGCATCGTGGAAGAGCGCTGGCTGAAGGTCAACGATGACGGATCGGGCGGCATGACGCTGCATGACTTGGCTGCTGTCTACGGCGTCAGTGCAGAGCGCATCCGCCAGATCGAGGTGGCGGCCATGAAGAAGATGAAGAAGGCGCTGGCCGAATACGCCTGAGCCAGGGGACGCGCTTGAGCTTACACGGGGCGCGTTAATATCCCTCTTCTGCAGAAGTTGCCCCATGGGGCCCCAGTTCTGGGGCCCCATTTTGTTTTGGACCGTTTTCACGGCCCCAACCAACTATTCCCAAGGAGATCTGTTCCATGCCTCGCAACCTGTCCCGCCGTGCGTCTTTGCTGATTGCCCTGGCCGCCGCCTCTCCGTGGGCTCTGGCCCAGACGGCCAAACCCGCAGCCACCGCGGCTCCTATGGCCTGGCCCACCAAGCCGATCAAGATCATCGTGGGCTTTCCTGCCGGCACTTCGCCAGACCTGACGGCTCGCACTTTTGCCGAGCCGCTGTCGAAAGCGCTGGGCCAGCCTGTCATCGTGGAAAACAAGGTGGGCGCGGGCGGCAACATCGGTGCTGACGCCGTAGCCAAGGCACGTGACGACCACACCATCGGTCTGATGATCAACGGCAACATGACCATTGCCAAGCTGCTGAACCCGGCCGTGCCTTACGACCCGCTCAAGGACCTGGCCCCGCTGAGCCTGATCGGCACATCGCCGCTGGTGCTCACGGCCCCGCTCAGCCAGCCTGGCGTGCCCGCGAACAGTGATGCGCGCGAGTTTTTTGTGGCTGCCCGCAACGGTGGCGACAAGTGGAGCTATGGCACGCCGGGCGTGGGCACCGTGGGCCATATCGGTACCGAACTGCTCAAGTCGCGCAGCAACATCAACCCTGTGCATGTGCCCTACCCCGGGTATCCAGCCGTGGCCAATGCAATCCTGGGTGGCCAGTTGCAGATGGCACTGATGCCGCCAGCGCTGGCCCAGGCTCAGGTGCGTGCGGGCAAGCTGCGCGCCATTGGCGTGACATCTGCCGGGCGCAGCCCGCTTGCGCCGGACATCCCCAGCCTGAGCGAAGCAGGCATCCGTGGGTTCGATCTGGAAATCTGGAACGCGTTTGCAGCCCCGGCCACCATGCCCAAGCCCATTCAGGCCAAGCTGGCCGCGCTGATCAGTGAAATCGCCCGCAGCCAGGACGTGCGGGGCAAGTTGTTCCAGCAGGGCTGGCAAGTGGCAGGAACATCCCCTGAAGGACTGGCCAACCGCATCAAGGCCGACACCAACCTGCTGGGTGGCGTGATCGCCATGCGCGGCATCAAGGCAGAGTAAGCAGCGGCCTACTTCACCCGCCCCAGTGCTGGGGCGGGCAATCTGTTCGAATCAAACGGCGCTCAGCCAGCCTCGGCGAGCAAAGCCTTCACGTCCGACGCCAGCGCCTGCGCACCGCTTCCATACCGGTTGTAAACGCGCAGGCGGCCTGCGGGGTCGTACACATAGCTGCCTGCGGAGTGGTCCATGGTGTAGCTGGTGGGCGTTTTGCCATCGACCTTTTTGTAGTAGATCTTGAAGTCTTTGGCGACGGCGGCGAGCTGCTCGGGCGAACCACGCAACGCCAGGAAGCTCGGGTCGAAATTGGCCATGTAGGCCTTGAGCACTTCGGGCGTATCGCGCTCGGGGTCTACGGTGACGAAAATACCTTGCAGGCGGTCGCCGTCCTTGCCCAGCATGGTTTTGACCTCGGCCAGCTCCTGCATGGAGGTGGGGCACACGTCGGGGCACTGCGTGAAGCCGAAGAACACCACCACCACCTTGCCCGCAAAGTCCTTGATGTGGCGTTCCTGCCCGTTGTGGTCGGTCAGCGGCAGGTCACGCGCGTACTCGGCGCCCGTGATATCCACGCCGCGAAACTCTGCCCTTTTCTCGGAACATGCGCTAAATATGCCCGCAGCGCTTATAGATAAAGCGCTGACAGCTATCGTTTTAAGAGCGTTTCTTTTAAGCATGGTTTTTACAGCACGTAGTGATCCACCAGCAGCGCGGCAAACAACACGCTCAGGTGGATGAGGGAGAAGCGAAAAGTCTTGCGCGCCAGCGCATCAGAGTAGTTGCGCCACAGCGCAAAGCCGTAGCCACAGAAGCCTGCGCTCAGCACCACTGCAGCGGCCAGATAGATCCATGAGCTCATGCCATAGATGAAAGGCATCAGGCAGCCCGCAAAGAGGATGAGGGTGTAGAGGAACACCTGAAGGCGGGTGAACTCATTGCCGTGAGTGACCGGCAGCATGGGCAAGCCAGACTTGCGGTAGTCCTCTACCCGGTACAGCGCCAGGGCCCAGAAGTGCGGCGGCGTCCACAGAAAAATGATGAGGAACAGTATCAGCGCCTCAGGGCCCACGTCGTTCGTCATGGCAGCCCAGCCCAGTACGGGCGGCATGGCGCCCGACGCGCCGCCGATCACGATGTTCTGCGGAGTGAGGGGCTTGAGGATGACCGTGTACACCACTGCATAGCCTACAAATGTGGCAAACGTGAGCCACATCGTGAGTGGGTTGACCCAGAAGTACAGCAGCACCGACCCCGCCACGCCAAGCACCGCCGAGAACAGCAGCGTCTGCACGTTGGACAGCTCACCCTTGGCAGTAGCGCGCCACGCGGTGCGCTTCATCTTGGCGTCAATGCCCTGCTCCACAATGCAGTTGAACGCAGCGGCGGCACCGGCCACGAGCCACACGCCTGCACAGGCCACGGCCATCAGACCTAATTGCGGCCCCGAAGGCAGGCCCGGTACCGCCAGCACCATTCCTATCAGCGCGCAGAAAACAATGAGCTGCACCACCCGCGGCTTGGTCAGCGCATAGAACTGCATCAGGCGCGAGGGTGGCAAAACTAGGGCGGGGGCAACACTCATGCGGACACTCTCGATGCGCGGGATGGCGCGGAAAACGCTTGGGGCGCGGACGCCGAGCGGCTGGACACCAGGGCCCAGGTCAACACCACCACCAGTGCGGCAGCGCCGCCGGTGTGCAGCACAGCGGCCACCAGGGGCCAGCCCAGCACCACGTTGGACAAGCCGGTGACCAGCTGTGCCAACGCCAGCACCAGCAGCCACCATGCCGGCGCCGCCAGCACAGCCGCCTTGCGCAGACGCCACACCAGCGCCAACAAAGCGGCAAGGACCACATACGCCATCAGCCGGTGCACGTAATGAATAGCGGTAAGGCCTGCAAAACTGATGTGACTGCCGTCCTGGAGCATCCCCAGCTTGCGCCAAACCTGGAAGCCCTGCGCGAAGTCCATAGCTGGCCACCAGCTGCCCTGGCAGGTGGGAAACGTGGTGCACGCCAGCACCGCGTAGTTGGTACTGACCCAGCCACCCAGAACCACTTGCAAGGCCACCAGTACGCCGGTCCAGATGAGGCCACTGCGCAACCCGGGCGAGATGCGCACAGGTGGTTTACCCTGCGCCCAATGGGCGTGCCGTACGGCCTGCACGCACAGCAGGGCCAGCAACACCAGCCCGCCAACAAGGTGCAAGGTAACGATAGCGGGGAAGAGCTTCATGGTCACCGTGAGCGCGCCAAACGCGCCCTGCAGGCACACCCAGAACAGGGTGAAAGTGGGCCACCACGGGCTGATGGGGGGCCCCTCACCCAGACCGCGGCGGGCCCGGCGCTGCTGCACCCACGATGACACGGTGAGCACGATGATGAGCACCCCCACACCAGTGGCAAGGTAGCGGTGAATCATCTCTACCCAGGCTTTGCCATGGGTCACGGGGCCAGTGGGCATGGCCTCCTGGGCAGCGGAAATTTCTGCGTGCGCGCCCACCGGGCTCGCGCTGCCGTAACAACCTGGCCAATCGGGGCATCCAAGGCCAGAGTCGGTCAGGCGGGTGAAGGCACCGAACAACACCAGGTCAAAGGTCAGGAACAGCGTCAGCACCGTCAACGCCTGCAGCCGCCGCACGGGCGAACTGCGGCGATTACGCAACCACACCCAGGCCAGGGGCCCGAGCGCAATCACCACGCCCAGCAACATGAGCCGAGCGAGCGGGGCCAAGTCGTAGAGAGGTTGTGTGGTGTCCATCATGGTTTGGCGGGGCGGCCCGCGTCGTCCCAGGAAGAGGATGCGCGCAACAGGCGCTCCAGGTCGCGTTTGGCTTTGGCAGCGCCTGCCGTGTCCATGGCGGCCGGAAACCGCATCATCCAGTTGCCCATCGGGTCAATCACATACAAGTGCTCCGCCAGCTGATGACCTGCGTCTGGCGCCAGCCAGACTGCGAGTGCCGCAGCGTCGATCCGCAGCACGGTGGCTTTTTGCAGCGCGGGGGCCAATTCGGGCGGTGGACTGGCTGCGTCGGTCACCAGCCAGATCCAGTCGACCCGGTCCTTCTCCTTGCCCACGCTTTCGCGCAGCTGGCGCTGCAGGTACAGGTGCTTTTGGCACATCGCATCACAACCGCCGCCCGCCACGCTGACCAGCAACCATTGGCCTTTGAGCGAGGCCAACGGAACCGGCGTACCGTCGAGCGCGGTCGCTGTCACGTCGGGCATGATGCGCTGCGGCTGGATCAGCTCACCGTAGTTGCGCCGCCCATCTGGGCGCACTACGTAGTACGTGAAGTACGACGCGATCACAGGCGCTGCGCAAATGAGCAGCACGCCCAGCATCTTCCAGCGGCCGTGGCGCGCCCGCTGCGCCGTGGCCACAGCATCACCCGCCGCGGGCAGCGTGTGCACCGTAAGGCCAAGGGGGTGCTCGCCGCCAGACTCAGGGGGCAGACTGGCTGCGCGGGCGAATGAACCGTCGGACGATTTGGAACCAGACATAGAGAATTGCAATCAGGCCGCTAAGCCCGAACCATTGAAATGCGTAACCGTAGTGTTTGTCGACGCCTGCGCCTACCACGGGCCAGTCCCGCTGCAGGCCTTCGCCCATGGCGTCGGTTTTGCCCGTTTGCAGCACCGTGAGATCGGCAAACGCCAGGCCGGTTTCGGTGCGAAACGCTGCCAGGTCGAGATTTTGCCGGATGCGGGAAGACCCCTGCGCGCTATCGCCTCCCTGGAACTCGTACAGACGCGACGGCGCCAACGCCACGCGGCCCTGCACCCGCACCACGCCCTCGGGAGTTTGCACCTGCGGCAGTTGTGTGCGGTCCTGAAAATTGCGAGGCACCCAACCCCGCTGCACCAGCACTACGCCGTCTTGACTTTCCAGTTGCAACGGTGTGACCACAAAAAAGCCCGGACGGCCCTGCATCTGGCGGTTGTCCAGATAGATAGTGTGGGTGGGTAGCCACCGCCCTTCCAAAACCACAGCG
This sequence comes from Acidovorax sp., assembly GCF_046314175.1. GTDB lineage: Bacteria > Pseudomonadota > Gammaproteobacteria > Burkholderiales > Burkholderiaceae_C > Acidovorax. Next base: position 5,508 of record NZ_JBKBXG010000021.1, on the reverse strand, counting down.
CGGTGAACCAGCGCCTTGGTGGGGTCGCCCCCCTCATCGGCAGAGGCGGCAAGCAGCGCCTTGCCATCGACAGGAGGCAGACTGCCGCGCGCGTCCAGCGTGGCTTGCAGCGCCTCTTTCTCGGCGGCCCGCGAGAGCTGCCACCGCCCGAGCGACGCGGTCACCAGCATCCCCACCACTGCAGCGAGCGCAATCAGCCAAAAAAGGAGTCCAACCGGGCGTTGACGGCGTGTCACGGGATAATGCGCTCCATGAAATATCTCGTTGTGATGGCGTTCATCGCCATTTTGGCCAGCCTGGCATCGGCCTTGTTCTTCATGATGCGCAATGGCAAAAACGACAAGGCCAAAGGCATCCACATGGCCAAGGCGCTTGCAGTGCGTGTAGGGCTGTCCGTGGTGCTGTTTTTGTGCATTTTGATTGCCTGGCAGCTTGGCTACATACAGCCTACCGGCCTGCCAGCAACCCGCTGAATCTACCGACACATTGATTGCCAGGCACTGAGTTCTCCACCAACCGCTACGACCTCGCAAAACCCAACAAAAAAAGCGCCGCGAGGCGCTTTTTTTGTTTCAGCGCAATGCTGACGCGTGTCCTGAGGGTGGCTTACATCCAGTAAACCAACACGTACAGACCCAGCCACACAACGTCTACAAAGTGCCAGTACCAGGCTGCGCCTTCAAATCCAAAGTGCTTATCGGCAGTGAAGTGACCCTTTTGCAATCGCAGGGTAATCACCAGCAGCATCAACATGCCCAGGAACACGTGAAAGCCGTGGAAACCAGTCAGCATGAAGAATGTAGAACCGAAAACGCCGGAGTTGAGCTTCAGGTTGAGGTCGGTGTACAGGTGGTAGTACTCGTAGCCCTGCACTAGCAAAAAGACAAAGCCCAGCAACACGGTCGCCCACATGAAGGCAATGGTTTTGCCACGGTGGTTTTCGCGCAGCGCGTGGTGTGCAATGGTCAGCGTTACGCCCGAGGTCAGCAGCAGTGCCGTATTGATGGTGGGCAGCCAGAAGGGACCAACCGTCTGGAAGGGCTCCACAATGCCTGCAGGCGAGGCGGTAACGCCCGCTGCCAAGCTAGGCCACACGGCTTTGAAGTCAGGCCACAGCAGGGCGTTGTCCAGACTTCCCAGAGCGGGCACCGAGTGCGAACGTGCCCACCACAACGCCGTGAAGAACGCGCCGAAGAACATCACTTCGGAGAAGATGAACCAGCTCATGCTCCAGCGGTACGACAGGTCGATCTTGTGACCGTACAAGCCGCCTTCGCTTTCGCGAACCGCATCGCCGAACCACTGGTACAGCGTGAACAACCACCAGACAAGCCCCAGGGCCAGCGAGTACATGCCCCAGTCGTGGCCATTGATCCACTGGCCTGCGCCCAGAATGACGAAGAACAGGCCAGCCGCTGCCATGACCGGATGACGTGACTCGGCCGGCACGTAATAGTAGGGGGTTCCGCCGTGGGTTGATGCACTCATTTCAGCTCCTGACTCTCAAAATCTTTGTTTTCAGCTTTGTCATGACTCACGCAAAACAGACCCAGGCCATTCGCCTGCCACACGGAACATGCCGTTGAGGATCACTATTTGCGTAAGTCCTACTAATTCGGTACGTGTACCACCAACTCACACTATCCAGTTGACCAGCCCGATGAGGCCGATCACCAACAAGAACACAGCAATCAGCCCTACGACGATGATATGCAGAGGGTTGAGTTTTTCAACGTCCTGCTCGTATTCGCTGCCCTTACGCAAGCCAATCAGCGACCAAGCCACCGCCCTCACGGTGCGCAACAACGAACCCTTGCGCATGTGGGGCTTGTCGCCCAAAGGACGATTCAGAGGCATGCTCACGAACCAGACCCTGCTTGGGGCAGGGAGGTAGGCAACTTGAGATCAACCGCAGCGGTGGACTCCGGTGCCGGAGGCGTCTTGCCACCCACCTCAAAAAACGTGTACGACAGCGTGATGGTGGTCACGTCCTTTGAAAGGCGTGGGTCGATCACAAACGCGACGGGCCATTCCTTCTTCTCGCCCGGCTCCAGCACATACTGGTTAAAGCAGAAGCACTCCAGCTTGTTGAAGTGCGCTGCAGCCTGACGAGGTGCGTAACTGGGAATGGCCTGGGCTGCCATGCGACGGTTCTGGATGTTCTGAAACTCATACATCACCGTCGTCAACTCACCCGGGTGGACCTGCACCGAACGCTGCGCGGGCTTGAAGTCCCAAGGCCCACGCGCATTGGCGTCAAACTCTACCGTGATGGTCCGAGACCTGTCCACCTGCGTGTTCGCTGGCACCTTCACATCCTTGCCTGCCACGCCATTGCCGGGCACCTGACGCTCGGACAGCGACAGAATGTTGATGCCCGTCATTTCACAAATATGCTTGTAGATAGGGATCAACACATAGCCAAAGGCAAACATGCCAGCCGCAATCACGACCAGCTTGCCGACCATCTTGACGTTTTCGCGGTGTAGGCTCATGGCAGGCGTGGCTCAGCGGGACAGCACAAGTACCTTGACCATGAACCCGACAAAGAACACCACAGCCACAGACGCCAGGATCAGCGCCATCCGCAGGTTGCTCTTTTTTTGCTCGGGTGTCATAGACATGGTGTTCAACCAATCACACGGGTCGCAGTAGCGTCCAGCTTGGGGGGGGTTTCAAACGTGTGGAAAGGTGCTGGGGAGGGGACTTCCCACTCCAGGCCTTCGGCGCCATCCCAAGGCTTGGCCGCGGCCTTTTCGCCCTTGCCGCGCATCGCGGGGATGATGACGGCCACAAAGAAATACACCTGGGCCAGACCAAATCCGAAAGCGCCCACCGACGCGATGGCGTTGAAGTCGGCGAACTGCATGGGGTAATCGGCGTAGCGGCGAGGCATGCCTGCCAGGCCCAGGAAGTGCATCGGGAAGAAGGTGATGTTGAAGAAGATCAGCGACGACCAGAAGTGAATCTGACCACGCGTTTCAGAGTACATCACACCCGTCCACTTGGGCAGCCAATAGTACACACCAGCAAACATGGAGAACAACGAGCCGGCCACAAGCACATAGTGGAAGTGGGCCACCACGTAGTAGGTGTCCTGCAGCTGGATATCGATAGGCGCCATGGCCAGGATCAGACCTGTGAAGCCGCCCATGGTGAACACGAAGATGAAGCCCACCGCAAACAGCATGGGGGTCTCAAACGTCATGGAGCCACGCCACATGGTGGCGATCCAGTTGAAGATCTTAACTGCTGTGGGCACCGAGATCAGCATCGTGGCGTACATGAAGAACAATTGGCCGGTCACAGGCATGCCTGTCGTGAACATGTGGTGAGCCCACACGATGAACGACAGGATGGCGATGGACGAAGTGGCGTACACCATGGAGGCGTAGCCGAACAACTTCTTACGTGCAAAGGCAGGCACGATCTGGCTGATGATGCCGAAGGCCGGCAAGATCATGATATACACCTCGGGGTGACCGAAGAACCAGAAGATGTGCTGGTACATCACCGGGTCACCGCCACCTGCGGGATTGAAGAAACTGGTGCCGAAGTGACGGTCTGTCAGCGTCATGGTGATGGCGCCAGCCAGCACAGGCATCACGGCGATCAGCAGATATGCGGTGATCAACCATGTCCAGGCAAACATCGGCATCTTCATCAGCGTCATGCCAGGTGCGCGCATGTTCAAGATGGTCACGATGATGTTGATCGAGCCCATGATGGAGCTCGCACCCAGGATGTGCATGGCAAAAATGCCCGCGTCCATGGAGGGGCCCATTTGCAGTGTGAGCGGCGCGTACAGCGTCCATCCAGCAGCGGGTGCGCCACCGGGCATAAAGAACGAACCCACCAGCATCAATGCAGCAGGAATCATCAGCCAGAAGCTGAAATTATTCATGCGCGCAAAGGCCATGTCGGATGCGCCGATCTGCAGCGGGATCATCCAGTTTGCGAAGCCCACGAAGGCCGGCATGATGGCGCCGAACACCATGATCAGGCCGTGCATGGTGGTGAGCTGGTTGAACAGCTCGGGGTTCACCAATTGCAGACCGGGCTGGAACAGCTCGGCGCGAATCAGCAGCGCAAGCACGCCACCAATCATCAACATGGTGAATGAGAACAACAGGTACAGCGTACCGATGTCCTTATGGTTGGTGGCGTACACCCAGCGGCGCCAGCCGGTGGGACCATGGTGGCCATGGTCGTCGTGCGCGTGGTCGCCAGCGTGCCCGTGATTGTCGAGAACTGCGCTCATTGTGAATTCCTCAATACGATGGGGCGATGATTACTTGCCACGCTGGGCCACGATCTCAGCGGGCTGCACCAGCTGACCGGTCTTGTTAGACCACGAATTCTTGGTATAGGTTGCCACGGCGGCGATGTCGGTATCGCTCAGCTGGGCCCACGCAGGCATGGCACCATTGGCCGCACCCTTGAGCAGAATCTGGATCTGCTTGACATGGTCAGCGTCAACCACCACGGCCGAGCCGTCCAGTGCCTTGATAGGACCCGCGCCCTTGCCATTGGCCTGGTGACAAGCGGCGCAATTGGCGGCGTAGACCTTTTCGCCACGCTGCACCAAGTCACCCAAAGCCCAAACCTTGCTGGGGTCGTCCAGCTTGGCTGCGGCGATCTTCTTTTGCTCGCCGACCCAGGCGGTGTAATCCTCTGCAGACACCACCTTCACGTGGATGGGCATGTAGGCGTGTTCTTTGCCGCACAACTCGGCACACTGGCCGTAATAGTCACCGATCTTCTCGGCACGGAACCAGGTGTCGCGGACAAAACCGGGAATAGCATCTTGCTTGATACCAAAGGCGGGCACCATGAAGGCATGGATCACGTCATTGGCCGTCGTGATGATGCGGATCTTCTTGCCCACTGGCACAACCATGGGGTTGTCAACCTTCAGCAGATAGTTGACCGGTGCATCTTTGACGTTGCCACTGTCGGACATGACACGGTGGCTGCTGTCCAGCGTGGAGATGAAGCCGATGCCTTCGCCTTCGCCGGTGATGTAGTCGTAACCCCACTTCCACTGGTAGCCGGTGGTCTTGATGGTCACGTCAGCGTTGGTGGTGTCCTTCTGGGCCACTAGCACCTTGGTGGCAGGCAGTGCCATCAGGATCACGATGATGAACGGAACGATGGTCCACACTACCTCGACCGTCACGGACTCATGAAAATTGGCCGACTTGGCGCCCTTGGAGCGGCGATGCTTCCAGATGGAATAGAACATCACGGAGAACACTGCAACAAAGATCACCGTGCAGATGATCAGCATCATCCAGTGCAGAAAATGCTGTTCTTCTGCGATTTTGGTGACCGGGGGATGCAGGTTCAGCTGGTTGACTGCAGGGCCTCCAGGCAGGTCCTGGACAGCATGGGCTGCGGAGCCCACCCATGCACCGGCAATCAGCAGCAGAGAAGCCAGCTTGTTGGAAATGCTCTTCATAGTTCTCACTTACTTCTAAGCCTCAATTTAACCAATCCCTTTCGCGC
>NZ_JBKBXG010000020.1:0-66314 GCF_046314175.1 Acidovorax sp. | reverse complement strand
ACACGATGACCAACCATCTGAAGGCAGATTTACTCACAGGCTCACTCCCTTGTTTTGAAGGGCTCCATCCTAGCTGGCTACTGTGGCGGCCTTGACTTGTGAGCATCGGACATCGAGCTTTTTTGGAGCAGGCATGGGAGAACGCTCACACGCTCAGATCGCAGTACCACTCCTGGGCGTACCACGCCCGGTCTATGCGCTCCAGACCGGTGAATACGATGGTCCCGGCGCCCAGGCGGGAGATCTTGGGTGTTGGCACTGATGCAAAAGTAAGCCACTTTTGACTCATGTGCCGACGCCCCCGTGAGCCACGCGAGTGGCTCTATCCCCACACGCCTGTTGGGCGAGGGGCGCGGAACAACTGGCGCAGTCGAAGTTCGGCGCGGTGGCTCACTTCGGTGTCGGCGGCAGCAAGCCAGACCGTCGGCATCAGTCTGGTCCAGCCCAAGGCGACCAATCAGCCCTCGCGGAAGGCGGTTGCCTCAACCCGGTGTCTGCCCCGACTTGGTAGACGCCGCGGGCTTCACCAACCGCGTGATCTCACCACCGCACGCGCTGAAGTTGCTGGCGTATTCCTCGGGGTTGTCGAACATCACCTGGGCTTGCATCAGGCGGTCGAGTTCCTGTTTCGCGTAGACCAGGATGCCCGCGCTGTTGCCGCCCGAGGCCCAGGGATAGTCCAGCTCGCGGAACTGGCGCGCGATGTCGCGGTGAATGCGCACATGCGTCTGCTCGTGTTTCATCACGTGCGCATAGGCACAGCTGCCCGGCGGGATCTCGCTGGCTATGCGCAGCACCGGTTTGATGTAATCCAGCCGCACGACGACGCCCTGGCAACTGGTCTGCGGCATCACCGCCAGCTTGGTCTCGACAACGACGTGGCCGAGTTGCGTACCGCTGCGGCCGGCGCCCGCGCCGATCTTCGTCAGTTCGGCGGCCGGTTTGGCGTTGTCCACTTCCGGGTCGGCGAACCAAGCCGCACTGAAACGCACCGCCTTGTCGCAGGGAGGCAGGTTGGCGGACTGCGCCTGGAAGCAGGCGCTGGCCAGCAGCAGAGCGAAGAGGCTTTTCATCGTAATCTTCTGGTTATCGGCAAGACGCGCTCGCCCTGAAGCGGTGGCCGCAAGGCGGCTAGCCTGACCGGGGCGGACAAGCATGCCAGGCGCCGGCTGGTCTCCAGTTGGCGTTTTTCAGCCTCCGATCGCATTGCCTGAAATCGTATTCGACCTGATTTGGCATCGACGCAATGACTCGCATCCCGCCCAGCTTTGGATCAGAGGACTAGGCGCAGAGTGCTCGGCATCGTTGTGACCAGATACCCTGAAGCTCGCGGATAGAGGAGCCGCGCTGTCACCCAAACGCGATACGCGACGCTGTAAACTGGATGGCAAATGGAGCGAAGCCTAAGGCGCTTGAATCATCATGCTAACTCAGGGCCTGCTGCTGCCAGCGAATGCAAACATTCAGCGAGTGCTTTCTCAAACCGCCAGCGGCAGCTCTTGCCTGGTTGCTGTCGCTCAACACGCTGTCGTTGAATGGCTGCTGCGATCGAGAGCAGACAGCGAAAAGTATCATTGGGCGCTTTTCTGCACCCCAAGAACTGACGCTACCATGGTCACTCGTCGACTTATGTTGCCCCCGAAAAGTGGCATTCTTGTCCCTGTTAAAAAAAACCGACAAGGAGTTGAGAAATGAGTGAAAAGCAGGTGCGTGCGCAGTACACGCGGGAGTGCAAGCCGGAGGCAATTCGATAGGTACGAGCAGGCCAGGCCATTTCGGTGGTGTCCATGGCGCTAGGCGTTCCCAATGTCAGCCTGGGCCAATAGGTGCGACTGTCAGGCAAGGGGGAACTGGCCTGTACTGACTACGCCTCAAGGCCGCCAATGTCTCGCTCGAGCAGATGGAGATAGCTCGGCTGCGGGCCGAGAATGCAAGCCTTCGCATGGAGTGCGACATCGCCAAAATAGCCGTGGCGTACTTCGCGCAGGGCACGTTTCGAGGTACGCCTGGATTCAGCAAATGAGCAAGCAGTATTCGGTGTGTGTGTCCTGCCAGGTGCTGGAAGTCAGCGCGAGCGGGTACTTCAGCTGGCTAGGCCGACGAGAGAATGCCCCTGGTCACGGTGGTCCTGCTCGGCGCTGCAGCGACGAGGGCCAGCGGGCACACAGCCGCGCCAACCGCGCCCAGGTCAGGGGCGAATACGCCTGGCCACGCGTGTACAAGGAACTGCTGGCCCGCGGCATCCGGTGGGCAAAGAGCGGGTTTGCAAGCTCATGCAGCAGCGCGGCATCAAGGCCAATACGAAACCGCAAGTTCGTGGTAGCCACCGACAGCAGGCACGGCCTGACCGTTGCGCCCGAACCGGTTCAGCGGCGCTTCAAGCCCGAGGCTCCTAGCTCTGGGCGTGGTGGCGCCGCCGACCGCCTCCCAGGGTGGTATTCCACAGTGACTGTGGCCGCCAGTATTGCAGTGCAGAGTGCCAACAGGTCCTGAAGCACTCGGGCATCCAATCATCGATGAGTCGCAAGGGAAACTGTTGGGATAACGCGCCGACGGAGAACATCTGGGGGTGGGCGAAAACGGCCAGCCTTCATGGATAAAAAATCGCCACTCGTGAGCAGACCGAGCAACTCTGGTACGAGGCACAGCGCAAAAAAGGCCGCGTGAATCGTGGGTCAAGAGCTACACGAAACAGGGGCAATGTCAGCCTGACCCAACTTTCACCAGGGTCGTCACTGCGCTGCATAAGCTAGCGGTAGTCGAAGAATCAACTGCGTTATGGTTATACGGGTTTGCGCAAGCATAGCCCGCGCTCTTACTCTTCATTGCTTCACAAACACTTTCAATTCCCATACGATATGTAGCAATTCAGAGATGTTGTGCGCTAAGCACTTCTTGAGAAGTTGCATTGTTGTTATTTATAGCAACAGAGATAACTCTCCAAGATCCTTTCTTGGCCTTGGCCAACCTTCAGGCGCCATTGCTCTCTATGACCGCGAATATCTCGGGCGGCTGAATAGCCTACCGAAGTTCCACCCTGCCCGTGCATAGCACGCGAGCTTTCGTTCTGTATTGGATTTACCCATGCCGCCCATCCCCAGCCAACCGCAAGCACAGCAGACCAAGAACTTGCTCACCTTGATCCATCGCTGGGGAGCTGTACTGTTACTAGCCTGCCTTGCAGGTTTGGCAAGCCTTAGTCTGCACGCAAGCACAGTGGGTACTCAGGTTGAAATCACGGTGGGCGGCTCACCTGTCTTCCCAGCTGTAGCAGTAGGCCCTGGCATAGAGCATGACTTGGGCGGTGGCGGTGGGAGCAAATTGTTTGATGTCGATCCAGTGGCCTCGACAGTCACGCTCACCTCGAATTTCAGCGAAGAATGGTCTGTTCCCCAGTTCGAGGCCGTTTTCAGTGGTGGGAATCTAAACCAGATCACGAGCATCACACGAACTGGTGGAACGGCCGCGAATGCAGCGAACTACTCAGCGTCAGCAAGCGGCAAGACAATCACCTTTTTCTTACCGCCCAGTCCTCAAAACGACAATGGCACCGTCATTTTCACTTTCACGTCAACGGGCGCCAACACCCCGCCAACCGACATTGCCCTGACCAACACCAGCGTCAACCAGAGCGGCGGTGTCAACGCAGTGGTGGGCGTACTGAGTTCCACCGATGCCGATGCGGGAAACACGCACACCTACACCCTGGTGGCTGGAGCAGGCAGTACCGATAACGCCAGTTTCAATATCAGCGGATCGTCACTGCGTGCAACCAATGCATCGAATCTAGCTGCTGGTACCTATAGCATTCGTATTCGCACTACTGACAACAGCGCTGCATTTTATGAAGAGGCATTCACCATCACGGTGGTCGACGATGTGCCGCCTGCCGTTACCTCCATCACCTTGAATGGATCGCCAGCCAACACAGTTACCAGTGTAGATTTTGTTGTCGCTTTCGATAGCTTGGCCAACAACATCTCTAGCGATGACTTTCAGTTGACCACTACCGGGTCAGCAGCTGGCAATATCTCCAACGTTTCCACTTCATCGGGAACAAGCGTGATTGTGACTGTGAGCAGCATTACTGGTACTGGCACTTTGCGCCTTGATTTAAAGGCAGGAACCAATATCGTGGATGGCGTGGGTAATACAGGCACGGCCGCCTATACCAGTGGCTCAACCCATACTGTTGCTATTCCCACTGCTCCCGGCGCCCCCACCATAGGCACAGCCACCGCGGGCGATGGTCAAGCTAACGTGACCTTCACCGCACCGGCTTCCGACGGTGGCTCACCCATCACCACTTACACAGCGGTTTCCACCCCTGATGGTGTTACAGGCAATTGCGCAGGGCCTGCCGCTTGCACCATCAACGTCTCCCCGCTTACCAATGGAACCGCTTACACGTTCACCGTCACGGCCACCAATGGGGTCGGCACCAGTACGGCTTCAGGTTCGTCCAACGCCGTCACGCCCAAGGGCAACCAGACCATCACTTTTGGCGACCCCGGCGCGCAAAATTTTGGAACTACCCCCACGCTGTCGGCCACCGCTACATCCACGCTGACCCCCACGTTTTCGTCGTCCACCGCCGGGGTGTGCACGATCACTAGTGGCGGCGCCCTCACCTTCGCGACAGCCGGCACTTGCACGATCAATGCAGACCAAGGTGGCAACGGGGTATGGAATGCAGCCCCCACAGTGACCCGATCCTTCACTGTGAACGCGGTCGTGCCCGGTGCGCCCACCATCGGCACCGCAACTGCGGGTGATACTGAGGCCACGGTGACCTTTACCCCACCAGCATTCACGGGTGGAGCGCCGATACTTGCTGGCGGCTACACCGTGACCTCCAATCCAGGCGGGCTTTCCGGCACCGGGTCCAGCTCGCCCATCACAGTGACTGGCCTGATGAACGGGGTTGCGTACACGTTTACCGTCACTGCCGCCAACAGTGCGGGCACAGGCCCCGCCTCGGCCGCTTCCAACTCGGTGATACCAGCCTCACCGCAGACCATCGCCTTCACCGATCCCGGGGCGCAGAACTTTGGGACTTCGCCCACACTGTCTGCCAGTTCCTCGGCAGGCGGTGGTTACGTTGTCGCGTTCACCTCTGCAACGCCGGGTGTCTGCACCATCACTTCGGGTGGCACACTGACCTTTGTGGCGGCAGGCACTTGCACGATTGATGCTAACCAGGCGGGCGATTCCTCCTTTCTGCCTGCTCCCCAGGTCAGCCGGTCTTTCACGGTCAATGCCGTGGTACCCGGTGCCCCTACCAGTCCGGTAGCAACCGCAGGCGATACCCAGGCGAGCGTTGCATTCGTGGCCCCGGTGAATACGGGCGGTACAGCGATTACTGGCTACACCGTAACGGTCAACCCGGCGGTTGTAGCACCTGTGTTCGGCGCTAGTTCCCCCATTGTCGTGACGGGGCTGACCAACAGTCAGGCATACACCTTTACTGTGACTGCAGATAACGTTGCAGGTACGGGGCCGGCATCGGTGGCTTCCAACTCCATCACCCCCAAGGCAGCGCAGACCATTACTTTCGCCAACCCCGGCACGCAGAACTTCGGCATGACGCCGACGCTGACGGCCACGACCGATGCACCGGGTTTGACGCCAACGTTCACTTCCTCGACAACGGGGGTGTGCACGATTACGTCTGGCGGTGCGCTGACCTTTGTGACAGTAGGAACCTGCACGATCAACGCAGACCAACCCGGGAACGGCGCCTATTTGCCTGCGCCCCAGGTGACCCGCAGTTTCACCGTGAGTCCCGTGGTGCCGGGCGCACCGACCATCGGCACGGCGATCGCCGGGGATGCACAGGCCACAGTGGCATTCACCCCGCCAGCCTTCACTGGTGGAAGCGCGATTACCGGATACACCGTTACCGCCAACCCTGGGGGCGCGACTGCAACGGGCGGCGCCTCGCCAGTCACCTTTACGGGCCTAACCAATGGCACGACGTATACGTTCACGGTAACAGCGACCAACGCTGCCGGTACCGGCGTTTCATCGACCGCATCCAACGCGGTAACGCCACGCCTGCTGACGGTGTCGGGTACGCCCCCAGGCATGGCTGGCCCCGCAACGGCGACGCTTTCTGGAGGTGGACCCACTTGCACGCTCGAGGCCACCAGTGGTTTTGCCGGCTTGTCCAACCCCGCCCCGGTGGGCGCGACGATGCCCTATGGAGAGTACGCATTCCAGTCCACAGGCTGTACGGGCACGGTGACAATGACGATTACCTATCCCCAGCCACTGCCTGCAGGTATCCAGTTCTGGAAGTATGGCCCTGCCGCCCCCGCAATGGGTGGTGTAGCGGCGGCATCCACCTGGTTCCAGCTAAGTGGCGCCACGCTTAGCGCTGATCGTCTGTCGGTGACCTACACAGTCACCGACAACGGCGCAGGGGACTCGGATGCAACACCGGGCCGTGTCAGTGACCCCTTTGCTTTGGCCGCGGGCCCTGTGGGAGGGGGTGCTGTGGCCATCCCTGTGGATGCGCCGTGGGCCCTGGGGCTGTTGTCGGCCGTGCTGGGTTTTCTGGGCTTTCGCAAACAGCGGAGCATGGCCAGGGATTGATGGGTGCCAAGGGGGCGTGGGCAATCTCTGATTGGACATTTGGACGGTGCTCACGCTATCCATTTGCTAGACTGCTTTGTATCTCGCGGAGATGATCGAAGATCGTCTTGCGAGTTGCTACGACTGATCCTCATATTTGTGGCAGTCTGCATGTAACCGCTGAAATTGGTCTTCACCCACTCCATTGGGCCGACGAATCAGGGATCAGGGAACTGGAACGATGATCAGCTAGCGAAACGCCCAATGACCGATAACGGCCTTGAGTACGCGCTCGACTGCAAAAAGCGGACGACTGCAATCGCTGCATACCTGTCCTAGAGCACCCGCTTCGAGGCAAATCTAGACTAGGTGATGCTGAGAGAACTAAAGTAAGGTACTACGGCTGTCTAGAGCCCAGATATTCGCCAAAAGGGACCGCGCTTTAGTGTTGCCGATGACAGGTTCGGCAAGCTCCAGAAACTTGCCTTCCAACTCGGCATCCGTGAGGGCCTGCTCCGGATCTCCCTTGCGGTTGGGCTGGAAGTGCGTGAGCCGACGGCCATCCACCGTCTCGATTTCGATGCGCGCAGCCCGCTGCCCAGGGAAGGCAGCATCAAGGGCCGGATCCACCTCGACCGTCATGCGCTCCATCAGCGCGCGCGTGCCCACATCGTCCAGACGGTCCGGCTCGTACGCCGCAAGGCGAACGCTGCCATGCGACAGCGCAGTGGCCACGACATAGGTCAGGCTGAAACGCGCTTCGTTCGCCGTGGTGGGGCGGGTGTAGCAAGCAATGTCGAGAGCGGGACGATAGGTCGCAACCCGCACGCTCTTGATCTGGTCAGCCTGAAGGTTGTGGAGCTGCCGCAGTTCCAGCGCTCCATCAATCGCAGCGAACGTGTGTCCGCAGCCAATGTGGTTCTTGAAGGTCAGCCGCGTAATGTGGAAATCCTGGCCCAGCGTTGCGCCGACGTTGGTCCAATCGGGGCCGTTGCTCATGGCTTGCCCAAGGCCGGTGTCTCCATCCAGCACATCCAGCGATCCGGTCAAGCCGCGCGAGGCCAGTTGTGCGGCAAGCAAGCCCGCCTCGGCGGCGCGCCCTGCGTGCAGTGGCTTGGACATCGAGTCCATGCGGAAAGCCTGCTGAAGCCCTGCCGCAAACGTCGCGGCAGTTGCAAGCGCATGGGCGAACGCGGGGCCGTCGAGACGCATGACTCCGCCCACGGCAGCCGCTGCACCAAAACTGCCTACCGTGCCGGTGCTGTGCCAGAACTTGTAATGAGGTCGGCCCATGACCACTCCGATGCGAGTGGAGACCTCGTACCCAAGCACCACTCCCCGCAGAAATTCGAGGCCGGAGACGCCCAGGTCTTGCCCTGCAGCCAGTGCAGCCGCAATAGTCGCGGCGCCAGGGTGGTACATCGCGTCGCGAAAACTATCGTCCACCTCGGCCGCGTGCGCCGCAGCACCGTTGATGAGTGCCGCTGTGCGTGCCGTACTCGCACGCCCAGTGCCCAAGAGCGCGCGCCCACGGTCGAGGTCATCCGTGAGCGTCTGCTCCAGGATCGCGACGGGTGGCGTATTCAGCCCCGGAAACAGGGATGCGTACCAATCGATCACGGCACGCTTGGCGTGGTGGATCACTTCGTCAGGAAGCGGTTGCCGCTGAAACTCAGTGGCATATCGGGCGAATATTTCTGTAGCGTGCATTTCAAGTTTCCTGATAAGAGGACAGATTTTGATCAAACCACTGCAACAACAGGCTGTTCACCTCGTCTGCCGCCTCGTACTGCACCCAGTGGCCTGAACGGGGGATGACCACAGAACTGCTTGGCCCACGGCGTTGCATGAGTAAGGATGAAGCGGCGTCGGGGTTGGCGGTGACGTCGTGCTCACCCCAGGCCAGCAGTAAAGGTCCGTCGTACCTCGCCAGCAGCGCAGGCAGCTCGGCGGAGCGCGAAAGGCGCTTGCTGTGAAAGCGCGTCTGCAGACATGCCTGCGTATGGATCGCGAGCGCGGTGGCGTCGAGACTGTAAGGGTCATGGAGCATGTGCATCATCAGGTTGTGACGCATGGCGTCGTCAAACTCTGACCAGTCTCCCCGCTCGAAGGCAGGCTTCCAGTTGCGCAGTTCGCCCCGGGGCCGGCGTGCACCTCCATGGCCAGCGGGCCCCAGGAGCGCGAGGCATGAAACGGCAGTGCGCTCGGCCGCCAGGCCCGCAGCGACCAGGCCGCCAAACGAAAATCCGGCCACGCCAACTGGAGTGTCCGGCCCTACAAGCCGGTCAAGCGACTCCCGGGTATGGGCCACCATCGCCGCCAGCGTGTGATCTGACAATGCCGTGGAATCGCCATAACCCGCAAGATCAGGCGCCCACACCGTGTAGCGCGCAGCGAGCGCCGCCACGTTGCGCGCCCAATGCGACCAGTTGCCATGCCCGCCATGCAGCAGTACTACAGGAGTCCCTTCTCCCCATCGGCGCCAAGCCATTTGCCCCCCCGAGCCGCCTAAAAGCACATCGTGGCGGTCCGCCAAACGCTCGAGCTCGTCCACCAGTGGCGCATTTTTCGGGGTGTATGAAAGACCGGTTTCCATCTCTCAATCCATCTTGATGGATTGCTCTTTGACGACCTTGCGCCACTTGACAATTTCGGCACGCACAATGCGCGCGGTTTCCTCAGGAGGATCGAGCGTCACGATCAACCCCTCAGCCCGGGCTCGTTGGCGGAATGCTTCTGTTTCTGAGGCGCGCTTGAGCGCTCCGTAGAGTTGGTTCACAACCGTCACGGGTGTACCGGCTGCCGCGAAAATGCCATACCAGACATCCGCTTGGTATCCCGCAACGCCGGCCTCGGCAAAGGTGGGCACGTCCGGCAGCAGCGGCGAACGCGAACCACTGGTCACGCCCAACGCTCTCAGTTTTCCGCTGGCGATGAAAGGGGCGACGCTAGGCAAGGTGCCAAACCCCACATCGATCTGTCCGGCCAAAAGGTCCGTCACCAGCGGGCTTGCGCCCCGGTATGGCACGTGTATGACGTACATGTGCGCCATGCTCTTGAGCAACTCGGCGGCCAAATGTGTGGAGGTACCGTTGCCAGCTGATCCATATGCCACCTTTCCTGGATTGGACTTTGCTTCCGCCAGGAATGCACGGGCCGATTTGAGCGGGCTGTCGGCCCGAACAACCGCCACATTCGGTGCGCGCCCCAGCAGCATGATGGGCGCGAATGCGGAGTCTGGCGCATAAGGCAATTTCGCAAACAGGCTCGGCACGATCGCTATCGCGCTGGTGTTGAGCAACAGGGTGTGACCATCGGGGGCGCTTTTCGCAACGAAGTCGTTGCCGATCACAGTTCCTGCCCCCGCCTTGTTCTCGACCAGCACAGGTTGGCCGAACTCTCGGGAGAGCGCCTCACCAAGGGTGCGCGCCATGGCATCCGTGCCTCCTCCTGCGGGAAACGGGACGACCAGACGGATGGGCTTGTGGGGGAAGGTTTGTGCAATAGCACCGGACGTTGCCAAGGCCAGCCACAGCATTCCCAGACCTGACATCCACTTGCGGACCATCCGATTCATCTTGTTTCCTTGTTCTTGTCTTGCGCGATGAAGGTTGTGCCCAAGAGCATCGTCTGAAGGCTGTCATAGCCTCCTGCGCGCTTTAGGCTCAGGGGAGGCTCACACCCTCTCCAAGATCAGCGCGATGCCCTGCCCCACGCCAATGCACATCGTGCAAAGCGCGTACCGGCCGCCCGTGTCGTAAAGCTGGTTGATGGCAGTAGTGGCCAATCGGGCGCCAGAAGCCCCCAGCGGATGCCCCAGGGCAATGGCGCCCCCGTTCGGATTAACGCGTGGGTCATCGTCTCTCAGGCCCAGGTCGCGCAGAACGGCCAGGCCCTGCGCCGCAAAGGCCTCGTTCAGTTCAATCACGTCGAGCTGCGCCAGGGTCAATCCAGCCAGCTCCAGAACCTTGCGAGTGGCGGGCGCGGGGCCCATGCCCATGATGCGTGGCGCCACACCGGCCGTGGCCATCGCAACAACACGGGCGCGCGGTGTAAGCCCATGCCGTGCGGCTCCGCTCTCGTCGGCGAGCAACAATGCGCAGGCCCCGTCATTCACGCCCGAGGCGTTGCCGGCGGTCACCGTGCCATCGGGCCGCACCACGCCCTTGAGACGGCTCAGCGCTTCCAGGCTCGTCTCGCGCGGGTGTTCGTCGCGTGAGACCACCAGCACGTCGCCTTTCTTTTGCGGCACCGCGACCGGTACGATCTCAGCGTCAAAGAAGCCGCGTTGCTGCGCGGCGACCGCCTTGCGCTGCGAGGCCAATGCCATGCGGTCCTGGTCTTCGCGCGATATCTTGAAATCCGTTGCCACGTTCTCGGCCGTCTCGGGCATGCTGTCCACGCCGTGCAAGGCCCTCATCTTCGGGTTGACCAAGCGCCAGCCGATCGTGGTGTCCTCAATCTTCGCCGCGCGCGAGAACGCACTCTCGGCCTTGCCCATCACGAAGGGCGCACGGCTCATGCTTTCCACGCCCCCCGCCAACATCAGGCTGGCCTCCCCGGATTTGATGGCCCGTGCGGCGGTGCCCAACGCATCCAGACCCGAGCCACACAGGCGGTTGACCGTGCTGCCGGGCAAGCCCACGGGCAGTCCCGCCAGCAACGCAGACATGCGGGCTACGTTGCGGTTGTCTTCGCCGGCCTGGTTGGCGCAGCCGTAGACGATATCGGCCACGGCCTCCCAGTCCAGGTTCGGATGGCGTGCCATCAGGGCCTGGAGCGGCACAGCGCCCAGGTCGTCGGCGCGCACAGAAGACAAGCTGCCGCCGTAGCGCCCGAAGGGGGTGCGCACAGCGTCACAGATGAAGGCATGGCGGGTCATGATGGCTCCAGGCTTAAAGGGCTTCGGAGGACGCACCCACGGTGCCGTCCAGGAACATGCGCAGCACGCGGTTGAAGCGCTCGGGCTGCTCGATACAGGTCATGTGTGCCGCATCCGCAATCACGGCCAGCGTCGAGTTCGGTAGACGGCGATGCATCTCCAACGACGCCGCCAGCGGTGTGCCGATGTCGTGCTCGCCCACCATAACGAGCGCCGGGCAGCCGATGCGATGCAGGTCATCGGTGGTGTGCACGGACGCGATGGCAGCGCAGCACCCCGTCCAGCCTTCCACATGGGTTGACCCGATCACTTGTGCCACTGCCGCTACTGCGGCGGGCTGAGAGGCGCGAAAGTCTGCGGTGAACCAGCGGCCAATCGCAGGTTGCACAAGCGGCCCCACGCCTTGTCCGCGCGCGACGCGGATGCGTTCGTCCCACACCGACTGGGGCGTGGCGCCGTGCTGGCTGGTGGTATCCGCCAGGACCATCGCCTCAATGCGCTGCGGATACTTCAGCGCAAAGGTCTGCCCGATCATGCCGCCCATCGAGAAGCCGATCCAGGTGGCGGCCTCAATGCCGAGGTGATCCATCAATTGCGCGGCGTCTCCAGCCAGTTCATCCAGCGTATAGGGTGCCCGCTTGCTCGCAGAACAGTGCCGCAGCAAAGTGAGAACTACTGCCAACCCCCGCCGACGAATAGCTCAAAGCCCCTGGCCGCGCCTTGGCCTGCGCCACCATTTCTGCCAAGTTCTTGGCTGGCAAGTCCTTGGGCACCACGATCAAGGCGGGGCCGTCGCCGATCAAAGTGACAGGGGCGAAGTCGCGCAGCGTGTCGTAGCCCGGGTTGCGGAACACCGCGGGTGCCGTGGCATGGGCAGGGGATACGCTGAGCAAGGTACTGCCGTCGGCTGTTGCCGCCAGGACAGCGCGGGCAGCCAGCGTGCCACCCACACCTGTCTTGTTTTCCACCATCGCGGGCAATTTCCAGCGCTCGGACATCGTGGCTGCGATCAGACGCGCCGCCGCATCGGGTACGCCGCCCGCGCCGAAACCGACGAGGAAGCGGTAGCTGGACAGGGCTGGCGGTGGCAGCTCGGAGCCCGCCCCGACTTGTTGTGCCCAGGCTGGCACGGAAACGCAGGCTGCGCCAGCGGGTAGCCACGTCAGCAGTGAGCGCCGGGATGGATGGTGAAGGTGTTGAACTGGCATCTGGATGTCTCCTTGGGCTGTGCTGCCTGGGGCAGTCTGGTGTCGTTGCGCAGTAGCTTGCCGCGTCAGCTTTCGGATGGGAGCAAGACGCGCGGGTCACCGATCCTTGAGCCAGGACCACTGATCTCAGCGAGCCACGCAAAGTCGGCACTCAGCGCGACCTCACCCCGTTCGCGGGCCCAGAACACCACGCCGCCTTCCCAGCGCGGAAAGCCGTAGCCGTTGACCAGGGCCAGGTCCACGTCGGTAGCATGGGAGGCCACGCCTTCGGCCAGCAGCAGGGAGGCCTCGTTGGCCAGCGCTAGCAAGACACGGCGAACGATCTCTTCATCGGAAATGATGCGCGGCGTGATGCCCTTTTCGGCACGTGCTTGTTCGATCAGCGCATGCACGGCCGCATCCACCATGGGCTTGTTGCCCTCGGCATAGCGGTAGTAACCTGCTCCGGTTTTGCGTCCCAGGCGACCAGCTTCGCACAGCCGATCGGCGATGTGCACATAGCGTGCTGCAGGGTCGCGTGTTCCGGCCTGTGCCTGCCGCATACGCCAGGCAATGTCCAGGCCCGACAAATCGGCCACAGCAAAAGGCCCCATCGCAAAACCGAAGTGCTGCAGCGCCGCATCCACTTGCTCAGGCCAAGCACCTTCCTCGACCAGAAACTCGCACTGGCGGCGGTAGGCTGCGTACAGCCGGTTGCCGACGAAGCCGAAGGCATTACCCGTCAGCAGCGGCAGTTTTCCCAGCTTCTTGGCCACTGCCAAACCTGTAGCCAGCGCATCGGGCGCGGTGGCCTGGCCGCGCACCACCTCCATCAAGCGCATGACATTGGCTGGGCTGAAAAAATGCAGACCAATCACGTCTTGCGGGCGCGATGTAGCGGCAGCGATGGCGTCCAGGTCCAGATAGGACGTGTTGCTTGCCAGCACAGCACCGGGACGGGCCAGGCCATCGATGCGCGCGAACACCTCGCGCTTGACAACCAGGTCCTCGAACACAGCCTCGATCACCAGATCGGCCGCGGCGATGTCATTCCATTGCAGACTGATGCGCAAACGGTCCTGGCGCGACTGAGCAACATCGGATGCCATCTTTCTGGCGCTCACGCGGGCGGCGTAATGCTCGCGGATACGGGCGTCACCGCGGTCCAGCGCTGCGCCATCCTGTTCCAGCAGTCGCACGTTGTAGCCAGCGTCCAGCGCGGCGATCGCGATGCCCGTTCCCATGGTGCCTGCGCCGATCACAGCGAGGGTCTGCACCGCGCGGGGTGCTGCACCCACCAGCTCCGGGTGCTTGGCACTTTCGCGCTCAGCAAAGAACTGGTGGCGCAGCGCCGAAGCCTCGCGCGAGGTACGCAGCTGCTGGAAGGCCGCGCGTTCACCGGCCAGCGCAGTGTCGAAGTCTTGCAAGGCCGACGCCCTGATGGACTCAATCGCTGCCACCACAGCCGGGCGGTTTTTGCCCGCCTTCAGCGCAACCGCTGCTGCGTCGGCCACGGCCTGGGTTTCACTGGCAGGGACTGTGAGTTCGCGCACCCGCTGCTTGCGCCCGGCCAGGTTTCGCGCATGCGCCACGGCTGCAGCGCACAGGTCGCTGGCGGCAATCTGATCGACAAGGCCAGCGGTAAGTGCTGCGGCGCTTTTCACGCGCTCGCCGCTGCAAACCATCGCTATCGCACGTGGCACACCCACCAGGCGTGGCAGCCGCTGTGTGCCCCCCGCTCCAGGGATGATCCCCAGCGTAACCTCAGGCAGTCCTACGACGGTCTCGGGTGCTGCGATGCGGGCATCACAGCCCAACGCCAGCTCGAAGCCGCCACCCAACGCTGCGCCGTGCAGCGCTGCGACGAAGGGCTTGGGGCAGGCCTCTATGGCTGCGATCACCGTGGGCAACTGCGGCTCTGCCAGCGGTTGACCAAATTCTCGGATGTCCGATCCCGCGATGAAGGTGGTGCCCGCACCGATCAGCACTGCGGCCGCGATGCGCTCGTCGAGCACCACCTCGTCGATGGCTTTCAAAAGTCCTGCACGCACTACCGCAGAGCCTGCATTGATCGGTGGGTTATCGATCCAAATGATGGCGACATCGCCATCTCGCTCCAGGCGAACCTGGGCCGTTGGGTTGGAGGCCATCAGGCCAGCACCACCACGCCGTCGGCCGCGCGGACGCCTTGGCCTTGGGGCAGCACGAACACCGGGTTGATCTCGGCTTCGACCAAGCGTTCGCCAAGCTGGGCCGCCATGTGCGAGAAAGCCACAATGGCTGTGACCAGCGCATCGACATCGGCCAGGGGCCGGCCACGGAAGCCGTCCAGCAGCGGCCAGGTCTTGAGCTCCTGCGCCATGGCCAGCGCATCGGCACGCGACAGCCCGCCGGTGGGTGGCAGCAGCCGCATGGTTGTGTCCTTGAACAACTCGGCCGTAACGCCACCCATGCCCAACAGAATGGCTGTACCCAGTGCGTCGCGGTGCATACCCAGAATCAGCTCGGTGCCACCGCCGACCATCTCCTGCACGAGGAAGCGCGTTGGAAGGACGCCAGCCTTGGCCTCGACCTCCGACGCCATCGCAGTGAGGCGCGCACCGATGGTCTCGGCCGACAGGTTCACAGCCACACCGCCCACGTCGCTCTTGTGCGTGATCTCGGCCGAGAGAATCTTCAGCACCACGCGGCCACCCAGCTCGCGCGCTGCGGCCTCGGCCTCGGCGGGTGACGCAACGATGCGTTCGCCCGCACAAGGCACGCCGAAGCGCGTGAACAGCTGCTTGGCCTGGTATTCGTCCAGAGAGCCTGTCGGCAAACCGTCCACCGCAACCGCCGCTGCAGGCGCGCTGGACTCGACCTGAGGTTTCAACTCCGCCGCCTGGAACATGGCACGCAGTGCCGCCGTGCAGCTTTCCGCAGCTGAGAACGCAGGCACGCCACGTTGCGTCAGCAGCGCACCCACTTCAGGCGCATGTGGGCTGACGTAGGCGATCACTGGCTTGTCAGAGTTCGGCAGGCAGTCCTGGATCGCGCCAGCCAGCAGCTCAGGCATGGCCAAGCTGGAAGAGCCTACGATGATGGTCAGGGCGTCGTAGCTCGGGCTCTTGAGCAGCACATTGATGGCACCGCGCAGCAGGTCTGGCTTAAGGCCCGCCAGCGTCACGTCGATGGGGTTGCGGTCCAGCACGGCATGGTCGCCGGTCTGCAGTGCGCGCAACGCCTCAGCTGTGGCTGCATCGGGCGCGGGTGTGTCGAAACCGGCCATGCCCAGATCGTCGGACACCAGCGTACCGGCGCCACCGGTAGAGGTCAAAATGGCGACGCGTTTTCCATGCAACTTGCGACCAGTGGCCAGGGCCGCAGGGATGTCCAGCAGGTCACTGAAGGTTTGCGCGCGGATCACGCCGACCTGCTTGAACAGCGCGTCGTACATACGGTCGGCCCCAGCCAGCGCGCCAGTGTGCGACACAGCAGCCTTCGCGCCGGCCTCGGAGCGCCCAATCTTGAATGCCACCACCGGCTTGCCCGCGCGCGCCGCCTTGAGGCAGGCGCTGCGGAACTTGGCGGGGTCGCGCACAGTTTCCACATACAGCGCAATCACCTTGGTGGCTTCGTCATCGGCCAAGTGGTCGATGAAGTCGGCCAATTCCAGATCCACCTCATTGCTGGTAGAGATCAACTTGGACAAGCCGACGCCACGCGCCGCTGCACGCGACAGCAGCGCGCCCAGGATGCCACCACTCTGCGAGACGACACCAATACCGCCCACTGGGAAATGCTCCATCTCCAGCGCACCGGTAGCCGACAAGACAATGTGGTCGGTCAAGTTGACGAGGCCAATGGTGTTGGGGCCCAGGATGCGCATGTTCCCCGCCGCCTCCATCAGTTGCTTCTGTCGGCGTGCGCCATCCTCACCGGTTTCTGTGTAGCCGCTGGCGAGGACAATGGCCGCCGCAGTGCCTCGGGCAGCGAGATCCCGCACAGCGATGTGGGCGCGCTCTGCACCCAACAAGACGATGCCAACATCAGGCACTGCCGGCAGCGACGCGATGTCCGGGTAGCACACCAACTCACCGATGCGGTCCACTTTGGGATTGACCGGGTAGATGTCGCCGGCAAAGCCGTGCTTCAACAGGTAGGAAACAGGGCGGCCTGCGGTTTTAGCGGCATCAGCAGATGCGCCAATGATGGCCACGCTGCGTGGCTGGAGAAGTCGGGAGATGGCGTTCATGGGATTACTCTTTGCTGGCGGTTGCCGAAGCCTTGGCAA
The DNA here is from genome assembly GCF_046314175.1 of Acidovorax sp. Classification (GTDB taxonomy): domain Bacteria; phylum Pseudomonadota; class Gammaproteobacteria; order Burkholderiales; family Burkholderiaceae_C; genus Acidovorax. The sequence continues at coordinate 49,396 of NZ_JBKBXG010000020.1, read as the reverse complement.
GAAAGGCCATCACCGAATCGCGGTGCTCTGCGCTCGTGTAGCAGATGCCTTGTGCCTGGCTGCCTTGGGCGAATACCTGTTGTGCCGACATCTCGAAGGTTTGGTCCAGGATCGTCTTGCCCAGCGCGAGGGCGGTGGCCGAGCCCTTGCTGAGTTCTGCCGCCCAGGCCTGCGCATCGGCCACCAACGCTTCAGCCGAGGTCTTCCGATCTACGATGCCCATGGACAGCGCCTCGTTTACGTCGACCTTGCGCCCTGTAAAGATCAGTTCCTTGGCCTTGGGAAGCCCGACACGGCGAGGCAGAAAGTACATGCCACCGCCATCGGGAATGATGCCGCGGTGGATGTAGGACCAGGAGAAATTCGCCCATTCGTTGGCGATGATGAAGTCGCACGCAAGTGCTGTATCTGCTCCCAATCCGGACGCTGCGCCATTGACGGCGGCGATGGTGGGCTTAGGCATCGTGTGCAGCAAAGTCTGCGTGTGGTGCACACGCTGCTGGCGGTGCCAGCCGTTGAAGGCAATTTCCCCGGAGGGTGCCTTCATGCGGCGCTCCATGCCAGAGATGTCCCCCCCGGCGCAAAAGCCCTTGCCATTGCCGGTGAGGACCAGCGCCCGGATCGATTTGTCCGCGCTGACATGCTCCAGTGCCGCGATGAACTCGGTGCGCATGTCGTCGCTCATCGCATTGCGTTTTTCAGGGCGATTCAGCGTGAGCGTCGCGATGCCATGGGTGACGGTCAGTTCAATGAGTTCTGTGGTCATTTTCAGCTTTCGAATTGTCTAGTCGTTGGTGATCTTGTTGTCCTTGACGACCTTGCGCCAGCGAGCTTCCTCGCCCTTGGCATAGGTGTCGAACTCCTGGGGCGTACTACCCTTTACAACAAGGCCTTCTGCTTCAAGCTTCTTGCGGAATGCCTCTGTGTTGACGGCCTTTTTGGCGGCGCTGTTGAGCTTCTCGATGATGTCGGGCGGGGTACCAGCAGGGGCGAACAGCCCATACCAGCTATCGGCCACATATCCTGGAACACCACTTTCAGCGACCGTAGGAACTTTGGACAAGATGTGCGAGCTGGACCGCGTCGCAGTTGTGACTGCCAAAGCACGCAACTGCCCCTTGTCAATCATGGTGCCCACAGCCGCGGCTGTGGCAAACATCACGTCCACTTGGCCACCGAGCAGATCTGTGAGCGCGGGTCCAGCACCGCGGTAGGGAATGTGGATCAGGTTTGTATCTGTCAAAGTCTTGAAGAGTTCACCCGCCAGGTGTGCTGAAGTCCCCGCCCCCTGCGAAGCGAATGACAGCTTTCCAGGCGACGCCTTCGCCGCGGCGATGACGTCCTTCACGGATTTGTAGGGGCTGCTGGCCCGTACTACCAGAACATTGGGCGAGACGCCCACGAGCATTACGGGTGCAAAGGCTGTGTCGTGGTTGTATGGCAGCTTGGGCTGGATACTGGGATTGACCACATGCGCTACCGTCGCCATCACCATCGTGTATCCATCGGGTGGGCTCTTGGCTGCGGTATCGGTACCAATGATGGTTCCAGCGCCTGGTTTGTTGTCAATGATCACTGGCTGGCCAAGTTCTTGACCCATGACGACTGTCATGGATCGAGCGACCAAGTCTGTGCCTCCACCCGGGGAGAAGGGCACGATGATGCGGACGGGTTTTTCGGGAAATGCAGCGCTGGCAGGGGCAGCATAAAAGCCACTCAAGACGACCGCAGCGGCGATGACCGATGTAAAGCGCGAACGCGCAGAAAGCAAGGACTTATGCATTTCTTTGTCTCCATTTATTAGGGATTTGACTAACAGCAAGTGGACTCAAGGAGCGGCATGATCGGCCGCCTCACTCACAGGGCAAGATTAAGAGAACGCCCTCTGCGGTGCACCCCCTGAATTCCACTGGATGGAAATGAAATTCCTAAACTCGGATCAAAATGACCCTACCTGCCAGCAGTGCGGCGAGACGCAAGAACCATGAGGAGCCCACGCTGAACAGGTCGTTGGAGCGTGGGGTTGAGATACTCAGGGCGTTTCGGCCAGGCGCTGATCTGCTCGGAAATGGCGAACTGGCCGAGCGCACCGGTCTGTCCAGGGCGACCGTCAGCAGGTTGGCGCAAACCCTTGTTCAATGCGGGCTGCTGGAGCATGACGCAGCGCATCGCGCATACCGTCTTGCCGCCCCGGTATTGAGCTTTGCACATGCCATGCGGTCCGGTTCAACAATACTGCAAATTGCAGCACCCATGATGCGCACTGCGGCGGAGAAGCTACGCGTCAATGTGGGACTGGCAGTAGCAGACCGCGAGGAGATGGTCTATCTGGAATCCATCCGATACAACAGGAAGGTATCGCTTCGAAGCGTTGTGGCGGGCCAGCGTGTGCCCATCGAACTCACGTCTCTGGGGCGTGCTTACCTTTGTGCGGTTTCCGAGCCTCAACGACGCGAGCTAATGACCAGGATCGGGCAGCAGCGCTTATCCGGCTGGAAGGCCATTCGTGAAGAGATACTTGCTGCGGTGCAACTGTTCGCCAGAAAGGGCCATTGCACAGCATCTTGGCAACCGGAGGTTGTCGCCATTGCAATCCCTATCGTCACGCCTGTTGGCTCTATCTACGTGCTCAACATGAGTGTCACCACTCAACAAAGCGTGTTGGAGATTGAGTCCGAACTGAGCGCGCCCTTGAAAGCCCTCGCCGAGAAAATAACCGATTCAGTTCGGCGACTTGATTGAAGCTGTGAAGCCGCATGCATCTTTGCAATCCTGCCCTGAGCGGGGCTCGGAGCAAATCAATCTATCAGGCCAGCAGCGAGCCTGACGGCAGGGTTCTCCTGCCCAGCCAGTCACTACGGTGCAACATGCAGTGCAACATTTCCCGAGGGCTTAGCAGCGCTCGGGTGCCTTGAAAGCATGCCGTTCAGCTGACCCGTTCCATCCTTTGGAATGGAGTGGATGCCTTTACTTGCCCCTCTCCCTAGACTCCTTTTGGGCTCACTAGGTAGTCCACAGATCAACGTTCTCCAGTTCGCGTCAACTGCCTGCTGCAAAGCTGGGCCGCAGAACCTGGGGTTGGAGATCGCTTCAAAATCAAAGGAGACTTCACATGGGATCACTTCCAAGGTTTGGCCTGACGGCCATGTTCGGCTTGCTCGCCGCAGGCTCTGGCATCGCGCATGCACAGAGCAACATCACCCTCTACGGCGTAGTGGATGCAGGGCTGCGTCACGCGCGAGGCTTGGAGCCGACCAACAATGGTTCGGCCGGTTCTTCGACGGCGCTGAACAGTGGCATCAACACCACCAGCCGCCTTGGATTCCGGGGAAGCGAGGACCTGGGCGGTGGGCTTAAAGCCATTTTCAATCTGGAATCTGGCATCAACGTGGACACAGGTGCAATGTCCAACGCCACTAAGCAGTTTGACCGCGCCTCCTGGGTAGGTCTGCAGGGTGGTTGGGGAACATTGACGCTGGGGCGCCAGACCACCCTGCTGGCAGATGTGGTGTCTGCGACAGACCCCTTGGGAAGTCGGTACGCGGGGTTCAATCCGAACATAGGCACGGCAGCACTGAGCGCGCATCGACTTGGCGGAGAGTACGGCCCAGCAGGCGCTTCGACCGGTGCCTATCGCCTCGACAACGCTGCCAAGTACGTGGGTCGATTCGGCAATTTCAGCGTGCGAGCGATGCATGCCCTGGGTGAGCAAAGCGGCAGCGAATCGAAGCTTTCCTCTTCGGGATTAGGGGCAGGTTATCAAGCAGGCAACTACAACGCAGCGCTGGCGTACTCTGAGTTCAAGAACATCAATGGGCTCACGCTCAAGGGCTATGTAGGCGGTGTGGGTGCCAAACTCGGGAATGGCAAGCTATCGATCACGTACGGCAGCCACGAGGCGCAAACCTCGGCCACCGCTACGACACGGAACAAGACTCTAGGAATTGGCGGCACCATCCCGTTGACTGGGAACCTGGACTTGGTTGCCGCCTACTACCGCGTTGACCGCAGCCGTAGCGATGCCATGGACGATGGTTTTGGTCGCCTGATTGCATTCCTTGAGTACAAGCTCTCCAAGCGTACTCTTGCGTACATCGAATTGGACCACACCAGTTGGAAGGGTGGATACCAAGGCGCGGGCTTCAAGAGCAGTGGTACGGGAGCGTCCGTCGGGATCAAGCACGTCTTCTGATCTCCAAAGATCTGGTGGGATCGGTGGCCATGCAGCGAATGCATGCGCAACGCCACGCCTGAAGCTCCGCCCCCCGAGCACCCTCTTGCTTGACGTAGAACCACGGGCGACCTGAGCGAGCGCTTCCCGAAGACTCGCCGTTCGGGATCTCACGTGCCTCACAAACCTATATCGAAAAATGATGACAAAAACCAAGTCAACAACTTCCCAGTCCTTCAAGCCGCAAACGAAGGCGCCAACGATGCGGGCGACTATAGGGATTGCTCTGGTGGCAAGCCTGGCCGCTGGGTGCGCTACCACTCAAGCTCCTGAGTCACTGAACGCCACCATACGCAGAACCGAGTTTGGCATACCTCACATACAGGCCGAGAACTGGAAGAACCTGGGGTTTGGTGCGGGCTATACCCAGGCACAAGACCGAATCTGTGATCTCGCCGAGCTCTATGTGACAGCGCGCGCAGAACGCTCCTACTATTGGGGCGCAGGAAGTGGCAATCTCGAAAGCGATTTCTATCGGCAACGCCTTATAGACAGCGGTGTGACCCCTGCTCTAATGAACGAGCCAAAAATCTCATGGGATCGCGACTACCGAGATCTGGTTCGCGGATTCGTCTCAGGCTACAACAAGTATGTGCGCGAAACTGCCCCAGCCCAGCTGCCCTCCGCCTGTCGTAATCAGCCGTGGGTAAAAGAGATTACGGAGATTGACTACTTTCTGAACAGGGCTGCAGGCCGAAGAGGCCCGCTCGACTATGTTCCAGAGATCGCAAATGCTGCCCCTCCCGTGATGGGAGGCCCATTGGCAGCAGATTCGCAGAATGTAAATGTCGAGCTGGCCAGTTTTGACAGTTCCGCTGATGAACATGCCACTGTGGATGGCAGCAACGGTTGGGCCCTAGGGCCTACAACCACGCAAAGCGGATCAACAATGCTGCTTGCCAGCCCGCATTGGCCGTGGGCAGCATTCAACAAACCAGGTTTTTGGGCTCAGCGCGTGACGATGGCGCACATGACCATCCCCGGCGAGTTCAACCATATCGGCGTATCGCGCCTCGGGAGTGCGGTACAACAAATCGGTCATAGCGAGCACATCGCTCGAACCCACACCGTTTCCGCAGTGCAGCGTGACGTCGTCTACAAGCTGAAGCTTGATCCTAAGGACCCGACACGCTATCTCTACGACGGTCAGTCGAGAGCAATGGAGCGGCATCCAGTGGCCGTTCGTGTTCGTGAAGGAGACGGCAGCATCGTATTGCAGAGGCGCACCCTCTATTGGACGCACTTTGGCCCCGTCCTGCAGAGCAAGGATCGACTTTGGGATGCGTCCACCGCCTACACCCTTCGCTCAGTCATGACAGCTCTTGAGCGATTGAAAGTTGAAGAACACAAACTAGCGCTTGATCGCGCGAAATCAACCTCACAGGTGCTGGAGGTCCTATCCAAATACCAGGTGCAGGACACGAACACCATTGCCATTGATCGTCAAGGCAATACCTTGTTTGCTGATATTGGAAATATCCCGCACTTGGACAACGCTCTCATTGAGCGCTGCGGGTCTACTCGTCAACTGGACGGATCAAGGTCGGAGTGCGAATTGGGCACCGATCCAGACTCTGCCAGAGCAGGTATCTTCGGACCGAAACGTGGCGCAGTGGTTCATCAAAAAGCATATGTCGCCAATAGCAACAACCCCCCGCGTTACGCAAACCCAGACCATCCGCTGATGCACCTGGACGACGTATTCGGAAAGCCTGGAGTTCCACTGACCTTACGCTCTCGACTTGGACTCCAGCTGATCAGTGAGCGCTTGGCTGGCACCGACGGCATGCCTGGTAGGCGCTTTAGCTTCGACAATCTACAACAGATGTTCTTGCGCACACGCGTGCATTCTGCCGAACTGGTTTTGGATGATCTGCTTAGAGCATGTAGTCAGCGACCGGATCTCACCCTGGAAAATGGCAGCAAAGTCGATCTGCGCAAGGCTTGCACAGTCCTCTCCAAATGGGACCGTACCTACAAGGTGGACAGCAAGGGCGGACACATTTTCAGGGAATTTGTCAGGGAAGGTGGGCTGCAGTTCTCAGATAGCTTGGACCCGGCGCGACCTCTCACTACACCGCGCCAACTGGACACCAACAATCCGGTTGTCCTTCAGGCTTTGGGGCGTGCCGTGTCTCGCCTTCAGAGTTCAGGCATTGCTTTGGATGCAGATCTGGGCAGCCTGCAAACCGCTCGTCGTGGCGATGCCCGCATGTCGGTGCCCGGTGGAGCCTCCAATGATGGAGTGTTCAACTACATGGACGTATCACCATTAACTGCCGGCACCTACGAGGCTAAGGGCGCTACCGGGCTTTTCTATTTCGTCGAGCTTGGCCCAAAGATCCGCAGCCGCGGCATGTTGATCTACGGCGTTTCCTCCGATCCGGAATCGCCGCATTTTGCGGACCAGATGAAGGCCTATAGCCAAGGCCGGGTCATTGATTGGCGCTTCGATGAGGCAGACATAGCCTCCGATCCAGCCCTCCGCACGCTGACTATATCGGGCCATTAACGCGACGCATAGACCAGAGGACGTAGGGACTGGTGCGGCCAGGCAGTTCCTCTTCCAACATCTGTGTTGCCGCTATGGATCGAGAGCGAAAGAGCACCTACCAGTGTTTGACAAGGTGACCACATGGTCTCATTTGGGTAGGTCAAGCAAACTGCGCAATTGGTCCTGAATTCGCCGGTTTGGAGAGACTCTGAAAGCATCTGCTGCCGCGGTGCTTCGCAGAGACACCGTTTAACGTAAGCCAAAAAGACGTCGGGCCGAACTTCGTTAGTGCCAGGATTCCGTTTTTTTGCAGGCGTGTTGCAGCCGTTGAGAAAGGTTTGACGGGGCTCGAAAAATTGCCAAGCAAGCCACCCGAGGGGAATAGCAAAAAAACATAGCTGGTATAGGCGCCACGTCCTTATTCTGCATAGAGCCGAGCGCCAAACTCTGGGCATGAAAAACACTCCCACAGAGACAAGGGCTGCACCAAGAAAGTTGGTGCGATACCAATCAAAGCACTCTGAATCCGAGGTGCAGATTGAATACTCTGACCAAGGTGTTGGTCCTGTCATTTGCATCTTGCCCTCGCTGGCGCGATCGGGCCGCGACTATGACGTGGTTGCAAACCTTCTTCAAGAAGAAGGATTTCGTGTAATCCGGCCCGAACCACGTGGCATCGGGCAGAGCATTGGGCCGATGGATGAACTTAGCATTCACGACTTTGCCGCTGACGTAGCTGCAGTGCTTGACCATGAGAGCACTGGCCCAATGCTGGTCGTGGGACATGCCTGGGGTAGCCAACCCGCCCGCATGCTGGCCGCAGACAGGCCAGACCTAGTCCGCGGTGTCGTCATGGCCGCCGCATCCGCAGGAAAGATGCCTCCTGGATCGACAGAGAAGCCGTACAGCCGGATGCGCGACGCGATTGACGGGTCAAGCGACCTCACTTTGTCCGAGGAGCAGCGCGTCGATTGCCTGCGGCGCGCTTTCTTCGCGCCGGGCCACGACCCCCGCGTCTGGCTCGACGGTTGGAGCACCGCCACCCATGAGGCGCAAAGCCATGCACGCATCACAACACCGGTGGACGACTACTTCTCGGGTGGGACCCAAGTGCCCATCCTGGACCTGCAGGCAGAACATGATGCAGTGGTGATCCCCAACGTCATGCAGGCCTACCTTGGCACCCGGGTGACTGTTCAGGTGATCCGCGATGCGGGGCACGCCATGGCACCAGAGCAGCCACACGCCATGGCAGATGCTATCGCCGCATTCGCCCACCGCGTCTATCCCGCACAGCGAGAAGCATAGGCCACGGGACGGCAGTCCCCAGCCCCACCGCACAGCACCGCGAAGGCACCGCCCAAACTTGGCAGGTTGGTGGAGTAGCTACACCCATTCACAACAAGGAGACAACATGAACAAGCATTTCATTCACGCCGCCCTGAAACTCGTTTTCGCAGGTACAGCGCTATTCGCATGCAGTTTCGCCAGCTCTCAAGACTACCCACACAAGCCGATCCGGATGGTGATTCCTTACACGCCGGGAGGCTCCATCGACACAGTGGGCCGTATGGTGGCCGATCAATTGCAGCGGCAGCTTGGCCAGCCAATCGTGATTGAAAACACACCTGGTGCCTCAGGCCTGCTGGGTTCAATGAATGTCAAAAAAGCCAAGGCCGACGGCTATACCCTGCTATTCAATGCCTCCAGCCAAGCCTATCTGCCGCTGGTGATTGCCAAGAAAACCTATGACGCCGAGCGCGATTTCACCGCCATCGGTCAGATCGGTTTCGTGCCGCTCATCGTCGCCGTCAATAACGACGTACCTGCCAAGACCATGGGTGAATTCGTGCAACTTGCCAAGGCCAATCCGGGCAAGTACACCTGGGCAACATCGGGTCTGGGCACCACCAGCCACCTGAGTGAGGAGATGGTCAACCGAGCACTGGGCCTGCAAATGGAAATCGTGGCCTACAAGGGCGCGGTACCGCAATTGACCGACGTGATTGGCGGCCATGTTTCGGCGGCCATCTCGCCCATGCCAGGCGTGACACCCTTCGTGCAGGCAGGTCGGCTACGCCCACTCGCGGTTACAAGTAGTGCTCGCATCTCGTCGCTGCCCAACGTGCCCACTCTGGCAGAGAGCGGAATGCCCGGCTTCGAGCTACTGTCGTGGTACGGCATCTGGGGCCCGGCAGATCTACCTGCTGCGATCACTGATCGTTTGAACGCGGAAATTGGCAAGGCCTTGCAGGTGCCCTCGCTCAAAGCCAAATTCGCAGATCTTTCCTTTGTCCCCACGCAGTCCACGCCTGCACAGTTCAAGCAACTGATCGCGGAGGACCTGGCCAAGATCGGTAAGGCAGTCAAGGAAGCCGGCATCCGCATCGATTTTTGATATTCCGGAATTGCCAGCATGCACCCACTTGACTTCTCAAAGACCCGTCGCCAGTTCTTGCGCATGAGTTCCATGGCACCAGCAGGCGCGGCATTGTTCGCTCTGGGGGCTCGGGCTGACGACTCTTTTCCCTCGCGCACCATAAGGGTGGTCGTGCCCTTCACGCCGGGCGGCGGCACGGATGTGGTGGGTCGAGCCCTACTCATAGGTATGCAGAATGCGCTCGGTCAGGCACTGATCATCGACAACAAGCCGGGCGCGGGCACGGTCATCGGCACTGATATCGTGGCCAAGGCGCCCGCCAATGGCTACACACTGCTGCTGACGACCTCGGCTATCGCGATCAACGATTCACTGGTCAAAAAGCTGCCGTATGACACAGACAAAGACATCACCGAAGTTGCATTGATCTGCAGCGGCCCCAACTTGCTCGTGACCCATCAGAACAGTCGCTTCAAGAGCGTGGCCGACGTGATCGCCGCAGCCAAAGCAACTCCCGGCAAGCTGACCTATGCATCGTCTGGTAACGGCTCGGCTGTGCATCTTGCCGGCGAGCTATTCAAGACCATGGCCAAGGTCGACATCATCCATGTGCCGTACCGCGGTGCAGGCCCTGCCTACAACGACCTCGTCGGCGGTCAGGTAGACCTATTGTTTGGCACGGCCGGTGGCGTCGCCAAGCTGGCCGCCAGCGGCAAGATGCGCCCGTTGGGCGTGACATCGGAAAAACGCATTGCTGCTTACAAAGATGTACCTGCCATCGCTGAAACCCTGCCGGGCTACCATGCCGATGTCTGGTACGCAGTGTTCGCGCCTGCAGGTACACCACAGGACGTGATTGCCAGGCTCAACGCGGCGATCCGATCCGCCGCCGAGACGCCAGCCTACAAGGAGCGACTCGCGCATGAGGGACTCACCGTGGCCGTGAACACGCCCGCACAAATGACCCAACTCATGCGCGCCGAAGAGACACGCTGGAAGAAGGTTGTGGTCGAAGGCAACGTCACGATCGATTGACGAGGCTACACCCATGAACAACACCAAGAATGGTCGACTGCGCGACAAGGTGGCAGTCATTGTCGGCGCTGGACAACTGGCAGGTGACACCGTCGGCAATGGCCGTGCCGTGGCCGAGCGGTTCGCGCAAGAGGGCGCGCAATTGCTGCTGGTGGACACTGACGAAGCTGCTGCAGAAGTCACGCGTCAAGCCGTTGCCGCCTATGGTCAGCCGGCCAGCGTGCTGCGCGCCGACATCACACACGAAGATGACTGTAGCGCCATCGCACGGGACTGCATGTCGCGCTACGGCCGAATCGACATCCTGCACAACAATGTGGGGCGTTCACGAGGGGATCGGCGCACGGCCGACATGGACTCCGACATGTGGGACGAGATCATGGCCATGAATCTCAAGGGCATGTTCATGACCTGCAAGCACGTGCTGCCCCATATGGTGTCTCAGGGTGCGGGCAGCATCATCAATGTTTCGTCTACGGCCTCGCTAGCGGCACGCCCAACGGTCACCTACAAGACCAGCAAAGGCGCAGTCAATGCCTTCACGCAGCACTTGGCGATGGAGAACGCAGAGCACGGCATTCGCGCCAACGCCATCCTGCCTGGACTGATCGACACTCCCATGGCCATCGAGCGACGAGCACAGGAGCGGGGCATATCCAAGGACGTGGTGCGTGCCGAACGTGAGGCCCTGGTGCCGATGCACCGCATGGGAACTGGTTGGGACGTGGCGAACGCTGCCGTCTTCCTTGCGTCTGAGGAGGCCCGCTACATTACCGGCGTGCTGTTGCCAGTGGACGGCGGGCTTCTCTGCAAGCGGGGTTGAGAGGTATTGAATTTTCCCGAGTTAGCGCGCGGCGGTCTCAATGGCATTGCGCCGAGCACTCCGAGATCCTTCAAGAATCCCATGTCATCTGCTCACTTGCCTACCGACGTTCTGCTGCTACGCCTCCGATGCCAACAGCCAGACCTTGCGACGCTTGCGCAGGGGTTGGCTGCAGCGCCTATCTGCCTCGAACTGCAAACAGAACTCTGCAGATCTGCCTGGTCAGCACCGTCCAGCACCGCCTACCTCTACCTGAGACTCCCGCACCAGACAGCCTTGTCGCTCAGCACCCTGGCCCCGCAATTCAATGGGGTCAGCCGTTCAACACAGCTGAAGGTGTCACGCCTGGCGCTGATGACTGACATTCCTGGCGCCAGCCACGGTCAAAAGGCGAACTTCCACTATGCGGTGGAAATGACGCCAGAGGCTTCTTGGGAAGTTGAACTTCAGCACTGGTATGACAGCGAGCATTTGCCAGGACTGCTCAACGACGCAGCATTTGAGTTCGACGCACATATACCGCACGCACTCAAGGCCGGGTTTGCACAGAACAAGATTGATGCACTGCGAGAACACACGATCAGTGATCTTTTCACCGAAGAAGAACGGCTATTGCTCGAGTTGACCGACCGAATGACACGCGATGTAAAGGTCCCTGAAGAGCTGATGGCCCGTGTGAGTGCCCGTCGGGAACCCGGCGAGGTGGTGGAGTTGGTGGCCACAGTAGCCGCCTACAACATGGTGTCCCGCTTTCTCGTGGCGCTGAACATTTCGCACTGATCGAGACCTGGTGGCCTGCCGAATCCAGGGCGGCCCTCAATCGCCGCCTTCGCACTTCTCTGCAACTCCTACAACATTCATCATGGCCACAGCCGCATCGAGCGCCTTGTCCCCTGCAAGGACTTACCTAGAGAACCCCTCCATCACGCGCCTGCGTCTACCGCCACTGGCGTGTGATAGCCATGTTCACGTGTTTGGTCCGGTTGCTCAGTTTCCATATGCCGAGCACCGTCCATCCACACCCATGGAGGCCCCCAAGGAAGCCCTTTTTTCCCTGCATCGGCGCATGGGCATACAACGCTGCGTCATTGTTCAATCCGTCATGCACGGTACGGACAATCGTGTCGTCGAAGACGCCATCGCGGCAGGTGAAGGCCGCTACTTGGGGGTGGCGTTGGTGAAAGCAGATGTCCCGGATGCCGAACTGCAGCGCTTAAGCCAGGCAGGCTTTCGGGGCGTGCGTTTCAATTTCATGCGGCACATCGAAAATGGCACCACGGTCGATGAGGTAATGAAGCTGACGCCGCGCCTTGCTGCTGTGGGCATGCACCTTCAAATTCACTTCGAAAGCAGATTGGTGCACGAGTTGGCCGCGCCGCTGCAGTTGAGTGTTGTGCCAGTGGTAATCGATCACATGGGCCGAGTGGACGCTACACAAGGTCCCGAGCACAGTGATTTTCAAGCATTGCTGCGACTCCTGGACAATCCTCGTTTTTATATGAAGGTGAGCGGTATTGATCGTATCGACGCAAAGGCGTCTCCTGCAGAGAAGTACCGGCATGGTATTGCGCTCGCTCGCGCTTTGGTGGACCGCTTTCCGGAACGCTGCGTTTGGGGCACGGACTGGCCACATCCCAACCATACGCACATTCCGGACGACGGAGTGTTAGTCGATGCACTGGCAGAAATTGCTCCTTCCAAGAAGGCGCTAGATCAGTTACTTGTGGACAACCCTCAGCAGCTATACCGGTTCGAAATTCATTCGTAACAAAGGATCAGTTCGACGAGTGACTGGTCGTAAAGGGCAAAGTTGACTGATGGATGTAGCTCCGCAGAACTGGGACAGTCCCGTGGGCATTCAGCGCCCGAGGGCGGTTTAATTGGGCGGAAATCCTCTTGGAACCGATTCCGAATGACGCTTAGCCGTGTATTTCCGCTTCAGGCTGACCACAGCCGTTCACACATCGGCGAAGCAGTGGCAACTCTGCTCAGCAGCAGGCGTTCAAGGGGGCGGTTTTCTAAACAAAGTGACTGCACCTGACTATCTTGCATATCTAGCAATGCAGCCCCCACACATCCATTCACCGTCGTCGTAGATGCCATCCGTCATGTCAGTTCGCTGGTGGCACCAGCCGCATTCGGAGTAGATAGCGTTGTCCTCGTATCTGTTGCGTTCCGGCTCCCTGTAGCCCTTCTGGTTTGACGGCAGAAGCTTCGGATCTGGCGCTTTGGCGAACCTTCCACAATTGCTGCACCAGTAACCACCATGATGCTCAATCGTGCTGGCCTTCTTGCAGAACGGACACACCACCTGGTCACGGGCAACCACCGGCACCACGTTGGCCGGCACAAGCTCTGCAATGCTCTCCACCCGTTTGCACGCCATGCCGTTGCTGTTCAGGTGGTTCAGCAGGGGATCAAAGCCTTTGTCGCCACTTAGCACGAAGCACTCTGTGTCTGGAGCCGTCTCAAAGGTCCGGCCAAGCTCAAAGGCAATGTGGAAGTCCAAGGCGTTCTTGCCAGCGCCTGAAATCTTCAGGAAGTCGACACGACTGAACCTGTGGGCCGTGGCAGGCTTCTTCGCAGCCTTGGGAGGGTTCTGGTTGGCCCCCACGAAGATGATGGCCCGAAAGCTCTCATCCAGCGGTGAGAGATCGACCTTGTGCTTATTCTCCAGATCAACCAGCAAAAGCTTCTTCGTCATTTCGTTACCTTGCCGGCAGGTTCCGCTGCTCCCCAACTATGGTCAAGGTCTTGGCCCCACGTGTCATGGCGACATACAGATCCTTGGCGTCCAGTGAGTCAGCGTCAAGAATGACCGCATGGTCGTACTCCAACCCCTTCACCAGCAGCGTTGTGCCAATGAGCTTGCGGTGGCTGATCGGCCTTCCCGTGTGCCTCATGTCGCGCTGATATTTATTCGCAGCTTCCGTCAGATTCGCCCCCACCCCATCAATGTGAATCTTCAGCACGTTGAGAAAGCGATACAGCAGATCACGACGGTAAGCTGACGTTTCAGGGTTGTCCTTCAACGCCAAGAAGAAAGCTCTCAGGTGAACACTTGTTGGACTGCCCAAGTAGGCATTCGCAGCATGCAGGACCAACGGATACTTGGTCACCTTGCTTTGCTTTGCGACCTCGCCCTTCTGCGTTCCAGCGGTCAGAGCCTTCCCAACCCCTGTAAAGCATTTCTTGGAAAAATCCAAAGCCAGGAGGAAGCCTTGCTGCGTTGTTTTGGCTGCAACCAGCTTCTTGATGAACGAGTGAAGATCCTTGCCTTCAACCTCTTCAATGGAAGAAAACTTTCCACCCATGGTTCGTGCTAACAGATGGGTCTTGTTCTTGGACTGCTGATCGCCACCATGCAGAGCAATCACACTATCGTGATTGCCCAGCAAGTCCATGAGCGAAAAATACTGCTTTGACTCCAAGAACTCTGGGGTGGTGTGAGCACGTATCACACAGGCAGGCAGGCCGTTTGAAAGATCGATCTTCTGCCCCTTTTCCAGGGTCTCCCTCGCCTTCTTGAGCCAAGCTCCAAGGTTCGGATCACCAGTCGTTTTCCAGCGCCACGGCGTCTCTAGCTGACCGAGGCAAGTGAACGTCGGATAGACACTTACCGTCCAATCAACGGGCTTGCCTTCGTCACCACCAAAGTCGAAGATGGCCTGCATCGGATCGCCCAAGATTCGGCAGGGCATGAACTCAGCAAAGGCACAGACAAGGCCATGCTGCAGATCCGAGCAGTCCTGGTACTCATCCACATAGACGCCGGCATAGGTGGCAGCGACGACGCGGCGAACGAACTGCTTACCCAGCAACCCAGAACAGCACTCGTAGAGCTTGTTCCACTGTTTGCTTGTGGGGTGCTCTACCTTCCAGCCCGAAGTCTTCGGGTAGGCCAGACAGAGGCGAAGTGACCAGCTCGCAATTGTGTCAATCTGGTACTTGGAAGCAGGCACACCAAGAGCGGTCATCTTGGTCTTGATGGAATTCACGCCCGCAAACGTGTGGGTCAAGATCAGTTGCCGTTTGGTGGCAGCTTTAACGGCCATGGCAATGAGGTGCGTCTTGCCGTAGCCGGCTGGCGCTATCACATACCCCTTGGTAGTGAAGTCGTTAAGCTTGAGAGCAAGTTCTTCAGACACGCTCTATCCACGCCCAGAGCTTATGCAGCTTTACCGACAGATCCTTCTTCGCGAAGTCAGCGTCCTCAAAATTGGGGGCCGCAGCGCTGAACCAGCGATCCCCTTTGGAAATGTTCTTGAACCACTCCGACTTCTTCGCGGCAAGCCCGATGGCAGTTCGCAGATTCTCAGACTCCACCCATTTTTCTACCTCCTGAGCAAGTTCAGTCTTGGCGACGAGCCTCGAATAAATTTGGTCTCGCACCGGGTATGCGAACTCGGTCTGAGCCAGTTGTACGCTCGCAAGGACAGCGCCCCAGGGCAGATCTTTCATCGCCCTCTCTTCCAAGGACAGCTTGTTGTCCCAGGCCACGACCGGCACACCTAGCTTCACCAGTTCGGCTTCGTCGGCTGGTGAGAAGTTCTCAGGTGAGTCAGCGTCTGCAAGGACTGTGACCTCATAGCCAAGCGCCTTGAATGCTTTAGCCAAACCCTTTATGTTCTTCGCACCTCTGGCATCTAGCAGCTCAACGCCGTGATACGACAGTGGGTCCTTTCCCTTGCCGACCTGGTGATCGTCAAAACCTCGCACGAACCCGACTTCGGTAGCGCCCTCACAAACCACAACTTTCTTTGCCAAGAATGCTTCGGTGCTGGATCGAATCTTTCCCTGCACTTCAAGCTGTTCCAGACCGTCCTTCGCAGCGGAAGTGATCTGCACAACCCCACCCTTGCTATGCACGACGTACAGCTCTTTTACGGTGAGTTCCCGCAGGACCGTGGGTGAGTGCGTGGTGAGGAAGTATTGACCTCGTTTGTCTTCCCGGACATGCTTGATCAAGCGTGTGATTCGGTGCGGCTCCAAGCCGAACTCCACTTCGTCAAACAAGGTGATGTGACCCTCTTCCAAACCCATCTTTTGAATGCCACACAGCAGCATTCGTCTTGACCCAAGACCTAGCTGCCGAAGAGGGATGTCACCGTCATGGAGCGCCAACCCACCAACTTTCAGGTTGATAGAAGCCAGATCGAGGTGAGCCTTGTAGGCGTCCGACACCGGCACCCCCAACAGCTTTGCAATCTCCTGCGACTTCCCAGCCGCCGCATCGAAATTCTTGAGGGTGACAGGCCGATCACCGTCCAATGAAGCCCTGGCTGTTCGGGAAGCATTTGCCAGCAGCTCGTTCAGACTCTGCGCTTCGGTGAGCTTCGCCAACGCCGTGCCTGTAGCCCATGAAAGCTGCTTCTCGCTGTAGGCACCGATGAGGCCGACACTGACCTTGTTCCTATCGCCCTGCTTGAACGGAACACCGTCAGGGTTGCGATCACAGACAACCATCCACTTGGGCTCGAGATCTTTGTCGACCGTCAGCCGTACCGTCAGGACATTCTCCAAGTAATCCTCAGGCTCGTCAGTGAGCTTGAGGGTGACAGCATCCCAGCCACGGAGGTACTGACCGTACTTGTCCAAAGAGCAGAATGCTTCGGTCAAGGCCCCGATGGTGACTTCAATGACGATTGAATCCGCGACTTTGCACTGGTGAAAGTCAGAGTCGCTGAGGGTCAGGTTCCACTGCGGATTGAAGGCATATCTGATGGCCTCCAAGATCGTGGACTTAGAAGAATCACCTTTGCCAATCAGGCAGAAGATGTCGGCGTTGGGAAGGCTCCAGTCAAGTTCTTTCACGCCTCGAAAGTTCTTGATTTTTATTTTTCTGATCTTCACCGAGCAAAGTCCCCCAGAACATCACCTATGAACTGGGCTACTCCCGATCGATGCTCACCCAAGCACAGCTTGGAACGTCTCTTCGCCCTTATTCCCTCATCATAGATACATCTCGTCACGTTGCCGTTAAAAGGCGGCACAAGGCGTCAGAAATGTTGTTGCTCCGCTGCCCTAGAGCAGCAACCGGCCGATGAGTTTGTGACCATCTGAACGCCCAAAGTGCGGCCGAGAGCGTGCACTGACGCAGGACCATCGGCTGACAGCAATCGCTGCAAAGTGATCGTTCAATCTACCCTGTGTTTCGCGATGTGCCCGACAGTCGCTCTAATCCAAAGGCCGCAGCACCTTCCTAAATATGTGCTCCGCCTGCTCCTGCCCCCGCGTCGGGTGATTCAACACATCCAGCCAGACCTGAATCACATCGGCCACCATAGCCCCGTCTCGCCGCACCGCCCCGCGAAACGTCGATTCCGGAAACTTCGCCACCCGCAACAATACGTGCGGCGCCTCCTGCGGAAACGGCTGGAGGGCATTCCATGGATTGCTTCCCGGTAATGGCAAATTGAACCGAGGCATGCGGCGAACGCAGATGTACCTGGGGACGCCGCTCACGTGTCCCACGTGGAGCCCATCCGCTGCCGCAAACAGCCCCAGGCAGGCATCGCCTTCGACTTCGCTCAGAAGCTCTCGGACACGCTCCTCAATTTGAATGTTGACAAAGAACCGTGCAGGCACGTCTGGCGTGCCGTAGGGCGCCACTGAACTCCAGCGCTCGAACAGCTCCTCTCTCCGCACCAGCATGAGGAACTCTTGAGACTCCAGCAGGAATCTCTCGCGCCGTAGCTGCTGCAAGAACCTGGAGGCAGTCATCGCGGAAACCTGCGCCGCCCGCGCAAGCTCCACCCCATTGCGGTACTGGCCTCGGGGAGCGTTCAGCATCCCCTCTGGCAACTCTGGCGCCAACAAAACCTTCAACATCCACTGGTTCAAATCAGAAAACAGATTGTCTGCACGCATCGGCGTGCCTTTGACCTGTCGCGGCCTGTAGGGCGCGGAGATATTTAGATATTCCAGTCCCGGCCCCAGAAACTCACTCGCCCCTTCTGCAGAGACGAAACCCACTGCCACCTCCGCCGCAAACTCCTGCGCAAAAGCCATCACATTGGCAATGAGCGCTCTCGGCGCACGGTCCACGTGCACCACGGCCAAGGGCATAGATCCACGCGAATGAAGGGCATATGCCCGGGCCTGGAGAACGGCCTGAGACAGCAGTGGTGTCACGCGGTCGGCCCGCCCCTCTGATGAGGCTTTGAGGACGACCCCATAGCGTTTCCCCCGCCGCCGAACGACGAGGTCTGGCCCCGTGCTGCCTGGCTCACCGGCATGGATCTTCCAACCCTTGGCTTCGAACAGCCCAGCTACACGCTGCAGCGCTTGCGCAGTTCGTGGAGATGTCTTGGAGGAGGACATGGAGACGGCGTTACTAACATGGCCATGTTATCTAACACGCGCATGGTAGGCAAACATGCTCCCGTCAGGCCTAGTTTGGGAGATCTGGACCAGTGGTTGCGATCGCTGGTGAGGAAACCCTGAATGGCTCATGGCCCTTCGGAAACCGCCGCCCGTGGGATGAGCTGCAAGAGCCCGGAGGACTGGCCTTGGTCCAATCGACGCTGCTGAAGATCCAGAAAGGCAGCTTCGCCTAGATCTGGCCGGAGCGCGTGTCCCCGAAAGCAACGCTGTTTGGGCCTCAGCCCGCTGAAGACTGGACCCGCCAGCGGTAGTGGATCTCGACCTTCATATCTCCACCTTCATCCCAGCCGCACTTCAAAGTACGCCCCATCCCCTTCCCCCAGATCCCGAAACCCCGCCTGCTTGGCCGCAGTGCTGGCCTTACCCCAGGCCTTGAGCAAGGTGAGATCTCCGGGTGACACCACCTCAGGAGGCGACTCTTCCAGGTTGTTCAGAGTGTCCAGGGCGGCAGCCACTTGCTCAGGGCCGCCCAGCTGCTTTTCCAATGCCTTGGCGTAGCGGGTCTCTGCCGCAATGCGCTCCTTGGCGGGCAGTTCTTCAGGGTAGTCGCGCAGGGTGACGGTGTAGGTGGATTCGATGGTTTCCATGAGGCTTCTCCGGGGTGTTGATGCACTGTATTAATATACAGTTTTCTCCGGAAAAATACATGTCAGAAAGAACCCTTGTGAAAGGTGCGCCGAGGGCGGTTGTGCAGATTGATTGTTTTCAATACTGGAACAGTCAGTTTGCGACTGGGTGGTTTTTCTCTGAACACCATCGGCGTACAGTTCAACCCATCGATGAGCCGAACCCGCAAGGCGACTCACCGAACCCGGTTCAGGAATGGTTTTTGTCCCGGCTTTTTGAGACGCTTTTTTATCCAAGGATTTGCATCATGAACAAGACCGCTCGTTTCCTCTCCATCGCTGCTGTTACTGCTTTCACCGCCTTCGGTGCCCACGCTGACGAAGCCGATGGCTCGCAATTCGCTTTGAAGTTCGACACCAACCGCACCCGTGCTGAAGTGCAAGCCGAAGCCGCTACCGTGGCCCAGACCCGTAGCCAAGAACCTGCTGGTTCCCGTGTGGTGACGTACTCGTCCACGGCTGACCGTGCTGCGGTGCGTGCCCAGGCTGCTGAAGCTCTGCGTTTGGGCAAGATTCCCCACGGCGAATTCAGCGCCATGTAATTGACGCAGTTGCGGGACTTCCCATGGTGGTGGCATTCGCGCGGTGCGGGTGCTGCTGCCATGGGGGGTGTTCTGAAGACACCCGCACTGACCCAAGCAAACTGGGCTCCCATTGGGAGCCCTTTTTGTTTTGGAGGAGCGCATTGCAAGCAGCTGTAAATCCCTGCGGGTTCTGAGCATTCAGCCCTGCGTGCGGGGCTGAAGGATGCTCCAATCGGGCTCCATTTTTTGCTCAGTCCATTCTTGTGAACCGATTGTTTTCCTGGCCGCGCAATCTGCGCTTTGCCACCGCGCTGGTCCTGTCGCTGGCCAGTGTCAGTCCGAATCTTTCCTGGGCCCGCTCACCGCAGTTCGACAGTGCGGCCCTGCTCACACCGCAGCCGACCAGCTTTGCTCAGTGCCCGCAGTTCTTTGCGAATGGGACGCCGCCTGCCATCACACCCCGACCTCAGCTGCGGGAGCTTTGCTACGAGGCTTTTGCGGTGCTGCACAGTGGGACGACGAGAACGCCGGTGTTTGTGGCGCAACGGCTGAACCGGCAGAGTGTTGAAGATGCCGATGAGCAGCGGGCCAAGCGGTTCTTTGCCGATGCGCGACTTCCGAGTGGCGAGCGTGCAGAGCTGGACGACTACAAGAACTCTGGATACAGCCGAGGCCACATGCAATACCCGGTAAAAAACGTACTCAATTCCAAATTTGCCCATAGCATGGTTTGAGTAGATGTACTCAATGTGCATACTCAAACGCCTCCCTACCCTCCGCGCGGCCATCGGTGCCTAGGGGAAGCGACCAAGAGCTGCCTCGATGGCCGTCACAAAAGCCGGCGGAAACAATGACTCCCCCGAATCGGTTTGAATACTCCCGTCATCCGCGACTACGAGGCCACGCTCTGCAAGGCGTGCCCGGTCGACGCCCTTGTGGAGGGCACTCTTGAGGCGCGGCGTCAATGATGAGCCGGGCGTTTGGGTCGTACTTGCTTCTTTAGGAACTGGCGCCGACGGGGGCGTGGGCATCGACCCCACCTGTAGCGTTTTGAACGCCGCATGCAGGTTGTCGTTGACTACCTTCAGCCGCTTGCCCTCTTCGATGGCCATGCGCAGTGTGGCGCGGATACTCAGGTCTGTGATGAGCTCAAGTGCCGCCTCCACCTGTGACCTGCCCTTGGCGACGTACTTCTTCGAGCCGCTCACTGCTGCGGCGTAGGCCGCGATGACATCGCGAAAGTGCGCGCCTTGGGTGTTGCGCAGGCTCTGCGTCTTCAGGCCGCCGGCGAATTCCAAGCGGCGCCCAACCTCGGCCAGCGAATAGTCTCGGCCGCCTTCGTCCCGAATCGCCTCCAGCACCTCCCATAGCAGGTCGAGGTTCTTCTGCTTGGACTCGCGGTTGGCAGCATCCCTGTAGGACTGGTAGAGCTGCCTGGCGTTGCGAACCAGGTCTGGTGCCGTCGTGGTTGTCAGTGCTTTCATGCGCTGCTCTCGATGAGGATGGTGCGACGAGTGTTCAGCGGCTTGGGCGCCACGGACTCGAGTTGGGAGGCAAAGGCCTTCTCAATGCCGAGCGCTCGCAAGGTGGTGCGGCCGTCGATAAGGTCGTGAACAGTCTTCCGGCCCAGGCGCGCGTAGAGAAACTTGCCCATCTCATTGGCTGCGCATAGCGCGGCGTCGTCATCGAGGAGCAAGAAATGCGGCTCATGCCCTGTCGCGCGCAGCATCCGGTCGAACAGACGAGCCCGCTCGAGATTGGGCTGTTGCCAATTGATTTGTAGGCCGTCAAACAGCGTTGCGCTTGTGCAGATGCGGTGGAGCTGCTCGAACTCGTGCGATTCAGTGAGCACCGCCTCCAACTCCCCGGTGCCACCAACGACGACCAGAGAGAGCCCTGTCCCAGCTTGGCCGGCTCCGAGGTTGTTGATGCGGATGCTCTGCTCGGTGAGTGCATAGGCCGCCTGCAGGCTCAGCGCGATGCCATCCACCTCCGCAGTGGTGGACTCGAGGGCCGTTTCTGCGATACCAAGCTCGCGCAGATGGACGAACGGCTCCCCCTGCTCCAAGGAATCAGCGTACCAGTCAGACAGGGTGTCGAAGCGTGCCTGAGCCTTCTCGAAAGCAGCAGAGGACTTGCGCAACCGGTAGGACAGGTCGATGACGTGCGCCTCGAGACCGAAGAGGAAGGCTGGTCCACTGATGAAGAAACGGCAGCGAACGCAGTTACTTGCGCCGCCAGGCACGGCCAGGAAGCGAGTCATGCCAGAACCGGGGTCCATTGCCGCCAGACCCTCATGGCAGCGCTTGGCACCCACGGGGCACAGCCCGTGGTCCATGACCACCACGCCAGTTCCGGTACCACTCTTCAGTGCGTCCAAGGCGGAGCCGTGGGTTCGCGCCACCGCATGCTCCAGCTCTTGCCGACTCGCGCGCAAGATGAAGCCGGCCATGTCGGTCTGCGCATTGCGCTGACGCTCCTGTACTGCCGCATCCAGCTGCATCGAGATGGTCTCTGCATTGAGCTTGGTGTAATACAGGGTCATGATGACCGAGGCGTGCCCGACTATTTTCATGAGGATTTCAGGCGGCACACCCTCCTCATACATCGCGGTAATCATGGTCACCCGCAGCGCGTGCAGGTCGAACAGCGCCGACGACGGCTGCCCATCCTTGTCGTAGGACGCCACCAACTTGACCGGCTCGCCGTTGGCCAGCGTCTCGCCAGACTGCTGCATCCTGCGTTCCAGTTCCTCCATGAGCTTGAGCCAAAGGTTGCGCAACCGCACGTCAGTGACAGGCAGGTCCGGCCGATGCCGGTTACAGGGGTCGCGGAACAGGAAGTAGTTGGAGCCAAGCTTGAGCAGGTCGTCAACGTGCTTGGCGGCCTTCAGCTCCACAATGTCGGACCACTGGGTGGGCCCGTGCACCGGGTTGTACTTCTCCTGCCAATCCCGCAGGCGCACGAACAACTCCAGCGCGTCACGCTTCTCCCATGGCATAACGTAGCCGGAGTCGTCCTTTTCCTTGTCAATGTCGCCCGTCTTGTTCGTGTTGAAGTACAGGACCGCGCCGAAGCTGCCGTCCTTGCGCTTGTATTGCCGGAAGACGCCGCGCTCGACGCCATCCTGCGCGGGGGCGCGTGGACCGGCGTTGAGTTCCCATTGGGCACCCACGCTGTACCGCAGTGAGTCGCCCTCTCCGCTGTCGAGGTGGCGAACCTGATAGGTGCGGGCTGGCAGGATGAGCTTGGCGAGCAGGGCGTAGGCCCGGACGGGACTCCAGATGGTCTCGAACTTGCCAGTCTCGGGGTTCTCCCAACGGAATGTGTCCTTGTGCCGACCGACCTCCCGGACCCATGCGAAGTCGTTCTCAGTGAGGATGTTCATGGCCTGCTGGATGAGCCGGGTCGGCATCGGCTCGCGGTGGGTCTCGCCCTTGTTCACGCCGCGGTAAATTGGGAGCACCAACGGATTGGCGAAGCCCGGCATCAAGATAGGGAGCTCGTGGTCGTCGGCCTGCGTGCAGACCTTCAACAGCACCTCCTGGAGGAACTGATGGGTCACGGTCATCGTCTGCCGGCCCTTGTTCCCCTCGACGTGGAACTGCGGCTCAGGCCGTCGGCGCACGTCGAAGTAGCCCGCCGGGCTGCGAGAGAGTGTCGGGTTCTCGGCCAAGTGCTTGATGAACACGTTGACCGAGCTGCGGCGCTTCTTGAAGTTGGCAGGATTCTCGGCCAGGTGCTGCTTGGCCAGGTTGACCCAGGCCTTAAGCGCGGGGTCCTTGGCGAGCGCCCAGCTAAAGTCGTCGTCCCTGCGCAGGTGGCCGGACTTGGCGCGGTAGAAGCCGAAAGACTCAAGGGTCCACGGCACCTGCTTCACCGAGTAAGACTCGCGCAGCGCCTGGAGCACCCCTGAGAAGGCCATCGCTCGAGGCTTGCCCTGCCGAGTCTGCCCGGGCTCGTACTGCATGGTCTCCGGCGTCACATCCCCCAACTCCACGATGCCGGCGCGCGACAACAGCATGTCCACGAAGAAGCGGAAATTCACGCTGTCGTCTATGGCGCCGCGGTCCAGGTAGCCGCGGACCTTGGTGAGGAATCGCTTTTGGGCGTCGCCCCATCCGAAGTTGTCCAGGGACAGTACGGCTGAAGGAAAGGGCTCTTGCGAGGCCGCAGGCCATGCAACCAAGCCGCGAGACCAGAACGATAGCATCAAGGCCGACAGGAACCGCTGGCTGGCCTTGTAGACGGGGTTATCGAGCTTGCTCTTGAACTGACGCAGCAGCGCCGCATCCAAACCGGCCCCGAAGGCCTCGGGTGTGTCGCAGGCGGCGAGCTCCATGACTGCGGCGCGCTGCTGGGCTGGCGGACGGTGCGAGGCCCGCAACTCTTGGATGCATGCAGCCCACTTGGCAACAGCCTCGCGGACGGACTCCTGAGTCCAGTTCGGCGAAATCAGGTACGAGTCCGGGGATTCGTTGGCGTAGACAGTACGATCCGTCAGTTCGCTTGTGAGGGCTGCGTAGCGGTCGAGGTGCCAGATGTGCTGGGTCATGGCTTGTTTTCGAAGTTCGGGAGCTCCAGGACCTGGCCGTCTCCCATCGCTGCGGCCACCTTGGCCACACCGAGCTGCCGGTAGACCTGCTGACTTTTGACGTTTCGGTGGTGCATGGCCACTTGGCCCTCCTTTTCGCCGATGCCGAGTTCGTTGAGCCACTGGCCGTACCGGTGGCGCAGTGCCTGCGTCGAGGTGCCGCCCCACTTCGAGGCTGTGAGGCCGATGCGGCAAACGGCCGCGCTGAACGAGTCACTGTAGGCTTCGGCACCCAGCGGTTTGGCGTCCTTGGTCAGGAACGCCCAGGGAGTCTGGAGTGCCGGCGGTCGAACGTGCGCGATGTACAGGCGCCACAGGGTCAGGAAGACACGACCGGCGTTGCGGTCGACCCAGAACACCTGGAACGCATTGCGGTCCAGGTGGGTGAGCAGGTTGCCCTTCCACCCTGCGTGCCTCCGGCCGTTCTCCATGGTCAGCGGTTTCTTGCATCCACAGAATCGCTGCAGGTAGTCGGCACGGTTGGTCTTGCGCTTGGCCCCTGTCATCGGATCCAGGTAGTCGATCAGGCCGTCATGGGGCTCGTGGATGAGCACCAGGGCAAGGTCGGGGTTATCCGGGTCGACGAAGACGTCATCGACCCACAGATGCATCGGCTCACTCTCACGGCAACCGCCATACAGGCACAGCAGCGTAATTAGGATGTCGCGCAGATTGAACTTCGCCCAAGGCTCGGCCGCATCCTGCTTCCCCGGGTTGATGAAGCCGCGCCAGAGCAGGGCATCGACTTGCTCCGCCGGGAAGGCCTTCGTCTCCTGCAGTACCGTGTTCCGTCGGCCTGGTGTGGCAATGCGCCTTGCCACTTCAGCCTTCGGCACAGCCCGATTTCGGCTCTTGATGTGCGACAACAGAGACCCCGCTTTCCATTTGTTCCAACGGCGCCAGAACAACAGCTGGTCGGAGAACGACGCGCCGGGCTGCATGGGGTTCAGGGAAGGTATGCCATGGTGATCGGTGAGCCAGTCGCTGAACTCGACAAGGCAGCGCGTCAGGCGGGCGACGTTCTTCTGGCTGGTGGCGGCCCAGTTCAGACCGAGGGCGTCCTCTCCGTCCCGGTACGTGCCGAACAGCAAGTCATGGGCAAAGGCGGTGTAGATAAGGCCCCGACTATCCTGCGGCCAGAACTCCTCTGCGCGCACCGACAGCCACTCGATGAACCTCGCCAGCGTCTGCGCGTAGGCGCGCTCAGCTGAAAGCGACAGGCCGCGCTCGCGAAAGAAGTCCAGGAGCGGCGTGAAAGGCTGGTCCCCAACGATGACCATGGCTGTGGGCGCTCCAGCACGCATGCGGTCATGCACCACGACGGTCTCGGTTCTGACCATCAAGCGGTACTCCAGAGCTTTGCAGAAATGCCGACACCACCTACACGCGCGCGCCAGCCTGTGCACAACCCCGCAGCCGACCTCAAGTGGGCGGCCGCCCAATGCGTTGCACCGGGGTGGCAAGCGGGCCCGCCGCTATCTTCGCCCTTCAGGCCTGACGCGCCACTTCGTGGCTTGCCCAACGAAAGTATCAGCAGCTTGAACACCACATTCACTTGCCTGAGCACTGAGAGCCGCATTCAATGAGTATGCTGCATCACCGGGTATTTCATATGGCGCCTGCAGGGGACATGCCCACCCCCACGGCGATGGCGCAGAGCTTCAGCCTGGCCAACATGGTTCCGCAGGACATCCAGCACAACGGGGGTGCTTGGAACAAGATCGAGCAGGACACCCGGCGCTATGCGCGAAGGGCCAAGGGGGATGTGTTTGTGATCACTGGGCCGGTGTTCACGGACAGTGGACCGCGCATTGGAGGCAATGGAGTGAAGGTGCCCACCTATCTGTACAAGCTGGTCTATGACGCCACGGACAAGCGGGCTTGGGCGCACTGGCAAGAGAACCCGAGGAGGAGACGGTGAGCCAGCCGATCAGCTATCAGGAGTTGGTCAAGAGAACGGGGGTGGAGTTCTTGCCAAAGAGTGCACTGCAGCATTGAGATTCGCAAGCCAGGTGTCAGCGGTGGGGTTATAAATCGGCCCTTTCAACTTTTTTGCATTGTGAGCATCCATGAACCGTGCTGACCTCGTTGCCATCCTCGCCGCCAAGAATGATCTGTCCAAGGTCGCAGCCAATGCTGTACTGGACACTCTGATCGACACCATCCAGACCGCAGTCAAGAAGGGCGATGCCGTTCAGCTGGTGGGATTTGGGACCTTCAAGTCTGCCAAGCGTGCGGCACGCACGGGAAAGAACCCATCGACTGGCGCAGCGCTGAAGATCCCCGCGAGCACGGTACCTAAGTTTGTAGCGGGTTCCAAGTTCAAGGCCGTGGTGGATCCCAAGGCTGCAAAGCGCAAGGCCGACAAGGCTGCGAAGTAAGAACAGCGCAGTAGGCCAACGCTTGAACAAAACCGCCACGGGTTTGGGCCTCTGGCGGTTTTTTTTGGAATGCTGACCGATGGCCTATCGATTGATGGCGCGCAGATTGATCACTGTACCTAGCGGACAATCTTCCAACCCATCTCTCGACTGATCTGGATAGCCGCGGTCTTGGTGGGCACGGCGTCCATCCAGAACGAGGGATCGTCCAGCACGCGAATGACCCATTGCGATTCACCAGACTCCGTGGTGTGCTCAATGAATACCTGCAGTCTTTCCTCCAGGGCGTAGCGCATAGCCGTGACGTAGCTGACAGGCGCGTCCTTCTTGAACGCCAGCGCCCAGGGCGTTTGCTCTAAGGTTTCCTGTGTCCAGGTGGCTTTGGTGGTCATGGTGCGACGATCTTACGAGGTGGGGACGGCGATTTGGTGTTTTGAATTCTCGGAGTGGGCATCTCGTACCATTGCACCTATGAATACGTTTTCCAATGCCTTTCGCGCCGAAGTTGTTCGCATGGCGCGCAAGGAGCTCAAGCCTGAACTTCAGGGTATGCGCAAAGCGATCACCAGCCACCGTTCGGAGATTGCCGCTTTAAAGCGGGAAGTGAAGGGCCTCACCTCGCAGCTGAAGGCGGCCCAACGGCAGACGAAGGTGGCAAGAGCAGTTTCGCCTTCCCCCCAACCTATAGTTTCGAAACGGGCTACGCGCGAGGACTTCGTGTTTGCGCCGGAGATTCTCACCCAGATGCGCAATGCACTTGGAGCCACTCAACTTCAAATGGCATCTTTGCTGGCTGTCACTCCACTGTCGTACTCAAGGTGGGAGAAGGGCCAGGCCCACCCTCGTGCCAAGCAGCTCGCGAAGATTGAGGAAGTGGTGAGGATGGGGCCGGTCAAGGCCAATAAGAAGATCCGCCAGGCGGCGAAGGTCTGAGGTTCAAACAGCGCTGCAACGGGCGCAAGGGCTTGCTGTGCACAACCAAGGCTTCAGCGCCTTTTCTCTTGCAGCACCTCCAGGCCTGTAGGCTTGCCGCTCCCCTTCACGCTTCGGATGATCTCCATGCGCACTTCATCGGGCACCAAGCAGGCCTTGGGGGACGCCTGGCGGAGCTGCTTTCCGCGCTCGGACTCTTCGAGCGCAGCCGACCAGTCACCGGCCTTGATGATCTCGACCCAGCGGTCACGCAGTAGCGTTGCGTGTCCACTCTGAATGCTCAGCCCAACGCTTCAGGATCCCGAGAGCGCGGTCCGTCAGAGCAGGCTCAGCCTGAATCATCCTCACCGCCTCCTGGTGCAGCAGAAGGCTACGGTCTTTTGATTGGTGGAGCATGGGGGGGTCAACTCACAACGCTTGTATCAACAGTGGCCCACAAATCGCATCGCTTGTTCAAAGGCATAAGAGCAAGCCAGGGTTGAAGTGCGGATTCTCAAAACTACCATCGCGCTGCAGGTAACCACGCGGGTTGCAAACCACCCGACACCCATGGGTCTCGTAGTCAAACGACGTGTGGGTATGCCCATGAATCCACAGGTTCACACCCTTGAAGAATTCGGGCGGAAGGTCCGATCCAAACGCCGCGCTGGCAGGCTCATCCGCATACTGCGGATCCGTCGAGAGAGGACTGGGGTAGTGATGGGTCACAACCACGCGAGGCCTTGGCGATTCGGAGGACAGCTGGTTGGCCAGCCAAGCACGGCTGACCCGGTGTCGCTCGATGGTCTTGAAAGGGTTGCAGCCGGCGATCGCCTTGTAGTCCGCGACGTAACGGCTGGCATTGGTGATGGATTCGCTTTTACGGCCCAGCAACTCAAAATCGGTCCAGAGCGTTGTGCCGAGGAAATCCACACCTCCAATCGTGATCGAATTGTTCTCAAGAAAGTGAACCCCTTGCTGCTGCGCTGCGTTGCGCATGTCACCAAGAGAGCGGTCCCAGTCGTGGTCGTAAAACTCATGATTCCCGGCAACCCAGAGAATCGGCTTGTCCTCACCAAACTTGTCGCGCGCCCAGGTCGGAACAAACCCGCCGGTGTGAATGTCCCCGGCTAGGATCACCAGGTCACAGGCCTCTATAGCAGCAGGATCGGGTGTGAACGCCGTTTGATCCGCATGGAGGTCCGAGAGCACGTAGAGTTTCATCGACTGATTCCTTTCAACCTGCGCGAAGGCCCACGACCCTTCTGTCCCCTTGCGTCTTTTCAAGACACCAGGCGACGATGCTCAAACAACGCCACCATATTCGATCGAGTTCAGGATCTGGCGGACCTTTGAGCAACCGGCTTCGTTGGTGGCGTGTTCCTTCGGGCTCTTGCCGTTGAGCAGGTCATGCGGCTTTGCCATCCACATGGGGCCCTCGCTGCCGAACACTTCGGCAGCGCGCAAAAACAAGTCGCGTTGGAGCAGCGTGCGCTCGGTGACTGCAGTGTCGAGCTTTGTGTCTGCGTTGGCGTGCGAAGGCGTCGGGACGTTTTCCGGTGATTCGGAGTGGCGATTCATCATGTGTGCCCTTCGTTGGAACGAGCAAGGAACTTCGCCCACTATGACATCAACCCATTCAATGCTCAACACGAAATCACTGGCATCGAATGTCGTCGCACAGGAGCGCATGGGCACAGTTGAACACCACTCAGTGGCATTTGATTTGCACCTTGATATCACCACAAACCAATTCAACGAGTACCTTCGCCATTGCCCGCAAACCCAGTGTTGACAAGGCTTTCCCGCTCCGGGATAATGAACCGCATGTCCAGCCGCACCCTCTTCATATCCACCGCATCGATAGTCGTGAAAACGACCATCGTGCGGTGTTTGGTATCCGGTTGAAGACCTAGTTTTTCCGATTCCAGCAGCCCGCAGTTCATCACCGCGGAGCCTGGTCCCTCACCTTCAGGCCACCCCCATCGGGCTCCGCAATCAGGAGCCCGTTATGCCTTTCAGATCCCCACCGTTATCCACGCAGCAGCATGCTTCTCCGAGTTGGCGGGGACTGCATGGACTTTGACGACGCCCTGGACCTATTCAAGCGCACCCTTGAGACCGAGAGAAGTCGTCCCGATGTGCACGCGGCCATGTTGGCGCTGGCACGGCCCGGCACCATCGGCGCGGTGAGCACACTGATCGAGCAAGCCCTGGCCCGCGGTGAGCGGGTCTGGATGACTGCAGACTTGCATCTTTGCCATGCCAACGTAATCCGGTACTGCAACCGCCCTTTTATCGATGCCGCGCAGATGAACGAGCACTTGGTCTCTCAGACGCGGAAGGTTCGTGATGACGAATGGCTGGTGATCGTGGGCGACCTGGCCATGGGAGACCACCACCTGGCCATGGAATGGATTCGGCGTATCCCGGGGCGCAAGGTACTGGTGCTTGGAAACCACGACCTCAAGCGCAATGGCGAATGCCGCTATCTTGCGGAGCGATCCATCGACGGTCAGCGTTCGCTGTTTGATGCGGTGTTGCCCTTCCTGGCCTGGAAGGACGGACTGGGTCAGAACGTCTTTGTGAGCCATTACCCAGCGACTGTCGACCATAGCGCTGGCCGACTGCTGAACTACCACGGGCATTTGCACCGCGAGGTGCTGGCACCGACCGAGACCACCCACTTCGTCAATGTGGGGTGGGATGTCACACAAGGATTGGTATGCCTCTGAATCCAAAGACTGTCAAAAGACGATCCGAGCCCTCCGGACAAACCTGCATCGATAGCCGTTATCGCTTTCCATTACCACCGGAGATGGGGTGGAAGGTGGGGAGCCGCGTGTACTTTTCGCTAAAGGGTCCTGGCAAGGGACTCAGGGTCAGCATCAAACCAGGGCCAGTACTGAACGGACGCTTGATCTCAAGTCGGATTCAGCGGGTCGGCTTTACGCCGTCTGCCAAGGTGCGCAAGAAGCCCCGCCGGGGTCGGCCATGAATCCGCACAACTCTCCGATGGAGCCTCCATGAAACTGCTTGTGTACTCGGACTTGCATCTGATATGTGTCCTCTGACGCTGCAGCTGGACCCCGACTTCCTCAAACCGATCGATGTGGTGGTGCTGGCCGGCAACATCACCGAAGGCACCAAGGGCCTGCCCTGGGCGCGCGAGACCTTCCCGGACAAGGCAATCATTTATGTGGACGGCAACCATGAGTTTTACGGGCAGAACTGGGACAAGCACGTGGATGCCATGCGCGTGTTGGCACGGGAACACGATATCCACTACCTGTAGAACGATGACGTCGTGATTGGCGGAGTACGGTTTATGGGCTGCGCGCTCTGGACGGACTTTGCGCTACACGGTGCGGACACCAAGCTGGAAGCGATGAGCGCAGCGCGCCAGCGCATGAATGACTACAAGCGGATCAAGATTTCTCCGCAGCCGGAGATGTACTGGCAGCGCAAGCACCGGCTGTTTCCTGCGATGGCTGCGCGTCGGCACCAAGAGAGCAGACTGTGGCTGGAAGAACAGCTGGGCCAGGGGGATCCGGAGAACAAGGTGGTGGTGACCCATCATGCGCTGCGCCCTCTGGCGCTTTCCGAGGGCTTTGCGGGGCACCCGCTGCACCTTGCTATGCGAGCGACCTGGAGGCGCTGATGGGGCGGGCCAGCACCTGGATCCATGGGCATATCCATGACAGCGTGGACTACCAGGTGCGGGGGACTCGGGTGGCCTCCAACCCCAGGGGATACAAGCTCGGGGGTGGGGGGATGGAGAACCTGGAGTTCAGGGAGGATTTTCGTGTGGATGTGAACCCATAGCGCCCCCTCCACTACGAGTGTTCTGCACTGTGATTGACTGAAAAGACTCGGGTGGGTTGATTTCACAATGCAGGAAATGCCCGACAAACTTTATTTGCATCCGACGAACTTTATTTCTTGTAATCACAATAAAAACCCCGCCCCCGACGTCACTCCACGGTGACACTTTTGGCTAAATTCCTGGGCTTGTCGACATCCGTCCCCCGCGCGCAAGCCGTGTGATACGCCAGCAGCTGCAGCGGCACCACGTGCAGCAGCGGGCTCAAGGGGCCGTAGTGCTCGGGCATGCGGATCACGTGCAGTCCCTCGCCGCTTTCAATGCGGGTGTCACCGTCGGCCAGTACATACAGCACGCCGGCGCGGGCGCGCACCTCCTGCATGTTGCTCTTGAGCTTTTCCAAGAGGGCGTCGTTGGGCGCGACCGTCACCACCGGCATGGCGCTGGTGACCAGGGCCAGGGGGCCGTGTTTGAGTTCACCGGCCGGGTAGGCCTCGGCGTGGATGTAGCTGATTTCCTTGAGCTTCAAGGCGCCTTCGAGTGCAATGGGGTAGTGCAGGCCGCGGCCCAGGAACAGGGCGTTTTCCATGCGCGCAAAGTCTTCGGCCCAGCTGATGATTTGCGGCTCCAGGGCCAGCACAGCTTGCAGGGCCACGGGCAGGTGGCGCATGGCCTTGAGGTGCTCGGCCTCCTGCGCTTCGGTCAGTCGGCCCTTGCTTTGGGCCAGTGCCAGGGTCAGCAAAAACAAGCCCGCCAGCTGCGTAGTGAACGCCTTGGTGCTGGCCACGCCGATCTCCACCCCCGCGCGGGTGATGTACGCCAGCTTGCATTCACGCACCATGGCGCTGGTGGCCACGTTGCAGATGGTGAGCGTGTGCTGCATGCCCAGGCTCTGCGCGTGGCGCAGCGCGGCAAGGGTGTCGGCGGTTTCGCCGCTTTGGCTGATGGTGACGACCAGGGTGCGCGGGTTGGGCACGCTGGTGCGGTAGCGGTATTCGCTGGCGACTTCGACCTGAGTGGGGATGCCCGCGATATCTTCGAGCCAGTATTTGGCGGTGCAGCCGCTGTAGTAGCTGGTGCCGCACGCCAGGATCAGCACGCTGTCGATTTCCTTGAACACGCGCCAGGCGGCTGTGCCGGGTGCGCCGTGCTGGCCTGCGCCATCAAACAGCTCGGGCACGATGCCTTCCACGCCTTCGAGCGTGTCGGCAATGGCGCGGGGTTGCTCGAAAATTTCCTTTTGCATGTAGTGGCGGTAGGGCCCCAGCTCGGCCGCGCCGCTGTGGGCCAGCACGGTGCGCACGGGGCGCTGTGCCGGCGTCAGTGCGGTGCCGTCCTTGCCCACGATCCAGTAGCGGCCCAGCTGCAGGTCCACCAAATCGCCTTCTTCGAGGTAGACGATCTGGTCGGTGACACCCGCCAGGGCCATGGCGTCGCTGGCCAGGAAGTGTTCTGCTCCACCGGCTCCGACCCCCAGGATCAGCGGCGATCCAGCGCGCGCGCCCACTACGCGGTGGGGTTCGTCCTTGTGCATGACGGCGATGGCGTAGGCGCCGTGCAGCTCGGCCACGGTGGCCTGCACGGCATCAAAGAGATCGCCGCTGTAGTGGCTGTCCACCAGGTGGGCGATGACCTCGGTGTCGGTCTGGCTTACAAACACATAGCCGCGCGCTTGCAGTGCCTTGCGCAGTTCTTCATGGTTTTCGATGATGCCGTTGTGCACCAGGGCCACGCGGCCTGCGGCTTGCGAGTGGGAGTCCGCCCCCGTGCCATGGCTGAAATGGGGATGGGCGTTGTGCACCGCAGGCGCGCCATGGGTGGCCCAGCGGGTGTGGGCAATGCCGGTGGCGCCGTCGATGTGCTCGGTGCTCACCTGCTCCAGCAGCTCGGCCACGCGGGCGGTGCTGCGCGCGCGCTGCAAGCCAGCAGGGCGCGTGGCGTCCAGGCTGGACGCGTGGACCGCCACGCCGCAGGAGTCATAGCCCCGGTATTCGAGCCGCTGCAGGCCCTGGACGAGGATGGGAACGATGTTGCGCGTGGAGACTGCGCCGACGATGCCGCACATGGTGTTGCCTTGGTGTTGAAAGCGATGGGGCGATGGTAGGCAGCACACAAAGAAATTTGCGATTGATATTCACCAAGTATTGGACTTTAATTTCACGATTCATAATTCATGAAATTTTTGGCCATATCTGGTTAATTTATGGAATCCATATCACTCGACCACACCGACCTGCAGCTCCTCAACCTTTTGCAAACCGACGCTGCGCAAAGCAATCAGGCGCTGGCCGAACAGGTGCACGTCTCTCCGCCCACCTGCCTGCGCCGCGTCAAGCGCCTGCACGATGCGGGGCTGATCGAGCGCCAGGTGGCCATCCTGCAGCCCGACCGGCTGGCCGCGCTGCAGGGGCATGGGCTGGCCTGCATCGTTGAGGTGTCGCTGGACCGCCAGGGCTCCGAGCAGCTCGACGCTTTCGAAGCCCGCGCCGTGGCCGACGACGCCGTGCAGCAATGCTGGCGCGTGTCGCCCGGGCCAGACTTTGTGCTGGTGGTACACACGCGGGACATGCCCGGGTACCTGGCGCTGTCGCAGCGGTTGTTCACGGGTGATGCCAATGTGCGCAACGTCAAAGCGTTCTTTGCCACCCGGCGGGCAAAATTTGACACAAAAGTGCCTCTGGCGCTTGAATAGCAAGCGTTGTTAGCTATATATTTTATAGCATATCGACATTCAGCCCTTTGGGTGTCGTTGTCCTATTGCCTTCCCAGCGCATCGGCATAGAGTGTTTGGACACACAGGAGCCATGCCGCATGGAGTTCAAGGACTATTACGAAACGCTTGGCGTCGCCCCCGGCGCCACCGCAGACGAGATCAAGAAGGCCTATCGCAAGCTGGCGCGCAAGTACCACCCTGACGTGAGCAAGGAGCCCGACGCCGTTGCCCGCATGACGGCGCTGAACGAGGCCAATGCGGTGCTGTCAGACCCCGAAAAACGGGCCGCGTACGACCGGCTGGCGCAGGAACCGCGTGCGCAGCCCGGGCAGGACTTCCGCCCGCCACCGCACTGGGATGCAGGATTCGAGTTTTCCGACGCCTCGGGGGCCCCGGGTGGGCCAGGTGGCGCGCAGGGCGACTACAGCGACTTCTTTGAACAGCTATTTGGGCGCAATGCCAGGGCGCGTGGCGGGCCGCGCCGCAGCGCCCAGGCACAAGCACCCCAGCCCCAGCGTGGCACCGACCACCATGCCCGCATCGAACTGGACCTGGCGGACGCCTACCAAGGCGCCGAGCGCACCCTGACGCTGCAAAGCGCGCACCAGGGCGACGACGGGTCGCTGGTGCGTGACGAGCGCAACCTGGTCGTCACCATCCCCCAAGGCGTGCGCGAGGGCCAACTCATCCGCCTGGCAGGCCAGGGCAGCCCCGGCTGGGGCGGCGCACCAGCGGGAGACCTGTTTCTGGAGGTGCTGTTCAAACCCGACCCGCGCTGGCGCGCGCAGGGGCGCGATGTGTACCAGCCGCTGATGGTGGCGCCCTGGGAGGCGGCACTGGGAGGGTCTGTTGAGGTGCTCACACCCGGCGGCTCGGTGATCGAAGTGACCGTGCCTTCCGGCTGGAAGGCCGGGCGCAAGCTGCGCCTCAAGGGCCGGGGCATCCCCGGCAAACCGCCAGGCGACCTATTTCTGGAGCTGAACATGGCCCTGCCACCCGCCGCCACCGATGCCGAACGCGCCGCGTATGCAGCGCTGGCCCAGGCCTTTCCCCACTACAACCCGCGCGCCGCGCAAGGAGCCCAGTCATGAGCGCCCATGCCCCCACGCCCCCCGCTGAATTGCTGGACGAAGACAGCGTCGCCCTCACGCTGGAGGCCCTGGCCCGCGCGTGCTGCATGGACGCTGATTGGGTAGCCGCCCGGCTGCAGGAGGGCCTGCTAGAACCGGGCGCGGCTGCCAGCGGCGACCCCGCTGCCTGGCGCTTCGGCGGCGCCACGGTGGTGCGCGCGCGGCGCATCGCCCACCTGGAAGTGACCTTTGACGCCGACCCCCACCTGGCGGCGCTCACCACCGACCTGATTGAAGAAGTCACTGCGCTGCGCCAGCAACTGCGGCATCTCCAACGCCGGTAATCCGCGAGCGACGATCCTGCGCTGGGCAAAAAACGCCCAAAAACCGCCCCCGCATCCGGTCATTTGTTGCTGGCATCGCCCGACGGAGGCATGTAAGCTCCCCGGCCAACCCGTTCCATTCGCCCTGACCTGCCCTGCCTGCCCTCCGCGTGGCGCCACCGGCGCTCCGCCACACGCCCATCCGTTCGCTCGCTCGCTCGTTCGTCCCTGGATTCACCTATGCCCACACGCCGCCGCCAGATGCCCCGACGTATCTACCCCCTGCGCATCCTGGGCATGGGGCTGGGCGGCATGGTGGTGGCTGTGGTGCTGTGGGAGCGGCAGGCCAGCGCTGCCGCGTGGCTGGCCATGGCGCTGCCCGCCTTTGTGTGGCCGCATGTGGCCTACCTGATCACGCGGCGCAGCAAAGACCCGTACCGCGCCGAGATGCGCAACCTGCTCATCGATTCGGCCATGGCCGCCAGCTTTGTGCCGCTGATGCACTTCAACCTGCTGCCCAGCGTGCTGCTGGTCACGCTGACCATGGTGGACAAGATCACCACCGGCATCCGCGGGCTGTGGGCGCGCTCCATACCCGCCATGCTGGGCGGCATGGTGGCAGGCGCGGCGTTCGCCGGCCTGCACTGGGCGCCCGACACCTCCATGCGCGTCATCATGGCCTGCCTGCCGGTGATGGCGCTGCACACGTTGTCGGTCAGCATCGTCAGCTACCAGCTCATCCGCAAAACCGCGCAACAGAACCAGTTGCTGGACGAATTGCGGCGCGTAGATGCGCTCACCGGCCTGTTCGGCCGCGGCCACTGGCAAGAGCAGGCCGAGGCCGCGCTGCGCCGCCACCACACCACCGACGAACCGGCCTGCATGCTGATGCTGGACATCGACCACTTCAAGGAGATCAACGACGAACACGGCCACACCGTGGGCGACGAAGTGATCCGTGCGCTGGCGCACGTGGTGCGCGGCAATGTGCGCGCGGGCGACTGCGCGGGCCGCTACGGCGGCGATGAATTTGCCATCATCCTGCCGGGCATGCAGGCCAAGGACGCCCTCGCCATTGCCCACCGCATCCGCGAGCAGACCGAGGGCGTGCGCCTGCGCAGCCTGCCGGGCGTGCGCATCACCAGCAGCATTGGCGTGGCACCCGCCGACCACCGCCATAGCAGCCTGCGCGCCTGGATCGATGCGGCCGACGCGGCGCTGTATGCCGCCAAA
This sequence comes from Acidovorax sp., assembly GCF_046314175.1. Taxonomy (GTDB): domain Bacteria; phylum Pseudomonadota; class Gammaproteobacteria; order Burkholderiales; family Burkholderiaceae_C; genus Acidovorax. The sequence continues at coordinate 12,848 of NZ_JBKBXG010000020.1, read as the reverse complement.
CACGGCGGGCGCAACCGCGTGGCGGGCAGCATAGAACCGCAACTCGCGCCCGCTGTGTAACTGCTGATGCAAAAGGGCGGCGCGACAGCGGCTTTCAGCCACCTCCCGCAACAGCCCTGACAGGGCCATAGGCCCTCAGCCCTCCTTGATCGGTTTTTTAACCATCCACACCCGGGAGCGCCAGCGCAGCAGGCCACTGCACCCGCACCGTGCAGCCCTGCCCCGGCACTGCGGTCGCCGTGATGCTGCCGCCATGCCGCTGCGCGACTGCCCGGCACAGCGCCAGGCCGGTGCCCACACCTTCAAATTCGGTCTCGCGGTGCAGGCGCTGGAACACGCCGAACAAGGTGCCCGCACGAGCGGGGTCAAACCCTGCGCCGTTGTCCTGCACCGTGAAGACGAGTTGGCCTGGCGGCGCCTTATCGGCTTGCACGGCAATGCGGGGCTGGGCCACCGAGCGGGTGAACTTGAGCGCGTTGCCCAGCAGCTGCACCAGCAGCTCCTGCAGCAGGCTCGCGTCGGCATGCAGCGTGGGGAGTTCGGACGCCACCTGCCACTCCACGGTGCGGCCTTCCTCCTGCGGGGCCAACCCAGTGCGCGCGTGTGCAACCGCGTGTGCCAGCGGCATGGGCTGCAGGCGCAGTGGCGCACGCCCCACCCGTACCAGGGCTTGCAGACCGTCAATCATCAGCCCCATGCGCCGGGCCGACTGGTCCATGGTGGCAAGGAATCCCAGCGCCTCCTGCACCTCGGCGCCCTGCAGCACCTCGGACGGTAAGTCGCCCAGCACCTCGCGCACCAGCGTTCCGTACGACGTCACATGCCGCAGCGGCGCGCGCAGGTCGTGCGACACGGCGCGCAAGAACTCCTCCTGCGCGGCGGCCATGTCGGCCACCTGCTGCTGGCTGCGGGCCAGCTCCGCGCGCAATCCCTGCAGTTGCTGCAGTTCGTGGTCGGCGCTGGCGTCTGGCTCGTTCATGACTTGGGTTGTTTGGCAGGGCGGGACCAGTTGGCAATGCTGACCTGCTTGCCCCGCGCCACGCTCAGCGCGCCTGCAGCTGTGCTCTTGGTGATGGTGCTGCCACCGCCCACCGTGCCACCCACACCAATGGTGACGGGCGCTACCAGCACGCAGTTGCTGCCGATGTGTACGTCGGCCTCGATGACGGTGCGGTGCTTGTTGGCGCCGTCGTAGTTGGCGGTGATGCTGCCTGCGCCGTAGTTCACGCGCTCGCCCACGGTGGCGTCGCCGAGATACGCCAGGTGGTTGGCCTTGGCACCGTCGGCCAGGGTGGAGTTCTTCACTTCCACAAAGTTGCCGATGTGCACCTCGCGGCCCAGTTGCGCACCGGGGCGCAGGCGGGCAAAGGGGCCAATCAAGGCGCCCTCGCCCACGGTGGCGCCGGCTTTTTCGCCGTCGATGTGGGTGAAGGGGTGGATCACCGCGCCCGCCGCGATGCGCGCGTTGGCGATGCAGCAGTTGGCGCCAATGCTCACGCCCTCGCCCATCTCCACGCGGCCCGTGAAGACGCAGTTGACGTCAATCTCCACGTCCTGCCCGCAGACCAGCTCGCCGCGCACGCCTGTGCGCGCATCGTCGCGCAGATCAAACCGCGCCGGGTCGGCCAGGCGCACGCCCTGCTCCATCAGCGCCCGCGCCTGGCGCAGCTGGTGCGCGCGCTCCAGTTCGGCCAGCTGCAGCGGGCTGTTGACGCCCGCCACCTGCAGCGCGTCGGTGATGCGGTGGGCCACCACCGGCACGCCCTCTGCCACGGCCATGGCAACGATGTCGGTCAGGTAGTACTCACCCTGGGCGTTGTTATTGGTCAACCGCGCCAGCCAGCCACGCAGCAGCTTCGCGGGCACGGCCATGATGCCGCTGTAGACCTCCGTGATGGCGCGCTGGGCGTCGCTGGCGTCTTTGTGCTCGACGATGCCCTGCACCGCATCGGATGCATTGCGCACGATGCGGCCGTAGCCCGTGGGGTCGGGCAGGGTCACCGTCAGCAGGGCCAGCTTGCCGCCTTCGCTGGCGGCCACCAGGGCGCGCAGCGTATCGGCCTGGGTCAAGGGCACGTCACCCGACAGCACCACCACCGTGCCATCGTCGCGCAGATGCGGCACGGTCTGCTGCACCGCGTGGCCGGTGCCCAGCTGGGGCTCCTGGCGCACAAACATAAGGTCAAAAGTGCCGGTCCTTGTGCTTGTGGCGCTTGCTGCACCTGCGGTAGCAGCTTCTACTTCTGTAGCACCGTGGCCCGTGATGACGATGGCGCTGCGCGCCTGCAAATGTGCCGCCTGGTCCAGCACATGGTGCAGCAGCGGGCGCCCGGCCAGGCGCTGCAGCACTTTGGGAATGCGGCTTTTCATGCGCGTGCCCTTGCCGGCCGCCATGATAAGGATGTCGAGTGAGGTCATGAAAAAAAGAGTGTGGTGGGCCGGTGCGCAAGTCCGCTGCGCGGGGTGCCGTGGATTATCGGCTGCAGCCTGTCTGGCGCAAAACGCTACTAAAACCATAGCTGCTAGCGCTTATCCCGTAAGCGCTAGGGGCATTTTTATCCAATATTTTTCTGCTGCAACCAGCGCCTACAGCAGCGGCATCAGCGGCGGCGGCGTGTCGTAATACTCGGCAATGCGCGACAGGGCGCGCGTGTTCAGCAGGCGCAGCCGCCCGTTTTTCAACTCGTGCAGGCCCAGCAGCGACAGGCGCCGCAGCGTCTTGTTGGTGTGCACCAGCGACAGACCCAAGGCGTCTGCGATGTGCTGCTGGTTGAGAGGAAACTCCGCCGTGCCGTCTTCCACCAGCCCGATGCGGTCCATGCGCCGGTACAGGTGCATGAGCAGCATGGCCACACGCTCGGTGGCGTTGCGGCGGCCGGTGGTCAGCAGGTTCTCGTCCAGGTGGCCCTCTTCATGCGAGGCCAGCCAGGTGATGTCATAACCCAGGCGCGGGTGTTCGCGAAACAGTGCCCACAGGCTGTCGTTCTGAAAGACACACAGCGAGCAATCGGTCAGCGCCTCGATGCCATGCGTGGACACATCGCCAAACTCCTGCTGCAGGCCCACCAGGTCGCCGGGCAGCAGAAAGTTCAGGATCTGCCTGCGCCCGTCACTCATCGTCTTGTAGCGAAACGCCCAGCCCGAATACAGCGTGAACAGCTTGGCATTGACTTGGTTCTCGCGCACCAGCGTGCCGCCCGCCTCCACCACCGTCACACCCGTGCGAAAGCCCTCGATGAAATCCAGCTGTGCGGGCGTGACCAGGGTGAAGGCTCCCGTCTGTCGCAGCCTGCAATTGTGGCAGTTGGGTGGGCACACGGCAGAGGTCAAAGGGGCGTTCATGGTGGCGAGATTTTAGGGATCACCCCGATGGGTCTCGGTCGCCAGCGCGCTCATTTTCTGACGGTGCTGCGCACGCCACACTATGTCTTTTTACATTGTGTTGACGCGGTGCGCCGCCTACATTGCGGTATGAAATTTAGTACGGCCCTCTACGAGGTCTTATATGTGAGCACCCTTGCCCCCGACCAACCCTTGAGCGTGGTGGCAGAAATCGCGGGACGGGCCCGCCAGGTCAATTCCGAACTGGACATCACAGGCTTGTTGATCTTTGACGGCCAGCGCTTTTGCCAGCAGCTGGAAGGCCCGCAGAAGGCGGTACTGAAACTCATCGAGCGCATCCGCAACGACCCCCGCCATGTGAATGTCGAGGTGCTGCACAACGGCCCGCTGGCGGGGCGCAGGTTCCAGCAATTCAGTCTGGCCTTCAGCACGGTCGAGGACGTGGACGCCTTGGCCCGCATGGAGCACCTGGATGGCGAAGTGGCAGTGGTTGCGTTTGGAGAACTACGCAAGGAACTGGTGCCCTGAAGCACCCCACCTTTCGCCATCGTTCACTATAAAAAAAGGAGCTGCCAGCGCTTTAATGACAAGCGCCTGCAGCTCTTTTCAATAGAAATTCCGGATCAGACGGCCCGACCCGGACCTAAGACCGTCAGGCGCAGCAGGCATCCGCGGGGGTGCCCTGCGACGGTGCGCCGCCCCAGATACGGTGCCACCACGACGCACGGCTTTGGTCTGCGGCCAGGCCCGTCAGGCGGTACTGCAGGCGACGGCCGCCCAGGGGCTCCACGACCGCGTGCTGGCCTGTGGCCACCCACAGCGTCTGGCCCGCGTGCAAGAACACGTCACCGGCCGCTTCGCCCCGCGCCCCGTGCGGGCCGTCATCCAGCGTCACCCACGCCTTGCCTTCGGCAATGCGCAGCGCCGTGGGCGCGTTGGGTGTGAGGCTGAGGGCGGCGCCGGACAGCAGGGTGCACACACCCTTGTTGGTTGCCGCAGCCGTGCTGGTGATGGCGGGGGCGCGCACTTCGGTGCGGGCGGCTTGGAAATTCTGAATTTGAGTGGTCGTCATGGCATTATCCGGGTTTACCCTAATAGATCGCTATGGTGCGCGGGGTGCCGCAGTGCGTCCAATGAAAAGCACGGCACCGATTGATGCTTTTCCTGCATGTAGTTGTCAGGCTGGCTTGCGCGTTAGCGGGGCTGCTATCCGATGCAGAGCAAACCGGGCGAGGCCCGCCGCAAAACGCCCGCCCGCAGCCGCCATGTCTGCCAGTGCGGTGCCTACTGCGCGGCCGCCCTGCCCCAGCGCATGCACCAGGTCGCGCAGCGGCTGGACGACGCCACACTCCCATTCGCTGGCGGCGCTGGACTGTGCGAACGGGCGGGTAAACGGGCTTGCGGGCAACGCCGCGGCAGCAGCGGAGGCGGGCGCCAGGTCCCAGTGAAACGCCACGGGGCCGACATGCGCTCTGTCGCCCGACTGGCTCCATGCCTCCATCACCACGTGCTGGCCAGGCTCGATGGTCAGGCGCTCGCCCGCCTGCAGCACCTGGTCCACCACGGCAGATGCGGCGCTTTGGCGGATGTGCGACGGGCTCGCGGGGCTCAGGGTGAGCCAGACACGGCCTTGGGCAATCTCCAGCACGCTGCGCTGGCGCGGGTAGAGCGACAAAGCGCAGCCTGCCGCCAGCTTCCAGCAACCGGCCGCAGAACGACCAGCCAGATCGGCATGGACGGATTGTTGCGATTCCAGAACGTTGCGGGGGGACATGACAGGCTCCTTGGCTTCAGTAAAAGGTGTTGTAGAGCCTGGATGGTGCGCCCGAGGGCGTTCACAGTCCAATGAAAACGCGGTACGCTATTCATTCCATCAACGCATGAATCGCCCACTGGGAAACCTACCATGGCCTCTGCCGAATATTCCCCCGCCGTGCTTCGCACCCGCCCCGTGGCCACCGGGCACTGGCGCGCTTTTCTGGCCGTGGCGCGGCACCTGAACTTCCGCGCTGCGGCGGATGAACTGGCGCTCACCCAGTCGGCCGTCAGCCGCCAGATCCAGTCGCTGGAAGAAGAAGTAGGCGTGGCCCTTTTCCTGCGCCACACGCGGGCGGTGGAGCTGACCAGCGCAGGCGCACAGCTGCAGCGCGCCGTGGCCCCCGCCATCGAGCGCATGGACGCCGCCGTGCGCCTGGTGCGCCAGACGGCCGGGCGCCGCAGCGTGGCCATCACGACCTGGGCCAGTTTTGCGTCGATGTGGCTGATTCCGCGCATGGAGGAGTTCCAGCGCGACAACCCCGGCATCGACATCCGCATTGATGCGAGCGACGTGCCGGTGGACCTGGAAACCTCGGACGTGGACCTGGCCCTGCGCTACACCCTGCCCGGCGTGGGTACCCAAGGCGCGCAGCGCCTGTTTGGCGAGCAACTGGCGGTGGTCGCCAGCCCCTGGCTGCTCAAAAGCGGCAAGCCCCTGCGCACGCCAGCCGATGTGGCGCAGTTCACCTTGATCGAAGCCGGCGACGCGCACCGCAGCCAGCACCTGGAATATCTGAGCTGGCGGCGCTGGTTCGACACCTGCGACTTGGCCAAGCTGCAGCCCCAGCGCTGGCTGTACTTCAACTACGCGCACCAGATCGTGCAGGCCGCCCTGGCTGGCCAGGGCCTGGCGCTGGCGCGCATGCCGCTGATTGCCGATGCGCTGGCCGCTGGCGACCTGGTGGAGGTGCTGCCCGGCCACCGTATTGATTCGCCGCTGGCCTACTGGCTGATGGTGGGGCCCCGCAGCGGGCAGCGGCCAGAGATCAAGGCGTTTTGCGCCTGGCTAGAACTGCAGGCGCAGGCAACGCGCGAGGCGATTGGGGATGTGCCGGACCCGGATTTGAACGACGACCTGGACGGGGCATGAAAAAAGCGCTGCTCCTTACGGCTTCAGCGCTTTTATTTTGATAGCTATCAGCGCTTATCCATCAAGCGCTAGTGGCAAATTTGACCTGAAAAATCAGGTCAGAGTCACCCGGGCAAACTTGCGCTTGCCCACCTGAACCACGTAGGTGCCCGCGTCGAGTTTCAGGCCCTTGTCACTGACCACGCTGCCATCCACGCGCACGCCGCCGCCATCAATCAGACGGTTGGCCTCGCTACCCGACGGCGCCAGGTTGGCCTGCTTGAGCAGCGCACCAATACCCAGCGGGGCACCCGACAAGGCCACGTCGGGAATCTCATCGGGCACACCGCCCTTGCTGCGGTTGATGAAATCCTGCTCGGCCGCCTCGGCCGCCGCGGCACTGTGGAACCGCGCGGTGATTTCCTTGGCGAGCATCACCTTGGCGTCCTTGGGGTTGCGCCCGCCCGCGATCTCGGCCTTGAGTGCGGCGATGTCGGCAAGGCTCTTGAACGACAGCAGCGTGTACCAGTCCCACATCAGCGTGTCGCTGATCGACAGCACCTTGGCGAACATGGTGTTGGCTTCTTCGGTGATGCCGATGTAGTTGTTCTTGGACTTGGACATCTTGTCCACGCCATCGAGCCCTACGAGCAGCGGCATGGTGAGCACACACTGCGGCTCCTGGCCATATTCGAGCTGCAGATGGCGGCCCATGAGCAGGTTGAACTTCTGGTCGGTGCCCCCCAGCTCCAGATCACTTTTGAGCGCCACGGAGTCGTAGCCCTGCAGCAGCGGGTACAAAAACTCATGCAGGCTGATCGAGCTGCCTTCGGTGAACCGCTGGTGGAAATCGTTGCGCTCCATCATGCGCGCCACCGTGTACTTGGCCGACAGCTGGATCATGCCGCGCGCGCCCAGCTTGTCGCTCCACTCGCTGTTGTAGCGAATCTCAGTGCGCGAAGGATCCAACACCTTGGCGGCCTGCGTGTAGTAAGTCTCGGCGTTGAACTTGATCTGATCGGGTGTGAGCGGCGGGCGCGTGCTGTTGCGCCCTGACGGATCGCCGATCAACGTGGTGAAGTCGCCTATCAGGAAAATCACCTGGTGGCCCAGATCTTGCAATTGCCGCATCTTGTTCAGCACCACCGTGTGGCCGATGTGGATGTCGGGGGCCGTGGGGTCGAGCCCCAATTTGATGCGCAGCGGCTGGCCTGTGGCCTCCGAACGTACGAGTTTTTTGACCCATTCGTCTTGCGGCAGCAGCTCTTGCACGCCGCGCAGCGAAGTTTCAAGGGCCCGTCCTACACCATCGGAGACCGGGGTTGTTGTAACAGCAGATTGATTCATAAGGGTTTTTTTGGATGTCTAGACAGCATGCGCCGCTATACTTCAGCCCACATTGCAGAGGCGGATTCTAGTGGGCCCGCTGTTTCGACTTGTTTTTAGTGCTGTCGAATGGCTGCAGCCTGACAGTCTGTGCTCCTTGCCTTGCCCCGTACTTGTACCGGGGAAGGGTCATGGATTCACACTCACCCTGGGGATAGACCATTGATTCACGGCTTGACCACCGCCAGCTCGGCTTTGCTTGACCGACTGTCCCGCACGATCCAACAACACCCCAAACGCATCACTGCCGCAGTAGCAGCCGTTCTGCTAACCGGAGGTGGCGGCGCATTCGCCGTGGCGTCACTGGCCCCCGATGCCGCTGAGCTGCCCGTGCGCATGGTGAGCTACTCGGTGGAATCGCTGGCAGATAACCTGGTGCTGGACCAGTTGGAAGCCCCCGGTTTTTCGCTCTACCGCTCGGAGCAGGTGCGCACCAGTGACACCCCCGAATCGCTGCTGCAGCGCCTGGGCGTGGCCGATCCCGCCGCAGCCGCTTTTTTGCGCAGTGACAGTCCTGTACGACAAAATGTGCTGGGCCGCACTGGCCGCATCGTGTCTGCAGAGACCACTGATGACCACCGCTTGGTCCGCCTGGCAGTCCGCTGGGTGCCCGACGACAGCGGCAACTTCCGCCGCCTGATCGTGGAGCGCACAGGCGACAAGTTCGCCACGCGCATCGAAACCGCCAAGATGACCACGAGCAGCCGCCTGTCGGGCGGCATCATCAACAGCTCGCTGTTTGCAGCCACCGACGCATCCAACATCCCAGACGCTGTCGCGGTGCAAGTGGCCGAACTTTTCTCGGGCAACATCGACTTTCGCCGCGCGTTGCGCAAGGGCGATCGCTTCTCGGTGGTGTACGAAACCCTCGAAGCCGATGGCGAACCCCTGTCCACCGGCCGTGTGCTGAGCGCCGAGTTCGTCAACAACGGCAAGACCCACGGGGCGGTCTGGTTCCAGGAGCCCGGTGCTGCCAAGGGCGCCTACTACACGCTGGACGGAGAAAGCATGCGCCGCGCATACCTCACATCGCCAGTAGAGTTCTCGCGGGTGAGCAGTGGTTTTTCGATGCGCATGCACCCCATCCTGAAGACCTGGCGCGCCCACCTGGGCACCGATTTTGCAGCCCCCACCGGCACCGCAGTGCGTACCGTGGGTGATGGCGTGGTCGAGTTTGCCGGCGTGCAAAACGGCTACGGCAATGTGGTCTTCGTCAAGCACCGCAACCAGCACGTCACGGTCTACGCCCACCTGAGCCGCATCGACGTGCGCCAAGGCCAGTCCATCGAACAAGGCCAGACCCTGGGTGCCGTGGGTGCCACCGGCTGGGCCACCGGGCCGCACCTGCATTTTGAGTTCCGCGTGAACGGCCAGCACCAGGACCCCATGACCATCGTTGCGCAAAGCGAGGCGGCCGCGCCCGTGTCCGCAGCAGGTCGTCCCGCGTTTGACCGCCTGGCCAGCAACATGCGCGTGCAACTGTCTGCCGCCGCGTTGATTCAGCAAGCCAGCGCGAACTGACCCGCCCCAGCACAGCCCTCGGTCCAATCCGCACCAGGCCATGTCCGATCTGTACATCGGCCTGATGTCGGGCACCTCGCTCGACGGCATTGATGGCGTGCTAGCTGATTTCTCCGGCGAGCGAATGGTGGTGACACACCACGCCAGCGCCCCTTTTGCGCCAGCGCTCCGTGCAGAGCTGATGGCGCTAAACACCCCCGGCAACAACGAGCTACACCGCGCCGCACTGGCAGGCAATGCGCTGTCCCGTGCCTACGCCGATATTGTTCGCACGCTGCTGAACCACAGCGGACTGCCTGCCACAGCCGTGCGGGCCATCGGCGCCCATGGGCAGACGGTGCGCCATCGCCCCCAGGAATTTGACGGCACCGGCTACACGCTGCAACTGGGCAACCCGGCGCTGCTGGCCGAGCTGACCGGCATTGCCGTGGTGGCCGACCTGCGCAGCCGCGATGTGGCAGCAGGCGGCCAAGGCGCGCCCCTGGTACCTGCATTCCACCAAGGTGTTTTTGGGCGTACCAACGAAACCATGCTGGTGCTCAACATCGGTGGTATCTCGAACCTGAGCGTGCTGGGCGCCGACGGAACGGTGCTGGGCTTTGACTGCGGCCCCGGCAACGCCCTGATGGACCACTGGTGCCAGTTGCACACAGGGCACCCGTACGATGCGGGCGGCGCCTGGGCGGCCCAAGGCGCCGTATTGCCCGCCCTTTTGGAGTCGCTGCTGCAAGAGCCGTTTCTGCACAGACCCCCCCCAAAAAGCACGGGGCGCGATCTGTTAAACCCGGCCTGGCTTTCGTCGCACTTGATGCCCTTCGGGTCCGCTGCGCCCGTGGATGTACAGGCTACGTTGACAGAATTCACAGCTATCGCTTGTGCTTCAAGCGCTAGCAGCTATCAAAATAATAGTAATTTGTTGGCTGTATGCGGCGGTGGCGCACTCAATCGACATTTGATGCACCGCCTTCAAGCTGCGTGCCCAGCCCTTGACGTGGTGGCCACCGATGCGCTGGGCCTGCCGGCGCTTCAAGTGGAGGCCGCCGCATTCGCATGGCTGGCACGCCGGTCGCTGAACGGCCTGCCAGGAAACTTGCCCGGCGTGACCGGTGCAGCAGGCCTGCGGATGCTTGGCGCCATTTACCCGGCCTGACCCCGTCCCACCCGTCCACGAGGGGAAACCTGCCCCAACAAAAAGCCGCCCAAGGGCGGCTAGCTGGTCTTTGTCAGCCTTACGGCCAAAGCCTTGTATCCATCAAGCCGAGAAGCTCGATCCACATCCACAGGTGGTGGTGGCATTGGGGTTCTTGATGACGAACTGCGCACCTTGCAGATCTTCCTTGTAGTCGATCTCGGCGCCAACGAGGTACTGATAGCTCATGGCATCGATCAACAGAGACACACCATTCTTGGTCATGGTCGTATCGTCTTCATTGGTGATTTCGTCAAAGGTGAAACCATATTGGAAACCGGAGCAACCGCCACCTTGCACAAAAACGCGCAGCTTCAGGTCAGGGTTGCCTTCTTCGGCAATCAGGTCCGCCACCTTGGCCGCCGCGCTGTCCGTGAACAGGATGGGGGCAGGCATTTCGGTCTGGATGTTTTCGGCAACAGCGCTCATGAGGTACTCCGGGTTCAAGGTTTGGCGTGAATACTACTGCAAACCGCTCGGGAATTGAGATCACTGCCCGTTTGACGCCAACTTGAGTGGGGGCTTTTCCTCCACCAGTTGGGCAGCCGGACACATCTGCCCCGCGATCATGGCGCCCTGGTGCATCTCCAGCGCCTTGTAGTGAACATTCCCGGTGATGCGTGCTTTAGGTTGCAGCTCCAGCAACTCTTTGGCGTGCACCGGGCCGATCACCTGGCCATTGACGATGACATGGTCAGCATGCACCGCGCCCTCGACACGCGCCGTCTCGGAGATCACCAGAATGCTCGGCTGCTCAGACCCCGCCCGGATGTCCCCCACCACCTCGCCATCAATGCGCATCCCTTCAGCAAACTGCACATCTCCTTCTATCTTGGTGCCTTCGGCCACCAAGCTTTTGATGGGGGGCTGCTTCTTGCGAGAAAACATGGCGGGTACTCCTGGGTACGCATCGCCCAAGGGGCCGTGCGCTGGTAGAAATTGAACAACTGGAGGCATCTTCGTAAGACACATCCAAGGGAGTCATCAAGACGTGCGGCCTTGAGAGCAAATGAGACTCAAACCATAGTGGGCGGCGCAGAGCACCACAGCATGCATAACTTGGAGCCGACACGCGTTTCAATCCAGCACCATGGTTTGCGTAGCACGCACTGTGGCTCCGGCCAGTACGCGGGCGGTCACGGTTTTTACCACGGCATTGGGGGGCAAATCGAGTACACCTTCGATACGGCGGTATTGCTTGACCTGCAGCGACTGGCCCTGCGGGGGCTGGGTTTGCGTCCACGGCGCGCCGTCCTGGGTTCCAGTCAGTACAAGCTCCAGCTTGCCATTGAAGTCCGGCGCATTGCGCGCAGCCTGGATTACCAGTACCTGCCAGCGCAGCTGCATCCCCCCCAGCACCTCCGCCTGCAGGCTGCGGATGGCCACCCCTTCTGCGCCGGAGACAGGAATCAGCTTCTCAAAGAACCCAAGGTCTTCGCGCAAGGTGCGGTTGTCGGCTTCCAGTTGCCGCACCTGGGCCATCAGACCTTCTTTGGCTGCACGTTCAGCCATCAAAAGGCTCTCGGCGGTGTGGGCGACCGTTTGCTGCTCGCTGCCCTCATCACGAAGACGGGTGACTTCGGCGCGTAGCTGCAGTAACTCATCGCGCGAGACAGAGTCCAGGCCTGCAATGGACTTGCCAAATTCAAACGCCCACACTGCCACTGCGGCGCAAAACCCAAACACCACCGCCAACGCCAACCATCGAAATGGCCAGGGCAAGGCACTGCGGATGGCCACACGCGGGGCACTGATGGTCAGCCGACGGCGAAGCAGTCGAAGGCGCATGGCAAGGACAGACGGATCATGGAAGGCAGATTGGGAAGAAAGTGCGCACCTTAAACGAAAAAACCGCCCGAAGGCGGTTTTTGTTCTGCAAAGCGCACCAAAGTGCGCTTTGCAGGAGACGCTGCCCCAAAGAGCAGACATCCCGCAGAACCAAAAGCTTAACGCTTGGAGAACTGCTTGGCGCGGCGTGCAGAGCGCAGGCCGACCTTCTTACGTTCCACTTCGCGCGCATCACGCGTCACAAAGCCAGCTTGGCTCAGTACGGGCTTGAGCGTCGCGTCGTAGTCGATCAGAGCACGGGTGATACCGTGGCGGGCAGCGCCTGCCTGACCGGACTCACCACCGCCATGCACATTGATCATCACGTCGAATGTTTCGGCGTGGTTGGTCAGCATCAGCGGTTGCTTGGCAATCATGATCGAGGTTTCGCGGCCGAAGTAGGACTGGATGTCCTTGCCGTTAACCGTGATCTTGCCGGAGCCTTTTTTCAGAAACACGCGGGCGACGCTGGACTTGCGACGGCCGGTGCCATTGTTCCATTCACCAATCATCTCAAGGCTCCTTAGATTTCCAGCACTTTAGGCTGCTGGGCGGTGTGGGGATGCTCTGCACCGCCGTACACCTTGAGTTTCTTGATCATCGCGTAGCCAAGGGGGCCCTTGGGCAGCATGCCCTTGACAGCCTTTTCCAGCGCGCGGCCGGGGTGCTTGGCTTGCATGTCGCGGAAGTTCGTGG
>NZ_JBKBXG010000019.1:0-67498 GCF_046314175.1 Acidovorax sp. | reverse complement strand
CGCACCGCGCCTTGCATCCCATCCCGGCAGGGTACTCGCGCGACCCCGAAAAGACCTTGAACAGGTTCTTACACCCGTGTTCTTAGCGGGGAGCAGATGCGACTGACGCTGCGGCGGGTGCTCTTACTTCTGCAGCGGAAGAAGTGCCGCCTGGAGTGAGCGTCTGCGGCAAGGTCGCCCTTTGGGTGGCGGCTGGCCCGGCGGGCAGAAACAGTGGCCCACGTTGTCCGCAACCTGCAAGGACCGCCGCACTGGCAGCAAGGACAAGCGTCCTGACTAGAATTTGGGAAGCTTTCAACATGCGCAAATTGTAATGACCGACCTCGAATTTCTGGACCATGCCGAAAAACTGCTTGCTGGCGTCGAACGCAGCTGTGACCTGATCAACGACACCACAGACGCCGATGTCGACGCGCAGAGGTCAGGGGGGCTGATCACATTAACGTTCCCCAACCGCAGCCAGATCGTGATCAACCTGCAAAAGCCGCTGCATGAGGTATGGATGGCGGCGCGGTCTGGCGGTTATCACTACCGATTTGACGGGGCAGCTTGGCAGGACACCAAGGGCGCTGGGGAGTTTTTTGCGTGCCTGACCCGTGACGCGGCCTTGCAGTCAGGGTTGTCGCTCACCTTTTCAGCCTGACTAGAAGCGCAGCAGCCACAAGCGGGCTGCTGCTGCAAGAGGCGCATAGGCATCAGTTTGCCCAGCTGGTAGCGACTCACTTCAGTTTCGGAAAAGATCCAGAATTCGGCTGCGTTCCTCTGCGGGAGGCGGGGTCGTTGGGCTGACGGCAGAAGACGTTGATCGGTCGTCAAGCCCTACGCTCGCAACGCCCGCATTTCGGGCATATTCGTCGTAGAACCATTCACCGCCCACATTCACGACACCAGGTGGTACCGGCGTTTCTATCACCGGCACACCTTTAAGGGCTTGTTGCATGAAGCTGATCCACACGGGCAGGCTGAGCCCGCCGCCTGTCTCGCGGTTGCCCAGGTTGCGAGGTGTGTCGTAGCCAATCCAGGTGACGGCTGCAATGGTTGGCTGGTAACCCGCAAACCATGCATCCCATGAGTCGTTGGTGGTACCGGTTTTGCCGTAAAGATCTGGCCGTTTGAGAGTGCCTTGGGCGCGAGCAGCCGTTCCAGAGCGGGTGACCTCTTGCAGCAGGCTGTTCATGATGAACGCATTGCGTGCATCAATCGCCCGAGGCTGCTCGCTGGTCACAGGGGGCGTAGTCTCAGAAATAACCCGACCTTTGTGGTCAGTGACTTTGGTAATGAGCCACGGATTGACGCGGTAACCACCGTTGGCGAACACAGAGTACCCGGCCGCCACCTGCAACGGGGTCACTGAGCCTGCGCCGAGCGCCATGGTCAGGTATGCGGGGTGCCGGTCCGCATCAAATCCGAATCGAGATACCCATTCTTGTCCTGCCTTGGGGCCGACAGCCTGCAGCACACGGATCGAAATCATGTTCTTGGACTTTGCCAGGCCGGTGCGCAGGCTCATTGGCCCATCGTATTTTCCGTCGTAGTTCTTGGGCTCCCACGGTTGGCCGCCTGTCACTCCCGCATCGAAGAAGAGGGGCGCATCGTTCACCACGGTGGCAGGGGTAAAGCCTTTCTCCAGCGCGGCAGAGTAGATGAAAGGTTTGAAACTCGAGCCCGGTTGGCGCCAGGCCTGGGTTACATGGTTGAACTTATTCTTGTCAAAATCGAAACCACCCACCAGCGCGCGAATAGCGCCGGTGCGGGGGTCCAGGGCTACGAAGGCGCCCTCCACCTCGGGCAACTGCGTGATTTCCCAGGTGTTCTTGGGTGTCTTCACCACGCGGATCACCGCACCGCGGCGGATCTTGATGTTCGGGGGGGCTTTGTCGCTGAGGCCCGACTGGGCAGGCTTGAGCCCCTCTCCAACTATCTCCAGCGTGTCGCCACTGGCCCGGGCTGCAACTATCTTGCGAGCATTGGCTTCCAGCACCACGGCCGACAGCACATCACCGTTGTCCGGATGACTGGCCAGTGCATCGTCAATCGCATCTTCCACCTCCTGTGCGGCAGTTGGAAGCGACACAAACTTTTCCGGACCCCGGTATTGCTGGCGTCGCTCGTAGTCCATGATGCCTTTGCGCAGCGCGCTATAAGCAGCATCCTGCTCTGCTGCGTTCAAGCTGGTGTAGACGTTCAGTCCCCGGGTGTAGGCCTCGTTACCGTACTGGGCAAAGATGAGTTGCCGGGCCATTTCGGCAACGTACTCCGCATGCACACGAGTGTTGTCGGGACCTGTTCGGATCTTCAAATCTTCCTTCTTGGCAGCTGCAGCTTCTTGGGCAGAGATGAAGCCGTTCTCCTCCATGCGCTCGATGATGTAAAGCTGGCGGGAGCGGGCGCGTTTGGGATTGCTGATGGGGTTGTAAGCTGACGGTGCTTTGGGAAGTCCGGCAAGCATGGCCGCCTCCGCGACAGAAACGGATTTAAGCGGCTTACCGAAATAAGCCTCTGAAGCCGCCGCAAATCCGTATGCACGGTTCCCCAGAAAAATCTGGTTCATGTAAATCTCGAGAATCTGATCCTTAGAAAGCAAATGCTCCAATTTAAAAGTCAGTAAGATTTCGTAAATTTTGCGCGTAAATGTTTTCTCTGATGAAAGATAAACATTGCGAGCGACTTGCATTGTGATAGTGGACGCGCCCTGGCTTTTTACACGGCCCAGATTTGCAAGGCCAGCCCGCATCACCCCTTTGTAGTCAACACCGCCGTGTTGAAAGAAGCGCGTGTCCTCTATGGCGAGTACGGCATCCTTCATGACCTTGGGGATCTCGCCGATGGGCGTGAGATTGCGTCGTTCTTCGCCAAATTCTCCGAGAAGGGCGCCCTCTGAAGAATAGATGCGCAGGGGTAGCTTGGGCCGGTAGTCGGCGAGGTCGGAAATGTCTGGGAGGTTGGGATAGGCCACGGCAAGGGCCACAGCAATTGTCAGGGCCAATGCAAGCGCGCCCGCGGCAGCAAGCCCCGTCAGCCAAAGGATTGCGCGCAACGCCCAACCTAACCAGGTGGTGGGCGGGCGTGTGGATGTGTGATCCGATTTCTTCTCGGAAGACTTCAAGGGGGAGGGCGGCGGCATATCGCTCCGATGGGGTAAGACCCAACATTATAAAAATGTCTGCTCAGGGGGCAGAAACGCATTGCTCGCACGGCCTTCCAATCTTCTCAAAAGGTGCCCGTTTCAAGTTGAATGGTGTTGCAAACCTCAAAAGTTCCGTCTGCTTTTGGCAACGCTCATGAGGTGTTACACGGGGAAAATTCTTTGCTGGAGAACTACCTTACTGATAGCATTCATGTGAAGTGTTAAGTTTTGTTGCCTCATTTTGGCAAGTTACAGGGGACCGATCTTGAGCTCAATGGGGTCTTTGTTTAGTCGCCAGTCTGCACCGCTACTGGGAATCGACATCAGCTCCTCCAGCGTCAAACTGGTGGAGTTGGGGCGTGATAAAGCGGGTGGCCTTGTGCTGGAGCGTTGTGCGATTGAGCCGCTGGAGCGCGGCTGGATCACGGATGGCAACATCGAAAAGTTCGATGAGGTCGCAGACGCCCTGAGGAGGCTAGTGAAAAAGAGTGGAACTCGAACGAAGAACGTAGCCCTCGCGCTTCCGCCCTCTGCAGTCATCACCAAGAAAATCACTTTGCCAGGCGGGATGACCGAGCAGGAGCTAGAGGTGCAGGTCGAGTCTGAGGCCAATCAATACATACCATTCTCGCTAGACGAAGTGAGTCTCGATTTTTGCGTCATCGGCCCTAGCAAAAATGCTCCAGGCGATGTCGACGTGCTCATCGCGGCTTCGCGCCGTGAAAAAGTCCAAGACCGACAAGGCTTGGCCGAAGCGGCTGGTTTGAAACCCGTTGTTGTGGATATTGAATCCCACGCGTCTCGACTGGCTGCCGGGCGGCTGATCGAAGCCCTGCCCAGCAAAGGCGTTGACGCCATGGTGGCTCTCTTTGAAGTGGGAGCGTTGACCACCAGCATGCAAGTCATCCGAAATGAAGAGGTGCTGTATGACCGTGATCAAGCATTTGGTGGCGCCCAGTTAACGCAGTTGATTGTTCGGCAATACGGATTCTCGGTTGAAGAGGCGGAAGGCAAGAAGCGCAATGGTGATCTTCCTGAGGATTACCAATCCGCCGTTCTTCGCCCGTTTGTCGACAGCATGGCACAAGAAATTGGCAGGGCATTGCAGTTCTTCTTTACAAGCACGCCACACAACCGCGTGGATCACATCATGCTTGCGGGAGGGTCAGCACCTCTGCCTGGTCTCACAGAGGCAGTTACACAACAAACTGGTTTTGCCTGCAGTGCAGTGAATCCGTTTGACGGGATGGAAATTGGAAGTTCAGTGCGATTGAAAAAAATGGTGCGTGAAGCCCCGTCGTATTTGACGTCCTGCGGCTTGGCCATGCGGAGGTTTTTACAGTGATATTGATCAACTTACTTCCCCACCGGGAGGCTGCCCGTAAGCGCAGAAAAGAAGCGTTTCAGGCGACGATGTTTGCATCGTTTTTGGTCGGTTTGGTAGTTGCAGGGGCTATCTACTGGTGGTTCCAGATGATGATCACAGCGCAGCAAGAGAAGAACACTTTTCTTCAGGGCGAAATCACAATTCTTGAAAATCAAATTAAAGAAATTGCAACTATTGAAGATGAAATTGCCTCGTTAAGGGCGCGTCAGAAAGCGGTCGAGGATCTTCAGTCTGATCGGAATTTGCCGGTTCACCTGCTGAATGAATTGGTTCGTCAAGTACCGGACGGCGCTTATGTGACTAACATTAAACAAACTGAGCAAGTCATTGAAATGCAGGGATTTGCGCAGTCTAACGAACGTGTCTCCGAAATGCTGAGAAACTTGACGGATAACACGCCGTGGTTATCCAAGCCCGAGCTTGTGGAAATTGTTGCCAGTAATGTTACATTGAGTGCGCGTGAGCAGCGACGGGTTTCAAATTTTAATTTGCGATTTAGGTTAATGCGCACTGGGGAAGTTCAAAACTCCTTGGGAGTCGCTAGTGGTGGTGTGGAGGTCGGGAAATAGACATGGCTAAAAAATCAGCATCGAATATCGATTTTGCTGCTCTACAGCAGGATGTAGCACGCCAATTCCGAAATCTTGATACTAAAGATCCTTCGCTTTGGCCCGTTGCGCCTAAAGTTTTGCTTTGTCTCTTTATTGCGGCGGCTGTCGCCGCCGCCTTGTGGTTTGCAAAAATCAGTGAATATGAAGTTGAGTTACAAACTGAGGTTGCCAAAGAGCAAGCGCTTCGGACAGATTACCAGGCAAAGCTTGTAAAGGCGGTTAGTTTGGATGCATTGAAGCGGCAGCGAGAGCAGGTACAGCAGTACGTCATTCAACTGGAAAAACAACTTCCCAGCAAAGCTGAAATGGCCGCTCTTTTGTCTGATATTAATCAGGCAGGGCTTGGGCGAAGTCTTCAATTTGATTTGTTCAGGCCGGGGCAAATCGTTGTTCGCGAGTATTACGCAGAATTGCCGATAGCGGTTCGGGTTACTGGAAAATATCACGATATGGGGGCTTTCGCATCAGATATTGCCCATCTTTCTCGGATTGTGACTTTGAATAATATTTCCATTGCGCCAACAGCCAAAGATAGTGGTTCGTTGACGATGGATGCTACTGCGCGCACGTTCCGGTACCTCGATCCTGATGAAATTCAGGCGCAAAAGCAAACAGCAGGGGCGAATAAATAATGATGTCCCATCGATTTATTATTGTCTCAGCGTTGGCTCTCATGCTCTTGGGATGTAGTTCATCCAGTGACGACGACCTCCGTCAGTGGATGTCTGAGTTGCGTGCCACTACGAAACCCCGAGTTACCCCACTCACTGAGCCGAAGCAGTTTTTGCCACAGTCTTATTCTTCCGAGTCTGGCATTGAGCCATTTAACTCCTTGAAGCTTACGCAGGCCCTGCGTAGAGAGTCTACTCAGCTAGCTTCAAACGCAGCGCTAATTGCACCAGAGATGACTCGACGTAAAGAGCCGTTGGAGAATTATCCGTTGGATGTCATGGCCATGGTCGGTAGTTTAGATAAAAAAGGCGTGCCGACTGCTTTGTTAAAGGTAGACAACTTGTTGTATCAAGTTCGAGTTGGAAACTACTTAGGGCAGAATTATGGGAAGATAATTCGGATAAATGAAAGCTCCGTTCAATTGCGTGAGATAGTGCAGGATGCTACCGGTGATTGGGTGGAGCGCACTGCCACGCTGGATCTGCAAGAGGATAAGAAATGAAATACGCTAAATTTTGTACACATCGGCTGCTTCGGTGCGCGATGTTGTTGTCGGCCTCAATTTTGGCGCCATTTGAAGCATGGGCCCAGTCTGCTATCCAATCAGTTGTGGGTAGTACGCAGAACGGTACAGACGTTGTTCGGATTGATTTTGCAGAACCTCTCCAAGGATTGCCTACAGGATTTTCGATTCAATCGCCGGCAAGAATCGCATTGGACTTTCCTGGCACGGTCAACGCAAGTGGAAAGAATTCTTTTGAAGTTAATCAAGGTAACTTAAAGTCAGTTAACGTTGTTCAAGCTGGAGACCGTGCCCGCATAGTGCTCAATCTTAAGCAGGCATCCTCTTATAAAGCAGAGATCCAAGGAAAGTCGCTAGTTATTTCCCTTGGGGGATCCGTGAACGCGAGCGTTCTTCCGGCCAACCAGGTGCAGATATTTTCGGATTCCGTTCGGTCCGACGTTCAAACCCTTAAAGACGTCGATTTTCGTCGAGGTGCCGATGGGTCGGGGCGAGTAGTCGTATCATTGCCGTCAACTCAGGTAGGTGTTGACATACGTCAGCAAGGTAAAGGCCTGGTTGTAGATTTCTTAAAGTCTTCCTTGCCGGAAGGTTTGCGACGTAAATTAGACGTGACTGATTTCGGCACACCCGTTCAAGTGATCAGTACCACGCAGCAGGGCGAGCATGTGCGGATGCTCATTGAGCCCATAGGTGAGTGGGAGCACAGTGCGTATCAAAGCGACAGTCAATTCGTAGTTGAAATACGTCAAAAAAAGGTAGATCTCACTAAGTTGACCCAGGGACCTGGCTACAGCGGTGAGAAGCTGTCTTTGAACTTTCAAAATATTGAAGTGCGTTCTCTGTTGCAAGTTATCGCTGACTTCACAAATTTCAATATTGTTACATCGGATACCGTCACCGGCTCCTTGACTCTCCGTCTTAAGGATGTTCCTTGGGATCAAGCTTTACAAATTATTATGGATGCCAAGGGTTTGGGTATGAGAAAAACCGGCACAGTGCTGTGGATTGCACCCAAGGATGAAATTGACGACCGTACCAAAAAAGACTATGAAGCTGCGGCGGCCATTCAAAAGCTTGAACCACTAAGGACTCAGGCGTTCCAGATGAACTATGCCAAAGCCGTTGACATGGTGGCACAGCTTTCTGCATCTTCGGGCGGCACTGCTGGAGGAACTTCCAATAGATTTTTATCAGAAAGAGGTAGCGCCATTGCGGAGCCTCGTACAAATCAACTGTTCGTGACGGACACACCAAGCAAGCTTGAAGAAGTGCGTCAACTTTTGGCAACTTTGGATGTGGCAGTTCGCCAAGTAATGATCGAAGCACGTATCGTTGAAGCTTCGGATACATTCGGACGCTCTTTGGGTGTTCGGCTCGGTGCAACCGACATGCGAGCAAGCAGGGGTGGTGATGGTGGATACGGAATAGGCGGGGGAAATCGCGTTGCTTTTGGTACAAGTTACAGCAACGCTGTAGCGACTACTAGTGCAGGCGGAGCAATAAATACGCTTGGAAATTTCGTTAATCTTCCTGCGCAACCCCAAAGCGGGTATGACCCGTCTAGTTTCGCTATTTCTATCTTCAATTCAGCGGCGAATAGATTTTTGAATCTCGAGATATCTGCTCTTGAGGCGGATGGTAAAGGCAAGATTGTCTCTAGTCCACGAGTAGTGACTGCTGATCAGACCAAGGCGTCTATTGAGCAAGGCACTGAATTTCCATATCCAGTTACCGCGCCAAATGGCGGAACAGTAATAGCATTTAAGAAGGCGGTGCTCAAACTGGAAGTGACGCCGCAAATAACTCCAGAGGGTAATATAATATTAGACTTGGATGTGAATAAAGATAGTCCTGGAGAGGTCTTGAATAACGTGCGAGCCATTAATACAAAGCATATAAAAACTCAAGTTTTGGTGGAGAATGGCGGAACGGTTGTTATTGGGGGTATTTTTGAGCTGTTCGAAGATAATTCTGAGGCGAAAGTGCCTGTTCTGGGTGATATTCCAGGATTTGGCAATCTTTTTAAAACAAAAACAAAATCGGTCAACAAGCAAGAGATGTTGGTGTTTATAACGCCTAAAGTAATAACGGATCGTTCATCTGGCCGCTGAGAAATATAAATAGAGAGTATAAAATGCAAAGTTTATTTAGATTGTTTTTGGTTGTACTTACTGGGCTGGTGATTTCGTGTGGGGGTGGCGGTGGCAGTCCGGGCGCAACACCCGGTGGGTCCACAAAGCCTGTCGCAGGTTTTGATTACGTGCTAGATAAAAATGCAATTTCTAATTCTGGTGCGGATGAGGTAACGCTCACTGCAACTGCGCTTGACTCAAATAATAATCCTGTTGAAGGCGTTGCTTTCAAGGTTAATCTTACATCTGGTATATATACGCCTGGAGCTACGGTTACCGACCAACTGGGAAAGGTTAGTGGCAAAGTATCTACGGGCGCCGACAAATCTAATCGGACTATAACTGTCACTATGACGATGGGGGATAAAATAAAGTCAGAGGTCATTCCTGTTACCGGAAGTAAAATATCGCTGACAACTGTACCTGCGGCGCCGGTGCCAGGTTCTCCTGTGACACTAAGTGCGAAGGTAGTTGATGTGAATGGTGCAGGTATTCCCAACATTCCAGTCAACCTAGCAGGCAGTTTAGGTTTTCGGAACACATTGCAAACTGACATTAACGGTAACGCTACCTCGTCTATTGCGAGCGCTCCGCTTACTGCAGGTATTTACACCGTGGAGGCTTCTGGTTCGGGTGTCACTGAGAAACGCGATGTTCAAGTGATCAGCACGACAGGCGGCGTGCCTGATGCAGTTGGTACCATTTCTGCCGCAAGCTTGGCTATCACTCCGAACACTATTCCACCGAATGTTGTGGGGTCAACGACAAACCGGGCCACTCTTCGTGCACTTTTTCAGGATTCCTCTAACAGGGCCATTAAAAATGTTCGAGTTCGTTTTGAAATTTTGGAGCCTAGCCTCGGTGCAGGTGAGCAGATTTCAACTGGTAGCGCCGTTGTGTATACCGACCAAAACGGAGTCGCGTCTGGGGACTACATCGCTGGCACGCGCGCGAGCCCTACCAATGGAGTCGTGATTCGTGCTTGTTATGCAACCACGGATGCTGGAATCGCTGGCAATGCTTGTCCGAACTTTCGTACAGCGACTATGACCGTTGCAAATGAACCTCTTTCGATTACGCTGGGCGACAATAATAAGCTCGAAACAGGAAATAATGAGCTGACGTATATTAAGAAATTTGACGTTGCGGTATCTGATGCGGCCGGTAATGCTGTAGCGAATGCTCAAATATCAGCTAGTGTAGATCTTCGATTTTATCGGAAGGCTCCAGGTATCGTTGTGACGAACAGCACGGTTGGATATAGTGCTCCGCCCGTGCTGTGTCCCAATGAAG
This sequence comes from Acidovorax sp., assembly GCF_046314175.1. GTDB lineage: Bacteria > Pseudomonadota > Gammaproteobacteria > Burkholderiales > Burkholderiaceae_C > Acidovorax. The sequence goes on along the minus strand of NZ_JBKBXG010000019.1, from coordinate 57,750 downwards.
ATACTAACAGGAATGGACTTCTCGATAGTGGTGAAGACGTTAATGGGAATGGTACTATTGAGCCACGCAAAGCCGATATTATAATCTCATATTTAGGGGGGCGGGTCACTGGATCAAATGGGCGAACAACCCTTCAAGTAGAGTATCCACAAAATGTTGCCTATTGGATCGAGTACGCCGTGAAAGTCACCACTAGTGTCGCTGGCTCTGAAGGTGTTGTCGAAAAGGTTTATCTGACGGAAGCTTTGATTGGGGATGCGGAAAATGGCTCGTTCCTCAAGCCACCATACGGATCGCAGGCTTGCAACTCTCCCAACTGAATGCCAGTTAATAAAGTTCGTGCTTGTGTTGAGAGTGAAAAATTTTTCATGAACTAGAATGATAAAAAGAGCAGCGTTGGCTGCTCTTTTTTTTTCTAAGCGAATTTTGAATTTGGTTTCTTAGTATTTTAATTTTTTCCTATCTTGCTGAGCCATGGCTGATTTTCATAAGTACTCTAGTGTCGAGATCTTTTTAGGGGGCAGGAGCTATGATATTGAAGTTTGTGACGGTTTTTTGAAGGGTTTGAGAGGCATAGTTTTCAAGGATGGATTTCGGGCCGTAGTGGTCACAAATGATGTAGTTGCCCCCATCTATTTGGAATTTCTCATTTCTCAGCTTAAACTCTCATTTTCAAATGTTGATTCGATTTTATTGCCGGATGGTGAAATTCATAAGAGTTGGGATTCGCTGAATTTGATATATGAATATTTGTTAGAAAATCACTGTGATCGACAAACTGTATTGTTTGCATTGGGAGGCGGCGTGGTTGGTGATATAACTGGCTTTGCTGCTGCTACCTATATGCGAGGTATCCAGTTTGTTCAGGTGCCCACTACGTTGCTTGCCCAAGTTGATTCATCAGTTGGCGGAAAAACAGCCATTAATCATCCACTTGGAAAAAATATGATTGGCGCATTTCATCAGCCGATTAAAGTGATTTGTGATTTATCTTCATTGCAGACGTTGCCTAAACGAGAGCTTAGTTCTGGCTTAGCTGAAGTTATAAAGTATGGTCCAATTTTGGATATGCATTTTTTCCGGTGGTTAGAGTGTGAAATGGGCGAACTTGTGGCGACTGATCGAACCGCATTGGCGTACGCTATACATCGTTGTTGTGAAATTAAGGCATCCATAGTCAGCCAAGACGAGAAGGAATCGGGTCTTCGCGCTATCCTCAATTTCGGCCACACCTTCGGCCACGCCATCGAAGCAGGGATGGGCTACGGCGTTTGGCTCCACGGCGAAGGCGTTGCTGCCGGGATGGTGATGGCCGCCGAGTTATCGCGTCGGCTTGGAATGGTCGATGAGGCTTTTGTCAAGCGGCTCACCAAATTGATCGAGCGTGCGGGTTTGCCAACGAAGGGGCCGGTATTGGATGCGGCGGACAATGCGGGTCGCTACCTGGAGCTGATGCGGGTCGATAAAAAGTCCGAAGGTGGAGAGATCCGTTTTGTTCTTATTGATGGGCCTGGCAAAGCGGTGTTGCGTGCGGCGCCAGATGCGCTGGTTCGTGAAGTGATCGATGCCTGCTGCGCGTAGTTGTGCGGGTAGTTTGCTACTGAATATATAGCTGTCAGCGCTTTGTGGATAAGCGCCAGTGAGCATTTTGACTCAAAATTCTGATCTTGCGGTTTATGCATGCGACCCGGCGAGAAGTCGTGGTCGACTGTTCTACGAGGTGCCTGCGCCGACCCGTACCGAGTACCAGCGTGACCGGGATCGGATTGTTCACTCTACGGCCTTTCGCAGGCTGGTCTACAAGACACAGGTCTTTCTGAACCACGAAGGTGACCTGTTCCGAACCCGGCTCACGCATTCGCTTGAAGTCGCTCAGTTGGGGCGTTCGATTGCCCGGTCGTTGCGGATCAACGAGGACCTGGTGGAAGCGATCTCGCTGGCGCACGACCTGGGGCACACGCCGTTTGGTCATGCAGGGCAAGATGCGCTGCACGCTTGCACGGCTAGGCATGGTGGCTTTGAGCACAATTTGCAGAGCTTGCGCGTTGTGGACAAGTTGGAAGAGCGCTATCCGCAGTTCGACGGGTTGAATCTGACCTTCGAAACGCGCGAGGGGGTGCTCAAGCATTGCTCCAGGCTGCACGCGCAGCAATTGGAGGATCAAGAACCTGGCGGCGTGGGTGGCCGGTTTTTGCGGCGGGAGCAGCCCAGTCTTGAGGCTCAGTTGTGTAACCTCGCGGATGAAATTGCGTACAACGCGCACGATATCGACGACGGTGTGCGCTCTGGTTTGCTCACTCTGAACCAGTTGCGGGACGTGCCTTTGTTCGATCGTTACAGAGCAGACGCGCAAGCGGAATATCCGGAGCTTGCACAGCCTGCGCTGCAGCGCAGGCTGTTGTATGAAGCGATCAGGCGCATGCTGAGTGCCCAGGTCTATGACGTGATTGATGCCACTCAAACAGCGCTGGCCGACAGCCATCCGGCAGATGTGAATGCGGTACGCACCGAGTGCCCGCCGCTGGTGAGGTTCAGTGATGCCATGCGCGAGCGCTCACAGACACTCAAACGGTTTTTGTTCAAGAACCTTTATCGGCACCCCAGTGTGATGGAGACCACAGGCCGTGCCCAGGAGATCGTGCGAGACCTGTTTGCAGCCTACACGGCAACCCCCCAGGAGATGAAGGCGGCGTTTGCTGAGCAGGCCTCACTGGATGCTGGGCCACTCCGTGCCCGCGCGGTGGCGGATTTCATTGCCGGAATGACGGATCGCTTTGCGGCACGTGAACATGAACGGCTGACGGGACGGCGTCTGTTGGGTTGAGACAGATCCCGTTCACGTGATCGGCGCATCCGACGCCTCAGATGCTCGACTCGAACGGTGCAGGTCGCGCAGGGATGCCGGCCAGTAAAATCGGGTGCCGCTCTCCGCTCCCCCGTCTCTGCGCCTTGCGCGCTTCTTTCTTCATCATGACCCCACACCTACCCGCCGCCCCCGCAGGTTCGTCCGATCCTGCAAACTTGTTCATTTCTGACACCGTCAGATGGCTGGAGCGTGCGGTTATCGGGCTGAACCTGTGCCCCTTTGCAAAAGGAGTGCATGTCAAGTCCCAGATTCACTACGCGGTGACGGTGGCGACGGAGTCTGAGGAGGTGCTCGCGCTGCTTCGTCGCGAACTGGCTGACCTGGTGGCAGCGCCCCCAACGGAGCGGGATACAACCTTGCTCATACTGCCTCAGTGCCTGCTTGACTTTCTGGACTTCAACGACTTTCTGCAGGAGGCAGACGGTGTGCTGGAATCCATGGACTTGGTCGGTACGGTGCAGATCGCAAGTTTCCATCCGCAGTTTCAGTTTGCAGGCACAGACGCTGATGACGTGACCAACTGCACCAACCGCTCCCCGTACCCCACCTTGCATCTTTTGCGCGAGGAGAGCATTGACCGCGCGGTGGAGGCCTTCCCCGAAGCCGAGGCCATTTTTGAGCGAAACATGGAAGTGCTGGAGGATCTGGGTATGGACGGTTGGGTCGCGTTGCAGGTTGGGGCCAGCAGCCCTGCGGCTCCTGCGCCCCTGGCGATGAAAGGTGTGGAGCCATGAAGAAAGACACGACCACCCACGCCAAGGCTGCTGGCCAGGGCAAGAAGATCGGGGCGACGGGTGCCGCTTCGAACGGCGATGCTGCACAACATGCCGGTCAATTGTCAGAACTTCGACCCGGCCAGTCGGTCGAGTTGCTCAAGGAGTTGCACATCCTGACTCGCGACGGCAAGTTGAACCAGGACTCCCGGCGCAAGCTCAAGCAGGTTTATCACCTCTTCAACTTTATCGAGCCTCTTCTGGCGGAGCTTTCGAGCAGCGGCCAAGGCCCCACGCTGGCTGACCATGGGGCGGGCAAGTCTTACTTGGGGTTCATCCTGTATGACTTGTATTTCAAGGCACTTGGGCGTGGGCATATTTATGGGGTGGAGACCCGGGCAGAGCTGGTGGAAAAATCTCGCGCACTTGCCCAGAAACTGGGTTTTGCGCGCATGTCGTTCTTGAACGTGTCGGTGGTGGAGTCCACTGATGCCGATGAGTTGCCCGCCCAGATCGATGTGGTCACGGCGCTGCACGCCTGCGACACAGCCACCGACGATGCCATCGCCTTTGGCTTGCAAAAACGTGCCCGCGCGATGGTGCTTGTGCCCTGCTGCCAGGCCGAGATGGCCGCTTGCCTGCGGCAAGGCAAAGCGCTGCAATTGGCGCGCACTCCGCTGGCAGAGCTATGGCGGCATCCACTGCATACCCGTGAACTGGGTAGCCAGGTCACCAACGTGCTGCGCTGTCTGTACCTGGAGGCAAATGGCTACCAGGTCACCGTGACCGAGCTGGTCGGGTGGGAGCACAGCATGAAGAACGAACTGATCATTGCGCGGTACACCGGGCAAAAAAAGCGCAGTGCGGCAGAGCGGCTGCGCGCCATTCTTGAAGAGTTCGGCCTCGACAAGGTGTTGGGGGCGCGCTTTGGCCTGACAGGCTCTGCGGACGCAACGGACCCACTGAGCGTACCGGCAGACGCCGAAACCATCTCCTAATCACTCGGGTGCGACGGTAGGCCGAAATCGGGGACGGATTTATCATCGCGGTCCCTCTGTTAACCGATGGACGCCCATGGCCCGCCTGCCGCGCCTGACCCTTGCGGGTCATCTGCACCATGTCATTCAGCGTGGCAACAATCGCCAGCCGATCTTTGGTGACAGCGAAGACTTTGAGCTGATGCTCGCGGTACTGGCGGACAACGCCCAAAAATACGCAGTCGCCGTGCATGCGTATGTGCTGATGGGCAACCACTTTCATCTGCTGGCCACGCCAAGCACGGCCGATGGGTTGCCTCAGATGATGCAGGCGGTGGGGCGGCGGTATGTTCAGCACTTCAATCGCCGCCATGCCCGGACGGGAACGCTTTGGGAGGGGCGCTACCGCTCTACCGTGCTGGAGCCCGAGCGCTATCTTCTGCCGTGCATGGTGTATCTGGATCTCAACCCTGTACGGGCGGGATTGGTCGCACAGGCCTCTGACTACGTATGGTCCAGTCACGCCCACTGGTTGGGCCGACGCACGGACCGCTTGCTCACGCCCCATGCTTTGTACTGGGCGTTAGGTAATACGCCTTTTGCTCGCGAAGCGGCCTACGCAGCGCTTGCTCAGGCCGGCGTTGGATCAAAGGAGCAGGCGGCTTTGACGCAGTCTGTGTTGAGTGGATGGGCGCTGGGTTCCCCTGGCTTTGTAGACGAACTACAACAGCGCACACCTCGCCGCGTCAGCCGTGGACGCGCCGGACGGCCCCGTTCGGCGGAAAAATAGCGGTCAAATCGGCCTTCAGCGCTTTATCAGTGAGCGCTGGATGCTACTCTATTTGATATGTCCCCTATAAAGTCGTTGCGGTGAGTCATGCGCCATTAATTATGATCTGACCCCAAATATTATTCTTGCCAAACTATGTTGCAATGCACTAATCTCCCAGTCCCTGCGAAAAATATGAGGAGTGCGCCATGACGACGACGGCTGCCGAGATCCAGCATCTGCAACAACACGGTTTGTATTCATCGGGTAACGAACACGACGCCTGCGGCCTCGGGTTTGTGGCCCACATCAAGGGCATCAAGCGCCACGACATCGTGACGCAGGCTCTGAAGATTCTGGAAAACATCGACCACCGTGGCGCGGTGGGTGCCGACCCGCTGATGGGCGACGGCGCCGGCATCCTGATCCAGATCCCTGACGCGCTGTACCGCGAAGAAATGGCCAAGCAGGGCGTGACCCTGCCAGCGGCTGGCGAATACGGCGTGGGCATGATTTTCCTGCCCAAGGAGCACGCCTCGCGACTGGCTTGCGAGCAAGAGATGGAGCGCGCCATCAAGGCCGAGGGTCAGGTGCTGCTGGGCTGGCGCGATGTGCCGGTCAACGTCGACATGCCCATGTCGCCCACCGTGCGCAAGAAGGAGCCCATCCTGCGCCAGGTGTTCATTGGCCGTGGCAATGATGTGATCGTGCAGGATGCGCTGGAGCGCAAGCTCTACGTGATCCGCAAGACGGCCAGCGCCAACATCCAGGCACTGAAGCTTAAGCACAGCAAAGAATACTACGTGCCCAGCATGTCCAGCCGCACCGTGGTCTACAAGGGCCTGCTGCTGGCCGACCAGGTGGGCGTGTACTACAAGGATCTGTCTGACGAACGCTGCGTTTCGGCCATTGGCCTGGTGCACCAGCGTTTCTCAACGAACACGTTCCCAGAGTGGCCGCTGGCCCACCCGTACCGCTACGTGGCGCACAACGGCGAAATCAACACCGTCAAGGGCAACTACAACTGGATGAAGGCGCGCGAAGGTGTGATGGCCTCGCCCGTTCTGGCCGCCGACCTGCAAAAGCTGTACCCGATCAGCTTTGCCGACCAGTCCGACACCGCCACGTTCGACAACTGCCTTGAACTGCTGACCATGGCGGGCTACCCCATCAGCCAGGCCGTGATGATGATGATCCCCGAGCCCTGGGAGCAACACACCACCATGGACGAGCGCCGCCGGGCCTTCTATGAATATCACGCCGCCATGCTGGAGCCGTGGGACGGTCCCGCGTCCATCGTGTTCACCGACGGCCGCCAGATTGGCGCCACGCTCGACCGCAACGGCCTGCGCCCCTCGCGTTACTGCATCACCGACGACGATCTGGTGATCATGGGTTCTGAATCGGGCGTGTTGCCGATTCCCGAGAACAAGATCGTGCGCAAGTGGCGCCTGCAGCCCGGCAAGATGTTCCTGATCGACCTGGAACAAGGTCGCATGATCGATGACGATGAGCTCAAGGCCAACATCGTCAACACCAAGCCCTACAAGCAGTGGATCGAGAACCTGCGCATCAAGCTCGACAGCATTGACGCGGGCGCACAAGTGGCTGCACCGCAGCCGGCCGATCTGCCGCTGCTGGACCGCCAGCAGGCCTTTGGCTACACCCAGGAGGACATCAAGTTCCTGATGGCGCCCATGGCCAAAAATGGCGAAGAAGGCATTGGCTCCATGGGCAACGACAGCCCGCTGGCTGTGCTGTCGGGCAAGAACAAGCCGCTGTACAACTACTTCAAGCAGTTGTTCGCCCAGGTGACGAACCCGCCGATCGACCCGATCCGCGAAGCCATCGTGATGTCGCTCAACAGCTTCATCGGCCCCAAGCCCAACCTGCTGGACATCAACCAGGTCAACCCTCCGATGCGGCTCGAAGTGAGCCAGCCCGTGCTCGACTTTGCCGACATGGCCAAGCTGCGCGACATCGAAAAGTACACGCAGGGTAAGTTCAAGAGCGCCACCATCGACATCACCTATCCGCTGGACTGGGGCCGTGAGGGCGTGGAAGCCAAGCTCGCCTCGCTGTGCGCGCAGGCAGTGGATGCCATCAAGGGCGGCGCCAACATCCTCATCGTCAGCGACCGCGCCGTCAGCGCCACACAGGTCGCAATCCCTGCGCTGTTGGCGCTGTCCGCCATCCACCAGCACCTGGTGGGCGCGGGCCTGCGCACGACTGCTGGTTTGGTGGTGGAAACGGGCACGGCGCGCGAAGTGCACCACTTTGCCGTGCTGGGCGGCTACGGCGCTGAAGCCGTGCACCCCTACCTGGCCATGGAAACCCTGGCCGAGATGCACAAGGATCTGGCGGGTGACCTGTCTGCGGACAAGGCGATCTACAACTATGTGAAGGCGATTGGCAAGGGCCTGTCCAAGATCATGTCCAAGATGGGCGTGAGCACCTACATGAGCTACTGCGGCGCGCAGCTGTTCGAGGCCATCGGCCTGAACACGGAAACCGTGGGCAAATACTTCACCGGCACCGCCAGCCGTGTGGAAGGTATCGGCGTGTTCGAGATCGCCGAGGAAGCCATCCGCATGCACAAGGCCGCCTTCGGCGACGACCCCGTGCTGGAAACCATGCTGGACGCGGGCGGTGAATACGCCTGGCGCGCCCGTGGCGAAGAGCACATGTGGAGCCCCGACGCGATTGCCAAGCTGCAGCACAGCACGCGTGCCAATAACTGGAACACGTACAAGGAATACGCCCAGCTCATCAACGACCAGAGCAAGCGCCACATGACGCTGCGCGGCCTGTTCGAGTTCAAGATCGACCCCGCCAGGGCCATCCCCGTGGACGAGGTCGAGCCCGCCAAGGAAATCGTCAAGCGCTTTGCCACCGGCGCCATGTCGCTGGGCTCGATCTCCACCGAGGCGCATGCCACGCTGGCCGTGGCCATGAACCGCATCGGCGGCAAGAGCAATACCGGCGAAGGCGGCGAGGACGCTGCACGCTACCGCAATGAACTCAAGGGCATTCCGATCAAGAAGGGCGATACGCTCAAGAGCGTGATCGGTGCCGAAAACGTTGAGGTCGACCTGCCTCTGCAGGACGGCGACTCGCTGCGCAGCCGCATCAAGCAGGTGGCCTCGGGGCGCTTTGGCGTCACCGCCGAATACCTGTCCTCGGCAGACCAGATCCAGATCAAGATGGCCCAGGGCGCCAAGCCCGGCGAAGGCGGCCAGTTGCCCGGCGGCAAGGTGTCCAACTACATCGGCAAGCTGCGCCACAGCGTGCCCGGCGTGGGGCTGATCTCGCCTCCGCCGCACCACGACATCTATTCCATCGAAGATCTGGCACAGCTGATCCACGACCTGAAAAATGTGGCGCCGCACGCCAGCATCAGCACCAAGCTGGTGTCTGAAGTGGGCGTGGGCACCATTGCCGCGGGCGTGACCAAGTGCAAAAGCGACCACCTGGTGATCGCTGGCCATGACGGCGGCACGGGCGCATCGCCCTGGTCGTCCATCAAGCACGCGGGCGGCCCGTGGGAGATCGGCCTCGCCGAAACCCAGCAGACCCTGGTGCTCAACCGCCTGCGCGGCCGCGTGCGCGTGCAGGCCGACGGCCAGATGAAGACCGGCCGCGACGTCGCCATCGGCGCGCTGCTGGGTGCCGACGAGTTCGGATTTGCCACCGCGCCTCTGGTCGTCGAGGGCTGCATCATGATGCGCAAGTGCCACCTGAACACCTGCCCCGTGGGCGTGGCCACGCAGGACCCGGCGCTGCGCGCCAAGTTCTCGGGCAAGCCCGAGCACGTGGTGAACTACTTCTTCTTCATCGCTGAAGAAGTGCGCCAGATCATGGCGCAGCTGGGCATTCGCAAGTTTGACGACCTCATTGGCCGCACCGACCTGCTGGACACCCGCCAAGGCCTGGATCACTGGAAGGCACGCGGCCTGGACTTCAGCCGCCTGTTCGCCCAGCCCAATGTGCCCGCCGATGTGCCCCGCTACCACGTGGACGTGCAGGACCACAACATCGAGCACACGCTGGACCGCAAGCTCATCGAGCGCAGCAAGCCTGCGATCGAAGGTGGCGAACGCGTGCAGTTCATTGAGGTGGCTCGCAACGTCAACCGTTCCGTGGGTGCCATGCTCTCGGGTGCTGTGACCCGCGTGCACCCCGAAGGTCTGCCAGATGACACCATCCGCATCCAGCTGGAGGGCACGGGGGGGCAGTCGTTCGGCGCTTTCCTCACGCGCGGCATCACGCTGTACCTGATTGGCGACGCCAATGACTACACCGGCAAGGGTCTGTCAGGTGGCCGTGTCATCGTGCGCCCCAGCATCGACTTCCGCGGCGACGCGGTGCGCAACACCATCGTGGGCAACACGGTGATGTATGGCGCCACCACAGGCGAGGCCTTCTTCAGTGGTGTGGCGGGCGAACGCTTTGCTGTGCGCCTCTCGGGGGCCACGGCGGTGGTGGAAGGTACAGGTGACCACGGCTGTGAATACATGACCGGTGGCACTGTGCTGGTGCTGGGCAAGACGGGCCGCAACTTTGCTGCGGGCATGAGCGGCGGCGTTGCGTACGTCTACGATGAAGACGGCCAGTTCGACACGCGCTGCAACATGTCCATGGTCACGCTGGAGCGCATCCTGCCGGGGACCGAGCAAGAGGCAACGGTGCCACGCTCGATCTGGCACAACGGCCAGACGGATGAAGCCCAGCTCAAGAAGCTGCTGGAAGACCACAACCGCTGGACGGGCAGCAAGCGTGCGCGCGAACTGCTTGACAACTGGGCGGCATCGCGCAGCAAGTTTGTGAAGGTCTTCCCGACCGAGTACAAACGTGCGCTGGCTGAAATTTATGAACGAAAAGTGCTGGAGGAGTCCGCTACACCAGCGGTAGCTGCTACTAAAAATGAATCGGTTCCTGCCAAATAAGGCGGGGCCGCAAAGACCAGCACAGCATTCATAAACAAGGACATCGTCATGGGAAAAACAACCGGCTTCATGGAATACGAGCGCATCGAAGAGGGCTACAAGCCCGTGCCCGAGCGCCTGAAGCACTACAAGGAATTCGTCATCGGTCTCGATGAGAGCCAGGCCAAGGTGCAAGGCGCGCGTTGCATGGACTGCGGCACGCCGTTCTGCAACAGCGGCTGCCCGGTGAACAACATCATTCCGGACTTCAACGACCTGGTGTACCACTCGGACTGGAAGAGTGCGATTGCGGTGCTGCACAGCACCAACAACTTCCCCGAGTTCACTGGTCGCATCTGCCCCGCGCCGTGCGAGGCAGCCTGTGTGCTCAACGTGAACGACGACGCCGTGGGCATCAAGTCCATCGAGCACGCGATCATCGACCGTGCCTGGCAAGAGGGCTGGGTGGTACCCCGCGTAGCAAAGCACAAAACCGGCAAGAAGGTGGCCGTAGTGGGCTCGGGCCCTGCGGGCATGGCAGCCGCCCAGCAGCTGGCACGTGCCGGCCACAGCGTCACGCTGTTCGAAAAGAACGACCGTGTAGGCGGGTTGCTGCGCTACGGCATCCCTGACTTCAAGATGGAGAAGTCGCACATTGATCGCCGCGTCAAGCAGATGGAAGCTGAAGGCGTGGTCTTTCGCACCAGCGTGTTTGTGGGTGCGGCCAAGGACGGCCTGGGCAAGGATTCCAAGGTCACCAACTGGGCCAAGGAAACCGTCACGCCGGAGCAGTTGCACAAGGAGTTCGACGCGGTGCTGCTGACCGGCGGTGCCGAGCAGTCGCGCGACCTGCCGGTGCCCGGCCGCGACCTGGAGGGCATTCACTTCGCGATGGAGTTCCTGCCCCAGCAGAACAAGGTCAACGCAGGTGACAAGCTCAAGGGTCAGCTGCGCGCCGACGGCAAACACGTGATCGTGATCGGTGGCGGCGACACCGGCAGCGACTGCGTGGGTACCAGCAACCGCCACGGCGCTGCAAGCGTCACGCAGTTTGAGCTGATGCCCCAGCCGCCCGAAGAAGAAAACCGCCCGATGACCTGGCCTTACTGGCCTATCAAGCTGCGCACCAGCTCCAGCCACGAAGAGGGCTGCGAGCGTGAATTTGCCATCTCCACCAAGGAGTTCATTGGCGAAAAGGGCAAGGTCACCGGCCTCAAGACCGTGCGCGTGGAATTCAAGGACGGCAAGATGGTCGAGGTCGCAGGGTCCGAGCAGATCCTGAAGGCGGACCTGGTGTTGCTGGCCATGGGCTTTGTGAGCCCCGTGGCACCTGTGCTGGATGCCTTCGGTGTTGACAAGGACGCCCGCGGCAACGCCCGCGCCACGACCGAGTTCGACGGCGGCTATGCCACAAACGTGCCCAAGGTGTTCGCTGCCGGCGACATCCGCAGGGGCCAGTCATTGGTGGTCTGGGCCATCCGCGAAGGTCGTCAGGCCGCGCGTGCGGTCGATGAATTCCTGATGGGCTACTCCGACCTTCCTCGTTGAGGGCTTGCGAGTCCCTGGTTCATGAAAACGGCGCCAGCGTGGCGCCGTTTTTTATGGTTTTATGCGTACCAGGGCCTTCATCCGTACTTTAGGAGGGGAGGTGCTTGCCGCAGATAGCGATATCCTGTGTGGCTGTGCTCAGGGGCAGTCCCCGTGCGTGGTAAAGCCACTTGGACCACCGTGCAAACCCTTTATTGGCACAATCGGGCGCTTGTCAATCCGGATTCGCCTGAGGCTGAGACGCCGTTTCGTCACGCACACAGCTGCATCAAATAGCAAACATACGTGTATGTATGTTTAATTATTCAGCTACGATCGCAGCTGTTTTTGGCTGGCGACCTCTCTCGGGTGCCTGCACCCACCCGCATTTTTTGATTTTCATTGCTTGAATGTCTGAGTCGCCTTCCCTTGCCGAGCTGCGCAACGTCACGTTTTCGTACGGTGATCGTGTGATCCTGCGCGACGTGACGCTCGCAGTGCCGCGCGGCAAGGTCACGGCGCTGATGGGGGCGTCCGGTGGCGGTAAGACGACGGTATTGCGGCTGATTGGCGGCCAGCAGCGAGCGCAAAGCGGTGAAGTGCTGTTTGACGGCCAGGATGTGGGGCGCCTGAACGCGGACGGCCTGTATGCAGCCCGTCGGCGCATGGGCATGCTGTTTCAGTTTGGCGCGTTGTTCACCGACCTGAGTGTGTTTGAGAACGTAGCGTTTCCGCTGCGTGAGCACACGGACCTTTCAGAAGAGCTGATCCGCGATGTGGTGCTGATGAAGCTGCACGCGGTGGGGTTGCGCGGTGCCCGCGACCTGATGCCCAGCCAGGTGTCGGGTGGCATGGCGCGGCGCGTGGCGCTGGCGCGTGCGATTGCGCTGGACCCCGAACTGGTCATGTATGACGAGCCCTTTGCCGGCCTGGACCCCATTTCGCTGGGCACGGCCGCGCAGCTGATACGGCAACTCAATGACGCGATGGGCCTGACCAGCATCGTGGTGTCTCACGATCTAGAGGAAACCCTTCGGCTCGCAGATCACGTGATCATTCTGGGCGAGGGCGTGGTGGCAGCGCAGGGTACGCCCGACGAAGTGCGCGCCAGCACCGATCCGCTGGTGCATCAGTTTATGAATGCATTGCCGACAGGGCCGGTGCCCTTTCATCACCCAGGACCCGGGGTGGCAGAAGACTTTGGGCCCATCGAAGGGCGGTCGCAATGAGCTGGTACAACCCCGCTGATCTGGGTTTCGCCGTCCGCGTGAAGCTGGCAGACATCGGCATGGGTGCGCGCTTGTTCGGTCGCCTGGTTCTGCTGTGCGGTGCGGCTTTTTCGCGCCCGGGGCTGGTGCGCGATCAGGTGCACTTTCTGGGTAACTACTCGTTGGCCATCATCGCGGTGTCCGGCCTGTTCGTGGGCTTTGTGCTGGGTCTGCAGGGTTACTACACGCTGCAGCGGTATGGGTCTTCAGAGGCGCTGGGGTTGCTGGTGGCGCTGTCGCTGGTACGTGAGCTGGGGCCCGTGGTCACGGCGCTGCTGTTTGCAGGCCGTGCAGGAACCTCGCTGACGGCGGAGATTGGCCTGATGCGCGCTGGTGAACAACTCAGTGCCATGGAAATGATGGCCGTTGACCCGGTGCGCCGCATTCTGGCCCCGCGTTTCTGGGCCGGTGTCATCACCATGCCCCTGTTGGCAGCGGTGTTCAGCGCCGTGGGCATCATGGGGGGCTGGGTCGTGGGAGTGCTCATGATCGGCATCGACGCTGGCGCGTTCTGGAGCCAGATGCAGGGCGGCGTGGATGTGTGGAAGGACGTGGGCAACGGCGTGCTCAAAAGTGTGGTCTTTGGCTTCACGGTCACTTTTGTGGCCCTGCTCCAGGGGTTTGTGGCCAAGCCAACGCCCGAAGGTGTGTCCCGTGCCACCACACGCACTGTGGTGATGGCGTCCCTGGCGGTGTTGGCGCTGGACTTTGTCCTGACCGCGCTGATGTTCAGTATCTGACGCTGGCGAAGCTGGCAGGTGAAGAGGAATCCAATACAAATGCAACGCTCTAAAAACGACCTCTGGGTGGGCCTGTTTGTCATGCTGGGTGCGGCGGCGCTGGTGTTTTTGGCACTGCAGTCGGCCAACCTGTTGAGCCTGAGCTTTCAGTCCGGCTACCGCATCACGGCGCGCTTTGACAACATCGGTGGGCTCAAGCCCCAGGCGGCGGTGCGCAGCGCGGGGGTGTTGGTGGGCCGCGTCGAATCCATCACGTTCGATGACAAGATCTACCAGGCCCGGGTGACGCTGGCTCTGGAAGACCGCTACGCGTTCCCCAAAGACAGCTCTCTGAAGATTCTTACCAGCGGTTTGCTGGGTGAGCAGTACATCGGGATTGAAGCAGGTGCGGACGAGAAGAATCTCGTTGCGGGCGACACGGTCACGGCTACGCAGTCGGCCGTGGTGCTCGAAAACCTGATCGGACAATTTTTGTACAGACAAGCCGAAGATGCTGGTAAGCCCACTGGGGCAGGTGATAAAAAATGATGAATTCAAAACCCGCGAACCTGGCTTCTTTTGCCGGGACCCTTTCAAGCCGTAGCCGCCTGGGCACCTGGCTGGCGCTGGTGCTGGGCGTCGCGCTGCTGTCGGGCTGTGCCACGGTGGCCAACCCGGACCCGCGCGATCCGCTGGAGTCCTACAACCGCAGCATGACCAACTTCAACGAGCAGGTGGATGCGCTCGTGCTCAAGCCCGTGGCCATCGCCTATAAGGACATCACCCCCGCGCCTGTGCGCACCGGGGTGAGCAACTTCTTTGCAAATCTGAGCGACGCGTGGTCGTTCGTGAACAACGTGCTGCAACTGCGTGGCGAGGCGGCTGCGTCGAGCTTCATGCGGTTCAACGTGAACACGTTTTTTGGCCTCGGCGGCGTTCTGGATGTTGCCAGCGAAATGGGGATTGACCGTTACCGCCAGGATTTCGGCCTGACGCTGGGCCGTTGGGGCGTGAGCACGGGCCCGTACGTGGTGCTGCCGATCCTCGGTCCCTCGACGGTGCGTGACACCTTTGCACTTCCCGTCGACATGAAGGGCAATGTGGTGAGCTATGTCGACCCGGTGTCTGCCCGCAATTCTCTGTATGCACTGCGGGCAGTAGAGGTGCGTTCGAATCTGCTGCGCGCCGGCAACGTGCTCGACAGCGCGGCGCTGGACAAGTACAGCTTCACCCGGGACGTGTTCTTGCAGGTGCGCAGCCAGGCGGGTGAGTCCCCGTCCACACAAGCGCAGGAGGACCGGGACGCCAACGATGGCGTGCTGCCTCCGGAGCCCGCCAAATAGCCGATCCTGCGCAGTTGCAACCGCTGCGCGCGTTGCACTTGCTTGCAACTCGCAACCGCAGCGACGCATCCGTTGCTGCGAGGCCCACCACAATGAATCGAACGCGGGGGGTGCCCCGTCCGACGAAAGAAGAGGACACGATGAACCGACGTACCCTGGGGCAGATGGCCCTGTGTGTGGCCACTGCCTTGTCGCTGGGCTTGCCCGTGGCGGCCCTGGCCGCCGACGAAGCCCCTGACGCGCTGATCAAACGCCTGTCTGCAGACGTGCTGACCACCGTCAAGGGCGACAAATCCATTCAGGGTGGCGATCTGACCAAGGTCATTGCGCTGGTCGACAAGACCGTGATGCCCAACGTCAACTTTCGCCGCATGACCGCTGCCGCCGTGGGCCCGGGCTGGCGCCAGGCGACCCCTGAGCAGCAAAAGCGGCTGCAGGACGAATTCAAGATATTGCTCGTGCGCACCTATGCAGGGGCCCTTGCGCAGGTCAACGACCAGACCATTCAGATCAAGCCCCTGCGTGCAGCGGCTGACGACAAGGATGTGCTCGTGCGCACAGAAATCGTCGGCCGGGGCGACCCCATCCAGCTCGACTATCGCCTGGAAAAAACCCCTGGCGACGGTGCCGGCTGGAAGATCTACAACCTGAACGTCCTGGGCGTGTGGCTGGTGGAAACCTACCGCGGCCAGTTTGCCCAGGAGATCAACGCCAAGGGCATTGATGGTCTGATCGAAACGCTGGCCGCCCGCAACAAGACCAACGCCGCCAAAGGCTGAGCGGCCCGCCCTTAGTCAATACATACATGCTGGTATTGCCCCCCGAACTCACCCACCGCCAGGCGACGGCGTGCCTGGGCATGCTCATGCAAGGGCTGAAGGTGCATCGCGAGCCTGCAGTGGTGGTGGACGCGCATGCGCTGACGGCGTTCGATACCTCGGCGCTGGCCGTGCTGCTGGAATGCCGCCGCGAGGCGCTGTCTGTGGGCAAGACCTTTTCCGTAAAAGGCCTGCCGCCCGCATTGATGGGCATGGCGGGTTTGTATGGCGTGGACGCGTTGCTGGAGCCTGCGGGCTGAGCCTGTTCCTGGCTTTGTTGTGGACGCAGGCCAACCCTGTCCCTGGGGCTGCAACTGTGGGCCACGGGGCGATGATTCTGGCCTGCCGACGCAGTAGGAGGCAAGGCCGTAAAATCGAGGGTTCATGCCCGCAGTCTCATTCCAAGCCATCTCCAAGTCCTTTGACACACCCAAAGGCCCTTTCCAGGCACTGAACCAGGTCAACCTGGACATTGAGGAGGGCGAGTTCTTCGGGCTCCTCGGCCCCAACGGTGCCGGCAAAACCACCCTGATCAGCATCCTCGCCGGCTTGGCGCGTGCCACCAGCGGCCGTGTGTTGGTGCAGGGCAGCGATGTGCAAGCCCAGTACGCCGATGCCCGTCGCAAGCTCGGCATCGTGCCGCAAGAACTGGTGTTCGACCCCTTCTTCAATGTGCGCGAGGCGCTGCGTATCCAGTCGGGCTACTTCGGCGTGAAGAACAACGACGCCTGGATCGACGAGCTGCTCGAAAACCTGGGCCTCACTGACAAGGCCAACGCCAACATGCGCCAGCTGTCGGGGGGTATGAAGCGCCGGGTGCTGGTGGCGCAGGCGCTGGTGCACAAGCCGCCCATCATCGTGCTCGACGAACCCACGGCGGGCGTGGATGTGGAGCTGCGCCAGACGCTGTGGCATTTCATCGCCCGTCTGAACAAAGAGGGGCACACCGTGCTGCTCACCACCCATTACCTCGAAGAAGCCGAGGCCCTGTGTGGCCGCATCGCCATGCTCAAGGCCGGGCAGGTGGTGGCGCTGGACCGCACCAGCGAACTGCTCAAGGCGGCTTCGGGCAGCATGCTGCAGTTCAAGACGGATACCGCCTTGCCGCCAGGGCTCGCAGTGGTGGCGCGTGTGACGGGGCGCATCGTGCAACTACCGGCGCACGACGCCGCAGAGATCGAAAGTCATCTGGCCGCCCTGCGTGTGGCCGGTGTAGAGGTGCACGACATGGAGATTCGCAGGCCCGATCTGGAGGATGTGTTCCTTCAGGTGATGTCGGGGACGTCGGCATCGAACATCCCTCTGGAAGGGGTTGCGCTATGACCGGCTGGCAAACGCTTTTTTATAAAGAAGTGCTGCGCTTCTGGAAGGTCAGCTTCCAGACCGTCGCCGCACCCGTGCTCACCGCTGTGTTGTACCTGCTGATCTTTGGCCACGTGCTAGAAGACCATGTGAAGGTCTATGACAGCATCAGCTACACCGCCTTCCTGGTGCCCGGCCTGGTGATGATGAGCGTGCTGCAGAACGCCTTTGCCAACAGCTCGTCCAGCCTGATCCAGAGCAAGATCATGGGCAGCCTGGTGTTTGTGCTGCTCACACCGCTGTCGCACTGGGCCTGGTTTGTGGCCTATGTGGGCTCGTCGATGGTGCGCGGGCTGGTGGTGGGGCTGGGTGTGTTTGTGGTCACGCTGGCGTTTGCGCGGCCGGAGTTTGCAGCGCCGCTATGGATACTGGTTTTTGCAGTGCTGGGCGCGGGCCTGCTGGCCACGTTGGGGCTCATTGCGGGGCTGTGGGCTGACAAGTTCGACCAGCTCGCCGCGTTCCAGAACTTTGTGGTGGTGCCCATGACGTTCCTCTCGGGCGTGTTCTATTCCATCCAGTCGCTGCCACCGTTCTGGCAAACCGTGAGCCACCTCAACCCGTTTTTCTACATGATCGATGGGTTCCGCTATGGCTTCTTTGGCCAGAGCGACACCTCGCCCTGGCTCAGCCTCAGCATCGTGGGCATCGCCTGGCTGGCCGTGAGCTTTCTGGCCGTACACCTGCTGCGCACCGGCTACAAAATTCGGAATTGACATGACCGCTGACCAACTCAAAGACATCATCACTGCCGGCCTGGCCTGCGAGCACATCACGCTGGAGGGCGATGGCCGCCACTGGTACGCCACCATCGTCTCGGCCGAGTTCGAAGGCAAGCGTGCCATTCAGCGCCACCAGCGCGTCTACGCCACGCTGGGCGCCAAAATGCACACCGACGAGGTGCATGCGCTGTCGATGAAGACCTTCACCCCCGCCGAGTGGGCGGCGCAGGCGCAGTAAATCTGCGCCTCAGATTACTCATTATTTGATAGCTGCTAGCGCTTTATAGATAAGCGCTAGAGGCCATTTTCATTCATATTTTGGTTGGTAGATAGAGATGGACAAACTCCTGATTCGCGGCGGACGCACCTTGCACGGTGAGGTGCTGGTGTCTGGCGCCAAGAACGCCGCTTTGCCGGAGTTGTGCGCCGCCTTGCTCACGGCCGAGCCCGTGACGCTGCTCAACGTGCCCCAGCTGCAAGACGTGAGCACCATGCTCAAGCTCATCCGCAACATGGGCGTGACGGCAGAGCGCGCCGAAGACGATACGGTGCGCATTGACGCCGGTGCACTCAACACGCCCGAGGCGCCGTACGAGCTGGTCAAGACCATGCGCGCTTCGGTGCTGGCGCTGGGCCCGCTGCTGGCGCGATTTGGCGAGGCGACTGTCTCGCTGCCCGGCGGTTGTGCCATTGGCTCGCGCCCGGTCGACCAGCACATCAAGGGCATGGCCGCCATGGGCGCCGAGATCGTGGTCGAGCATGGCTACATGATCGCCAAGTTGCCGGCTGGCTGGAAGCGGCTGAAGGGTGCCCGCATCACCACCGACATGGTCACCGTGACGGGCACCGAGAACTTCCTCATGGCCGCCGCGCTGGCCGAGGGCGAGACGGTGCTCGAAAACGCCGCGCAAGAGCCCGAAATCTCGGACCTGGCCGAGATGCTGATCGCCATGGGCGCAAAGATCGAAGGCCACGGCACCAGCCGCATCCGCATCCAAGGGGTGGAAAAGCTGCACGGCTGCACCCACCGCGTGGTGGCTGACCGCATCGAGGCGGGCACCTTCTTGTGTGCCGTGGCGGCTGCAGGCGGTGACGTGGTGCTGCGCCACGGCCGTGCCGACCACCTCGACGCCGTCATTGAAAAGCTGCGCGAGGCCGGTGCCAACGTGCAAGCGGTGGATGGCGGCATCCGCGTACAAAGCGCGGGCGGCGCCACGCTCAAGGCCCAGGGTTTTCGCACCACCGAATACCCGGGCTTTCCCACCGACATGCAGGCGCAGTTCATGGCGCTCAACTGCGTGGCGCTGGGCACGTCGACCGTGACCGAGACCATCTTTGAAAACCGCTTCATGCACGTCGATGAACTGGTGCGCCTGGGCGCCAAAATCCAGACCGATGGCAAGGTGGCAGTGATTGAAGGCGTGCCACGCCTGTCGGGAGCGACGGTGATGGCTACTGACCTCCGCGCCTCGGCCAGCTTGGTCATCGCGGGCCTGGTGGCCAATGGCGAAACCGTGGTGGACCGCATCTACCACCTGGACCGTGGCTACGACTGTATGGAAGCCAAGCTGCGCGGCATCGGCGCCGACATTGAACGGATCTCAGCATGAGCAACAACATGATCACCCTGGCACTTTCCAAGGGCCGCATCTTTGACGAAACCCTGCCGCTTTTGGCCGCCGCAGGCATTGAGGTGCTGGAAGACCCCGAAAAGTCGCGCAAGCTCATCCTGCCCACCAACCAGCCCAACGTGCGTGTGGTGCTGGTGCGTGCTACCGACGTGCCCACCTACGTGGAGTACGGCGGTGCCGACCTCGGCGTGACCGGCAAGGACACCCTCATCGAACACGGTGGCCAGGGCCTGTACCAGCCGCTGGACCTGCAGATCGCCAAATGCCGCGTGAGTGTGGCCGTGCGCAATGACTTCGACTACGAGCGCGCCGTCAAGCAGGGCTCGCGCCTGAAGGTGGCTACCAAGTACACCAGCATCGCCCGCGACTTCTTTGCGACCAAGGGCGTGCACGTGGACATGGTCAAGCTCTACGGCAGCATGGAACTGGCGCCACTCATCGGGCTGGCAGATGCCATTGTCGATCTGGTCTCTACCGGCAACACGCTCAAGGCCAACCACCTGGTGGAGGTCGAACGCATCATGGACATCAGCTCCTACCTCGTGGTCAACCAGGCCGCGCTCAAGCTCAAGCAGGCACCGCTGCGCCGCATCATTGATGCGTTTGCCTCAGCCATTCCCGCCCCCAAGAACTGAACCCAACCTCAGAACGCACTATGACTTTGGTAGCTGCTCCCGCCCGTCTGTCCACCGCTGCAGCCACTTTTGAGGCTGATTTTGCAGCCCGCCTGCATTGGTCTGCCGACACCGACGCGGCCATCGAGCAGCGTGTGGCCGACATCCTGGCCGATGTGCAAAAGCGCGGTGATGCCGCCGTGCTCGAGTACACGGCCCGTTTCGACGGCCTCTCAGCCCCCAGCATGGCGGCGCTGGAGCTGACGCAAGCCGACTTCAAGGCCGCGTTCGACGCCATTCCGCAGGCCCAGCGCGACGCGCTGCAGGCCGCCGCCAAGCGCGTGCGCAGCTATCACGAGGCGCAGAAGAAGGCGTCGGGCGAGAGCTGGAGCTACCGCGACGAAGACGGCACCTTGCTGGGTCAGAAGGTCACGCCGCTGGACCGCGTGGGCATCTACGTGCCCGGCGGCAAGGCCGCGTACCCCTCCAGCCTGCTCATGAACGCCATCCCCGCCCACGTGGCGGGCGTGCAGGAAATCATCATGGTCGTGCCCACGCCGGTGCGCGGCAGCGTGGCCACGGGTGGTTCGGGCGCGCAACTGGCGTCCGACAAGGGCGAGCGCAATGATCTGGTGCTGGCGGCGGCCTACGTGGCGGGCGTCACCCGCGCTTTCACCATCGGCGGCGCGCAGGCTGTGGCCGCGCTGGCGTACGGCACGGCCACCGTGCCCAAAGTCGACAAGATCACCGGCCCCGGCAATGCCTACGTGGCCAGCGCCAAGAAGCGCGTGTTCGGCACCGTGGGCATCGACATGATCGCGGGCCCGAGCGAAATCCTGGTGCTGGCCGACGGCACCACGCCGCCCGACTGGGTGGCGATGGATCTGTTCAGCCAGGCCGAACACGACGAGCTGGCCCAGTCCATTTTGCTGTGCCCCGACGCTGCCTACATCGACGCCGTGCAGCGCGAAATCGACCGCCTGCTGCCCACCATGCCGCGCGCTGAGATCATCGCCAAGAGCCTCACCGGCCGTGGCGCCTTGATCCTGACCAAAGACATGGAAGAGGCCTGCGCGATCAGCAACCGCATCGCACCGGAACACCTGGAAGTGAGCAGCACCGACCCACACCGCTGGGAGCCGCTGCTGCGCCACGCCGGGGCGATCTTTTTGGGCGCCTACACCTCCGAGAGCCTGGGCGACTACTGCGCAGGCCCCAACCACGTGTTGCCCACCAGCGGCACGGCACGGTTCTCGTCCCCGTTGGGCGTGTACGACTTCCAAAAGCGCAGCAGCATCATTGAAGTGAGCGAAGCTGGCGCCCAGGTGCTGGGCACCATCGCCGCTGAGCTGGCCTATGGCGAGGGCCTGCAGGCCCACGCGCAGGCGGCCGAGATGCGCCTGAAGACCCCGCTCAAGCCGCGCTGATCGCGCTGCGGGGTAGGGCAGGGCCCTGCGCAGGGGAGGTTGGCACCACCGTGACCGTCTGGGGCGCTGCCGCGGGTGAGGGTGGGTACGCAGCCCCATCCACCGCTTGGTGCTTTGCCCAGTTCAGCCGCGCGGGCCGGTGGCCTTCGGCGCTCACCCGCAGCCGCACGGGGCCGGTGAACGACAGGCGCTGGCCCGCCTCCAGAAAATAATCCTCCAGCAGGCCATCACAGGTCACCCAGACGCGGCCTTGCTCCACTTCGAGCAGGGCGATGTCGCCCGCGCGGAAGTCCAGCACCTGGACGGCCTGCAGCGGCGGCAGCGGCTGGCGCTTCCATTGCAGCGTAAGAGGGACCGCAGGCTGCGTGGGCACGGCGGGCGACGGTGGGGTGGGGGTGTGCAGCGAGTTCATGCCTTCACTGTGCGGCCAACTGCCGCGCGCCAACAGCCACAGGCAGGGGCTATCTGGGCCAGTACAGAATAGCGAGCCGGCCTATCTGTACTGGTCGCACTGATGCGCCTCTGTACTGTCAAATTCTCAAAGTGCCAGTACAGAATGCAGCATGGCCACCGATGATGCACCCCCGCTGTACCTGCAGATTGCCGAGCAACTCGCGCAGCTGATCCGCAATGGCACCTTGGCGCGCGGCGAAAAGCTGCCGTCGGTGCGCGAGCTGGCTCGCCAGCATGCGGTGGCGCAGACCACGGTGGTGCAGGCCTACCACTGGCTTGAAGACGCACGGCTCATCACCGCGCGCCCGCGCTCCAGCTTCTTTGTGGCGGCGCGCCCGGTGAGCCTGCCCGAGCCCAGCACACCCCGCCCCCTGCGCCGCCCGCGCGAGGTGTCGGTGGATTGGCTGGGCCAGCGTATCCTGGGGCGCAACCAGCCCGGGGACATGATCTCCTTCAGTAGCGGCACACCGGGCTGCGAGCTGTTCAACCCTGACCGGGTGCGCCGCGCCGTGGTGCGTGCCGCGCAGCGCCACCGCAATCTTTTGTGCACCTACCCCACGTCGGCGGGGCACGAGGATGCGCGCCGGGCCCTGGCGCGCTACGCCGTCGGCATGGGTTGCAGCCTGGACCCCGAGAACATCGTGATCACCGGCGGCTGCATGGACTCCATTGCGCTGTGCCTGCGCGCAGTGACGCAGCCGGGCGACGTGGTGGCGCTGGAGTCGCCCACGCATTTTTCGTTTCTGGAGGTACTGCAGGGCCTGCACCTCAAGGCGCTGGAGATCCCCACGCACCCGCGCCACGGTTTGTCGCTTGACGCGCTGCAGCTGGCGCTGGACACCCAGCCGGTCAAGGCAGTGATGATCGTCCCCACGCTCAGCAACCCGCTGGGCAGCTGTATGCCGCAGGCCGAACGCAAGCGCCTGGCGCAGATGGCGGCGCGCCATGGTTTGGCGGTGATCGAAGATGCGATCTACAACGACCTGGTCGAAGTGGACGAGATGCGCCGCACCGTCAAGTCGTACGACACCACCGGCCATGTGATGCTGTGCGACTCGTTCTCGAAGACGCTGGCGCCGGGACTGCGCCTGGGCTGGCTGGAGGCGGGGCGCTGGGCCGACAAGCTGCGCGCCATCAAGGACCTGCAGGCAGGCGGCCAGTCGGCCGTGCTGGAGCTGGCGCTGGCAGACCTCATCACCCAGGCGGGTCATGCCGCCGCCATGCGCCAGCTGCGCGCGGGCATCGCGGCGCGCATGGACGAGGCGCGCCGGGTGATCGCATCGCACTTCCCGCAGGGCACGCGGGTTAGCGACCCACCCGGCGGCTTGCTGATGTGGCTGGAGCTGCCTCGCGCGCTCGATTCGGTGCAGTTGCACGAAGCCTGCCTGGCCAAACAGATACTGATCGCACCGGGCACGGTGTTCAGCACCAGCGGGCGCTTTCGCAACTGCCTGCGCATCGGGGTGGGGGGCGACTGGTCGCCCGCCCACCTGGAGGCGCTGCGCACCGTGGGCGACATGGCCACGCAGATGTTGCAAAGCCAGCGGCAGGCGGCGTAGTCGCCCCGCATCGAGTCAAATTTTTCCACACGAATTTCGTGTTGCACGAAGTTCGTGTAGTATTTATCCCATGAAAAACATCACCGTGACCATGGACGACACCGTAGCCGAATGGGTGCGTGTGGAGGCCGCCAAGCGCGGCAGCAGCGTGTCGCGCCTGCTGGGTGAATGGCTGGCCGAAAAGATGCGCCAGGAAGACGCCTACGCCCAGGCGATGCGCGAGGCGCTGGGCTTTGAATCCTGGGGCGTATCCACCGGCCCGTATGTGCCCCGCGAAACGCTGTTTCTGCGCTGAATGGTGGAAACCCCATGAGCACCGTCCCCATTTTTGTCGATACCGAAATCCTGCTCGCCAGCGTGGACGACCGCGATGCAGATCGCCAGGCGCGGGCCCGCGAATGGATCAGTTTTTGC
Organism: Acidovorax sp.; assembly: GCF_046314175.1. Lineage (GTDB taxonomy): Bacteria > Pseudomonadota > Gammaproteobacteria > Burkholderiales > Burkholderiaceae_C > Acidovorax. The sequence continues at coordinate 33,646 of NZ_JBKBXG010000019.1, read as the reverse complement.
TGGCAGACGCGCAGCGGCCGCATCAGCTCGCAGGTGCTCAACGAGCTGTACAACCAGGCCATCCAGCGTTTTGACGGCCCGCACGTGCTGCAACAGGTGCGCGCTCAGGTGCGCCGCCTGCGGGTTTGGTTGCCGCCACATCTCGATTCGTACACCGTGGACGGCGCCTGGGACCTGCAGGACCGTTACCGCCTGAGCTATTGGGACGCGCTCATCCTCTCGTCCGCCCACCAGCAGGGCTGCCGCTACCTGCTAACTGAAGCCCTGCCGCATGGCGAGCCCCTGGACGCCGTGCGTCCCATCAACCCCTTCCTTGTTGCACCCTCAGAACTGGACACTGCCGAATGACTACTCCTGCATCGTCTCCCCTGCAAGCCCTGGCCCGCATCCGCCCCGACGTCCGTGCGATGCACTCCTATGTGGTGCAGCCCTCCACCGGCATGCTCAAGATGGACGCGATGGAGAACCCGTTCCGCCTGCCCGCGCATCTGCAGGCCGCGCTGGGCCAGCGCCTGGGCGCGCTGGCACTGAATCGCTACCCGGGTGATCGCATTGCTGACCTGAAGGCTGCCCTGGCCAAATACGCCGACATGCCTGAGGGCTACGGCATCGTGCTGGGCAACGGCTCGGACGAGCTCATCACCCTGCTGGCCTTGGCGTGCGCCCAACCCGGCACGGGGCAACGCGCCACCATGCTGGCGCCCATGCCAGGCTTTGTGATGTACCCGCTGTCTGCGCAGTTGCAGGGCCTGGATTTTGTCGGCGTGCCGCTCACGCCTGATTTCGAGCTGGACGAGCCCGCCATGCTGGCCGCCATCGCCCAGCACCAGCCTGCCATCACCTACATCGCCTACCCCAACAACCCCACGGCCACGCTGTGGGATGAGGGCGCGGTGCAGCGCATCATCGACGCCGCTGGCGCGCAGGGCGGCATCGTGGTCATGGACGAGGCCTACCAACCCTTTGCCAGCCGCACCTGGATCGACCGCATGCGCGCAGAGCCCGCGCGCAATGCGCACGTGCTGCTCATGCGCACGCTCAGCAAGTTTGGTCTGGCAGGCGTGCGCCTGGGCTACCTCATCGGGCCCTCGGCGTTAGTGAGCGAGATCGACAAGGTGCGCCCGCCCTACAACGTGAGCGTGCTTAACTGTGAAGCCGCGCTATTTGCCCTGGAACACGCCGAGGTGTTTGCCGCCCAGGCTGCCGAGATCCGCGCCGAGCGCACCACGCTGGTCGCGGCCCTGCGCCAGATGCCCGGGGTCGAAAAGTGCTGGGACAGCGAGGCCAACATGGTGCTGATCCGTGTGGCTGATTCCGCCCGTGCCTACGAGGGCATGAAAAACCGCAAGGTCCTCGTCAAGAACGTTTCTACAATGCACCCCATGCTGGCCAACTGCCTGCGTCTCACGGTGGGCGCTGCCTCCGATAACGCGCAGATGCTGGCCGCACTTCAAGCCTCCCTATGACCTCCTCCGCACTCGTCACCTCCACGACCACCGATCCCCTGGCCGACCGCATTGCCGAGGTCAGCCGCAACACCGCCGAGACGCGCATTACTGCGCGCATCAACCTCGACGGCACCGGCCAGGCCAAGCTGCACACCGGCATCGGCTTCTTTGACCACATGCTCGACCAGATCGCCCGCCACGGGCTGATCGACCTCGACATCGATTGCGAAGGCGACCTGCACATCGACGGCCACCACACGGTGGAAGACGTGGGCATCACGCTGGGCCAGGCCTTTGCGCGTGCAGTGGGCGACAAGAAGGGCATCCGCCGCTATGGTCATGCCTACGTGCCGCTCGACGAAGCGCTGTCGCGCGTGGTGGTCGATTTTTCGGGCCGCCCGGGGCTGCACATCGACGTGAAGTTCACGGCGGGCAGCATCGGCCAGCTCGACACACAACTGGTGTACGAGTTCTTCCAGGGCTTTGTGAACCACGCGGGCGTCACGCTGCACATCGACAACCTCAAGGGCATTAACGCCCACCACCAGTGCGAGACCATCTTCAAGGCGTTCGGGCGCACGCTGCGCGCGGCGCTGGAGCGGGACCCGCGCTCGGTCGGCGTGATTCCCTCCACCAAGGGTTCTTTGTGAAATTTTTAGATCAAATCGGGCGCTAGCGCTTGATGGATAAGCGCTAGTAGCTATGAATATGGAAGCAAAAACAGTGGCGGTCGTGGATTACGGCATGGGCAACCTGCGCTCGGTGTCGCAGGCCGTGCAAGCCGCCGCCGAGGGCACGGGCTGGACCGTGGTCGTCACCCAGCGCCCCGAAGACGTGCGCGCCGCGCAGCGCATCGTGCTGCCAGGGCAGGGCGCCATGCCCGACTGCATGCGCGAGCTGCGCGAGTCCGGCCTGCAGGAATCGGTGCTCGAAGCCGCCGCCACCAAGCCGATGTTCGGCGTGTGTGTGGGCATGCAGATGCTGCTGGACCACAGTGCCGAAGGGGACACACCTGGCCTGGGCCTGATTCCCGGCGATGTGCGCAAGTTCGACCTGGCAGGCCGAACCCAGCCCGACGGCAGCCGCTTCAAGGTGCCCCAGATGGGCTGGAACCAGGTGCGGCAGGTGCCCCATGCAGGTTCCGTGCATCCCGTGTGGTCCGGTGTGCCCGACAACAGTTACTTCTACTTCGTGCACAGTTTCTACGCTGTGCCACAAAATCCTGCCCATTGCGCAGGGCAAACGGACTACGGCAGTTTGTTCGCCGCAGCCATTGCACGCGATAATATTTTCGCCACCCAGTTTCACCCGGAGAAAAGCGCGGAGCACGGCCTGGCCCTGTACCGCAATTTTCTGCACTGGAATCCTTGATTTTTTAACATCCACCCGTTCGGGCCGAGCCCTGTCTCGCCCTTTTTTCCCGAACTCCATCACCATGCTGCTCATTCCCGCCATCGACCTCAAGGACGGCCACTGCGTTCGCCTCAAACAAGGCGATATGGACCAATCCACCACCTTCGGTGAAGACCCCGCCGCCATGGCGCGCAAATGGGTGGATGCTGGCGCACGTCGCCTGCATCTGGTGGACCTGAACGGCGCGTTTGCGGGCGTTCCCAAGAACTACGCCGCCATCAAGTCGATCCTCAAAGAGGTGGGCGAAGAGATCCCGGTGCAACTGGGCGGTGGCATCCGTGACCTGGATACCATCGAGAAATACATCGACGGCGGTCTGCGCTACGTGATCATCGGCACGGCGGCGGTCAAAAACCCCGGGTTCCTGAAGGATGCCTGCAGCGCCTTTGGCGGCCACATCATCGTGGGGCTCGACGCCAAGGACGGCAAGGTGGCCACCGACGGCTGGAGCAAGCTCACCGGCCACGAAGTGGTGGACCTGGCCAAGAAGTTCGAGGACTGGGGCGTCGAATCCATCATCTACACCGACATCGGCCGCGACGGCATGCTCTCGGGCATCAACATCGACGCCACGGTGAAGCTTGCGCAGGCGCTGAGCATCCCCGTTATCGCCTCGGGCGGCTTGTCGAACATGGCCGACATCGAGCAACTGTGCGCGGTGGAGAGCGAAGGCGTCGAAGGTGTCATCTGCGGCCGTGCAATCTACTCGGGTGACCTTGATTTTGCTGCTGCGCAGGCCCGCGCTGATGAATTGGGCGACGCTGTCTGAACAGCCAGCCGTCCAATTTGCCACACTCAGTTTGTGCGTGGCAGTAAAAAGGCCGGGATTCACCCGGCCTTCTTTTTTGCCGCTGCGGCTCAGCAGGTCGGCAATGCCGAACCCGTGTTGACGGCTTGTACCGTGCTCACCAACGAGGCCCAATACGTGGGCAGGCTGGCCCACGGATTGCCCACCCCCGTGCTGAAGTTGAAGCGCAGATCCGTGGCATAAACGACGCCAGCATTGAACCGGGCGGACGCCGCTGAACGCACTGCGGCCTGCATTGCGGCGCAGGTGTCGGCGTTGTGCACCAGCGCGGACTGGCGCGCATTGGGCAGGGCATAGAGCCAGGCGGATCGGCTGCGCGGGTCGTAGTTCTGGTAGTCGGCCGCAGTGCCTTCAAAGGTGACCAGCAGATCGGCCACAGTAGCGAACACTTCGGCAGGGGTTGTTCCGGGGTTTCCCATCACGCGCAGTGTGGCGTCCTTGGACTTGATGTAGCTGTAGATCTCGCGGTAGAAATCGATCTGGCGTGCGTCCGAAGCCATCTCGTCCAGAAAAATACCGCTGATCACATCGCGGCCATACAGGGTCAGGTAACGGTCGATGTTGGTCTTGATGTCCGCCATCGACCGCGTGCCGTTGCCGTAGCGGGTGTACACGTAGCCGACCACAGAACCCCCTGAACTCACCAGGTCACGCGCTGCCCCCAGCAGTGGGGCGTTGGCCGTGGTGAAAACGCCGTTGGAGGGGTTCAGGATGGCGGTGATGCGCACACCCGGTGTGCCGGCGGCTGAAGCAGCCATCTGGCTCCAGCCCGTGCCGCTCGAAGGGACGAAGTACGCGGGAACCAAAATTTCCAGCTTGGCGGGCAGGGGGCGAAGGTATATGGTTTGCGTGGCGCTTGCCGAAGTGCCGTTGGCTTGTGCGTTGGCCGTGATGGTCTGGGCACCGGGCGTCGCCGCTGTCAGGGAGCTGGTGGCGACTCCGTTCCGCGTGGTAGTGGATGCGGGAGAAAAAACTCCGCCCGGCATCGATAGATTGACCTGGGTGCCATCGGCGGCGGCAGCACCGTTGATCTGAACCTGGGTTTGCACCGCAACGGGTGTCTGCACCTCAAACACCCCGCCGCTGCTGGTGGGCGTGGCAACTGTGATTTGTATCGATGTGGCCGGGGCGTCTGTACCTGCACCTCCTCCGCCACAGGCAGACAGCAGGGCGGCTGCGCCAAGCAGACCAAGTGAACGAAGGAGTGTTTTGGGAGGGCGATGCATGGTGATGAGGCGCTTTGGCCAAGGACGGCAATGCAGTCCAGTGTGCCAGAAGCGCATGGGCTGCATACCCTGCCAAGCCCAGTTTTGAAACCCGTTCACCTGCGGGTAAAAATGAAGGGGGTGCCAGCCGTGGCACCCGCCCCTTCACTTTTCACTTTGCTGCCTGTTCATTCACTGCAGCATGAAGGTCTCGTACTCCAGCCGGTTGAGTTGGCGGGTCAGCAGTATCAGACCTGTGCACAGCGTGATCAGCATGGCCACCGCAAAGCCATAGCCGTAGTAAGCGGCACCCAGGTACTGGGTCAGCGCGGTCAGGGCGATGTTGAGCAGCACCATTTCTGCGCACAGCAGCAACACAATGCGGCGTTGGTCCAGGTAGAAAAACACGTTGAGAATGGCCATCAAACCCACCTGCAGGCCTGCGCCGATCACCTGCACATGCAGAAGTGGCAAATAGAGGTGTGAGATATCCAGGGCGTCCAGCACGGCCGGGCCGGCCACAAAGGTGACGAGTATGGCCAGCGTCTGGATCTTGGCGATTTCTGCCAGCCCTTGCTGGATCGAATACACCATTTCGTCGCGCATGGCCTCGATGTATTCCAGCGATCCGCCGCTGCGCACGGCATCGTAGAACTTGTCGTAGTACTCCACAAAGTCCGTTTCGATGCGCACCAGAAAAACGGCCATGCCCGGGATGATGGAGAGGTACGACAGGAACACCGGCAGGTCGTAGATCAGCGACGCACGCAGCCCGCCGATGATCGGGTCGGAGGTGGGCGGGAAGTACCAGAACATGAACTTGTCCGCCCAGATGCCCAGGTTGTACAAAAAGCCGACCAGCATCAAAGACGGGTATAGCAACTCCATGCGGGCAAAGTCAAAGGCAATCAGACGCCCTTGGGGGCTGAATTCGCGCACCACCAGCACCCACATGCCAGTGAGGAGGACAAAATTGCCCAGCACAAAACCGCCCAACAACCCTTCCAGGCCCCAGGGCCGCATAAGCAAGGCTGCTACCACGATCAGCGCGTAGGCCCCCCCAAACAAAATGGTGATGGCGCGGTAACGCTTCATGCCCGACAGGAGGATCGCAAGTATCCATACGCCACACATGACGCCAAAGCCCGCCAGCATGAGCATGCGGTACAGCAGTCTTTCGCCAGGGAACACCACGAACAGCGACAACGAGCCCAGTACTGCAGCGAAGACCATCACGATCAGCAGCAGGCCGTGCAGGTTGGGCAGGATGAGATCGCGTTGTTTCTCGAACAACCGGTCCGACACGAATCGGGTGAACGCCAGCTGCACAAAGCCGGTCAATATCAGGCTACATGCCACCAGGTAGGTGACCGATGTCTGAAACTGCGTCACCAGGAAGTTGGGCACCACCACGCTGGCGCTAAAGATACCCACCAGCAAGATGCCGATGATGGAGAACACCCATGGGCCCGAGCCAATCACGCCTGCGTAGGCATATGCCTGAATCAGTCCCGTCAGCGTGTTCTTGCGCAGCATGCGCCGAAGTTCAAATCCGATACCTGCCATATCAGTGCGTCTCCTGCCGGGCCGTCCGGTCCTGCAATGCCTGGCGGTAGACCTTGCGATAGCTGTCAAACATCATGGTGTCGGTGTAGTAGCGCTCCACCCGGGCAATGGCCGCCGCGCTGGCGCGCCGCCATTCCACAGGGTCGGCCAGCAGTGCAATGGCGGCGTCTGCCAGGGCCTGGGGGTCTGCAATGCCGACCACGCTTCCGCTGGCTCCCAGGGCGCGGTCTTCGTCACTCAACCCTTCGATGAGTTGCCGGCACGATCCCACATCGGTGGACACCGTGGGCACGCCCGCGGCGTAGCCCTCCAGAATCACCAGGGGCAGGGCCTCGCTGATGGACGACAGCACCACCAGGCCGATCTTGGGCATGAGGTCTTCCACCTTCTGAAAGCCCAGGAACTTCACATGCTCCTCCAGCCCCAGGCTGCGCACAAGGTTCTGGCATTCCTGCGCATAAGCAGCGTCTTCTTCTGTGGGGCCCGCTATCCAGCCCTGCGCGTTGGGCACCTGGTTGACCACGCGTCGCATGGCCCGCACGAACGTCTTCACGTCCTTGATGGGCACTACGCGCCCGATCAGGCACAAAACGGGAGGCGTTTCAGCGGTGCGCTTGGCACGCATGGGCGCAAAGCGCGACAGCTGAATTCCGTTCGGGATGTTGAACGTCCGAGCTGCATCGGCTCCGTCCTGCACCTGGCGAAGCCGGTTGGTTTCGTACAGCGCGATGATGGGGTCAGCAGCCGCGTAGCAGTACCGCCCGAGCCACTCAAACAGCCGGATCCACATCTGCCGGAAATACGAAAGCTCCGTAGGGTCGCGCTGGAAGATGTTGCGGTTGTCGCGGATCCATTCGCTCTTGAGCAAGTCGATCTGGCGCTCTTTGGTGTAGATGCCGTGCTCCGAGAGCACCAGGGGGATGCCACGGGTGTCATGGAGCAAGGCCCCCAGAAATCCGGCATACCCGGTCGAGGCGCTGTGCGACATTCGCACGGCAGGCATGCTGTGGGCGACCCGGGCCAGGGTCCACAGCGGCTGGAACATGATGCGCACGGTCCAGAAATAGTCTACGAACGAGGGATCTGTGCAGTCTCTGCGATAGGTGTCACAGATCAGCTCCCACGATTGTTCGCTGTAGAGAAAGTCTTCCAGCGGAAACCTGCCCCCGGGCAGCATCTCGTGGGTCACGGCACGCAGCATTTGCAGTGCCAGGGCGGTTTCTGTATGGCCCTGGCGCAGCGTGGTGATGATGTCGCGCAAAACCTGGAACGTGGCTTTGTCACCCTCGCGTGCGTGCGGGAGGTCGTTGGCAGAAAGATGGTCGTAGAGAAAGTGCTGCTCGAAATGCACCACGTTCGCGGGCAGCTCGTACTTGAACTTGGGATAGTCCCGGCTCTGGCTGCCCAAGAAAATAATGGCAAACCGGTACTCGGGAAACGCCCGGATGATCTGGTTGATCCAGCTCGAGACGCCTCCGCTGACGTATGGGAACGTACCTTCCAGCAGCAGGGCAATGTCTGCCTGTTCGGCCTTGGGATGTGTCATCGGGCACTCCAGTAGTCGATGACCGGGCGCAGTTTGGGAAGAGAACTCCACTCGTCGAGTTGCTGCATCAGTTGCCGGGTTCTTTCAAAGTCGCGCTGCGCGAAGCTCAGTTCGGCCAGGTACGGCAGCACGCGGGTGGCCGGAAGGCCCTGTTGCAGGGCCAGGTCATACGACAGCGCCGCCTCGTCGTTGCGTCCCAGGGCATGCAGCAGCTGGCCTCGGCGCAAGGTGTGCTGGGCGTGGTTCGGGTGCTGGCCCAGAACCAGTTCGCAGTAGCGCAGTGACTCGCGAATTGCGTGGTCGCGCATATCTCCTTGCGCGAGGTTTTGGTACACCAGCTCCCAGTACAGCGCAGACAGCTTTTCTGCCGCCTGCAGGCCGATGGGCCCCAGTTTCTCGTTGCCTTCGCTGGCCTGCGCTTTGCGCAGCGTATCCAGCTCCTGGTCGATGGAGCGGCTGATGTTGCGTTCCAGGCTGTCGAGCATGCCGTAGGCCAGCAGGCGCAGGTCTTCGCTGGAGTCATTGAGTACGTTGCGCAGCAATGGAGACGAGATCCGCCCGGAGACATGCTGCAGCGCCACCATGGCCCGCATGCGCGAACGGGTGGGCACGTCGCTGTTGCCCAGCACAGCGCGCAGCCCTGTCTGACGGAACCCGCTCTGCATGCGCTGATGCAGGTCGAACTCAGGCAATTGCAGCGAGCTGAAATCATCGACATGGGCTGCAGACCGGTAAAAGCGCAGCACCAATGCGCCGACCAACACGCCCATAAAACCCGCGATGGGCACCACGTAGCTGCACACAGCCATCAGCGCCAGCATGGGGGCGCGCGGCTTCGCCTGCTGCGGGGCGAGCAATGGCAGTGTGAACAAGGCAAGCAGCACGCTGGCCGCCGCATGGGCCAGCAAATAGCTCAGAAGCGCGGCTTCAGAGTTGCCATCCAGCAGCGCGGGACCCGCCCATGCACCAAGCTCCATCAAAACGGCCCACAGACCCAGTTTGGAACTAAGCATTGGCGAGTTGTTGCAGCTTGTGCAAAAGCGCTTGGGGGCCTTGGGCCTGCGCAAGCGGGAGCTGGTGCGAATACACCCCGGCCTGGGTCAGCGACATGCCTTCCTTGCCGTCCATCCAGCCTTCCAGGCGTGCAATGAAGCCCTCGGCTGTGGAGGCGTCGCCCAAAGGCATCAGCACAGCCAGTACCTGACGGCGTGGGCCGGAGATCCACCAGGTTTCGTCCATCAGGCGCTTGAGGCGCAGAAACTGCTGCGGCAGGTCCCGGTCGATGGCCGACTGGTTGAACTCCAATGCCACGATCACGCTGGGAACCCGAGTGCTCTCCTGCATGCGCCAAAGGCGCTGCAGCTCGAAAGCGAACTCGGGTGGGCAGTCCGGCGCTTCGGCGAGCAGGGGCGACGCCAGGGCGTGGGTCGACAGGCCATCTGTGTAGTAGCCCAGCAGCAGGTTGATGGTCTGGAGGCTTTCATCCTGCAGCGAGAAAAACGGCATGTCATCGATGAGAAGAATGCCGTAGACCTCGCCGCCAATGTCGAGCAGCGGCGCAGCCACGAGATAGCGGCTGGCTTCCTCACGCACTGTGGCCTGTACCACGTGGCACAGGGTGCGGGTCTCCAGCCCCTGAACAACCAGCGGGTCCGTGTTGATGAGGCCGACCGGTGTGCCCAGCGTGGCCAGCGGTTGGGGTTCTATCTGATCGTCCCGCACGGTATACAGGGCTGCAGAGCTGATCTGGCAGTACTGCGAGAGCAGGCGCAGCAGCACCTGCGCGTCATTGGGGTTACTGCCCAGGCCGTGCAGCGTCTTGAGCGCATCGCGCATCGACATCGGGCGGCCGATCAGTTCCTGCTCCAGTCGGTCGTGCGACAGGCGCAGCAGGTAGTACTGTCGGATCAGGTGCTCAAGGCGCTGGTCCAGGTAGAACTGCACAGCCTCGGCACGCCGTGTGCGAGCGCGCCACAGGCTGGAGAACTCCCCCACCAGCATGACAGTGATGAGCCCACCCAGAAAAAAGATCTGTGGGAACTGCTCCACATGCCCCAGATTAAGCAGGAACCAGCCAGCCAGCAGGACGGCAGCTGCTCCCAGACCCGCCAGAGGGCCGTAGCGCAGCGCCACAATGATGGGTGCCAGCCAGGACCAATGAAACTCCGCATGAATGCCCAGCGGGTCGTCGGGATTGAGCGCAAACCCCAGCACCACCGCGATCAGCGGCACCAGGATCGTCTCCATCAGGACGATCACCGGCCGATCACCGACGGCCGTGAGCTTGCCCAGGGGCGAGCCCGTGAAGGCTGGAGCCCCGGAGCCTGAAGGCGCAGTGGTGCCGGGCAGGGGGCGCTCGGACGGATCGGAAGGAGTGCTAGCCATGGTTGCTAAAGCCAGTCCTCAGCGTGCCCCGGACAGGCCGGAGTTGAGCAGTTCGCGGATCAGTTTTTGCGCAACGGCAGAGAGGGCCTCGCGGCTCCAGCCGCTTTTGCCGCCTGCGCCGCTCCACACCACGTCGCCCGAGGCCACGTCAATGATCTGCAGCGTGACGCCGGCAGCCGGTTCACCATCGACCCCCACCTTGTAGCGCCACTCGTCCACCGAGCCCGCGAGGGCGTAGCGAATGCCCTGTTCACGCGCCCATGCCAGCGCGTCGTCCTGCCGCTTGGTATCGCCCGAGTCGAACAGGGCCTCTTGCTGCGCCGTGGCGCTGTAGCGCTTGACCTTGCCTACACCCTTGGCGTGCAAAAGCGCCTCGGCAATGCTTTCTGCCCGGTTGCCGGCCATGGGCGTCTCGGTGTGGTTGGCAAAGGGAAGGACCGTCCAGGTGGCATCTGCCTGCAGGGCTGGGGCTTTGCCGCGATCCATGGTGGAGCACGCCGCCAGTGCGGTGAGCGCAATGGCGCAAGCCACGCGTTTCAGTGTTTTCATCAGGGGCATTGAAGTGTTCATCGGACAAGCCTTTCTTGCGGGGTCATCAATAGTGTTTTCGGTAGTTGAGCTGGATTTCGCGGTTCAGCCCCAGGGTCTGGGTGCCACCTCGTACCAGGCCCCAGTTCAGGTTGAGGTGGTCGCCGCCCAGAACGCTGCCAGCGATACCCAGGCGCAGGCTGTAGCCCGCTCCCTGCTTGCTGTGCCAGGTCCGCGCCACGCTGGCGTACGGCAAGAACGCGCGGGTGTAGTCGCGCTCGAAGCGCGTGTTGGTGGACATCTGCACCCCGTAAAAACTGAAGTTTTCCGGCAGGAAGTAGCCTTCGCTCACTTGGGTGACCGAGGGGGGCAGATAGCGGGTAAAGGCCATGTCGGCAACCGACAGGCCCGCAGGGTCGCGTCGGTTGTAGGTGTGGTTCGACCAGAAAACACCAAAGTCCAGGGTGGGCACGTCCAGGCGGTAGGTGTGCGTGTACGACAGAGCTGAGTGGCGCCCGCTGCCAATGGCTCCGCCAGTTTGCAGCTTGTACCGCTCCTGCCAGTGTTCTACCGTGAACTGGTCCAGGCGCGATGCCTGGTAGCGCAGGCTCACTCCGACCCGGTCCTTCATGCCAGCCATGCGCATTACGGTGCTTTCCTGTGTTGGCAACTGCATGCCAACGTCCATGCGCAGGCTCAGGCGATTGTCGATACGCCATTCCTGTTCCAGATGAACGGGTGTGTAGCTGGTCAGACTCTCGCGGCGGGCGATGTGCAGCAGGGTGGTGCTGTCGTTGTCCTGCCAGCGAAGGTCCATGCGCACGCTGCGTTCTTGCGACGGGTTGCTCAGTTGCTGTGTGAGCCCTGCCACCCTCTCAATGCGCTCGGCGCCCAGATCCAGAGAGAGCCGTGGTGTGAGCGCCAGGTGCAGGGTGACGGATGTTTCGGTCTCACGCAAGTCACGCAGGTCACGCGATACGACTTTGGCCCCTGCATGGTCGCTGAAAGCGAGCAGGTTTTCTGTGAGCTGCAAGTGCAGCGGGTTGTCGTCCGGCTGGTCTTCCTGGGTTTCAAACGCCACGGTCTGCGCCATGCGCACGTCCAGCACCGCCGCAGCCGCATTGACCCGGTCATAGCGCGGCAGCCGTTCGCCAAAGGTATCGAGCAACTGGCCGGTTGCGGCAAGGTCTTTTTCGGCCAATGCCACCGTGATATCGGCCCAGAGCGGCCGATTGGCACGCAGGCTCTGGCTGCGCGCGTACTGGTGCCACAAGAACGCGCGCTCTGCGGTGTATTCACCTGCGTCCTGGAACCAGCCGATAGCGGTTTCGGCTGCGGCGTTCGAGTAGTTGCCCTGTGCATCGCGGTCCAGCCGCAGGAGCTCGCGCAGCGTATCCAGCCCCGCGTCCCCGGGCTTTTGCTGCAGGATGAGCCGGGCCCGCGCATTACGCTGCGCTTCTTCCAGTCCACCTTCTGTCAGCCAGCGTTGCCGGGCCTGTGCCCGTGTCAGCCGCTTGCCCACCTGGGCCTTGTCCCATTCCTGCGACAGCAGATGCTTGCGCAGGCGCCACGATTTGTCGGTTTCCTGGTTCTGGTCCAGAGCGTCCGCGTAGTTCATCATCCACAGGAAGTCCTCCTGGTTGGCTGCAATGCGTGGGCGAAAGTACCGCTCCAGTGCCACCGCTGGCAAAGACAGTGCTTGGTAGGCTGATCCCAGCGCATCGTGCATTTCCGGGTTCTTGCTCCAGGCGGCTTCATGCAGCGACAGGAGCTTGCGCAGCGCTACGTTGTCATTGGCATCGATGAACAACCAGATCATGGCTTGTTTCATCGCAGCGTCCTCGGGCGCCAAGCGCAGCCCAGACTCGAACATCTGCACGGCCTTCTGAATGTTTCCCGTGTTCTGGTGGTACAGGCCTGCCAGGCGCAGGAATTCAGGGGCTTTCAGCAGCGGTTGCAGCGGGTAGCGGCTGGCCTGTGGGTCTGGGTTGAGTCGCTGCAACTGGCTCTTCACCGCAGGCCACTGGCTGCGGCTCACCAAAAAGGTCAGGGCTGAGACCAGGTGACGGGGCTCGCCAAAACGGTCCCATGCCAGCAGGTCCACATCAGCCGCTTGCGCCGGGTGGTCGGTCTTCAAAAGCCGGGACAGGCTGTCAAAGTCGCCCATGTCGGCTTGGTCGGTAGCCAGGAGTGCGCGGTAGGCTTCCAGCGCTGTGGCATCGCGCCGTTGTTTCTCAGCCAATTGGCCCGTCATTCGCCAGAAGTCTGCTGCATCAGCGGTGGACTCTGTAACGCGCTTGCGCGCCGCCTCCAGCCAAGACATTCCCAACGCCGCGCGCCCGCGCAGCAGGGCCTGGACGCTGGCGCGCATGGCACGATCAGGAGTCAATTGCTCGGGGTCCTTGAACAGTTGCTCCCAGCTTTTGAGCGCCAAATCCAGGTCCTCCGCCCGGCTGGCCAGTTCAGCCAGCAGCTCCAGGTTGGCCGGGGTGGCAGGTTGCTGGATGAGGAAATCGATGGCTGGCTGGGGCGTGCCGATGCGCTCGTAGGCCAGCACCAGTTCTCGCACCAATTTTGGGTTGTGTGGTTGCCTGCGCAGCTCGTACCGCAGCCCCTCGATCAGCGCCTCATCGTCGAACAGCCCCGGCGCCAGTCTGAGTACGGTTTGCCAGGCTTCGTTCTTCTGGGTTCGCCGTGCGATCACCAGCCAGTTCTCCAAGGCAACGGGGCCACGCTGTGTCCACTCTGCCACGCGGGCCAGCCGCTCTCTCCAGGCAAGGTCTCCCGGGGACTGCTGCACGGCGGATCGGGCCACTAGCCAGGCGTCTTCGAGGTTGCGGTTTTCCAGAAACACCTGGTATCCCAGCGTGTAGGTCTTGTCGTCAAACGGAATGCCAGGTCCGGATTTCTTGGCGTCGGTGCCGGCTTGGGTCGTGCGCACCATGCGCCCGCCGATGTCATCCGGGTGGTGCAGAAAGGTCTGGTCCAGCAGGTAGGCGCGGTCTTCGTACTTGCCGGCGACAGCGGGCATCGCAGGCGCGGTAGCCGACATCTGTTGATATCCGCTGTCCAAAGCCGCGTGGGCGACGCCTTGTAGTTGCCATTGCTGGAGCAGCGCCAGCTGCAGCAGCCTCTTCACATAACGCTCCGCCACTGCGGGCTTTCCGGCTGCGCGTGCCAAGTCGACGAGGGCGCGCAGTACCTGTGGGTCATTTTCAAGCGTGCCCAATTCGCGTTGGGCCAGTGTCAGCGCTGCAGCCGGTTTGCCCGATGCCTGCATGGCGGCCAGCGCGTCCAGATAGAGTGATTTCGCCTCGTCAGGGTCGGTGGTGGTCCGGCGAGCCATCAGGTACAGGTCAGCCGCCTGGGCATGGGCTGACATGGCCAGGGATTCCCGCGCGGCACGGCGATACAGTTGCGAGGCTTCGCTGGGCACCTTGGTCGCGGCAGCCATCTGCTGATACAGGCGTATGCCCAGCGCCCGTTCGTCCAGTTGAAAGGCTTGGCCAGCCAGCCGTGGCAACATGCCAGCTGGAACGTCGCTGGCAAGCAGGGTGTTCAGACGTTGCACCAGTTCGGCGCGAGCGGCGCTGCGCCGCTCAGTGTCCTGCGGATCGATTGCGTGGTACTCGTCCATGGATGCGTTCCACAGCGTCCATGGGTTGGCGCTTTGCATTTCTGCAGCCTGTGCTTCCTGGGCCTCGCGCGCCAGCCGGGCCGCTTCTTCCTTGGCTTCATGTTGTGCCATGAGCGCTTGCAGGCGTGGATTCTCCGGGTCGCTGCGCAGCAGGTTGCTCAGGTAGACGTATGACAGGCCCGAGTCACTCGGCGACGCTGTAAGGCGCCGCTCCAGATCCTGGCGGGGATACATCAGCCAAAGCGATCCTCCCACCATGGTGGCGAGCATCGCCGTCAGCCAATGGGGGGCCAGAACCGGGCGCTCAACGGACTGCGCAGGTAACTTGGATTTGCGCGGAAGCATCGGAGAGTCGGTAAGTGCGAAGGTTGGAGCGCGCTGTCGCAGGCAGTTTTTGGGCAGGAATCACGCGCTTGTCGGCACGAAGTTGGCAGTGGTCGCCCATGCCGGCCATGCTCCACTGCAGCGGCACATGGCCTTGCAGGGCAAAGTCGGTGGTCAGTCCGTCAGGGCTGACCGACCAGCTCGCAATGCGGGCATTCGCTTCATGCAGTGAGACAGGCACGCGCGTGTCGGCAGTTGGCGTGGAGTCGGTGGCAGGTGCAGCACTGCTCGCTACCTGGAACCAAGCCTTGTCCCCGGTCAGGTGCACGTAGGCGCCTTCCTGGCCCTCGCGGGTGCCTGCCACACCCACGCTGCCTTTGGGTACCAGCGTTCCCATCCCGCTCGGCAGGCGCAGCGTACGCAGGTGTCCATTGCTTCGTACTCGCCACCCCTGGCGATCCCGCCCGAGGGCTAAGCTGTGAAAGTCCTGCACCTTGCGGATGTAGTCCGAGGTGTACACAGGGTGCAGCGGCTGTGCCAAGGCCCAGTCATAGACGTTGCGCAGAGCGCGCAAGCTTGCGGGCTTGGAGGCCGAGTACGTGTGGTAGTAAATGCCCACCGGTTTGATGCGACGCGGTTTGTCCGTCATCTCGAAGGTCTCGATCACTCGCGTGAAGCCATAAAAAGGGCCGCCCCACAAGTTGGTGTAGATGTTTTCGTTGGTGATGGGCGCGTACACCTGCAGGTAGCCATCTTTGGTAATGCCATGCGCGCCAACCGCGGTCAGCGAGGGGTTCAGTTTCGAGATGAACGTGTCACCTCCGTTGATATTGATCAGCCCCGCCTCATAGGCGATCTGAAGGGCGCGTCCATTGGGTGCGGTGTCGCCGGTCCACTGAAACACCTTCACTGGCTTGCCGCTGGGCGCCAACTGTTGGCGGATGTAGTCCACCGAGCCTGCGATCTCCCGCTTGAGATCCATCGCGTAATTTGGAATGGCCATGTTAAGGGCAGCCTCTTTGTTCTCCGCGAACAGGCCATGCTTGACACTGGTGTCCCACAAATACGGGTGCGAGTAGCTGTGGCTGGCGACCTCTACGTGGGGCAGGCGGAACATGCGCCGCGCAATGTCCTCCAGCTGCGGACTCAATGCCGGGTGAAGACCGTGGGGCGCTGTTTCGCCTTCGATGATGGCCACGGTCTGCGGGATGCTGTATTTCTCCAGCACCTCTTTGAGCAGCACTTCTGCCGCCAGCGGGCTGCCAGCAAACTCTGCTCTCGACGGAAAACCGTCGCCATCCACGTGTGCCAGCAACAGGCGGCGGCCGTTTTCGGTCGTGATGTCTGGAATGGGCAGGGGCTGGAGTTTCAGCGCCTGGGTAAAGAAGGCGAAGGGGTCGACAACCCACCGGCTCTGGTCCGTGCCAGGGATGTCCGCCAGAACAAAGGGGTCGTTGATGAAACCACCCCAGGACGTCAGCGCACCGCCCACAAACGTCTGGCCCTTTTCGTCCTTGAACTCCATCAGCGGCTTTGCTTGATCGGCCGCCTTGCCCACCAGTCGAATGGGTAAATAGTCTTTGTCGGTGGGCGGAACCTCCACCTCGAACCCCATCATGGCGTGACTTTGGCTGACACGGAGCGCGCCTTGAAGGGTAAAGCCCTGGGCCTGAATGCCCGCTTTGTCGGCCCATGACCGGTCTGGCTGAAGCCCGAAGTCTCCCGCAATGGCCACCGGCATGCCTGCAGCCATCTGGTCATGCAGCCACCGCGTCAGCTCTGCCCGGTGTGCGCCGGGAATGAAGCCCGCGAATGAAGTGACTACCCCCGCATAGCGGTCGCGGTAGATACCGCGGGGCAAGGGGCTGCGGATGTCGGCGTAATCCACCACATAGCCCATGTGATTCAGTGGCATCTGCAGAAACCGGTGGGCCGTGCTGTAGTTGAGGGCGGGAGACTCGGCGCCATTGAAGACCATCAGCACGCGGCGCGGTACCAGTTCCACGCTGCCGATGCCGACGGTGGACAGATCGCTGTCGCTCACCCAAGGGATGAAGCCGTGGGTCTGGATGCGTGCTGCGGTATCCCGCGCAAGTGTGCGGTCGTGCGGGGGAACATAGTCGATGGCAAGCACCGGGATGCGGTCCCGCTCCTGGATGGTCTTGAGTTGTGCCAGCAGCCACTGGCGATCGGATTCAGATACTTCTTCGTAGCGCTTGCTGCCGGCGTTCCACTTGCGGTACAGCGACTCTGCCGCCACCATCTCGACCTTGCCCTGAAGGCGGGGCATCACCTCAAAACCCCGGTTGACAATGAGCTTGATGCCCGGAAAGCGCTGGTGCAAGCCTTCGATCACACGGACCAGGCCATCCTGCTGAGCATTTTCATCAAAGCTGCTGGCCAGTCGGTAGGAGTCGAGCGTATCTAGAAAGAAACCGCGATAACCCTGTTTCCACAAGGGCCCGATAACCCGGTCGGCAAAGAACGCAGGCCATTCAGGGGGTGTTTGGTCAATGACGACCGAGTTCCACTGGCCGTTGCGCGCCATTTGCCAGGGGAGTGGAAGATCCTTGAAGTAGCTGCGCGTAGGTTGCACCTCGGCCACAGAGGCATAGGCATACAGTTCGCTGCCCTTGCTCTTGAAGGAAACGGGGTCGTGGCCGTGGTCCGGCTCCACCACCACAATGTCAAACAGCTTCAGATCCTCCAACGGCGCGTGGTGGCTGTAATGCAGTGCGACGGCCGGTGTCGCCATCGCGGGGGCGCCGAATGTAAAGAAGGTCAATAGACACAAGGCCCACCTGAGGGTCTGGCGCAGCGAAAGAAACATGGAGTCGGTGGCTTGAATGAGAGATCTGGCTGCCGAACCGCCGCCAGTGGCAGCAGAAGTACAAGCGGGTCTACTGAGGCAGGAGCCCGCGTTGGTCGCCAAGAATAGCTGTGTATTGATAGTTGAAATCTATGACAATCTGTTACTGAATGTGTATTTTTTGTGCGCCAGTGGGTCGCCGGATATCACGGGTACGCACAGGGCGGCGTTCTGGATTCAAGCTCCCGGCGTTTTCCAAATGAACTGGACTTTTTGGGGGCTCATTTCCAGACATGTCGCAGTATCCGTGCGAGACGAAGGCCGTGAACGTGCGTTGACAATCGTTTGCAATGGTCTGTCGCGGGTGAGTACTTGGCTAGGGGATAAACGCTGTGATGGACTGCGCGTGGGTGGCGTAAAACGCGGGCGCAACCAGCGCGTGCATCATTTTTTTAGGAGATTGGTCTGTGATTCTTGTAACTGGTGGAGCTGGATTCATCGGCTCCCACACCTGTGTGGCTTTGGCTGCGGCAGGCATTCCGTTTCTGGTGCTGGATAACTTCTGCAACAGCCGTGCGTCTGTGCTGGAGCGGGTGCAGCGCATCACGGGGACATCCGTAGCGCTCGTAAAAGGTGACGTGCGCGACGCCGACTTGCTGCGACAGGTTTTTGCGCAGCATCCGATCAACGCAGTGGTGCACTTTGCCGCGCTCAAGTCGGTGGGGGAGTCGGTGCGTGAACCTCTTCGTTACTACGACAACAACGTGGCTGGGACGGTGACCCTGTTGCGTGCGATGCAGGCAGCCGATGTGCGAACCCTGGTGTTCTCCTCGTCCGCCACCGTGTATGGCGAGCCTGAGTCGCTGCCCATTCGCGAGGACGCACCCCTGTCCACACAGAACCCATACGGTGCCAGCAAGCTCATGATGGAGCAGGTGCTGGCCGACGTGGAAGCGGCAGAGCCCGGGCTCTGGCGCATAGCGCGGTTGCGCTACTTCAACCCCGTAGGTGCACACGAGAGCGGCCTGATTGGCGAAGACCCCCAGGACGTGCCCAACAACCTGCTGCCTTATGTGGCCCAAGTGGCCGTGGGTCTGCGGGAGCGCCTGAGCGTATACGGGGGCGACTACCCCACGCCCGACGGCACCGGCGTGCGCGACTACATCCACGTGTGTGATCTGGCGGATGGCCATGTGGCGGCCTTGCGCTACCTGCGCGACCACGCGGGGCTTCTGACAGTGAATTTGGGCACCGGCAAACCGGTTTCGGTGCTGGAGATGGTCCAGGCGTTTGAGCAAGCCAGTGGCCGCCCCGTGCCCTATCAGGTGGTAGCACGGCGGCCCGGCGACGTTGCTCAGTGCTGGGCAGACCCGGCGCTGGCCGAGCAGTTGCTGGGCTGGCGCGCCCAGCATGGAATCCAGCGCATGTGCGACGACGCATGGCGCTGGCAAAGTGGCGTCGCTGCAAGCCTGCAAGACTGATTCAGGATGAGTGCAGAGCTGACCGTGCAGCTCGTGGCGCATCAGAGAGTGGACAATCGGGCAGAAAATGCGGCATCGCGGTGTTCCTTTTGCCGGTTGCCTGCCATTCCGACGAGCGGTCCGCTCTGCATCCCTCCACTTCAACCCACTTTTTTCACGCGCCATGCTTGCCAAACGCATCATCCCTTGCCTTGACGTCACCGGAGGCCGCGTGGTCAAGGGCGTCAACTTCGTCGAGCTGCGCGATGCAGGCGACCCTGTAGAGATCGCTGCACGTTACAACGCCCAGGGCGCGGACGAGCTCACCTTCTTGGACATCACCGCCACCAGCGATGGCCGCGATTTGATCCTGCACATCATCGAAGCCGTGGCCAGCCAGGTGTTCATTCCGCTCACCGTGGGCGGCGGCGTGCGCACGGTCGAAGACGTGCGCAGGCTGCTCAATGCCGGTGCCGACAAGACCAGCTTCAACTCGGCCGCCATCGCCAACCCCGACGTGATCAACGCCGTGTCTGCCAAGTACGGCGCGCAGTGCATCGTGGTGGCCATCGATGCCAAACGCCGCTCGGCCGAGGATGCCCTGCGCATCGGCGCCAACGGCCAGGCCGTGGGTGCAGGCTGGGATGTATACAGCCACGGCGGGCGCAAGAACACCGGCCTGGACGCCGTTGCCTGGGCCACCGAGATGGCGCAACGCGGCGCGGGCGAAATCCTGCTGACCAGCATGGACCGCGATGGCACCAAGGCTGGTTTTGACCTGGAGCTGACCCGTGCCGTGAGCGACGCGGTCAGCGTGCCCGTGATCGCCTCGGGCGGAGTGGGCAACCTCGACCATTTGGCCGATGGCATCCAGACCGGCGGTGCCGACGCGGTGCTGGCGGCCAGCATCTTCCATTACGGCGAATACACGGTGGGCCAGGCCAAGGCCCGCATGGCCGAGCGCGGCATTCCGGTGCGTTTGTGATGAAGCGGTTCGTCGGCGCTGGCTGGGCGCTGACGATGGGTCGTTTCAGCGTTGCAGTGTGAATTTTGGATAAAAACAGGATATAAAGCTTGATGGGTAAGCGATAGTAGCTATTATTTTTGTAGTGCATGTTGCACCTCACAGGGCGCACTGTGTGGTGCCCGGTGGCCTTGCTGCAGCGCCCTGTTTTATGGGGTGATTTCTCAATTTGATAGCTGCTGGCGCTTGCTGCATATGCGCTAGAGTCCCATTTGACCTCCAATCGCCTCGTCCCGCAGACGGGCAGGTCATTCAAATAACCGACAATCCCGCGCATGAACTGGCTCAACGATGTGAAATGGGACGCGCAGGGCCTGGTGCCCGTGATTGCGCAAGAGCAGGGCACGGGCGACGTGCTGATGTTTGCGTGGATGAACCGCGAGGCCCTGCAGAAAACGGCAGAACTGGGCCGTGCTGTGTACTTCAGTCGCACGCGCAAAAAGCTGTGGTTCAAGGGCGAAGAATCCGGCCACGTGCAGACGGTGCATGAGATCCGCCTGGATTGCGACAACGATGTGGTGCTGCTCAAGGTGACGCAATTGGGCCATGAGCCCGGTATCGCTTGCCACACCGGCCGCCACAGCTGTTTTTTCAGCGTGCTCAAGGACGGCGCATGGCATGCGGTTGAACCGGTCTTGAAAGACCCCGAATCCATCTACAAGTAATGGTAATGGACGAGAAGACCATGAGTTCCAACGATTCCCTGGCGCGCCTGGCTGCCATCATTGAAAGCCGCAAGCCCGCCAACGGCGGCGATCCGGACAAGAGCTACGTATCGCGCCTGCTGCACAAGGGGCCGGATGCCTTTCTGAAGAAGATTGGCGAGGAAGCCACCGAAGTGGTGATGGCGGCCAAGGATGTGGACCATGGCGCAGACACATCCAAGATCGTTTATGAAGTGGCCGATCTGTGGTTTCACTCCATGATCGCGCTGGCGCACTATGGCCTGACGCCCGCAGATGTATTGACCGAACTGGAGCGCCGCGAAGG
The DNA here is from genome assembly GCF_046314175.1 of Acidovorax sp. GTDB lineage: Bacteria > Pseudomonadota > Gammaproteobacteria > Burkholderiales > Burkholderiaceae_C > Acidovorax. Next base: position 12,503 of record NZ_JBKBXG010000019.1, on the reverse strand, counting down.
TACCAGCGGCATCGAGGAAAAAGCCTTGCGCAAGGCCGTTGCGCGGTCCGCTGAGGAAGGGTCCCCATGAACGACATCATTGATGTGCAGAGCAACGAAGAAAAGGCACAGGGCCTCAAGAACATCGGATGGGTCAGCTATGTGCTGCACCTGATCGTGGCGGTGGGCGCGGTGCTGCCCGGCGCCCAGGCCAGCGCGCTGCTGCTGATCATTGCGCTGGTGCTCGACCTGGTCAAACGCGGTGACGCCGAAGGCACCTGGCAGGCCAATCATTTCTCGTGGCGCATCCGTTCCGTGGTCTGGGCGGGCGTGTTGTATTTGGTCACCTTTCCGTTCTGGTTGCTTGGTCTGTTGCTTTTCAATCCTGCGTGGATCGTGATCTCTCTGTGGTTCCTGTACCGCATCGTGCGCGGCATGCTGGCCATGAGCAAGAACCAGGCGGTGGATGCCTGAATCAGCGCCCCTTCAGCGCCTGAACCTGGCACTGCAGGGCGGAGGCTCGCACGGCGCGTTGACCTGGGGCGTGCTAGATGCGCTGCTGGAAGACGGCCAGTGGCAGTTTGATGGTGTCAGCGGCACCAGCGCAGGCGCTATGAACGCTGTGGCCATGGCCCACGGTTTTGCCCACGCGGCGCATGAATACAAAGACCCGCACGAAGCGCACCTGGCGGGGTGCGCCAAGGCACGCGAGACGCTCACCCGCTTGTGGGAGGGCGTGGGCACGCTGGGCAGCCTGCTGCGCGGCACGCCCTTGTCGGCAGCCAATCCGATGATGGGGCTGATGCGTCAGTGGTTGTCGCCCTACCAGACCAACCCGCTCGACATCAACCCGCTGCGTCGCCTGCTGGAGCGCGAGGTGGACTTTGACCTGCTGTGCGCGGCGCGCCGATCCCACGGCGGCGCGGGCGGGCCGACGGTGTTTGTGTGCGCCACCAATGTTCGCACCGGGCGTGGGGAAATCTTCTCGGGCCCGCGGCTCAGTGCGGACGCCGTGATGGCCTCGGCCTGCCTGCCGCTGCTGTTCAAGGCGGTGGAGATCGAGGGCGAGCACTATTGGGACGGCGGCTACTCGGGCAACCCGGCGCTGCACCCGCTGATTTACCAAACCGAGACCTCCGACATCCTGCTGGTGCAGATCAACCCCATCGAACATCTGGACCTGCCCCATTCAGGCCCCGAAATCATGGAGCGCATGAACGAGGTGACCTTCAACGCCAGCTTGCTGGCCGAGCTGCGCGCCATCGAGTTTGTGCGCCGCCTGCTGGCCGAAGGCAAGCTCGATGCGCGCCGCTACAAAAGCGTGCGCATGCACCGCATCGACGGTGGCGCCGTGCTGGCCCCGTTTGGTGCCGACAGCAAGACCCGCGCGGACATGGCCTTTGTGCGCAAACTGTTTGATCTGGGGCGAGCCGCCGGGCAGGAATGGCTGCATGCGCACCGCCAGGATGTGGGCGTGCGGCCCACGATCAAGATCACAGACAATGCTTAAGCGTTTGCGGTGACCTCGCTGCCGCATACGGCCCTTTGTATCTTCATCTCCTTACCATGCACGATCCGAACTGCCTCTTCTGCAAAATCATCGCAGGCCAGATTCCTTCGAAGAAGGTCTATGAAGACGAAGAAATTTTTGCTTTTCACGACATCCATCCCTGGGCGCCGGTGCATTTCTTGATGGTGCCCAAGGCGCATATCCCTTCGATGGCGCAGGTCACCGCTGAGCACGCCGGGGTTCTGGGGCGCATGATGGCGCTGGCCCCCAGGCTGGCGCTGGAGCAGGGCTGCAACCCGTACCCGGAAGGTGGCTTTCGCGTCGTGGTAAACACGGGGCTTGAAGGTGGGCAGGAAATCCATCACCTGCATGTGCACGTGATGGGCGGCCCGCGCCCATGGCTCAAAGGCTGAACCAGGCTGACGGGTTGTGCAGGGAGATTCCCGCAGTTGTGTCTGGGCGGTGAACTCCTGTCACGCCCCCCGTCTAAAATGATTGCAATTCGTTAGGAGATATTCCATGGGTTCTTTTTCCATCTGGCACTGGCTGATCGTGCTGCTGATCGTCGTTATGGTCTTCGGCACCAAGAAGCTCAAGAACATGGGCTCTGACCTCGGAGGCGCCGTCAAGGGATTCAAGGATGGCATGAAGGACGGTTCGGCTGACGCGGCTGCTAGTCCTCCCGCTGGCCAGGTTGCCAACAGCCAAGCGGCTGACAAGACCACCATCGATGTTGAAGCCAAGCAAAAAAGCTGAGCGGGCGTCCATTCATGGCACCCGTACTGGCAACGCCGCTTGATCGTTCATGATTGATATTGGCCTGTCCAAAATGGCGCTGATCGGCGCGGTGGCACTTATCGTCATCGGACCCGAGAAGCTCCCACGCGTGGCGCGCACGGTCGGCACTTTGCTGGGCAAGGCGCAGCGCTACGTGGCTGACGTGAAGTCCGAGGTCAACCGGTCCATGGAGCTTGATGAGCTCAAGAAGATGAAGGACACGATGGAAGGCGCTGCACGCGATGTGCAAAATTCCATCCAGACCAGCGCCAGCGAGTTTGAAAAAGACTGGGCCGACGCCACCGGTACTGCCAGCGAGGCCAACGCAGCGCTGCAGGACCAGAGCGCCGTAGTGCCCGCCTACAAGCACCCCGGCAAAAACTGGCGCCTCAAGCGCGGTGCCGTACCCCAGTGGTACAAGTCCAAAAGCGGCGTGCGCACCAAGGCGCAGTCTGGCGCGGCCCGTGTGGCCCGTTACCGTCCCCAAAAATTCCATTGATGCAGCCAGCAGCGCTCCACGCGCTGTACGGGCGACGACCCTGACGCCCACGAAAACCCACCATGTCCGAAACCCCTTCCAAAGAAGACGAGCTGGCCGGCAGCGAGCAGCCGTTTGTTCAGCACCTGATGGAGCTGCGCGACCGGATGGTCAAGGCCATCATCGCCATCGGCATTGCGGCGGCGATCCTGTTCTTCTTTCCTGGCCCTGGCGAGCTGTATGACTTTCTGGCCGCGCCCCTGGTGGCGCACCTGCCCAAGGGCGCTACGCTGATTGCCACTTCAGTGATCTCGCCGTTCATGGTGCCGCTCAAGATCTTGCTGATGGCCGCCTTTTTGCTGGCACTGCCTTTTGTGTTGTGGCAGGTGTGGGCCTTTGTGGCGCCAGGCCTGTATTCACACGAGAAAAAGCTGGTGTTGCCGCTGGTCATCTCCAGCACACTGCTGTTTTTCATCGGCGTGGCGTTTTGCTACTACCTGGTTTTTGGCCAGGTGTTTGCGTTCATCCAGAGTTTTGCGCCCAAGAGCATTACAGCGGCGCCAGACATCGAGGCGTATCTGAGCTTTGTGTTGTCCATGTTTCTGGCGTTTGGCCTGGCGTTCGAGGTGCCGATTGCTGTGGTCGTGCTGGCCCGCATGGGTGTGGTAAGCATCGAAAAGCTGCGCGAGTTTCGCGGCTATTTCATCGTGCTGGCGTTCGTAATCGCCGCTATCGTGACGCCGCCCGACGTGGTGTCACAGCTGTCGCTGGCCATCCCGATGTGTATCTTGTACCAGGTGGGCATTTGGGCCGCGCAGGTTTTCATCAAGCACACCAAGGCGCCGGAAGAGGGCAGCGAACCTGCCTCTAATTCCTGACGCCTTGAATTACTAGCCAAATTGGCTGCTAGCGCTTGTCCAGTAAGCGCTGGAAGCTATGACTTTTATAGCTGTCTGGGCTAGGTAAATCGTCATCGATGTTCCTGCGGTGTTGTGTGCACCGCACTGAGAAACTGGTGCGTCCCGATTGCCAGCGCCACTGCGGAACAGGCTTTGCCCGGCCGCTGGAGGCGCCTCCCTCAGGGCACTCCTACTCCTTTACCTTCTTACATTGCGCTGGGGCTTGGGCCGCACACCGGGGCTGATGTTCAGCTCTACTATCGCGTCGCCGCGCTGTACCGTGAACGCAGAGTCCGTGCCGGGCTTCAGAGCAGCTACTGCTGTCAGCAGCTCAGACACGTTGCTCACCTTTTTGCCATCCACGTTCACGATCACATCCCCCGGCCGCATGCCGGCCTGGGCGGCGGGACCATCCTGCAGTACGCCGGTGATGATCACGCCTTCGGTGGCCTTTTTCACACCAAAAGTCTCGGCCAGTTCGGGCGACAGTTCGTTGGGCTCCACGCCGATCCAGCCGCGGGTCACCTGGCCGTCCTTAACGATCCCGTCCAGCACCTGGCGTGCGGTGGACACAGGTATGGCAAACCCGATGCCCATGCTGCCCCCCGAGCGTGAATAGATGGCAGTGTTGATGCCCATCAGATGGCCGTTCACATCCACCAGCGCGCCGCCCGAGTTGCCAGGGTTGATGGCAGCGTCGGTCTGGATGAAGTTCTCAAACGTGTTGATACCGAGCTGTGTGCGGCCCAGGGCGCTCACGATGCCGCTGGTCACGGTCTGGCCCACGCCAAACGGGTTGCCAATGGCCAGGACCTGGTCGCCCACGTCGAGCTGGTCGGAGTTGCCCAGCACGATGACGGGCAATTTATCGAGGTCGATCTTCAGGATGGCCAGGTCGGTGTCCGGGTCGGTGCCGATCACGCTGGCGCGGGTGCGGCGGCTGTCGGTCAGCGTCACTTCAATTTCGTCGGCACCTTCGACCACGTGGTTGTTGGTCAAGATGTAGCCGTCGGGGCTGATGATCACGCCGCTGCCCAGCCCGGCCTGTGACTGGCTGCCCTGGTCGCCAAAGAAGAACTGGAACCAGGGGTCATTGCTGCGCGGGTGGCGCACCGCCTTGCTGGTGTTGATGCTGACCACCGCTGGCGATGCCTTGCGGGCCGCTGCACTGAAGCTGCCCGCCGCGGGCAGCGAGCTGGGTGCGGCGGGCGCCTCGATCAGCGCAATCCCGGCCCCAGAGCGTGTCGCGCCCCGGCCCAGCCAGCTTGGCTGCAAGGTTGCGACAACAAAGTAGGCGGCGACAAACACCGTCACAGCCTGCGAGAAGAGGAGCCAAATGCGCTTCATGGTGTGTGTGGGTGACTCGGGAAAAGGGTATGTGAGAACGCGTGGTCGCCCTGGGGCGGTCTATCAATGATTGTCGCTGAACGGTCGGTCTCGCCGCGAACGGGGCATTCAGTTGTGCGGGCTCTGGACCGGTTTGCCAAAAGAGATGGTGTGAGATTTTTTTCACCCTTTTTGCCGGTTTGGTCATTTTCTGGATGGTGTAAACCCTGTAGGGCGGGCGCTGACGATGCCGACAATGAAATTGCAACAGTAGATTGCATCAACATTACGGAGACATCCATGACGCATAGCAACACCTCGCGCCGTCGCAGCCTGCTCAAGGGCGCAGCCGTCGCAGCGGGCGCCCTGAGCGCCCCCATGGTCGCCACGGCGCAGACGACCACAAGTCTGCGCTTTCAGAGCACCTGGCCGGCCAAAGACATTTTTCACGAGTACGCCCAGGACTTCGCGAAAAAGGTCAACGACATGGCCAGCGGTCGCCTCAAGATCGAGGTGTTGCCCGCAGGCGCAGTAGTGCCTGCGTTCCAGCTGCTGGAGGCGGTGGCCAAAGGCACGCTCGATGGTGGCCACGGCGTGGTCGCTTATCACTATGGAAAGAACTCTGCGTTGGCGCTGTGGGGCTCGGGGCCCTCGTTCGGGATGGACCCCAACATGCTCCTGGCCTGGCACAACTACGGCGGCGGCAAGGAACTGCTCGAAGAAATCTACAAAAGCCTGAACCTGGATGTGGTGTCGTACCTGTACGGCCCCATGCCGACCCAGCCGTTTGGCTGGTTCAAGAAGCCGATTGCCAAGGCTGAGGACATGAAGGGCATCAAGTTCCGCACCGTGGGGCTGGCTGTGGACATGTACACCGACATGGGCGCCGCGGTGAACCCGCTGCCCGGCGGCGAAATCGTGCCTGCGCTGGACCGGGGGCTTATTGACGGCGCCGAGTTCAACAATGCCTCGTCTGACCGCCTGCTGGGCTTCCCCGATGTGGTCAAAAACTGCATGCTGCAAAGCTTTCACCAGAGCGGCGAGCAGTTTGAGATTTTGTTCAACAAGGGCAAGCTTGCGGCGCTGCCAGCCGAGCTCAAATCCATCATCGACTACGCCGTGCAGGCCGCCAGCGCGGACATGAGCTGGAAGGCCATCGAGCGTAATTCCAAGGACTATGACGAGCTCAAGAAGCAGGGCGTCAAGTTCTACAAGACCCCCGACGCCATCTTGCGCGGCCAGCTGGCAGCGTGGGACAAGATCATGGCCAAGAAGGGCGGTGAAAACGCCATGTTCAAGAAGATCCTGGACTCGCAAAAAGCGTTCGCGCAGCGTGCAGGCCAATGGCAGAACGACTACACCGTGGACTTCAAGATGGCCTACAACCATTACTTTGGCCGCGGAGCCAAGAAGAGCTGACGGACAGGCTGCGGCCCTTTGCGGGCTGCGCAGTGCGGGCCCCGCGCCGGAGACGTTGATGTCCCCGCCTGCGGCGACCCGGGCTGCGTTGCCCATGGGCGCCACTTGGCGCCCATTTTTGTGTTCCGCCATAGGTATGTCATGCAAAAACTTTTACTGGCCGTCGACCGGCTCTCGACCTGGTTCGGCAAAGCCTGTGCCTGGAGCGTGATTGCGCTCACCGCACTGATCACCTGGGAGGTGTTCTCCCGCTACGTCCTCAACACCCCACATGCCTGGGTGCTGGACGCACAGATCATGCTGTACGGCTTTCTGTTCATGACGGCGGGCGCGTACACGCTGGCCAAAAGCGGGCATGTGCGGGGCGATGTGCTGTATGGGTTCTTCCAGCCGCGCACGCAGGCGTGGATCGATCTCCTGCTGTACGTGGTGTTCTTTTTGCCCGGCATTGTGGCGTTGACGTACGCGGGCTGGTACTTCTTTCAGGACTCGCTGGGCATGCGGGAGCAGACCTTCAACGCCGACCCGCTGCCGGTATATCCATTCAAGTTTGTGGTGCCGCTGGCCGGCGCCTTTTTGCTGCTGCAAGGCGTGGTGGAAATCATCCGCTGCGTGATCTGCATCCGCACCGGCGAATGGCCGCGCCGGGAGGGTGATGTGGAGGAGGTGGATGTCGACAAGCTCAAGCAGATGGTGCACGTCAAAGACGCCGACATTGAAGCGCTGGACAGCCTGGTGGTGAACAAGAAAGGCGGCCAGTGATGAAGATCCGCAAGGAACTGTATTTCGGCTTCACGCTGATGGGCGTGATCATTGTGGCGGCGCTCGCCATGGTGTTCAGCGTGGACACCATGACCAACGGCCACTACGGCCTGTTGATGCTGTCGTTGGTGGTGGTGGCCATCATGCTCGGGTTTCCCACCGCGTTCACGCTGATGGGCATGGGCATGTTGTTCGCCTTTTTTGCCTACCACTCAGGCGACCAGACGGCGGCCGGGGCGATGAAGCAGACGCTGGACCTGATGGTGCAGCGTGCGTTTTCGGTGATGAGCAACGACGTGCTGATCTCGATCCCGCTGTTTGTTTTCATGGGCTATCTGGTCGAGCGTGCCAACCTGATCGAAAAGCTCTTTCACAGCCTGCACCTGGCGTTGTCGCGGGTGCCCGGGTCGCTGGGTGTTGCCACGCTCGTGACCTGTGCTGTTTTTGCCACTGCCACGGGCATTGTGGGCGCGGTGGTCACGTTGATGGGGTTGCTGGCCTTGCCGCAGATGCTGCGTGCCGGGTACGACGTGCGGCTGTCAGCCGGGGTCATCACGGCGGGCGGCTGTTTGGGCATTCTCATCCCGCCCTCGGTGCTGTTGATCGTGTACGGCGCCACGGCGGGGGTGTCGGTGGTGCAGTTGTATGCGGGCGCTTTTTTCCCGGGCATCATGCTGGCCGGTTTGTACATCCTGTACGTGGTGCTGATGGCCAAGATCAAGCCGCAGTGGGCGCCGCCGCTGTCTGCGGCGCAGCGGGTGGTGCCGCTGCCGCCTGGGCTCAAGGCGATTGGTGCGACGGCCGATGGATGGGCTGTGGGCAATCTGGTCAACGCGCTCAAGGGCAAACGCAACCAGGCCGTGTCTACACGCTACCTGCTGGGGCAGCTTGGCGTGGCCCTGCTTCCCGCACTGCTGTTTGCCGTGGTGGCCGTGTCCAGCTACCAGAGCGTAACCCGCGTCACCGTGGTCGAGACCTACGAAGGACTGCAGCCGATGGGTGCAGGGTCGACCGAAGACGCCCAAGGCAGCGACAGCGGGGGGCTTGCCGAGCCCAGCGGGTCGGGCCTGTCGGAGCCCCCTGGCGATGAGGCCGACGGCGTGGCGGAACCGCCGGGTGCGGAGCCCGCTGCAGCGCCGACCGACGCTGTGGCCGAGCCCCCAGGCGCAGCCGATGGGCTTGCCGCGCTTCCTGGGTCGGCAGATGCCCCGGCGGCTGGCGATGGGGCTGGTGAATCGGCACCTGCAGCCACGTCCCAGCCAGCGCCCGTCGGCTACTGGATTGGCCTGGGTGTGGGGGCGCTGGCGCTGGCGGTGTTCTACGGCATCTTGAGCCACGCGCGGCTGGAAGTGTTCAAGATGCTGCTGTCCAGCTTCTTCCCGCTGCTCATCCTCATCCTGTCGGTGCTCGGCTCCATCGTGTTTGGCTTGGCTACTCCGACCGAGGCGGCGGCTGTGGGCGCGTTCGGTGGTTTTGTGCTGGCGGCGGCCTACCGGCAGCTCACCTTTGGCGTGGTCAAGGAATCGGTGTACCTGACCGCCAAGACCAGCGCGATGGTGTGCTGGCTGTTTGTGGGGTCGGCCATTTTCTCGGCGGCCTTTGCGCTGCTGGGTGGGCAGGAGCTGGTAGAGCAGTGGGTGCTGGGCATGAACCTTACCAAGACCCAGTTCCTGGTGCTGTCGCAGGTCATCATCTTCATCCTGGGCTGGCCGCTGGAGTGGACGGAAATCATCGTGATCTTCATGCCCATCTTCATCCCGCTGCTGGACAACTTTGGCGTGGACCCGTTGTTTTTTGGCCTGCTGGTGGCGCTGAACCTGCAGACCGCATTCTTGAGCCCGCCCGTGGCGATGAGTGCGTTTTATCTCAAGGGCGTGGCACCCAAGCATGTGACGCTGAACCAGATCTTTGCTGGCATGTTGCCCTTCATGGGCATCCAGGTTCTGGCCATCGTGTTGCTGTACCAGTTCCCGGCCATCGGCCTGTGGCTGCCGCAGGTGCTTTACCGGTGACGGGCGCCTGAGCCGCCCCGAATTGAACAAGGCGCCCCCGCTGCGCCTTGTTCGCTTGCGCGATGGTGCGGCGGCGACAATACCGGCATGAGCATCTCCCGCACCGAACTCTTGCAGGCGTTTGACAGCCTGCTGCAACCCGAGCGCTTCAAAGACTACGGCCCCAATGGCCTGCAGGTAGAGGGCAAGGCCGAGGTCTCTCGCATCGTGAGCGGCGTGACGGCCAGCCGGGCGCTGATCGAGGCCGCCATTGCGGCCCGAGCCGACGCCATCTTTGTGCACCACGGCCTGTTCTGGCGTGGGCAGGATGGCCGCGTCACTGGCTGGATGAAGCAGCGCCTGCAACTGCTGCTGGCGCATGACATCAACCTGTACGCCTACCACTTGCCGCTGGATGCCCACCCGGAACTGGGCAACAACGCGCAGCTGGGCCGCGTGCTGGGCTTTGTGGCCGACGCGCGGTTTGGCGAGCAGGACCTGGGCTTTGCCGCGCCCGCTACCTTCGCAAACGGGCAGGCGTTAGCCGACCACGTCGCGCAGGCGCTGGGCCGTGCGGTCACGCTGGTGCAGCCTGGCACGGCGGGTGACGATACCCAGCGCCCCATCTGCCGCGTTGCCTGGTGTACCGGGGGCGCGCAGGGCTACTTCGAATCAGCCATTGCGGCCGGCGCTGACGCTTTCATCACCGGTGAAATCTCCGAACCCCAGGCGCACCTGGCGCGCGAGATGGGCGTGAGCTTTATCGCCGCCGGACACCACGCCACCGAGCGCTACGGCGCGCCCGCAGTGGCGGAGGCTGTGGCCGGACAGTGCGGGGTGACCCACCAGTTCATCGAAATCGACAACCCGGCGTAGTAGTGGTTTTGAAATCACTCACTTATTTATAGCTGCTAGCGCTTTATGGATAAGCGCTAGAGGCCAATTTGACTCGTATTTTCATGTCAATCATTGCCATCACCCAAGGCGACTCCGCCGGCATTGGCCCCGAGACCGTGGCGCAGGCGTTCCGCGATGCGCCCGCAGATCTGCGCGGGTGTTTTGTGGTGGGCGACGTAGCCACCTTGCGCCGCGCTGCGCAGGTAATTGCGCGACCGGGCGTGCCGATGGTGCCTGTTGCACAGATTGCAGCACCGGCCGACGCCTTGAATGTGCTGCCGCGTTGTATCCCTGTGTTTCAGTTGCCCGGCATTGCGGGGCCTCAACCGTGGGGACAAGTCAGCGCAGACGCGGGGCGCGCCGCCGCCGACAGCGTGGTATGGGCCGCGCGTGCTGCGCTGCGTGGGGATGTGGCGGCCCTGGTGACAGCGCCCCTGCACAAAGAGGCGCTGTCCGCGGCGGGCGTGGCGTTCCCGGGGCACACCGAGTTGCTGCAGGCCGAGGCCACCGCACACCAGGGCGTTGCGCTGACGCAAATGCCCGTGCGCATGATGCTGGCGAACGACGAACTGCGCACCGTGTTGGTCAGCATCCACATGTCGCTGCGCGACGCGATTGCAGCGGTCACTTACGACAATGTGCTGCAGACGCTCTTGATCACCCACACCGCGCTGCTGCGCAGCCTGGGCCGCGCACCGCGCATCGCAGTGGCGGGTCTCAATCCCCATGCGGGGGAGGGTGGGTTGTTCGGCAATGAGGAGGCCACCGTCATCGCCCCGGCCATCGCCGCCGCGCGTGCCCAGGGGCTGGACGTGTCGGGCCCGCTAGCGCCAGACACCGTGTTCATGCGCGCGCGCAGCACGCCGGGTCACCCGGGTGAGTTTGATGTGGTGATCGCGATGTACCACGACCAAGGCCTGATCCCGGTGAAGTACCTGGGTGTGGACAAGGGCGTGAACGTGACGCTCGGCCTGCCTTTGGTGCGCACCAGCCCTGACCACGGCACCGCGTTCGACATTGCGGGGCAGGGCGTGGCGGACCCCGCGAGCCTGATCGAGGCAATCCGAATGGCCCGTGCACTTTGTGAATGAAATTGAGTGCTACCGCTTATGGGGTAAGCGGTAGTAGCTATCAAGAGGGTAGCGGCGCCATTCGGGTGGCTGGTTGCACGGGCGGCCCCGTGGCGCTGTTGGTCTTACAGCAAGGCCACTCGGGCTATTTCTTCAGGCTGTCGCGAATTTCACGCAGCAATACGATGTCTTCAGGGGTTGCCGCAGGCGCTGGCGCCGCTGCGGGGGCTTCGCGTTTGAGGCGATTGATCTGCTTGATCATGATGAAAATGATGAACGCCAGGATGACAAAGTTGACTGCGACGGTCAGAAAGTTGCCATAGGCAAAAACGGGCACGCCCGCCTTCTTCAGGGCGTCCAGCGTCATGGCGGTGCCTGCGGGGACAGTACCCAGCACCACAAAAAGATTGGAAAAGTCGAGCCGGCCAAACACCAGGCCCACCACCGGCATGATCAGGTCAGTGACCACCGAGTCCACGATCTTGCCGAACGCGCCTCCGATGATGACACCCACTGCCAAGTCAATCACGTTGCCCTTGACCGCAAACTCCCTGAACTCTTGCATCATTCCCATGATGTTCCCTCGTTTGTAAATAGCGATGCCGGAGTATCCTCAAGCCCAATGCCCTGTCAAGGCACTCAACGCATTGAAATAACCATTTTCACTCCGCTACAATTCGCGGTTGACCCAAACAATAGCGATGTTTACCGAGGATCCCCATGAGTGACACACCAGTCGACACCAGTAAAAGGACGTGGCTGATTGCGTCCGGATGTGCCGGTGCCGCTGGCGGAGTGGCCGTTGCAGTGCCTTTCGTCAGTAGTTTCCAGCCTTCGGAAAAAGCCAAAGCGGCCGGTGCCGCTGTAGAGGTGGATATTTCGGCCCTCCAGCCCGGCGAGAAGCTGACGGTCGAATGGCGTGGCAAACCCGTGTGGATCATGAAGCGCACTCCCAAGCAGCTGGAGTCCCTCGCACAGACTGAGCCGCAACTGGCTGACCCCAAGTCGGATCGCAATACGTACCCCACCCCCGAGTACGCCAAGAACCAGCATCGCTCCATCAAACCAGAAGTGTTTGTGGGTGTGGGCATTTGCACCCATCTGGGCTGCTCGCCTGGCGACAAATTTCAAACAGGTCCTCAGCCATCCCTGCCGGATGACTGGCATGGTGGTTTCCTGTGTGCCTGCCATGGTTCCACGTTCGATGTGGCTGGCCGGGTCTTCAAAAACAAGCCGGCGCCTGACAATCTGGAAGTGCCGCCGCACATGTACCTGTCCGACACACTGCTGTTGATCGGCGAAGACAAGAAGGCCTGAGGTAAATCGACATGGCTGAATTCAAGGAAATCTCCCCCAACGCCTCGGCAGGCGCCAAGGTCACGAACTGGTTCGAGA
>NZ_JBKBXG010000018.1:0-69320 GCF_046314175.1 Acidovorax sp. | reverse complement strand
ACGGCGTGGGCACCAAGCTCAAGCTGGCTTTTGAATGGAACATGCACGACACCGTGGGCATCGACCTGGTGGCCATGAGCGTGAACGACGTGCTGGTGCAAGGCGCCGAGCCCCTGTTCTTTCTGGACTACTTTGCCTGCGGCAAGCTGGATGTGGACACCGCAGCGGCCGTGATCGGCGGCATTGCCAAGGGGTGCGAGCTGAGTGGCTGCGCACTGATCGGCGGCGAAACCGCTGAGATGCCAGGCATGTACCCCGCGGGCGAATACGATCTGGCAGGTTTCGCTGTCGGCGCGGTCGAAAAAGCCAAGATCCTGACCGGCAAGGAAGTGAAGCCCGGCGACGTGGTGCTGGGCCTGGCCAGCCACGGCGTGCATTCCAACGGGTTCAGCCTGGTGCGCAAGTGCATCGAACGCGCTGGAGCCCACCTGCCCGCCACGCTGGACGGTAAGCCCTTCAAGCAGGCCGTCATGGAACCCACCCGCCTGTACGTGAAGAACGTGCTGGCCGCGCTGGCGGTCCACCCTATCAAGGCGCTGGCCCACATCACCGGCGGCGGTCTGCTGGAGAACATCCCCCGCGTGCTGCCCGACGGTACCGCAGCCCACCTGACCAAGGGCAGCTGGCCCCAGACCGAGCTGTTTGCCTGGCTGCAGAAGACGGCTGGCATCGACGACATCGAGATGAACCGTACCTTCAACAACGGCATTGGGATGGTGGTGGTGGTGGATGCAGCCAACGCAGAAGCCACGGCCGCCACGCTGCGCGCAGCGGGCGAGCAGGTGTACACGATTGGCCTGATTGCTGATCGTGGCGATGGCGCGGCTGTTGTGGTGGCCTGAGGCACCACCCCGCCCCTCTTTAGTTTCAGAACGCCCCGCGCATGGCGCCCCCCCCGCCCTCGGCCCCGGTAGTCGTACACCACACGCCGGAGCCCGCTCCCACCACGCTGCCGCCACGCGCTTCCACGCGAGGCATTGTGGTGGCCAGCTATCTGTTGGTGGCAGCGACCCTGCTGCTGGTGATGTGGCGCGGTCTGCTGCCGGGCCTGTTGTGTGTGTGCCTGGGTTTTCTGCTGACCCGGGCTCTGACCCGCTGGTTTGCCCAGGGGCTGAGCCGCTTGCGGCGCCGCGGTCATCCGTCCGTGTCGGGGCTGCGCGCCGCGCAGATTGCGGCAGCTGGCCTCGTGATGCTGCTGCCTCTGGCGCTGTTGGCGGTGGGCCTAACCCACTCGCGCGGGTACCTCGTCACCGCGCCGCAGCAGTACCAGGAGCTGATGAACTACATGGCACGCACGGTGCTGGAACTGCGCCTGAAACTGCCGGTGGACATGGCCTCTCACCTGCCTGAAGGCGCGGCAGAGATCCAGCGCATCATCGCCAGTTACCTGGGCGCCAAGGCAGGCGCACTGGCGATGGCCGGGCGCGCCTGGCTCGCGGGCGTGCTGTTTGCCTATGTGGGCCTGCTGATTGGCGCGCTGGCCGCTGTGCGCCCGGCAGTGCTGGCGCGGGGCCCGCTGGCGCAGCAACTGCGGCTGCGCATCTCGCTGTTTGGCGAGGCGTTCCGCCAGATCGTGGCGGCGCAGTTCTGGATTGCGGCGTTCAACACCGTGCTGACCGCGCTGTTTTTGCTGTTTGTGCTGCCGCTGTGGGGCCTGGAGCTGCCCTACACCCCCGTGCTCATCACCTTCACGTTTGTGGCAGGGCTGGTGCCGATCGTCGGCAATCTGATCTGCAACGTGGTCATCACCATCGTGGGGCTGTCGGTGTCGCCGCTGGCCGCTGCCGCCTGCCTCGGGTTTCTGATCCTGATCCACAAGGCCGAATACGTGATCAACGCCAAGGTGGTGGGCCGCCGCACACAGATGGGCGTGTGGGAGCTGCTGTCAGTGATGTTTGTGGCCGAAGCGGTGTTTGGCCCCGCCGGGCTGGTCGCCGCGCCGTTGTTTTACGCGTACCTGAAAAAAGAGCTGGTGGCTGCGCGGCTGGTGTAGCGTGGCCGAGTGGGCAACTCACCTGCCAAAACTCCAAAATTGATAGCTGCTAGCGCTTGATAGATAAGCGCCAGAGCCCAATTTGACTCATTTTTTGGCGAACTGCCGCGCCACAAACGCCCATACCAGGGCCGACGCGTCCGGCCCGGCCGGGTCGCTGAACGGCAGTTGCGCCGCACCGCCGCTCCAGGCGTGGGCCAGCCCCACCACCTCGCGCAGGGCGACCACCGTGCGCCCCCCCGTCTTGAACTCGGTCACCCGCATGGCGTGGCGTTGCCCGCGCTGCAGCGTGCGAATGGCCCCGGCGCGTGCACCCATGGCACCGGCCCACAGCAGGGCCGTTGCGGCGGCGTTGCGCACCGACACCACGCCGTCAGAGTCTCCATGCAGCACCAGCAGCGGGGGCAGCGCAGCAGGCGCCGTCTCTGTGGCCACCACATCGGGCAGGTGCGCCTCGCGCCGACCATGCATGGCAGCCATGGCAGACGCCGCCGATTGGGCCGTGCCCGGGGCCACCCCGGAATGCATGGCCACGGCGCAAAACCGGTCAGGGTAACGCGCTGCCATCAGCACGGCCATGCTGGCACCGGCCGACAGGCCCGCCACGGACACTCGTGCCAGGTCCACCGGCTGCTTGGCTGCCACCAGGTCCACCGCGGCGAGCAAGGTGGCGGCTTCGGCCTCGGCCTTGCCGTTGCGCAGCTCAAACCAGTTCCAGCAGCCGTGGGCGTTGGCCATGCGCTCCTGCTCGGGGTACAGCACCAGAAAACGCTGGCGCGCCGCCAGCCGATTCATGCGCGACACCGCCGCCAGGTCGCGCCCCGTCTGCCCGCAGCCATGCAGCATCACCAGCAGTGGCAGCTTCTCGCCCGCTTTGAGCGCCAGGCCCGGCGGGATGTATAGCTGATACCGCCGCGCCCCTGCAGGCCCGCGCGCGATACCCGCCAACCACTCGCCGCTGACGGGCATGGGCTTGCCCGCAGACCGTGCAGCGCGTGCCACCGTGGGCGCCTTGGGCTCCTTGCTTACCACCACCCGCAGCTTGGCAGGTGCCCTGGCCCGCACAGGCCGTGCCGGCAGCGTTGCACGCGCAAACGCCTTGAGGTTGCGTTGGTACGCCCGGGTCAGCGACGACAACGAGAACAGACGGGAACGGCGGGGCATGGACGAATGGAAAACTGGGGGGCGTTACAAAGGAATTCAGGGAAAACCCTAGTCACCATAGCAGCTTATGGCCGCCAGCGTCAAAACTATCAAAACAATAGCTGCCAGCGCTTACTGGACAAGCGCCAGAGGCCTATTTCATTCAAAAACCCTTCGAACTCATCAGTGAAGGCGGTCCAGCCCGTGCACACCACGCCGCAATCTACCCCCAGTGATGGCTGAAAATGATCGATTCCTGTCTGCACGGGTTCGGACAATGCCGCCCTACCCCGACACCATTGGCAGCATCCACTCACCGCAAAGAGAATCTGCCATGAACACCTGTCTGATTGTGATTGACGTCCAGGAATCGTTTCGCCACCGCCCGTACTTCACCGGCACCGACCTTCCCGCCTACCTGCGCGCGCAGAACGAACTCATCAACGGTTGCGTGGCACGCGGCGTGCCCGTGGTGCGGGTGTTTCACAGCGACGGTCCTAATGTGCCCGACAACGCGTTCGCCCAGGCATCAGGCTGCGTGCGCGCGCTGGAGGGCCTCGCGCCGTTTGACGCCGCTGCCACCTTTACCAAGTCGCGCCACAGCGCACTGGTGGGCACGGGCCTTGATGTGTGGCTCACGCAGAACGGCATTCAGCGCCTCATCATCAGCGGCATCCGCACCGAACAATGCTGCGAGACCACCACCCGCCACGCGTCAGACCTGGGCTGGGAGGTGGACTACGCAATGGATGCCACCCTAACCTGGGACATGGTGCAACCCGACGGCCAGACGCTGAGCGCGGCCGACATCCAGACCCGCACCGCCACCGTGCTCCAGGGCCGCTTTGCCACCGTCACCACTGCACAGCAGGCGCTGGCACGCCTGACTCCCAATCACAACATTGCCAAGAACGCCTGACCCACCGGAGATTTCGCCATGCTGGAACTGCGACCCACCTGCGAGCATTGCAACACCGCCCTGCCCCCGGCCTCGCTGCAGGCCCGCATCTGCAGCTTTGAGTGCACCTTTTGCGCCACCTGTGTGGACACCGTGCTGGGCAACGTGTGCCCCAACTGCGGCGGCGGCTTTGCACCCCGGCCCATCCGCCCCGCGCTGGACCGGCGCAACGGCAACACCCTGGGCAACCACCCCGCCAGCACCCAGGTGCGCCACCGTCCCGTGGATACCGCGACGCACGCAGCTTTCGCCGCCAGCCTGCAGGGCGTGCCACCCGAGCAACGATGACCTCAGCCACCATGGGCCAACGCCCCGACCCCATCCACGTCTACTTTGCGCTGCTGCCCCACAGCCTGCTGCTGGACTGGGCGGGCCCGGCCGAGGCGCTGCGCATTGCCAACCAGACCCTGCGCGCACTGGGGCAGCCCGACCGGTTTGTGCTGCACTTTGTCAGCCCCACGCCGCAATCCGTCACGTCGGTGGGCGTGATGCTGACCGGCCTTGCGCCCCTGCCTGATACCTTGCAACACCCGTCATGGGTGGTGCTGGTGGGCCTGCCCGGCCAGCGCATTGACGTGGACCACAGCGACGCCCGCGTGCTACTGCACTGGCTGCGCGGCCTGCGCCTGACCACCGGCCAGCTGGAGCTGGTGACCGTGTGCGCAGGCGCCATCGTGGCCGCCCACGCCGGCATGCTGACCGGCCGCCGCGCCACCACCCACCACCAGCACCTAGAGGAGCTGGCCGAGGTGGACCCGCGCTGCGACGTCGCCGCCAACCGCGTGTTTGTGGCCGACGGCCCGGTGCACAGCAGCGCGGGCGTGACCACCGGCATCGACCTGCTGCTGCACCGCATTGCCGACATCTGCGGCCCGGTGGTGGCCGCGCAGGTGGCACAAACCATGGTGGTGGCCCTGCGCCGCGGGCCCAACGACCCCGAGCTGTCGCCCTTCTTACACCACCGCAACCACCTGCACGCCGCACTGCACCGCGTGCAGGACGCGGTAGGGCGCCAGCCCCAGGCCGACTGGAACGTACCCGCCATGGCCGAGATGGCGCACACCTCGCCGCGCCACCTGACGCGGCTGTTTCTGGAGCACGCGGGCATCGCGCCGCTGTCGTACCTGCGCCGCATCCGCCTGGCCACCGCCGAGGCGGCGCTGCAGGCGGGGCATAACGTAACGCAGGCGGCACTGTTGGCCGGGTTCAGCTCGGACACCCAGCTGCGCCGGGCCTGGCACCAGTTCGGGCGCGGGGGAACGCCGTCGCAAGGCGGCGCAGGGCGCGCGCACTGACCCAAAGCAGCACTGCGCTGCCAGCGTCAGAAATTCAAGTGTTTTAGGGCTCTAGCGCTTGATGGACAAGCGCTAGCAGCTATTTAATCAGGAACAAACTGATGGAATGGACGGGCTGTTCTGACGGCAGTCAGTACACCTCGGGCACGTACATCGAGGCAGGTACGGGCTGGCGCAAATATTCGGGGTTGCGCACGCGGGCGGGCAGCACTACCGCGGGGTGAGGCACTTCCTGGTAGGGGAGCTGCGACAACAGGTGCGCAATGCAGTTCAGGCGCGCCTTTTTCTTGTCCACCGCCTGCACCACCCACCAAGGCGCCTCGGGGATGTGGGTACGCTCCAGCATGGTCTCTTTGGCCTTGGTGTAGGCTTCCCAGCGCACACGGCTTTCCAGGTCCATGGGGCTGAGCTTCCACTGCTTGAGCGGGTCATGGATGCGACCCAGAAAGCGCAGGTGCTGCTCTTCGTCGGTGATGGAGAACCAGTATTTGACGAGCGTGATGCCCGAGCGCACGAGCATCTTTTCAAACTCGGGCACCGTGCGGAAAAACTCTTCGTATTCGTCGTCCGAACAAAAGCCCATCACCCGTTCGACGCCCGCGCGGTTGTACCAGCTGCGGTCGAACAGCACCATTTCGCCCGCCGCAGGCAGGTGCGCCACATAGCGCTGAAAGTACCACTGCGTACGCTCGCGGTCGTTGGGTGCGGGCAGCGCGGCCACACGGGCCACGCGCGGGTTCAGGCGCTGGGTGATGCGTTTGATGACGCCGCCTTTGCCCGCCGCATCGCGGCCCTCGAAAAGAATGACAACCTTCTGGCGGCTGTGCTGTACCCAGTCCTGCAGCTTGACGAGTTCGCCCTGCAGGTGAAACAGGTCCTTGAAGTACTGCTGGCGCGCCAGCCGGTCGGTGGACTGCGGTGTGCCGATGTCGTCCACATTGCGGTCTTCGATCTCCAGCTCCAGCTCCTCGTCGTAGCTGTCGATCAGGTCGTTGGCAATGCGCTGCATCAGGTCCTGGGTGTCGAGGGCGTTGTTGTGGAACATGGGCTTCAAACCAGGCAAAGAATGGAATGTGCCATGGTGGCGGCCGCCGGTGACAACCGCGTGACATCTGTGACATATGTGACATATCCGCGAAATGTCACGGCACTGTCACAGCACCGGCCCACCCTCGGTGCCCGTGCCCCCTGTAGAACGACCTTCCCACCCGCCTGCCACCCTCGCTTCGGTCAGCGCCAGCCTGAACTACGGCGGCGACGCATCCGGGCTCATCTGCGGCTATCTGCTGCAAGACGGCACGGCACCGCAAGAAGTGGACTCGGCCCAGGCAGCGCAGTGGCTGCGGGAGCGCAATCGCTCCGAAGCCACCGAAACCACCACATTCCTGTGGCTGCACTTCAACCTGAGCCACGCCCAGGCTGTGCGCTGGATGGAGCGGCACGCGGACCTGCCCGAAGCGTTTTTTGATGCCCTCAAAGACCGCTCGGTCTCCACCCGCATCGAGCGCGACGACGACACGCTGATTGCGGTGTTGAACGACGCCCACTTTGACTTTTCGTTTGAGCCCTCAGACATCGCCACGCTGTGGACCAGCGTGGCGCCGCATTTGATGGTGACGGGGCGCACCCGCCCGCTGCGGTCGGTGGACGCCCTGCGCACCGCCGTGCGCCACGGTCACGCACCACGCTCCAGCGTGGCGCTGCTGGCCGAGCTGATGCGCACGCAGGCGTCGGGGCTGGTGGACATCGTGCGCGGCGTTACCCAGCGCATTGACGATGTGGAAGACGAGCTGCTGGCGGGGCGCCTGGACCACAAACGTGCGCGGCTGGGCGTGCTGCGCCGCCTGCTGGTGCGCCTGCAGCGGCTGCTGGCGCCCGAGCCTGCGGCGCTGTTCCGCCTGCTGCAGCACCCCCCGGTGTGGATGGGCGCCGAAGACGCGCAGGAGCTGCGCGATTCCACCGAAGAGTTTTCGGTGGTGCTGCGCGACATGCAGGGCCTGCAGGAGCGCATCAAGCTGCTGCAGGAAGAAATTGCCGCCAACGTACAGGAATCGAACAGCCGCAGCCTGTTTGTGCTGACGGTGGTCACGGTGCTGGCCCTGCCCATCAACATACTGGCGGGTCTGTTTGGGATGAACGTGGGTGGTGTGCCGCTGGCAGACGACGGCAGCGGGTTCTGGATCATTGTGGCGGTGGTGGCGGCCTTCACGGCCGTGGCAGGCTGGCTGGCCTTGCGGGGCACGCGCGACCGGTAGCGCCACGCACGGGACGGGACGGGACGACAGCCTGTCTACAATCGCGCCCCTTGCCCCTGATCCCCGGACTTCACGCCTACCATGAACATCGTCGTCAACGAAGAACTCAAAGCCTACATCGACCCCCTGACCCCCGACGAACACGATGCCCTGGAGCGCAGCATCCTGGCCGAAGGCTGCCGCGATGCGCTGGTGCTGTGGGGCGATGTGCTGGTGGACGGGCACAACCGCTATGGCATCTGCCAAAAGCATGGCCTGCCGTTTCAGACCGTGCAGAACACACGGTTCCAGTCGATGGAAGACGTGCACCTGTGGATGATCGACCAGCACCTGGGTCGGCGCAGCGTGTCGGACTTTCAGCGCGGCGTGCTGGCGCTGCGCAAGCGCGAGATCGTGGCGGAGCGCCGTGCGCGTGCGGCCGTGGTGCCGGATGACGCGGCGTCCTCGCACGACAGCGCCGTGGACGCGCCAGTGGTCAGTGCGGGCAACGGCTTGCCAGCGCCCGACCCGCTGACCAGCCGCGAGTCCATTGCCAAGGCGGCGCGGCTGAGCAGCAGCCAGGTGGTGATGATCGAAAAGATCCAGAAGCAGGCGGCGCCGGAGCTGGTGGCGGCGGTGAAGTCCGGCACCATCTCTATCAACGCAGCCGCCGCAGTGGCCACGCTGCCCGCCGAAGAACAGGTGGCCGCAGTAGTGGCGGGCAAAGACGAGCTGAAACAGGCCGCCAAACGCGTGCGTGAACTCAAACGCAAGCCGCGTGAAGAGACCCCGAAGCAGCAGGAGCATTCCGCAGATATTGAAGCCAGTTCGGGCTCCGATAGTGATACCGACGAACTGCAGGCACTGCGCCATCGGGTGGCAGAGCTGACGGCAGAAAACGCAGCACTGCGCCAACAGCTGGCACAGCTGCAGTCGACCGACGATCAACCGTTTTAAAAGAGACGGGGCGATGGCTTAGCGCGAGCCGCGACAGCGCGGCTCGCGGCGTTCAGCCCCGGCTATTGCGCAGCGCGGTCAGCCGGTCGGCCACCAGGTCGATGTCCAGCCCGTCTTCCACATGGGCCAGGTACGCCTCCAGATCCACTACCGCTTCGGCATGGTTGCCGCGCTCTGCGTGGGCCAGCCCCCGGTCGCGCCACTCGCCCCAGGCCTCTGGCAGCAGCACGATGAGGCGGTCTAGCACGGCAATCAACCGTTGCCAGTCTTGCTGCGTGCGGTGCACTTCTTTCAGGTTGCGCAGCATGCGCGCAATGATGTCGCGCGGCGTGGCGGCCTGCAGGTACAAGCCCAGCGGCACGTCGTAGTCGTCCACCAGGCCGTTGCGGCGCTTGTACGGTTCCAGCCGCTCGGCCAGTTCTTCGCGACTCAATGACTGGCCCGATATCGGGTCGAGCACCACCTGGCCTTTGGGCAAAAGCACCTTGACCATGAAGTGGCCCGGAAACGCAATGCCGCGTGCATGCAGCCCCAACCCCTGGGCCAATTCCATCCACAACACAGCCAGGCTGATGGGAATGCCACGGCGCGTGCGCATCACGGCATTCAGGTAGCTGTTTTCCGGGTCGTAATAGTTGTTGATGTTGCCGCCAAAACCCAGGTCGGCAAAAAAGAACTGGTTGAGGATGCGCAACCGCTGCAGTGCGGGGGCATCGGCGGGAAGGCGGCGTTTGATGCGGGCGAGCAGCTGATCCATGTCGCCCAACAGCTGCTGCATGTCCAGTTCGGGGTATTCGTCCTGCGCCAGGCTGGCGGCGGCCTCCAGCAGCGGAAAGTGGTCATCACTTTGCACCAGCGATGCAAAGTACTCCAGCGAGGTGGGCACGGAATAACTCAGGGACATGGCAGGTTTGTAAGTCTGGTCTGCGGTGGCGTCAACCCACAGATACTCTGGTTTCGCAGGGCTTTTAGGAGCTTCAAGTGCTTCTGTGTGCCGCTGTCATCAGCGCCGCAGCATCTTGCGCAGCTTGAGGCCCGCTGCCCACAGCGCGCCAAAGTACAGCACGGCGGCGGCGGCCATCAGCGCGGCCAGCAAACCCACACGCTGCAGCGAGTGGCTTCGCATCCCCACCCAGTCAAAGTGCTGGGCACCCCACACCAGCAGCACCGCCAGCAGCGCGCTGGCAGCCACCACCTGCAAGGCAAACTTGCCCCAGCCCGGCAGGGGCTGGTAGCTGCCGCGCCGAAGCAGGCCCACCAGCAGCCACAGGGCGTTAATGAGCGCGCCCAGGCCAATCGACAGGGCCAGGCCTGCGTGGGCGATGAAGGGCACCAGCGCAATGTTGAGCAGCTGGGTGATCACCAGCACCACCACTGCGATCTTGACGGGGGTGCGCACGTCCTGGCTGGCGTAGTAGCCAGGCGCCAGCACCTTGATCGCCACGATGCCGAGCAGACCCGCGCCGTAGCCCGATAACGCCACGGCGATCTGGCCCACATCACTGTCTGCCAGCTTGCCGTGGTGGAACAACGTGGCCACCAGTGGCGTGGAAAACGTGAGCAGCGCCACTGCGCAGGGCACGGCCAGCAGCACCACAATGCGCAGGCCCCAGTCCAGCATGGCCGAGTACTTCTCGGCATCGCCCGCCGCCTTGGCGGCCGTGAGCTGCGGGGTCAGCACCACGCCCAGGGCCACGCCCAGCAATGCAGTGGGGAACTCCATCAACCGGTCAGCATAAAAAAGCCAGGTCACGCTACCGGGCGTCAGGTAGGACGCGATCTGGGTGTTGATCATCAGCGAGATCTGCGCCACGCCCACCCCCAGCAGGATGGGCCCCATCAGCATCAGCACACGCCGCACTCCAGGCTCGGCCCAGGCCGCGCGGATGGCGCCCCAGGTGACGCCGATGCGCGGCAGCAGACCCAACCGCGCCAGCGCGGGAACCTGCACGGCCAGTTGCAACACACCGCCCAGCATCACACCGCCCGCCATCGCAAAAATGGGCTCGATGCCCCGTGCTTCGAGCTGCGGCGCGCCCAGCCAGGCGGCAACAATCATGCACAGATTGAGCAGCACCGGCGAAGCGGCAGGCACCGCAAAGTGCTTCCAGGTGTTGAGCACACCCGCCGACAGCGCCACCATGGACATGAACCCGATGTAGGGGAACATCCAGCGCGTCATCAGCACGGCGGCATCGTAGGCTTCACCACTCTGGCGCAAGCCACTGGCCAGCGCCCAGACCAGCACCGGCGCACCCAGCACACCCAGGATGCAAGTCAACAGCAGAATCCAGGCCAGCACCGTGGCCACAGCAGCAATAAGCTGGCGCGTGGCTTCTTCGCCCTGCTGCGCTTTGGTAGTGGCCAGAACCGGCACAAAGGCCTGGCTGAAAGCCCCTTCTGCAAACAGACGGCGGAAGAGGTTGGGGATGCGGAAAGCGACGTTGAAGGCGTCCGTCAGGGCATTGGCCCCGAACATGGAGGCCATCAGAAGGTCGCGCACCAGGCCCGTCACGCGGGAGGCCAGGGTCAGCAGGGAGACGGTAGAGGCGGCTTTGAGCAATGACACCGGGGGGAGTGTATTCCCCCTGAGCCGCTTCGCATCTTCACCCAAGGGGGACGCACCCGGTGGCCTGGCGGAGCCAGTTCCACGGGTGCGCTGGCAATGCCGCAGCGCCAGTTTCGGGGCAGGGGTGGATACGGGAAGTGCCCTGGGCTATAATCGCGGGCTTTGCTGGCATCATCCACAGACCCCAAGGAAATAAATCATGGCATCCGCTAAACCAAAGAAGAAGAACCCGCGCCTGGCATCCGGCCGCAAGCGCGTCCGTCAGGACATCAAGCTCAACGCTGCGAACACCTCGCTGCGTTCCAAATACCGTACTGCTGTCAAGAACGTCGAAAAGGCTGTTCTGGCTGGCGACAAGACCAAGGCGACCGAACTGTTCGCCAAGATGCAAGCTGTGGTTGACACCGTGGCTGACAAGGGCATCTTCCACAAGAACAAGGCTGCTCGCGACAAGAGCCGTCTGTCTGCCAAGGTGAAAGCCCTGGCTCTGGCAGCCGCCTAAACCAACCTCTCCGCCTGCCCCGGCAGGCAAACAGCCCGAACGGCATGTGCCGTTCGCCGTTTGTAACGGGTGCGCTGCAAGCAAAAGAAAAACGACCAAATCGCCTTCGGGCGGTTTTTTCGTTTCTGGTCGAAAAACAAGCGCTAAGCCAACAAGCGCTGAGTTAACAAGGGCTGAGTTAACAAGGGCTAAGCCTGCGAGGGCAGCGTTGCAGGCTACCGGCCACGGGGAACCGATCAGGACAGAGACAGCGCACGGACCGAAAAGACAACCACCAGCCAACACAAACTGGTAGGTCCCAAGCCAGATCAGGGCTTGGCGGCAGGGGGATCGGGCAGCAGGCAGGCTTCTGCCACCTGAAGGTTGTTGTCGCGCGCAAAATTGATGACGAAATCCCAGGCCATGGGTTCGTGGTCGCGCAGATCACGGTTGACCACCACACATTTCACACCGTTGAGCGTGGTCGGAATGCACCAGGGCGAGTAGCTCAGATGGCTGCCCGGCCGCGCCCCACCCGGGCGGAAACTGCTCATCACCCCCGCCAGCCGTTCGGCCCAGTCGCTGGGACGAAAGGTTTTCCCGTCGTGGGTGACGCCTTGGATGAAGACTTCTTTGGAGGTGGGGGAAACCATCGGGGATTGGAGTGGTAGTGGGCGCGCCAGACGCAGGATCACCGCATGCTGCACCGCAGCGCGACATTCTAACTCTTATATAAGAGCTGACTCCCTAATCCTTATGCCGCGCTAACCATAGATCCCAAACTCAGGTAGGGCACTGCATTGCAGTGATGCGCAATCGTCAACAGACGATCACCTTGCTCCCCCTAGAATCGTGCTTCGCTTTTTCGGGTTTACAGGCCACAAGCCGACCCATTACCGCACCGTCTGGAGATTTCTGCATGACCGCTACCACCCCGGCAGCTTCGCCCCACGTGATGAACACCTATGGCCGCGTACCCATCGCGCTGGCCCGTGGGCAAGGCTGCCGAGTCTGGGACGTGAACGGCAAAGAATACCTGGACGGTCTGGGCGGCATTGCGGTGAACACACTGGGCCACAACCACGCCAAGCTAGTGCCCGCGTTGCAGGATCAGATCACCAAACTGATCCACACCTCCAACTACTACCACGTGCCGCTGCAAGAGCAACTGGCCGCCAAGCTGGTGGAGCTGTCGGGCATGACCAACGTGTTCTTCTGCAACTCGGGCCTGGAGGCCAACGAGGCGGCACTGAAGATCGCACGCAAGTACGGCGTGGACAAGGGCATCGCCAAGCCCGAGATCGTCGTGTACGAGAAAGCCTTCCACGGCCGGTCCATTGCCACCATGTCGGCCACGGGCAACCCCAAGATCCACAGCGGCTTTGGCCCGCTGGTCGAGGGTTTCATCCGCGTGCCGATGAACGACATCGAGGCCATCAAGAAGGCCACCGAAGGCAACCCCAATGTGGTCGCGGTGTTCTTCGAAACCATTCAGGGCGAAGGCGGCATCAACTCGATGCGGGTGGAATACCTGCAGCAGCTGCGCGCGCTGTGCGACGAGCGCGACTGGCTCATGATGATCGACGAAGTGCAGTGTGGCGTGGGCCGCACCGGCAAGTGGTTTGCCCACCAGTGGGCTGGCATCGTGCCCGACGTGATGCCTCTGGCCAAGGGCCTGGGATCGGGCGTGCCGATTGGCGCGGTGGTGGCAGGCCCCAAGGCCGCCAACGTACTGCAGCCCGGCAACCACGGCACCACCTTTGGCGGCAACCCGCTGGCCATGCGTGCCGGGGTCGAAACCATCCGCATCATGGAAGAAGACGGCCTGCTGGCAAACGCCGCCAAGGCGGGCGACCACCTGCGCGCCGCACTGCAGCGCGAACTGGGCAGCCTGCCCGGCGTGAAGGAAATTCGCGGCCAGGGCCTGATGCTGGGCATCGAGCTGAACAAGCCCTGCGGCGCACTGATCGGCCGCGCGGCCGAGGCGGGCCTGCTGCTCTCGGTCACGGCCGACAGCGTGATCCGTTTGGTTCCCCCGCTGATCCTGACAAACGCCGAGGCCGACGAGATCGTCGCCAAACTGACCCCGCTGGTCAAAGCCATACTGGCCGAATAATCGGCCGGCACCGAGACACAAGCCCATGAAACATTACCTGCAGTTCAACGACCTCAACGCCGACGAATACAGCTACCTGTTCGAGCGCGCCGCGCTCATCAAGAAAAAGTTCAAGGCCTACGAAAAACACCACCCACTGGTGGACCGCACGCTGGCCATGATCTTCGAGAAGGCCAGCACCCGCACGCGTGTGAGCTTTGAGGCGGGCATGTACCAGCTCGGCGGCAGCGTGGTGCACCTGACCACCGGCGACAGCCAGCTGGGCCGCGCCGAGCCGATTGAAGACAGCGCCAAGGTCATCAGCCGCATGGTGGACCTGGTGATGATCCGCACCTATGAGCAGACCAAGATCGAAGACTTTGCCGCCAACTCGCGCGTGCCTGTCATCAACGGACTGACCAACGAGTACCACCCCTGCCAGATCCTGGCGGACATCTTCACCTTCATCGAACACCGTGGTTCCATAAAAGGCAAGACGGTGGCCTGGGTGGGCGACGGCAACAACATGGCCAACACCTGGCTGCAAGCCGCCGCGCTGCTTGGCTTCAAGGTGCATGTGAGTACGCCCCGCGGCTATGAAATTGATGAGAAATTGGCCGCTGGCGCTGGTGGAATAAGCGCTGGCAGCTATCAATTTTTTAGCAACCCCATGGACGCCTGCCAGGGCGCAGACCTGGTTACCACCGATGTGTGGACCAGCATGGGCTACGAGGCCGAGAACGAAGAGCGCAAGAAGGCGTTTGCAGACTGGTGTGTGGACACCGAAATGATGGCTGCAGCCAAGCCCGACGCACTGTTTATGCACTGCCTGCCTGCGCACCGGGGCGAAGAGGTCGAAGCGGACGTGATCGACGGGCCGCAGTCGGTGGTATGGGATGAAGCCGAGAACCGGATGCATGTGCAGAAGGCGCTTATGGAATATCTGCTGCTTGGCAAGGTAGCCTGATCCCCAAAAGCCCCATCCATGCCTTGGCGCCGCCTGCCTGCCCATAGCGCCGAACTGCTGGCGCATTGGCAAACATTGGGCCAAGCGCTGGGCATGGATACACCAGCCTGGCGCAAGGAAGGACGGCGCCTGATGCTCAGTTGGACTCGATGGCCGCGCGCGTACCACGACACCACCCACCTCTGGGCCTGCCTGCGGCATTGGCAAATGGTGCAGGATCAGCAACCCGGCGCGCTCGACAACCCTCACGCTGTGGCTCTGGCCATGTGGTACCACGACGCCATCTATTGGCCGTGGAGCAAGCACAACGAAGAGCGCAGCGCCGACTGGGCAAGCCGCTTTCTGCCCAGCCAGGGCCTGCCCGCCACGCTGGCGCAAACCGTGCACCAGCACATCATGGACACCCGGCACACTCCAGGCCCACTCACGGGCGATGCGCAATGGGTGGTCGATATCGACCTGGCCATCCTTGGCCAGAGCGACGCGGTGTATCGCCAGTTCGAGCGCAACGTGCGGCGCGAATACTTCTTCGTGCGCTGGCCGCGCTATGTGACGGGGCGCAGTGTGGTGCTGCAGGGGTTTCTCGACCGCCCGCGCATCTACGGCACCGAACTGTTTTACCAACAGTACGAAGCGCAGGCGCGCGCGAACCTGAGGCATGCGCTGGAGGCGCTGCGCAACGGGCAGCTGTACCGCTGACCGTCCGACCACAGCCCCGAGTAGGCACTAGCATCCGCGTCTACCGGGAAGGTCCGGCGAGGGTCTGCGCAAGGTAGCTGTCCAACTCTTCCCTCCACAGTGCAGGAAAGTCATGAATGCTGTGGCCGTCCTGCCCCGGCGGCAGGGTGTAGCTGACCATCTTGCCCTTCCCGCCCGCTGCGAGAAAAGACTCAAAACTGGCACGGCTGTGGTCCAGCGAATAGTAGGAATCACGCTCCCCATACAGCCATAGGGTTGGCCGAGGCATGGCCGTGCCCCGGACGAATCCGGTGCGGTTAATGAGCGCAGCCTCCTTGCACCCCTCACCCATCCAGCCGCCCACAAAATTTACGACGCCCTGGAACATGTCTGGCCGAGCACCTGCATACGCAACCGACAGCAGGCCTCCACGCGACACCCCGCCGACTAGCAAGCGCGTCTTGTCGACATCGGGGCGTTGCCGCACGTGCGCCATCACTGCATCCAGGTCGGCCAGCGCCCGGTCCAGCCCCTTCAGCGACTGTTCGGGCTGGCAGGTGTAGCCCTCCGCACGGTTGGCCCCAAAACCTTCGTCGTACAGGCCATCCGACTTGCCGCGCCCTCGGCGTTGGGGGAACACGACCTGCCAACCTTTGGAGGTGAAATACTGCGCCACCTCGGGGCTGGTCCAGGTCAACGTAAACCAGCTGGGGCGATTGCCTGCACCCGTAGAGCCATGGTTGAAGACGAGCGTGGGCAACAGACCCTTAGCATTGATGGGACGGACCACCACCGCCTCCAACGTCTGCGCACGACCATCTGCATCGGTCCAGGGTGTGGGCAGGCGCTCAACCACACGCGTGTATTGCCGTGCCAGCGGCTTATTGGTCAGCACACCAGCAGCCAGCAACTGTGTCTCAGGGCGCCACACAGACATTTCCATTTCATCCACCCCGCCTCGCAGGCGAAGCACTAACCGCGCACCCGTATGAAGCCGCGCGTGCAGTTCGTTGCCAACGAAGCTCCCCTGCGCCCGGTCGGTCACCTGGGGCTGCTGCTCGCTCGCCCCGGCGTACACAACGGTGGCACCGGTCGTGGTGACGGATTCAATAGCAACGCGGATATCGCACGCTCTCGAATTGCAGGCCCAGCCCTGCCAGACACCGCTCCAGCGGGCCTTATCCACGGGCAGCGATACATCTGGAGGCGTGATCACCACGTCAGTCGGCAAAACGGCGGCGACCGAGCTCTCCGAAAAACCTGGAACCAAATCGGGCATGTAGCTTGGCCACGCAGTGATGGTTGCCGGAACGGGATCAGGCTGCTGCGCCACAGCGTGCCCACACAGCATGAGTGGAAGCCAGAAAAATGCGGAAACCCGGCTTTTTTGCAAACACTTTCGCAATGCAAGCCTGATACGAAAACTGAACATGGGCAAACCTCATAAAAATGGAGCAGCAACCCGCGCTGTCTGCAGGCCAATCTTCAATCGCACGGCTGAAAACGCCTGCATTCTTCCACCACGTGGATGGCGGTCAGCCAGTTCACACCACCTTCAGACCTGGCCGTGAACTTGACCCACGATCCCTCGGGAATGTCCGCCACTAAAGCCCTGTCGCGCACAGTGAACGTCTGCGTGGAGAACGGTATTTTGGAACGCGGCAGCAGCTTCAGACGCACCAGCAGTCGGCCGTCCCGATCCGGCTGCACAGACACCAGGCGGGCCCGCGTGAAAACTGGCTCTGCAGTGGCGGCACTCTTGTCGCCCTGTGTTGCTGGTGCAGACGGTGCGGCGACGGCACTCGGCGCCAGTGCGCAGCACAGCGACGCCGCCACCACCAGCACCGCGAACTGACCAGAAACTGCTGCAACCCAATTTCCTGTTTTCATGCTGACCTTTCTAGCGACATTGGCGATCTGAAGGCGCAGGCGGGTGCATCACCGCCACCCCGCCCCGTGTTTCAAAACTGAGTGCCCACGGTCAGGTACACCCGTGGCGTCCACTGCATGCTGCTGCGGCTGACCACAGGCGCCGCGCCCGAAGCATCCACCCGGTCCCGGCGGAAGTGCGCGTCGCCCACGTTGTACACGCCCAGCCGCCAATACCCCAGTCCGCGCACCAGCTGACCCACGTAAAAGTCCAGCATGGCGCTCACGCGGTTCTGGCCCGTGAGCGTGGCGTTGATGTCCTGGTCGGCACGCCCTGTCATGGTCAACGTGGCGCCGCCATACCAGCCGCCGCTGCGCGGCATGGGTTTGGCAGCGGTCAGCGTGGCCACATAGCGCGCCTGCCCGGGGATGCGCCGCCCTTCGTTGGTCCCGCTGGTCATGCGCGACTGCAAGAGGCTGGCGTTGGCCGACAGCGTCCAGTCGCGCCCCAGGCCCAGCCACGCGAGCCCCGTGCGGGCATCGGCCTCCAGGCCCCACACCATCGCGTCGCCCACGTTCGCACGCTGCTCCACCCATCGCGATCCATTCAATGCCAGCGTGGGCGCCAGCACATCGCTCATCTGCCGCACAAACAGATTCAGGCCTGCGTGGCCGTTGGCCAGGCGCCGCTCAAAACCAGTGTCCAGCGTCCACGCCACCTGCGGGCGCAGGTTGGGGTTGCCGATGGTGTCGGGGTTGCCCAGGCTGTTGCTGCCCTGGCTGGGGATGACCCGGTCCACCAGGTCCCACACGCGCGGCAACTGGGTGACGCGGGCCAGGTTCACACGCCACTGCAGGTCGTCGGACAGCGGCGTGCGGGTGTGCAGCGATGGCTGCAGGATGTTCCATTGCTTGCTGCCCGCCACTGCAGAGCTTCCGCCGTTGAGCTCCACGCGTTCGCCGCGCAGGCCCAGCGTGAGTGTGGTGCTGGCGGGCAGCTCCCATTCGTTTTGCCCCCAGACCACCCAGCGGCGGATGCCAGCGTCCAGACCCGAGTTCACCGGCATGGCGCCGCTCGCGTTGGTGCTCACAAAGAGCTTGCGGTCTTCCAGCTGCGCCCCGGCACTCCACAGCAGCGCATCGGCCGTGCCGGTGAGCTTGCTGCTGAGGCTCCAGACGTCTTCGCGCCGGTCGTCCACAAAGCTGTAGCTGTCCTTGACCACAGCACCACCCCCGCCAATGTTGCGTAGCAGCTCGCCTCTGCGGTCCACGGTGTCGCTGGCACGGCTGGCGGTCAGCGTGGTTTCGAGCTTGCTGGCAGCAAAGCGGTGCGTCCAGTCGGCGGCCGCTTGCAGATAGCGACGGTCGTAGTAGTGTGATTCTTGTGAGTTCAAAGCGTAGGTGCCATCGCCGCTGCCTACGCTGTCGGCCACGCCGCCAAAGTCTGCCTTGCTGAGCGTTGCCCGCAGCGTCACCTGGTCTGCCGCGCCGATCTTTCCGCTGATGCGCGGCACCAGTGCGTAGTCGGTGCGCTTGTAGCGGGCGCTGGTGTCGGACTGCGCCACTTCAGCCCCGGCACGCTGCGTGCTGCGGTGCGTGTCCGAACCCAGCAGCAGCCCTGTCGCCGACGCGGCGACGAAGTACGACCAGGGCTGGCTGGCCTCCGCTTCGCGAGGCTCGTCAGCGCCCTTGGACGTTACCCCCAAGGGGCCGGTGCGCGAGAAGAACGCCTGCCCCGCATTGCGGCCCCACACGTGGTTGTCGGTCAGGCGCAGCGTGGTTTCGCGCTTCACGGTGGCCTGGCGCAACACGATGTTGAGCGTGCCGCCCGTGGCACCCGAGAACTCTGCGCTGGGCGCGCGCACCACCTCGATGCGTTCGATCAGTTCGGGCGGCAATTGGTCAATGGGTAACTGGGTGCGCTTGCCGCCCACGCGCTGGCCGTCAATGAGCAACTGCGTGGCGCCGCGCTCCATGCCGCGCATGCGGATCTCCACGCTGCCGTCAGCACTCGGCGTCACCTGCACACCCGGCAACTGGCGCAGAACATCGGCCACCGAGAACGCGCCCATCTGCTCGATGTCGCTGCGGTCCACCACCACCAGCGAACCGGCCGCAAAAAACCGCTGCTCCAAGGACCTGCGTGCCGTGACCGTGACGCCATCAAGCTGTGGGGTTGCGCCGCCTGTTCCGTCTGGCGTGCCCTGCGCCCATGCGGCACTCCCTGCCGCGGAGGCTACGCATGCTGCCCAGATGGCAATGCGATGGCTTTTGTGTGTTGTTCGATTTTTCATAGACACCCTCTCTGTGCCAGATTGTCCGGGGGCAAGGCTTAAGCGCAGCCTAAGGCCCATGCCTTTTGCACCCGGGTGTCGCAGAACTGCAGCATCCCAGCGACAGGTGATTGCGGAGCCAGCGCACGCCGCGACTACAGCCTGGGCACCTCCAGCGGCTTGCGGTAAATCGTGTTGCGCTTGACCACCTGAAAACCGCAGTCCGCATACACCCGATTAGCGCCCGTCAGGTTCTCGCCATCCACCGCCAATGCCGACTCGACCATCCCTTCGTCGGCCAACAAGCGCAGGCTGCGGGCAATCAATGCCCTTGCCAGACCGCGCTTGCGCCACTTGCGGCCCACACTGATGAACTCGGTGTAGCCCCGTCGCCTGGACAGATGGCGGTTTTCGTCCTCATTGATGTACGTGCGGACCTGGCCTGCGACCTCATTGCCGTCCCACGCTACCTGCCAGCGAGCGGGCTGAAAAATCCGGCTCTCCAGCCAGGTGTCGTAGTCGCGTGGCAAGGGAGGCGCCATGCCCCAGTGGTCTTCAAACGCGGTGTGGTGCGCGTCCCAAATGGCGCGGCAGTGCTCGGGCAACACGGGCCGCAGCTCCAGCCCTTGCGGCATGGGAAAGTCGGGCGCAGCATGCAGTTCGGTATTCAGCATTTCAAAGAAGTACCGCATTGGCGCATAGCCACTGGCCTGCAGCAGTTTCGCGCGCGCTTCCTCGCCTTGCTGCACATAGGCATGGTGCACGTGCGGGCCGCCCGGCTGCTGCGTTGCCACGGTGTGGTGCCGCTGCTCGATCCAGCCCTGCAGCACACGGCCAATGCCGCGCCCGCGCCAACGCCCTGGAACAAAACCGATTTGCGCGTGCAGCGTCAACCCGTCGGCCTGCGTGAACCGCCAGCACCGGCCATAGGCGACCAGCTCGCCATTCAACTCGGCCATTACTGCGTCCTGGTACGGATCGCACTGGGTGAAAGCGGCGTAGTCGCGCGCCAGGTCTTCGGGTGTGCGCCGTGCGAGCACCCCATCGGCATCAAAGCTGGCATTGGCCACCTCGGCCATGGCCGGAAAGTCCGATGGGCCGCGAAACGGCCGCAACACCAGCTGCGAGAGCGCCGATGGCCCCCTCAATGATTTGCTATGGCCCACAAGGGCCTCCTCCCCAGTTCCGTCCATTCTTTTTACCCCTCAAGTGCCGGTACACGGGCCACATTGCGCTGCGCGCGCTGCCACATTGTGCAAAGCGCTGCCTTAACGCCAGCTAAAGGCACCGCTTGAGGCAGCGCACAGCCGCCACCACACCCGCCACAATCGCACCCCATGCACATCCTGCTCATCGAAGACGACCTGGACCTGGGCCGCGCTCTGCAGTCCGCGCTGAAGGTGGAGGGCCTGACCAGCGAATGGCTGCGCCGCGCGGTGGATGCGCCCGCCATGGTCGACGCCACCACGGTGGACTGCGTGCTGCTGGACCTGACCCTGCCCGACGGCAGTGGTTTTGACCTGCTCGCGCGCTGGCGCAACCAGGCAGGCCAGGGCGGGCAAGTGCCCATCATCGTGATCACAGCGCGCTCGGCGGTCGAAGACCGGCTGGCCGGGCTGGATGGCGGGGCAGACGACTTTGTGATCAAGCCTTTTGCCACGGCCGAGCTGATGTCGCGCATCCGCGCCGTGCTGCGCCGCAGTGCACGCCAGGCCAGCGAGCGCTGGGTGTTGGGCGATCTGGTGGTGGAGCCGCGCCGCCATGCCGCGCAGCGCGGAGGCGCGGCGCTTGACTTGTCACCGCGCGAGTTTCAACTGCTGCTGGAGCTGGCGCGCGAGCCAGGGGTGGTGGTGTCCAAAAGCGTGCTGTCGCAACGGCTCGACCCGTTGGGCGAGCCCGTGGACTTTGGCGCCATCGAAGTGCATGTGTCCAACCTGCGCCGCAAGATCGGAGCGGAGCTGATCCGCACTGTGCGGGGCGTGGGCTATCTGCTGCAGTCATGACGCGCGCCATGTTCATTCCTCAACCGCTGCGCACAGCGTGGGCAAAGCTGGCCGAGCCGACGCTGGTGCGGCGCAGTGTCGTGTCTGTTGTGCTGGCCTTCGTGCTGGTGTGGGCGGTACTGCTGGGCTATCTCTTCATCACCTATAAGCAGACCATCGCCAACGAACCCGGCTTGCAAAAATACGGTGACGCTGTGCTGGCATCGCTGGCGAACGTTTCCGACCCAGCGCTTGCAGCTGCCGCACTGGCGTCTACCGATAGTTGGACCAATATCCGCCGTCGCCAGATCGGCGTGATGCCGGGCACCTCGCTGTATCAACTGGCAGATGCACGGGGCGAGCCCATATACGCGTCGCCCGGTTGGCAGACGCTGCCTACGCGGGCGCACGACGGGACTATCACTGAGACCCTCGTGAGTGGCCAGGTGCACCGCATCTACGCAGGCCACAAAGCTCGCTGGGTGCTGACCATTGCAGACCCGAAGCGCTCGGACGCGGCCTTCCTCTCGCGCAACGCGCGGTCGCTGGTGCCCTACCTCCTTCTGGCCGCCCCCTTCGTGCTGATCCCCGTGTGGCTGTCCGTGCGCAACGGCCTCAAGCCCCTGCAGCAACTGGCCCGCCGCATCGCCCAGCGCAACACCGACGACCTGCAACCCGTGGGCTTCAACGCCCGCCACCGCGAACTCAAACCGCTGGAACAATCGCTCGATACCCTGCTGGCCCGCATGCGCCAAAAGGTTGAGCGCGAACGCGCGTTTGTGCAGGACGCCGCCCACGAGATCCGCACGCCCTTGGCCGTGATCACCGCGCAAGCCCATGTCATGGCCCGCTCGCAAAGCGAAGACGAGCGCACGCAGGCCCAGGCGCACCTGGAGCAGGCCATTGCACGCACCTCGCACCTGGCGCAGCAGCTGCTGGACCTGGCCGCGCTGGACGAAGCGCAGCGCCCCGCACCGCGCGATCTGGACGTGGCGCAGTGGCTACGCGCCGCTTTGGCGCAGGCCGCGCCGCAGGCCATGGCGCAGCAGATCGAGCTGTCGCTGGACGCGCCCGACACGCTGCCCGCTCGGCTGGACCTGCCTGCGCTCGAATCCATCGTGCACAACCTCATCGACAACGCGGTGCGCTACGCCACGGCCGGGGGGAATGTGGCGGTGGCTCTGCGGCACGATGGCGCGCTGCTGCACCTGGTGGTGCAAGACGATGGACCGGGCATTCCGGTCACCGAGCGCAGCCGGGTGTTCGAGCGTTTTTACCGGGGCGTTGGGCACGCGGCCAATGGGTCGGGACTGGGCCTGGCCATCGTGCGGCAGGCCGTGCGGCGCATGGGTGGGCAGGTGCAGGTGGGCGAAGGCTTGAACGGCCAGGGCGTGGGATTTTTCGTTAGCATTCCCCTGCCCCGCAGCGCCTGAATCCGCACAGGCGATCCACTCACCATTTCGCCCGCCATGCCCGACTCCGTCCACCCATGCCTGACCTGTGGCGCCTGCTGCGCCAGCTTTCGCGTGGACTTTGCAGAAGAAGAAAGCAGGAGAGGGGTGGCACCGTGCCGGGCAGCCTGGCCGTGACAGTGACCAGCACCCCCTGCCGCATGCGCGGCACCGACCACGTGCCTGCGCGCTGAGCGGCGCCCACCGGCAAGATCGGCGAGAAAGCGGCCTGCGGCATCTACGAATGGCGCCCCTCGCCCTGCCGCGAGTTCGAGGCGGGGGACGATACCTGCCACCGAGCGCGTCTGCGACACGGGCTGCCGCCGCTGGCGGAAGGACTGGGTTACTGAGCAACGGTCAGACACCCACTGCAGCCAGCAGGCTCCTGGCACGGCATTGACATCCCACTGCGCAAAACAGGGCCGATGCAAGCAGTTCGCCCCAAGCCTCAGCTGGCGATGCATCCCAATTGCGCAAGTGCAGATTGGCGAAAACAACACCCAATGGCCGCAGGTAGCCAGTAAGTAGCCGGTAAGTACGAGCGGGAGAACATGGATGCCTTCACATCCAGGGTTCTATCCATGCACACGCCACAGACACTCGCGCCACACGCGGCACCTCTGACCCGCATCGCCGTAGCAGCCCTCACCGGCCTTGCCCTGGCAGGCAATGCGACAGCCCAATCTGCACCTCCAGCATCGTCCATACCCTCGTCGCAATGGGGCCTGGGCATCGGAGTGGGGGTGTTCCAAAGCCCTTACCTGGGCGCAGACAACAAAACCCGGGCGTTGCCTTTGATCAACTACGAGAACTCCTGGTTGCGCGTCGCAGGCACCAGCGCGGATGTCAAGCTGGGGAACTGGCCTGTGGG
Organism: Acidovorax sp.; assembly: GCF_046314175.1. GTDB lineage: Bacteria > Pseudomonadota > Gammaproteobacteria > Burkholderiales > Burkholderiaceae_C > Acidovorax. Next base: position 45,504 of record NZ_JBKBXG010000018.1, on the reverse strand, counting down.
TGCCAGCAGCTCCATCGCGCTGGCGGCACGCCTCAAGTACGAACCCACCGGCTACGAGGCTGGCGATGCCCCGATCCTGACCGGCATGGACGAGCGCAAAGGCAGCTTCTGGGCTGGCGGCACTGCCACCTGGCTGAACCCCATCGCCCGGGCCACTGCCGAATGGACCGCTGACGCATCCAGCAACAGCAAGGGGCAAAAGGTGTCGCTGCAGCTGGATCGGCGCTTCGGCTTCGGAAAACTGGGCGTCACGCCCAGGGTCGAGGCCCAATGGCTGGACAAGAAGTATGTGGACTACTACTTCGGTGTGAAGGCCAATGAAGCCGTGCCCATCATCCGCCCTCAGTACATCGGCAAGGCAGCCACCGTGATGGAGGTCGGCGTGCGGTTGGACTATTCGCTCCAGGCCCAACAAACTGTTTTTCTCGACGTCAGCGCCACCCAGTTGCCCGACGAGATCAAACTCAGTCCCATTGTGGGGCGGTCCAGCCTGTCGCGGGCCACCGTCGGCTACCTGTACCGCTTTTGAGATGAGACCCCTGGGCCTCCCTGAAAGCGCAGTGGCAGATCTGTATCCCGTTACCCCCGGGGAGCAGACTGAAGAAGCCAAGAGACGCCATCCCGGCGTCGAAAAGCGGCTGCACAGCCCCCACGGGCAACACCGCGCCCAACTGGACGAGGTCTTTGAGCGCCTGGTGCGGGGGTTTCGGAAAGCAATGATGGAGATGCTGGGTACAGAGCCCCCCGGTGCCACCAGGCATCTGAGGGCCTACCTGCAGTGCGTCAGCGAGCACGCGCTCCAAAGGCCAAAGGGGCACTTTGCGGCAGTGGCCTTGATGGCCGATGACAGCTACCGGGCCATCTGGAATGATTTCATCGAAGAGGCATGTGCCTATGATGATTGCGATGCCCGCCTGCTGGACCATTGCAGAGCGGCCGCAGAAACCCTGTGGATGGAACAAGCTACCCTGCAGCGGGCCAACCCTCAGCGCATCGCACGGCTCACGGCCCACCTGCTGGCAACCGCACAAGATCAACCGGCAAGCTCCGTATGAACCGTATTGCACTGATTGAAGACCATACGAGATTGGCAGCGCTTGTGCGCCAGGCACTGGGCAATGCGGGTATCGAAACCGATGTGTTTCACGCGGTCGCGCCCGCGTGGCTAGCGTTGCAAGACATCACCTACGGAGTGGTCGTCGTGGACAGAGGATTGCCAGATGGTGACGGGCTGCATCTGGTCAAGCGTCTGCGAGCCTCGGGCAGCGCCACCCCGTGCTTGATGCTCACGGCACGGGACGCCCTGCATGACCGCCTCGAAGGGCTGGACTCTGGCGCTGACGACTACCTCACCAAACCCTTCCCAATGGAAGAGCTGGTGGCACGGGTGCGTGCGCTCCTGCGGCGTCCCGCCAACGTGCAGGAATTTGCCCCTACCCATGGCGACGTCTGCGTCAGCCCCGAACACGGGCACATGGTTTGTGCTGGCGCCACCGTCTTCTTGCCGGCCACAGAACTGCAGATCATGCTGTGCCTGGCCCGCAAAGCAGGTCAGACTGTCAAGCGCTCCACACTGGAGGCTGCGGCCTGGGGCATGACAGAGGCCGTCACCCCCAACGCATTGGATGTGGCCCTGCACAGGCTGCGCCGCAAGCTGACTGCGGCAGGGTCCTGCATGCAGATCGTCAACCTTCGAACCCAAGGCTATGCCCTTCGTGAAGTTTCAGTGGCCCCATAGCCTGCGCGCCCGCCTGCTGGCGGTGTATGGCGTTGCAATGCTGGTCAGTGCCCTCCTGGTGGGGTCAATGGCCTTTTTTATGGCAGGTCCGTTTAACCGGTACATGCTGCAGTACGGGGCAGAAGACTTTGCCCAAAACATCGCGACAAGAGCCCAGTTTTCGGCCGATGGCAAGCCCACGGGGTTTGACGAGCAAAAAATTGAAACGTGGCTCTTCACCAGCTTCAAGGAAGAACTGGCGGTACGCATTGTCGACCCCGAGGGCCGGGCAGCGTTTTCACCCACAGGCGAAGCCGATGTCCTGGCACCGCAGGGCCAGGGTTTCAACCCAGCCGTCAGAAGGTTCGCGCTGGAACGCAATGGCGTGCAAATGCACGCGGGCACCGCCCCCATTGAGCACGATGGTGTCACTTGGTACGTGCAGTTTGCGGCCAGCGACCGACTGGTGCTGAAGCTGCGCGATTCCTTAGGCACACCGGCATTGCAGCATGGGATTTTGGCCACCTGCCTGACCTTCCTGGCGGTGTTTCTGGTGGCAACGCACCTGACCCTGCAGCGCATGCTGCTTCCGCTGCGTGCGGCCTCTCTGGAAGCACAGCGCATAACACCGCAGACACTGGATGCACGCCTTCAGGCCCGCGACCTGCCGGAGGAATTGGCCCCCTTGATCAATGCGTTCAACCGCGCGCTGGACCGGCTGCAGGTGGGTTTTCGCACCCAGCAAGAGTTTTTGGCCAACGCCGCGCACGAGTTGAAGACCCCACTGGCCCTCATCCGGGCGCAGGTCGAACTGATGCCGGCAACGCAGAACAACACGTATCTGCTGCAGGATGTGGACCACATGGCGCGCCAGGTGCAGCAACTGCTGCACCTGGCCGAGGCCAGCGAGACCCACAACTATCGGATCGAAGAAGTGCACCCGCTCGCCGCCATTTCAGAGGTCTGCGAGTACATGGACCGTATTGCCGAGCGCAACGGCGTAAAGATTGCCTTTGGCATGCGGCCACAAAAATACGGGGCTGCTGCGTTCTGGAGGGCTGACCGCGGGGCCCTGTTCACGCTGCTCAAGAATCTGCTGGAAAACGCCATTCAGCACAGCCCGGCAGGCACCGTCGTCACAATAACTGCCCACCGCGACGGGTTCAGCGTGGCCGATCAAGGCACCGGTGTCCATCCGGCAGAGCTGGACAAACTCTTCCACAGGTTCTGGCGCGGCGCGGCGCGGCGCGACAAAGGCGCTGGCCTGGGCCTGTCCATTTGCCAGGAAATCACCAACGCGCACCAATGGCAGATTGAGGCACGCCCTGGTGCTGTGGGGCTGGAGGTCCGTGTCCGCTTTCCGTCTGCAGATGGGCGGGCACAACACTCCGAGCACCCGCAACCGGCTTCCCCATCGCCCCCATCGCCCCCATCGCCCCCATCGCCAACAGGACACTAATCTAAGGGTTCGCTGGCACCTGTGCGAATTCACAATTTGCCAGCGCAAGCGCTCGCAGGATGGCTGCTTCCTGCTCTACTGCGCAGATCGCCAACAGCACCGGCACGGTGCAGCGCAAAACGGGCAAGGCGTGCGGCCAGCCCCAGCGTTCAGCCTCGCAGACCCACCAGGTCTTAAAAAATAGCCTCTGTTGGAAATAACCGACACCGCAAAAAATCCAGGCCATTACCTTCACATCCCATGCAAAAGCTTTGGGACATTTCCCCACCCATCCACACGGGCAGCCCGGTGTTTCCGGGCGACACGCCCTACAGCCAGCAGTGGTGCGCCACCATCGGCCCCGGCTGCCCGGTCAACGTCAGCGCCATCACTCTGTCGCCCCATGTGGGCGCCCATGCCGACGCGCCACTGCACTACGACGAAAACGGCGCCACGATTGGTGATGTATCGCTCGACGCGTTCCTTGGGCCCTGCCGCGTGGTCCACGCCATTGGCTGCGGACCGCTCATCACCTGGGACCACATTGCCCACGCAGTGGATGACGCCCTGCCCCCGCGCGTGCTGGTGCGCACCTACGCGCAGGCCCCCGAGCAGTGGGACGGCCAGCTGGCCGCTTACGCCCCTGACACCATCGAGCGGCTGGCCGACCGGGGCGTGCTGCTGGTGGGCATCGACACCGCCAGCATCGACCCGGCCGACAGCAAAACACTCGACAGTCACCAGGTCATCCGCCGCCGGGGCCTGCGCGTGCTGGAGAACCTGGTGCTCGACAACGTGCCCGAGGGTCACTACGAGCTGATCGCCCTGCCGCTGAAGCTGACCACCGCCGATGCGTCACCCGTGCGCGCCGTGCTGCGAGCGCTCTGACACCACAAATTTCAAGCCTTTTTGGCCTCTAGCGCTTATCCCATAAGCGCTAGCAGCTATCAAAATAGAAGTAACCGACCTGAACCGCTATGACGACAACCCTCAAAGACTGCCGCGCCCTGGATGCGCAAGACGCCCTCGCACCGCTGCGCGAGCACTTCAGCCTGCCTGCGGGCGTGATCTACCTCGACGGCAACTCGCTGGGCGTGCTGCCCAAAGCCGCCGCAGCACGTGTGGCCGAAGTGGTGGCGCGCGAATGGGGCACGGACCTCATCAAATCCTGGAACACCGCAAGCTGGGTGGACCTGCCCCAGCGCCTGGGCAACCAGCTGGCACCGTTGATCGGCGCGGGCAAAGATGAAGTGGTGTGCACCGACAGCACCTCCATCAACCTCTACAAAGTGCTCAGCGCCGCGCTGAACATCGCCCGCGAAGACAGCCCCGCCCGCAAGCGCATCGTGAGCGAGCGCAGCAACTTCCCCACCGACCTCTACATCGCCGAAGGCCTGTGCAAAGAGCGTGGGCTAGAGCTGGTGCTGGTGGAGCCCGAAGAGATCACCGCCACGCTGACCAGCGACGTGGCGGTGCTGATGCTGACGCACGTGAACTACCGCACCGGTGCCATGCACGACATGGCGGCCATCACCGCTGCGGCGCACGCCGAGGGCATCTTGTGCGTATGGGACTTGGCGCACAGCGCAGGTGCCGTACCCGTGGACTTGAACGGCGCAGGCGCCGACTTCTCCATCGGCTGCGGTTACAAGTATTTGAACGGAGGCCCTGGCGCCCCGGCCTTTGTGTGGGTGCACCCGCGCCACGCCAACCGGTTCTGGCAACCGCTTTCGGGCTGGTGGGGCCATGCGGCACCTTTTGCCTTTACGCCGGATTACCAACCTGCCCCGGGCATCACGCGTTACCTGTGTGGCACGCAGCCCATCATCAGCCTGTCGGCCTTGCAATGCGGGCTGGACGTGTTCACCGCCGCAGAAAACCTGGGCGGCATGGCCGCACTGCGCACCAAGTCGCTGGCACTCACAGACCTGTTCATAAAGCTTGTAGAAGAGCGCTGCGCAGGCCACGGCCTGGGTCTGGCCACACCGCGTGAACATGCACAGCGTGGCTCGCAGGTCTGTTTGACGCGTGACGAAGGTGCTGGCGTCAACGGCCAGGGCAGCGGCGCGTACGCCATCGTGCAAGCGCTGATCGCGCGCGGTGTGATTGGCGACTTCCGCAAGGGCGATGGGGGCAAGGGTCCGCACAAGGACATCCTGCGCTTTGGCTTCACGCCGCTGTACATCGGCTTTGAAGACGTGTGGAACGCGGTGGAGCATCTGCGCCAGGTGCTGGAAAGCGGCGATTGGCAAAAGCCCGAGTTCAACCAGACCCACGCGGTGACCTGATCATGTGCCCCTTTTCCCAAACTCCCGCGGGTGATGAAAAGGCCGTGGCCCTGCCCGAATCCATCGTGCACGAAGAGCGCGCCCAGCTCGACTTCAGCAAAAGCATGAGCTACGGCGACTACCTGCAGCTCGACGCCATCCTCACCGCGCAAAAGCCGCTGTCGCCCGCGCACGACGAGATGCTGTTCATCGTGCAGCACCAGACCAGCGAGCTGTGGATGAAGCTCATGCTGCACGAGCTGCGCGCGACCATCGACCGTATTGCCAACCCCGATACGGGCACCCGCGCCGAGGCCTTCAAGATGCTGGCCCGCGTGAGCCGCATCATGGAGCAGTTGGTGAGCGCATGGAGCGTGCTGGCCACCATGACGCCGCCCGAGTACACGGCCATGCGCCCGTACCTGGCCAGCTCCAGCGGCTTTCAGAGCTACCAGTACCGCGCCATCGAGTTCTCGCTGGGCAACAAGAACGCCGCGATGCTCAAGCCGCATGAGCACCGCCCCGACCTGCTGGCCCAGGTGCGGTCGGCGTACGAAACGCCCTCGCTGTACGACGTGTCGCTGCAATTGCTGGCCAAGGAAGGCTTGCACATTCCGGCAAGCCACCTGGAGCGCGACTGGACGCAGCCGTACATGGAAAGCGAAGCGGTCAAAGAGGCCTGGCTGGCGGTCTACCGCGACCCGCAGAAGTACTGGGACCTGTACCAGCTCGGCGAAAAGCTCACTGACATCGAGGACGCCTTCCGCCTCTGGCGATTCCGCCACGTGACCACGGTGGAGCGCGTGATCGGATTCAAACGCGGTACCGGCGGCACGGGCGGCGTGAGCTACCTGCGCAAGATGCTGGACGTGGTGCTGTTCCCCGAGATCTGGAAGCTGCGCACCGATCTCTGAACCACAACCGGCCTTGGGCCTGGCGCAGAACCTCCTGGCCATGAAGGCCCTGGCCACGACTGGCATCCAGAAGGGCCACATGGCCCTGCATGCGCAGAACATCGCGATGATGGCGGGCGCCGTGGGCGACGAGATCGACCGCGTGGCGCAGGTGCTGGTGGCGCAGGGCACCGTGCGCATCGACGTGGCTGAAGCCGAGCTGCAGCGGCTGCGCGCAGGCTCTGGCGCATAGATTTCAAACCAAAATGGCCGCTAGCGCCTATCCATAAAGCGCTAGTAGCTATCATTTTTAAATCATTACCTCATTGCAAGGTCAGTCGCCCACCTTGTAAAACGTCTGCCCGCCCGACAGCTGATAGACAGCGTTGTCGATCTGCAGGCTGCGTTCGTTCCACAGCTCGTTTTGGCCGTTCCAGCCCGGCACAAAAGGGTCCGCTGAGGTGAGGGTCCCCAGCATTGACCGCTGCCTGAGCGTGCCCGTGTTGGTGTTCACCTCCCACCGCGCAGCGCCTTGTTCGCCCCGCACTGGGGGCGGCGTTCCAACGATGGCGGACACCCGCGTGGCTCGCGCCGGGAAGGCAATCAACACGCGCGAGCCCTGTTGCAGCACGTTGAGCACCGGGCGCACTCCACCCAGTGTCGTGGTGCTGCCGTCGAGGCCCAGCGTGTCGGTGGCCACGCGCCGTGCCTGGGCAGGGTTGCGCACGTCAAACAGCGCCAGCGGGATGCCGTTTGCCGTGCCGCCATTGATGCGGTCCTGGCCAATGCCCAGCAGCCAGCCGTTGGGCAAGGGAAACAGATGGTCTTTATGACCCGACGCAGCAAACTCGCCCGCCATCGCCGGGTTGGCGGGGTTGCCCAGGTCCATCGCATACACCGGGTCGGTCTGCAAGAAGGTGGTGGCGTAGGCCCGCGCGCCCGCAAAGTGCACCGTGTCGATCTGCTGGCCGCCCTGCCCCAGGGGCGACAGCCGCTGCCGGATGGGCAGCTTGGACAGCAGCGTGAGGCGGCTGTCGCCCGGGTTGTCGCGCAGCACTGACAACACGGCGGTGGACACGGGTTTGGACTGGATGGTGATGGGCGCGGTTCCGCTTTGGCCCGTCTGGCCGGTGTAGCTCACCACGCGCAGGTCGCCCTGGTATTCGTTCATGCGGGCGGGCAGCCGCCCGATGTCCCAACCCAGGTGCCCATCCACGCTGCCCGATGCGCTGTAGTCCACCTGCGCGCCTCGCAGCACAAAGCGGTGGATGTCGGTGCGGCTGCCCGTGGGGAACACGGTGTTGGCCACATCGCCCACATAGCGGTACTGGCGCGAGCTGGCCACATACACGCTGGCCACGCCCATGTGCAGGCCTTCACTGCCGCCCGCAAAGCACCGGCTGCTGCGTGCCAAGCTGGTGGAGGACAGGTCGATGGCAGTGACCGTGGTGACCTGCAGCGCCAGCGATGCGTTGGCCGTTTGCACCAGGCAGTCGGCCTCGGCCACCAGCGGCTGGGGCTGGCCGCCATCTACCCGCAGCGTGGGCAGGATGTCTGCCGTCTTCAGGTCTTTGAGGGCCGTGTCCACGGCCGGTGCCGTTGCGCCCGCCGCCACGGAAAAGCGCGTGAGATCGGGCGACCAGGTGGTGACCAGGTACAGCGTGTTGCCCACCAGCCGGCTGCCCACCACCAAGCCATCAATGCGCATCTGCTTGAGCTGTGCGGGCGCCACGTCCTTGCCGATGGAGAACACGTCCAGCGACAAGGTGCGGCTGTACTCAGGCACCACGGTCGTCTCCGCGGTGCCGTCGCCCGCAAGCGGCGGTGCGGCCGCAAAGGCGATGCCCGGCTGCCTGCCAGCATACGGGTCTTGCTGTGACAGGATCGCAGCGCGCGTGCCGCCACCGGCCACATAAAAGCCATAGGGAGTGAACTTGGAATCCAGCGTCACGCGCCCCACGCTGCGCAGGCTGCCATCCACCAGCCGCGCCATGGCAGAAAAGCGCGGTGGCTCTGTACCGGCCCCGGTGGTGATGCTGCGGTGCAGCGCATACACCATGCTGCCGTCGGCCTTGATCAGGCCGTCCTCTTCCACCACCGGACCCACCAGGGGCGTGCCGGTGTTGGCAACCACCGAGCCCGCCGTGGTCAGCCCACCCACCGTGGGCACGGTGATGGCCGTGCCTGGCAACCCTGCCGCCACGCGCTGGGCGACCTTGGTCTTGAAGTAGCCCACCAGGTCGCCCGTTCGCGCGCTCTGCAGCCGCGCCTCGTTGGGCGCCTGTGGCCCACCTGCATCGCCACTGCCACCGCCACAGCCCGCCACAAACGCAGCGGCGCACAGCACGCCCCAGCCCATATGCACGCCCAACCTTGATTCCCAGTTCGTCATTTTTTGTTTCTCCAAGTAGTTATCTGCGGCGGGCGGGCGCATGCGTTCTTTCAATCCGGTGTTGCGCCATCACGGGCCACACCTGCCGCAGATGAGTGGGATAATATCCCACGCAACTTTAAGACGTCAAATTTGCAGACCTCAAATTTGCAGACGACAACCAAAGCACAATGGCAACCCGTTCCTGCTGTTCCCTTAGTTTTTGACCATGTCCTCCCGCTCCGCCATCGTCCTGGCCTGTGCTCTGCACGTGTTGCGCCCTCTGGCGCGGCTGCTGCTGCGCAATGGCGTGGCGTACCCGGCGTTTGCGGTGGCAATGAAGAAGGTGTTTCTGGATGCCGCCCATGACGAGTTGCGTGACAGCGGCAAGAAACCCACGGACAGTGCAGTCAGCCTCATGTCGGGCGTGCACCGGCGCGATGTGCGCAACCTGGGCCGCCTGGCAGAACCCCAGGCGCAGGACGACGGGTTTGAGACGCCACTGAACATGGCCAGCCAGGTGGTGGCACGCTGGCTGAGCCAGCCAGACTGCCTGGACGACGAGGGCCAGCCGCGCCCCCTGCCCCGCACCGGAGACGCACCCCACTTCGACGCCATCGTGGCCAGCATCAGCAGCGACGTGCGGCCCCGCGCGGTGCTGGACGAACTGGTGCGCCTGGGCATGGCGCAGGAGGACAACGACCACGTCACGCTGCTGGCCACGGGCTTTGTGCCGCGCCAGGGCTTTGCCGAAATGGCGCAGCTGATGCAGGACAACCTGCACGACCACATCGCTGCCGCCGCCCTCAACCTGCAGGGCGAGCACAACTACCTGGAGCAGGCGGTGTTTGTGGACCAGCTCAGCGACGAGTCGGCCCGGCGCCTGCATGCAGTGGCCGCCAAGGCCTGGCGCCAGGCCTTCAAAACGGTGATGACCGAGGCGCAGGCCCGCTTTGACCACGACCAGCAACACACCGACCCCAACCTGCGCATTCACCGCGCGCGGTTTGGCAGCTACTTCTACGCGGCAGACAAAGATGACCACCCTTCCTGATCTTGCAAGGCGCGCCCTTCAGGCATGCGCCGTTTCGGTATTGCTGGCACTGGCCGCCTGCGGGCCGGGAACCGGCGGCACGGGCACAGGCCCCATCACCGGCGTTTTCAACTATGCAGGCCCAGGCTTTTCGACGGGCGCGCCCTGTGCGCAAGACTGCCCTGGCGTGACGCTGCAGCTAGAGAGCGACCGGGTGGAATTCATTGCCGCCTGCCAACGATTCATCTACATCGGCCCGTGGGGTCTGGACGAACAAGGCGTTGCCGTGCTGGAAGGCACGCTGGAGACGACCGAGGTGGTCAACGGCCAGCCCCAGACCACACGCCAGCCTGCCGTGATGCGACTGCAGTTCAGCGAAGCCACGGCCGACAGCCGCGAGGTGGCGCTGACGATGCGCGACGCCACGGGGGCCAACCTGCTGGCGCCGGTCACGTTGCAACAGGGCTTCCGCGCGGCAACGCCTGCTGCGTGCGGAGCGGGCAGTGAATGATCCGGAATGAAACCCACTGTGCACCGGGTGCACCCCGCTCTGCGGCAGTGAAGTGGCTGGAACGCCCAAAAAATACATAAAAAAAGCTGCTAGCGCTTGATGGTCAGGCGCTAGCAGCTATCATTTTTGAATTTTTTTGGCCTGCCGCCAGGCGGCTACCGTCTGAGCACCCGGCATCAAACCGGGCCAGCAATGCCAGCCTTCAGCGGCCCGACACCAACATGGGGCGCCCACGGCACCAGATGGGGGTGAGGTAGCCGATCTGGATGGTCATCTCGTTGCCTTGGCCGCGCACCGTGGTGGGGCCGTTGCTGTAGGCGTAACCGGTGTCGGTGGCCTGCTCGGGCAGCCCGACCGTCCAGCCATTGCGCACCAGCACGCTCATGCCTTGCTCGGGGAAGAACTGCATCTCCACCTTGTCGCCGTTGCCACATGCAAACTGCATGTTGTTGCTGCGCTCGCCAAACGCCACCTTCTCGGCGGGGACGCTTGCGCATCCAGTGGTCAGGAGGGCTGCCAGCAAACTCGAACCCAGTGGTACCAACTTCTTCATCCGTTACTCCTGATTGCGGCGTGCCTTGCAGCACCCGCATAACCTGCAACTGTGGCCCAAGGCCCCACTGTAGGGAGCCTTGCAAGACGTCATAAGCACAAATCTTGCCAATGCAGCCTCGAATTCAGCGCTTCACAAAAAACCAAAAACCGCTAACAACCGAAGCACGGATGCAAGAGTGCCCCACGCCACCGGGGCCGTCGATTGGGGTGATCCCTGCGTCGGGTATTGCGCAGAGTCTGCGGGCGGCAGGTTGCACCCTCATGACGCGGGCAAAGACGGTGAAAATTCGGGGTTTACCCGCAGCATGGGTGACCGTGGTGTGACGGCAGGCAGCGGGTTTGGAGATGGCTCCCGGCGACAGGCACCCCGCCCATACGGGTTTACGCTCGACAACCTGGGCACCGCATTGCCCCCGCCCCCCAACCCCATCGACTCTTTACGTGCCCACCGCAAACTCCCCCGCCCCCCCGCTGCCCGCGCGCACCGCGTGGGTCATGCTGCTCGCGCTGATCTCCGGCTTTGGTCTGAGCCAGGCTTTTCGCACCATCACCGCCATCATGGCCACCGGGCTGCAGGCAGAGTTCGGCCTGTCGGCACAGGCGCTGGGCGTGTTTGCGGGCGCGTTTGCGTTTGCCTTCGGCACCATGCAGTTGTTCATGGGCATTGGCATTGACCTATATGGAGTGCGGCGCACGCTGCTGGTGGCGTTTCCGCTGGCGATTGCGGGTGCGGTGCTGTCGGCGCTGGCGCCCAGCTATGGCGGGGTGCTGCTGGGGCAGGTGCTGATCGGCGTGGGCTGCGCGCCCGCGTTTTTGGTATGCACGGTGTTCATTGCGCGCTACTTTCCGGCCCGCCGGTTTGCGATGGTGTCGGGCGTGGCCATGGGCGTGGGCGGGCTGGGCATGCTGTTCACGGGCACGCCGCTGGCGTGGCTGGTGCAACTGTCGTCCTGGCGCATGGGGTTTGCAGTGCTGGCGGGCCTGGCCGTGCTGGCTTGGCTGCTGATCTTCTGGAAGGTGCACGAGCCCGTGCAGCAACCCACCCACGATGCGCCCCCGCGTGAGTCAGTGCTGCAGGCGGTGCGCGGGTTTGGCGCGCTGTTTTTGCTGCCGCACACTGCCGGCATCATGCTGCTGGCGCTGACGACGTATGCGTCCTTCCTCACGCTGCGCGGGCTGTGGCTGGGGCCGCTGCTCATCGAGCGGCACGGTTATTCGCTGATTGCCAGCGGCAACGTGGCCATGCTCTCGTCGCTGGTGTCGCTGTTCACACCCGCACTGTTCGGGCGCATTGACCCCGGCCCTGGCAAACGCCGCAGCTGGATCACCGGCTTTACCGTGCTGCTGGCAGCGCTTTTCGGCGCCATCGGCCTGCTGCATGCCGAATGGCTGGACGTGGCGGGCTCCATTGCCGTGGGCCTGCTGTCGGGCTACATGGTGCTGCAGTATTCGGACGTGCGCTCGGCCTACGCGCCTGCCGTCACAGGGCGGGCCATGGCGGTCTTCACCATGGCGCTGTTTCTGGGCGTAGCGCTGATGCAGTGGGTGACTGGCGTGGCGGCCTCCATCGCCGCCGCGCAGGGTGCCGACCCTTATGTGGCGGTGATGCTGACCATTGCCGGCATGCTGGCTGCGGGTGCCCTGGCGTTCAGGTGCCTGCCCGCGCCAGCCCACTGACCGGCGCCCGCGGGGCATCGGCCACGCGCCACCACCTGAAGTACGCTGCAGGGTCCAGCGGTTTTTTTGCTGCTGCCCCTCTTCATCGAAAGACCGCCCGCATGAACCTCATCCATCTCACGGACCTGCAAGCCGACGACATCCGGCATATCTGGTCGCTGGCCGATGCACCCGCAGCGGCCCCGCTGCAAGGCACGGTGGCATGGTCGTTTGAGGGCAAGGGCATCCGCACGCGCACCACGTTCATCGAGGCGTTCCGCCAGCTGGGCTTGGCCTTTACCGAATTGCCGCACCTGTTGCAGACCAGCGAACGCCCGTGTGATTTGGCCGGTTACCTCGACCCGTTTTATGCGCTGTACGTGGTGCGCGAGTCCGACCATGCGCGGCTTTCAGAGTTTGCGGCCGCTTCCAGGCGCCCCGTCATCAACGCCATGTCGGCTGCGGGGCACCCGTGCGAGGTGCTGACCGACGCCTACTACGTCGATACGCAGATCAAGCCGCTGGCGCAGGCGCGGGTGTGCCTGTGGGGGCCCAGCACCAATGTTTTCCGGTCATGGCACGAACTGGCGCAGGTGTTGGGGCTGGAGCTGGTGCAGGTCTGCCACCGCCGTTTTCATGAGGCGTTGGCACATGTGTCGTTTGTAGAGCAGTCTGCCTTGCCTGGCGCAGTGGACGTCGTCATCACCGACTGCTGGCCCGCAGGTGCCGAGGCCGACGCACAGACGCAGGCCGACATGGCCCCGCTGACCGAGGAACACCTGGCCGCTATGGGCAGCCCCGCCCTGCTACCCACGCCGCCCTTCACCCTCGGCCGCGAGTTGACCGTGGACCCGCTGGAGTACCCGGGCTTTGTGGGCTACCAGCAAAAGGAACTGCTGCTGCCGGTGCAGGCGGCCATCATCCGCTGGGCGATGGGCGCGGACGGCCCTGCTGATCGATGAACCCGCCGAGGCGCGCAGTCACGATCGGCCGAAGCACCCCAGCGGTCAAAATTTAAGCCAAAACAGGCCTTAGCGCTTATCCAGCATGCGCCAGCAGCTATATTTTTTGTAGCAACAGGCACTACAAAGTGCTGGCGCTGGACCCATCCCCCCGGTACAGCCACGGCACGTCCAGCACCCGCTCGCCCAGCAGTCGCAGCGACAAGTCGCGGCCCCAGCGTACGGGCCCCGTGGCATGAAAGATGCGGCCATTGCGCGTGGACCGGGCCTGAACGCGCGCGTTGCGCTGCCAGCGGTTGAGGGCGTAGCGGGCGAGGCGCAGTGGCACGTCCAGGTCGTGCATGGCCAACGCCCGCTGCAGCTCGGCCGCGTCTTCAATGGCCATTCCCGCGCCCTGGGCCAGGTAGGGGCGCATGGGGTGGGCGGCGTCGCCCAGCAGGGCCACCAGGCCTTGCGCCATCTCGTCGGCACCGCGCACCGGGGGGCGGTCGCACAGCGGCCACAGGCGCCAGCCGGGGCCACCGGCGGCGCTGACACTGCGCACAACATCCTGCAGTGCCGTGCAGGTGCCTTGCAGCGCGTGTTCCAGGCCCGCTGCGTTGGCGGCGTGGTCCCAGCTTTCCAGGTCTTGCGGGGCGGGGCCCTGCACGATGACGACAAGGTTCTGCAGCTCACCCCGGCGCACGGGGTACTGCACGGCATGCAGGCGCGGGCCCAGCCAAGCAGTAACCTGCGCGGTGCGCAAGGTTTTGGGCAGCGCATGCTGCGGCACCAGGGCACGATAGGCCAGGTGGCCGGTCACCCGCGGGGGCGAGGCGCCCAGCAGCTGGGCGCGCGTGCGGCTCCACAGGCCGTCTGCCCCAATGAGCGCGTCGCCCTCTATCAGCTTGCCCCGGCTGGTGCGCACGGTCACGACACCCTCGCTGTCGACAAAGCTGTCGATGGCGTGCTCCAGATGCAACTGCGTATCGGTGTATTTGGTCACGGCGGCCAGCAGCAGCCCATGCAGGTCGGCGCGGTGGATGGTGGCGTAGGCCGCGCCGTAGCGTTGCACCGCCGTGGCGCCCAGCGGCAGCACGGCCAGTTCTTTACCACTGACGGCATTGCGCACCTGCAGTCGGCTGGGGAACGCGGCCACGGCCTGCAACGGCCGCTGCAGCCCCCAGGCCTGCAGGCGGCGCACCACATTCGGCCCGATCTGCACGCCCGCCCCCACCTCGCTGAACGCAGCGGCGCGTTCGTACAGCCGCACATCCCACCCCGCCCGCGACGCACCCAGCGCCGCGGCCAAACCACCGATGCCGCCACCGGCAACCAATACCTGTTTTTTCATGGCGCGATTGTGAACTGCACGCGCTGGCGGGCGCTTGTCCCAGCGCAGGTCATAGCGCAGGCCGCAGGGCTCGCTCCAGCACCTCGGGCGGCATGGGGCGGCCAAACAGGTAGCCCTGGAACGATTTGCACCCGTGGCGCTGCAAGAACTCCAGCTGGCCCGTGGTCTCCACGCCTTCGGCCACCACCGCCAGATCGAGGCTGTCGGCCAAGGCCAGAATGGTGCGCACGATCGCTGCGTCGTTGGGGTCTGTCTGCAGGTCGCGCACAAAACCCTGGTCGATCTTGAGCTGGTCCAGCGGCAGGCGCTTCAAGTAACTGAGTGACGAATACCCGGTGCCAAAGTCATCCAGCGAGAAGCCCACACCAAAACGGCGCAGGTACTCCATGCGCGCAATGATGTCCTCCACGTCGGCCAGCAGCAGGCTTTCGGTCAGCTCCAGCTTCAGGCGCTCGGGGTTGGCGCCCGTGGCGTTCAGGGTGCCCAGCACCTGCTCCACAAAGTCGGGCTGGCGAAACTGCCGCACGCTCACGTTCACCGACAAGAAGAACTGCCGCGTGAGCGTGCTGCGCGACCACGCCACCAGCTGCGCGCAGGCGGCCTCCAGCACCCACTGCCCCAGCGGCAGGATGAGCCCGGTCTGCTCGGCCAGCGGAATGAATTCGGCCGGTGACACCAGCCCGCGGCGCGGGTGCTTCCAGCGCACCAGCGCCTCGGCGCCCTGCAGGCGGCCTTTGCCGTCCACTATGGGCTGGTAGTACAGCACCAGCTCTTTGTCCTGCAAGCCACGGCGCAAGTCGACCTCCAGCGCAGACCGGTTGCTGACGGCCGCCTGCATGTCGGGGTCAAAGAACCGCTGGGTGTTGCGGCCCGCCGCCTTGGCCTGGTACATGGCCAGGTCGGCATGCTTGAGCAGCTCGTCCACACTGCACACCTGTTGGTCAAACAGCGCGATGCCAATGCTGGGAGTGCTGTGGTGGCTGGTTTCGCCCAGGGCGTAGGGCTTGCCCAGGGTGGTGGCGATGTGGCTGGCCACCAAAGCGGCCTCGGCGCTGGCGTGGGCGCCGTCGGCGCTCAGCCCCTCCACCAGCACCACAAATTCGTCGCCGCCAAAACGCGCCACGGTGTCCACCTCGCGCACGCAGGCTTTGAGGCGCTGGGCCACCTGCACCAGCAACTGGTCTCCGGTGTCGTGGCCCAGGGTGTCGTTCAGGTCCTTGAAGTTGTCTAGGTCGATGAACAGCAGCGCGCCCTGCGCGTGGCTGCGCTGCACGGCTGCCAGCGCGCGCTGCAGGCGGTCTACCAGCAAGCGGCGGTTGGGCAGGCCGGTCAGCACGTCGTAAAACGCCAATTGCTCGATCTGGCTTTCCACCCGCTTGCGCTCGGTGATGTCGCGGCCCACACCGCGATAGCCGCGCAGCATGCCTTCACTGTCAATCACAGGCACGCCACTGACGGAAATCCAGTGCATGGTGCCGTCGGGTCGCTGGCGCTGCAACTCCAGGTCGCGAAACGGTTGCCTGGCCTGCAGCACCGCCCGGTGCGCAGCCCAGTCGGCGTCGTTCATGTTCAGCGCACCAATCTCCCAGCGCGTGCGGCCCATCACGGCCGACAGCGGAATGCCATTGACGCTGAGGTCGCCCGCCAGCTGCACAAAGCGGCCCTCGGCGTCATGCTCCCAGTACCAGTCGGAAGACAGATCGCTGAGCGATCGGAAACGCGCCTCGCTCTCGCGCAGCTCGTTTTCCACCCGCACGTAGTCGCTCACGTCGGCAAAAGTGCGCACCAGGCTGCCATCGGGCAGCGTGGTGGTGCGCACCTCCAGCGTGCGGCCGTCGCGTGCGGTGCGCCAGTACAACGGGGGCGCAGGTGCCACCGCTCCCTGGGCCACGTAGTCGTGCCCGCGCCGGTCCACCAAGCTGTAGCCCTCGCCAAAGTCACCGCGCTCAGCCTGTACGCGGGTCAGGTCGGCCAGCGTGGGGCGGGTGCCCATCAGGGATTCGGGCAGGCTCAAAAGCTCCAGCACGCGCTCGTTGTAGACGGTGATGCGCCCGTCGGGTGCCGTCTTGAAGATGCCCTGGCTCATGCTGGCCAGCGTGGCCTGCAGGGCCTTGCGCTGCTCTTGCAGCATGGTCAGGGCTTCCTGCCACATGCGGGCGTCCACCATGCGCACGGGCAGGCCCTTGCCCTGGGCGCTGTGCATGAGAGTGGCCAGGCGGTGCAGCAGCTCGCCCAGATGGCCCACCCCGTCCAGATCAGAATCGCGCAGCACATAGTCGCCCAGGCCGCAGCGAAATGCCCGCGCTGCCAGGGCCTCCTGCGCTGCGCCAATGCACAGCAGCACGGGGCGGCCCGCGCACAGCTCCAGCAGGGCGGGCAGCTCGTGCACCGAGGGCCGCAGACATAACACCACTGCGTCCCAGGACTGTGAGGCCAATGGGG
This sequence comes from Acidovorax sp., assembly GCF_046314175.1. Classification (GTDB taxonomy): domain Bacteria; phylum Pseudomonadota; class Gammaproteobacteria; order Burkholderiales; family Burkholderiaceae_C; genus Acidovorax. The sequence goes on along the minus strand of NZ_JBKBXG010000018.1, from coordinate 28,326 downwards.
CCAGCGCCGCCTCGGGTGTGGGGCTGTTCACCACACGCCAGTCTGCGTGGCGCGCAGCCATCAGCCGCCGTGCGGCGGCGGCATGCTGGGTGTCGCTGTCCACCCACAGCACGCCGGGGGCGGTCATGGTGCCGCTCCTGCGCCACCCAGCGTACTGGCGGGTTGCGGAGCCATCGCACCCAGCTGGTGCTCACGCACAAACGCGTCGATGGGAGCGGGCCGCCCAAACAAATACCCCTGAAACGCCTCACACCCATGCAGCCGCAAAAACGACAGCTGCCCCGTCGTCTCCACTCCCTCGGCCACCACCTGCAGATCCAGGCTCTTGGCCAGCGCCAATATGGTTCTCACAATCGCCGCGTCGTTGGGGTCTGTCAGCACGTCCCGCACAAAGCTCTGGTCGATCTTGACCTGGTCGAGCGGCAGGCGTTTGAGGTAGGACAGGCTGGAGTAGCCGGTGCCAAAGTCATCGAGCGCAAAGCCTACGCCTTCGCTTTTGAGCTGCACCATGCGGGCGATGGTGTCTTCGATGTCCCCGAGCAGCAGGCTTTCGGTGAGTTCGAGTTTGAGTTTTTGGGGGTCTGCGTTGTGGTGCTTGAGGGTTTGCAGCACTTCGGCGACGAAGCCCGGTTGCCTGAATTGCCGGGCGCTGACGTTGACGGCGATGGTCAGGTGGGCGGTGGTTGCGTGCTGGCTCCAGCGCTGTAGTTGTTCGCAGGCGGTTTGAAGGACGTATTGGCCCAGCGGGAGGATGAGGCCGGTTTGTTCTGCCAGGGGGATGAAGTCGCCGGGGCTGATCATGCCGCGCTGGGGGTGGCGCCAGCGCACCAGGGCTTCGGCGCCCATGAGGGTGGCGTGGTGGTCCACAACGGGCTGGTAGTGCACCAGCAGTTCGCCCCGGGCCAGACCTTGGCGCAGGTCGGCTTCCAGGTTGGAGCGGGCATTGACTGCCGCCTGCATGTCGGGGTCGAAGAAGCGTTGGGTGTTGCGTCCTGCGGCTTTGGCCTGGTACATGGCCAGGTCGGCGCGTTTGAGGAGTTCGTCTACCGTGAGGCGGGTGTCGCCAAAGAGGGTGATGCCGATGCTGGGGGTGCTGTAGTGCTGGCCGCCGCCGAGCTCGAACGGCTGGTTCATGCTGGCCAGCAGTTTCTCGCCCACGGCTTCTGCCTGGGTGGCGGCTTCTGTCAGGTCGGCGCTGAGGTTGTCGAGCATGACGACGAATTCGTCGCCGCCAAAGCGGGCCACGGTGTCGGCTTCGCGCACGCTGCCCACCAGGCGGGTGGCGACCTGGGCCAGGAGCTGGTCGCCCATGTCGTGGCCCAGGGTGTCGTTCAAGTCTTTGAAGTTATCGAGGTCGATGAACAGCAAGGCGCCCTGGTTCTTGCTGCGCTGGCAGGCGGCGATGGAGCGTTGCAGGCGGTCGAGCAGCAGGCGGCGGTTGGGCAGGCCGGTCAATGCGTCGTAGAAGGCCAGGCGTTCGATCTCTTGTTCTGCGCGCTTGCGGTCTGTGATGTCGCGGCACACGCCCAGCACGCCGGTCACGCGGCCTGTCAGGTCGCGGATGGGGCTCTTGATGGTTTCAAAATGGCCCTGGTAGCCGTCCTCGGCGAAAGTGAGGGTTTCTTCGTACACCAGCGGCTGCCAGGCCTGCATGGCGCGCAGGTCGTATTTGCGAAAGCGCTCTGCTTCGGAGGGTGAGGTCAGGTCGTAGTCGTTGCAGCCCACAATCAGTCGCTCGGGCCGGCCCGCAAAGCGCTCGAACACCGGGTTGACCGACAGGTATACACCGTTGGCATCCTTCAAGAACACCATGTCGGGCATGGCGTTGACCACGCGGGCCAGGTGGGCCTTCTGGTCGGCCAGCTCAGCCTCCACGCGCTTGAGCTCGGTCAAATCGTAGGCAAAAAGCACCACGGCAGGCACCACGCCATGCTCATTCACCCCTTCAGGGGCAATGGTGGTGTGCCTGAACAGCAGCCCATCAGGGGTGTCGATACGGCTCTCGAACACCGTGGACTCACCCGCAAACGCCTTGTCAAAATGCGGCTGCATCCGTGCCAGGAGATCGAGCGAAATCAACTCGTCGACCATGCGCCCTTGCACCTCTTCAGCGGGGCGCCCCAGCCACAGCGCCTGCTGCTCATTCACATACAGCACGCGCATGTCGCGATCCACCCGCGCCACCCCGCCCGGCACATGGCGCAACATGTGGGCCATCAGCGCCTCTTTGGCATGCGCAGCTTCCTCGGCGTGGTGGTGGGCGGTGATGTCGGTCTGCACACCGTCCCACACCACACGCCCATCGCCCAGCAGGCGTGGAGACGAGTTCAGATGCATCCAGCGCACCTGGCCGTCGGTGCGACGCACCCTAAACACCGCCTCCATGCTGGTCATGGTCAAAAATGACTTCAGCTCGGCATGGTGCAGGCGGCCAATGTCTTCTGGGAGTATCTGGCGGTACAACAGCCTCGGATCGGCCATGACATCTTGCGCGCTCACCCCGTTGAGCCGCTCGATCGCATCACCCATGTGCAAAAAACGCGCGCTGCCATCGGCCTCGCGCACGATCTGGAACAACACGCTGTGGGGCAGGTTGCGCTCCAGCAGCGACATGCGTCCCTCGCTCTCGCGCAAGCGGCGCTCTGCCTCCTGCACCCTTGCAAAAGGCAGGCGGATGCCGGCGTTGAACACCGCTTGGTACAGCAGCGCGTAGGCCAGCACCCGAAACCCGTGGGCCAGCGGGCCACCAATAGGCGAATGCCCACCCAGCAGCGCCACCGTGATCTCGCCACAGACAAACGCGCCCGCAGCCCAGGCAAACACCCGCTCTCGCGGTTGCGCGTGCCGCACTCCGCTGCGGTACATCAGCACCGCCGCCGCTGCCAGCGCAATGGCAACTGCAAACGCCAGTAACTGCCGAAGTGCCCCCCCAGCGGTCTGCGCAAACCACCCCGGCAGCGCCCCCATGACCGACCACACCAGCAGCAGCGTGATGCCCCCCGCCGCCGCGAGCCAGGCTTTCGCGGGGCCGCGCGCGGATACCTGCAGCGCCGTCAGCAGCAAGGTGAGCATCTCTGCCACGCGCGCCCACCCGCTCAGCCACAGCGAAATGTCTGCAGTGCCGGACGGCAGGTGCACCGGGGTGGAATGGGCCAGCACGCCATGCAGGAAATTGCAGGCGGCCGCCACCCCGAACCCCACCACCAGCACGTTGGACCGCACCTGTTCGCGCGCCTCCAACGTGTGTAGCGATATCGACACCACCAGCAGGCCCAGCAGCACGGCCATCAGCTCCAGGAAAGGTTCCAGCCCGTGCTGCGCACCTGCGCCATCTCCCAGCACTTGTGCCAGCGGAACAATCACAAGCGCCAGCGCACCGACCACCAGCACCACCGTCAGGGCAGGCGCGTCCCACCACGGACTGCGTGCGGTTGTGGGGGTGCTGGGGAAGGACGACATACGGGGATGTTCAGGCGGCGGGCGGTGTTCGGGATGGCTTCATGTCGACATAACGTCACAAGTGTATCGACGAGTAAGGCGTGTGTTCATGCTGTTTTCCAGTGCCTGTGCGCTTGCACGCCACTGCTCCACGCAAAACGGGGCCGAAGCCCCGTTTTGTACTCACTACCTCAGCGGGCCGTTCAGCCTTCCAGCAACTGGCGCAGCACGAACGGCAGGATGCCCCCGGCCTGGTAGTAGTCCACCTCGATGGGCGTATCAATGCGCAGCGTCACCGTAACTTCCTTGCGCGAGCCGTCGGCCCGGTGGATCACCAGTTGCGCGTCGCTTTGCGGGGTGAGCGCGGGGTCGGGCACTACGTCGATGACTTCATTGCCCAGCAGGCCCAGCGTCTCCCACGAGTCCGCACCCTTGAACTGCAGGGGCAGCACGCCCATGCCGACCAGGTTCGAGCGGTGGATGCGCTCAAAGCTGCGCGCCACCACGGCCTTGATACCCAGCAATTGCGTGCCCTTGGCCGCCCAGTCGCGGCTGGAGCCGGTGCCGTACTCCTCGCCCGCAAAAATCACCGTGGGTGTGCCCTGCGACATGTACTGCATGGCGGCGTCGAAGATGAACATCTTCTCGCCCTGCAGTGCGCCCTCGTTCTGGAACACGGTCACCCCGCCCTCCTCGCGCGACCCGTCGGCCGTGGCGGGCAGCATCAGGTTCTTGATGCGCACGTTGGCAAAGGTGCCGCGCATCATCACGTCGTGGTTGCCGCGGCGGGCGCCGTAGCTGTTGAAGTCGGCCTTCATCACGCCATGCTGCAGCAGCCACTGGCCGGCGGGCGAGCTGTCCTTGATGGAGCCTGCCGGCGAGATGTGGTCGGTGGTGATGGAGTCGCCAAACAGCGCCATGATGCGTGCACCGCACACCGACGGAAGTTTGGCATCATTTTGGCCTGCAGCGCTTGATGGTTCTGCGCCAGCAGCTCCTTTTTCAAGAGCAAACTGGGCAAAGAACGGTGGCTCGGCGATGTACGTGCTGGCGGGCCAGGTGTAGGCGGTGCCGCTGACTCCCTTGATCTTCTCCCACAGCTTGCCGGGGTCGGTAGCCACCTTGGCGTAGTTCGCGCGGAAGGCTTTGCCATTCATCGCAAACTTCAGCAGCGCGTGGACTTCTTCGCTGGTGGGCCAGATGTCACCCAGGTAGATGTCTTTGCCACCCTTGCCCTTGCCCACAGGCTCGGTCATCAGGTCCTTGAGCACCGTGCCCGCAATGGCATAGGCCACCACCAGCGGCGGGCTGGCCAGAAAGTTGGCCTTGAGGTTGGGATGGATGCGCGCCTCGAAGTTGCGGTTGCCCGACAGTACGGCGGCGCACACCAGATCGTTGCTAGTGATGGCCTCATTCAGCTCGGGTGTCAGGTCCCCCGCATTACCGATGCAGGTGGTGCAGCCGTAACCGGCCACCGAGAAGCCCAGCTTTTCCAGGTACGGCAACAAACCGGTTTCCGTCAGGTATTCGGTAACGATGCGCGAGCCGGGCGCCAGCGATGTCTTGATGTGCGGTTTGACCTTCAGCCCCGCCTCCACCGCCTTTTTGGCCAGCAGGCCCGCCGCCAGCAGCACGCTGGGGTTGCTGGTGTTGGTGCAGCTGGTGATGGCGGCAATCAGCACATCGCCGTTGCCCACCGTCACGTCACCCGTGCGGCTGGCTTGCTGTGCCGGAACTTCGGCATGCGCGGCGGCCATGGTGGGCTTGTTCTGTTCCATCTCCACCACAAATCGCGGCGCGCCGGACGGTGCTGGCTTCTCTTCCGGCGGGGCCAGCAGGGGCGGCATGTCGCCACTGCGCACATGGTGGCGCGTGTGCAGCAACTCGGCCGGGCGGTTAAAACCATTTTGTGCGTTGGGCTTGCTGAACAGGTCCGCAAACTGGCTGCTGACCTTGCCAAGCTCGATGCGGTCTTGCGGGCGCTTGGGGCCGGCCAGGCTGGGGGTGACGCTGCCAAGGTCAAGCTTTACGACCTGCGAGTAGTCCACCTCACCGGCCAGCGGCACGCCGAACAGGCCCTGCGCCTTGAAGTAGGCCTCGAAGGCTTCGATTTCGGTCTTGGTGCGGCCCGTGCCCTTGAAGTAGTCGATGGTCTTTTCGTCCACCGGGAAGAAGCCCATGGTGGCGCCGTACTCGGGTGCCATGTTGCCGATGGTGGCGCGGTCAGGCAGCGCCAGGGTGCGCGTGCCTTCGCCAAAAAATTCGACAAACTTGCCCACCACCTTGTGTTGGCGCAGTAGCTCGGTCACCGTCAGCACAAGGTCGGTGGCGGTCACACCTTCGCGCAACTGGCCCGTCATCTCAAAGCCCACCACATCGGGGGTCAGGAAGTACACGGGCTGGCCCAGCATGGCGGCCTCGGCCTCGATGCCGCCCACGCCCCAGCCCACCACGCCGATGCCATTGATCATGGTGGTGTGGCTGTCTGTGCCCACCAGGGTGTCAGGGTAGTAAACGTTGTCCTTGCGCTTGTGCACGCCGCGCGCCAGATATTCGAGGTTGACCTGGTGCACGATGCCAAAGCCCGGAGGCACCACGCCAAAGGTGTCAAAGGCCTGCATGCCCCATTTCATGAACTCGTAGCGCTCTTTGTTGCGCTGGAATTCAAGCTTCATGTTCAGGTCGAGTGAATTCTTCTTGCCGTAGTGGTCGATCATGATCGAGTGGTCCACCACCAGGTCGACGGGCACCAACGGCTCGATCTTTTTGGGGTTCTTGCCCAGTTTTACAGCCACGCTGCGCATGGCGGCCAGGTCTGCCAGCAGCGGCACGCCGGTGAAGTCCTGCAGCACCACGCGCGAGACGACGAAGGGGATCTCGTCGGTGCGCGCAGCGTTGGGCGCCCAGTGCGCCAGCTGCTGCACATGCTCGGCGGTGACCTTGCGGCCATCGCAGTTGCGCAGCACCGATTCGAGCACGATGCGAATCGACACGGGCAGGCGGTTGATTTGAGGGAACTGCTTGGCCAGCGCGGGCAACGAGTAGAACTGACCTTCCTTGCCAGAGGCGGTCTTGAAGTTCTTGAGGGTGTTGGCAAACGCGTGGCGGGCGGGTTTGGTCGGCGATTTGGCTAGCTTGGGTTTTGAGGCCATGGCGAACTCCTGAAAAAGACAACAAGGCCCATTCTGGCAGTCTCACGTGTTGCCGCAATTGTGGGGATATGCAGCGGACCCCGGCAGCACACACCTGGCCAATGACATTCGCCTACCCCACTTGTGCACACCATAGCGATCAATTTCAAACCAAAATGGCCGCCAACGCTTGAATGGAAAGCGCTGGCAGCTATGCATGTGATAGCAGTTCAGTGGCGACACTGCGCGCACTACGCGACCGCAAACCCCGGCAGCCGCCGCACACCCATCCATTGCAGTTCTGCCAGCACAGCCACCGACACCACATGCACCACCAGATACGCCTGGCCGAGCAGCGTGGGGGCAAGTGCACTGCCCAGCAGCAACGCCAGGCTGGCAAGCGCCCAGGCAAAGTTGCAAGTGATCAGCACCCACAACAATCCGCGCGGCATCGCAGGGGCGCGGGCAATGGTGATGGCCAGAGCGGCGTAGCTCAGCAGCATCACGCCGGTCACGGTCAGCAGGCCTGCAGGCAGGCCCAACCATTCAGCCAGCGATGCAGTGAGCAGCAGATGCAAGGCACCCAGCAACACCCCGGTTGAGGCATCAAACCAGACCACGGCACGCAGGGTGGAGGGGGAGGACAACAGGTTCATCAACATGGCAAGCTCCTTGGGGTTGAAAGAAGGCTGCATCGTTGCCGCTGCGGCGCACCGCGTCGATGACCTGCCAGGTAATGGCCGACGCGCGCATTGCCCCTAGGATGCGGGGCATGACCTCCACGCCATCTTCCTCATCCAGCCCCTCGCACCGCCCTTCGCGCCACGCGCTGCCGCACCGCACGGCTGCGGTGGGGTCGCCCGCATCGTTTGGCGACCACCTGCGCACGTGGCGCCAGCAGCGGCACCTGAGCCAGCTGGAGCTGGCGGACGAGGCAGACATCTCCACCCGCCACGTGAGCTTCATGGAAACCGGCCGCACCAACCCCAGCCGCGACATGGTGCTGCGCCTGTGCGAACGCCTGGCTGTGCCCCTGCGTGAACGCAACGCGCTGCTGGTGGCGGCCGGCTACGCGCCCATGTACCGCGAACGTGCACTGGACGACCCCGCGCTGGCCGCCGCGCGCCAGGCGGTGGAGCTGGTGCTCAAAGGCCATGAGCCCTGCCCCGCCATCGCCCTGGACCGCTGCTGGAACGTGGTGGCCACGAACCGCGCCGCGCACGCCCTGCTGGCCGCCCATGTCAGCCCCGCGTTGCTGGCGCCGCCGGTCAACGTGTTCCGGCTCAGCCTGCACCCCGAAGGCCTGGCCCCGCGCATTGCCAACCTGGCCCAATGGCGGGCCCACCTGTTTGAACGCCTGCGCCAGCAAATACAGGCCACGGCAGACCCGGCTTTGATTGCGCTGCAGGCCGAGTTACAACAATATCCCGCGACTGAAGAGTCCAGCCCCATGGTACTGGTCGGTGAAATGCTGGGCGTGGTAATGCCGTTCTGCTTTGAAAGCGTGCATGGCATGCTGTCGTTGATCAGCACCACTACCATATTCGGCACGCCGGTGGATGTGACCTTGCAGGAGCTGGCGGTGGAGTCGTTTTTCCCGGCCGATGATTTCACGGCGAAGGTATTGCGCGACGTGGCTCAGCACCATTCTGAAGATTGAAAATCGCAGACTGGATCTGAGCGCGGCCAGGGTCGCGCGTCCGCGTCAAGAATGCAAAGCAGTCCACCAAGAGCCGATGCAAATCGGATCGCCTTGCAAAATACCCTGCACACCCCGTTCAGCACCACCAATGCCGAACGAATCCCGCACCATAAAAAAAGCCCGCTGAAGCGGGCTTTTTGCTGGGGAGCAAAACAGGCTCAAATCGCAAACTGTGCGCGGTCCTGGTTTTGAATCCACTTAGGTGCCTTGCCGCGGCCGGTCCAGGTCTGGCCGGTGGCGGGGTCACGGTATTTGGGAGCCACCTTGGTGCCGGCTGTGGAGCTGCGGCCCACCTTGCCTGCGGCCTTGCCCGAAGGAAACACGTCCTGGGCCGTCAGACCGTGCTCTGCGACCAGCGTACGAACCTGGGCCACGGCGTCCGACAATTCGCGGCGGCGGGCTTCACTGATTTGTTGCTCAAGGGCTTCGCGCTGCTTCAACAGTTCTTTATAGCTGGTCATAGTATCTAGGTAGAGGTTGTGAGGTGGACGACTGAAGAATTATATAAATATTGCGCCGGATTTGTGCAAGACAGGACAATTCTCATAAAAAAATGATTACTTCCCTGACCATCATATTGAACGGTTCAATCTGCCCCCCTGGTAACGCTGGGTATTGAGACGCTTTGCCAGCAGGCGTTCCATGGAATGGTGTGGGCACCACGTTGTGAGCCGTCATTGTTCTATGCAACTTTTGCGATTTCCACAGGGTAAATATCTGGCGCCAGCACTCCATTCATTGCGCAACAGTGGGCAAAACTCCATTTTCTGTCGTCAAAATGGTGCGCGCCGGTTATAGCGGGGCCAAGCTGCATGAAAAAGCAAAGTGTTCCGCTGCGGGTCGGTTCTCACGTTCACTGAGACCAAAGCACCCGAAAGCCACGGCCGCAGCGCAATACGCTGAAAATCCACGCTTCCTTCCTTTTCACACACACCATGGCTCTTTACTGTATTGGCGATATCCAGGGCTGCGACTCAGCGCTGGGCCGCCTGCTGGACGTGATCGGTTTTTCATCCAGCCGGGACACCGTGTACCTGCTGGGCGACCTGGTGAACCGAGGCCCCGACTCGGCCGCCGTATTGCGCCGCTGCATGGCCCACGGCGACGCCCTGCGCTGCTTGCTGGGCAACCACGACCTTCACCTGCTGGCGGCCGCCCATGGCGCCCGCAAGCCATCGCGCCGCGACACCCTGGGCACGGTGCTGGACGCGCCTGACCGCGATGCCCTGCTCGACTGGGTGCGCCAGCAGCCGCTGGCGCGCGTGCACGAGCACGCTGGGCAAGCGCTGCTGATGGTGCACGCAGGGGTGTTGCCCGCGTGGTCGGCCGCCGACACATTGGCCCGCGCGCAGGAGGTGCACACCGTGCTGCGCAGCGCCGATCTGCCAGCTTTTTTGCACGCGATGTACGGCAACACGCCTGACCAGTGGAGCGACCAGCTCACCGGCACCGACCGCCTGCGCGTGATCGTGAATGCGCTGACTCGATTGCGGTTTTGCTCGGCCAACGGGGTGATGGACTTTGAAAGCACCGAAAGCGCAAGCGCCGCGCCCCCTGGCCTGATGCCGTGGTTTGACGTGCCAGGGCGCCAAACCGCGGGCACGCTGGTCGCGTTTGGCCATTGGTCCACGCTGGGCTGGCTCAACCACAGCGACCTGCTGGGGCTGGACACCGGGTGTGTGTGGGGAGGTTGCCTGAGCGCAGTGCACTTTGGCGCGACGCTGTCAGACCGGGAGCTGCTGCAGGTGCACTGCGAGCAGGCGCAGCAGCCCGGCAACTAAACAACAAATGCAAAAAAATAGCGGCCTTTGGGCCGCTATTCTTTATATAGCTGTCAGCGCTTTACCATCAAGCGCTAGCAGCCATTTTGACCACAATTATTGGATGGAAGTCTCAGGCTGAACGGCCTTGAACAGTGCGGCCACCTTGCGCTTGGGCTTGATGTTGGCCGAGATGCTGCTGCGCTGCGCCGACTTGGCAGATTCCCAGGCGGGTGCGGCGTCGGGGGCTGCGCTGGCTTCGTACGGCTTTTCAAAGAACGGGTCGCGGGAGGCCACTGCGGGGCGAAACCCACGGTGCTGTTCACGCGGCTCGCGGGGTTCGCGGCCCAAGGGACGCGGTTCGCGCTCGCGGCGCGGGGGTGCCGAGATGGCATCGCGCCCGTCACCGGTTTCGCCCGCTTCGCGCCAGGCGCGGCGGCCATCGTTGATGCGGCCCTGATTGCGAATGTTTGGCTGGTCTTCTTCGTACTCAACGGCTTCGAGTTCGATCTTTTTCTTGATCAACTTCTCGATGTCGGCCACCAGACGGGCATCGCTGCCCGACACCAGCGTGACCGCCAGACCCGACGCCCCCGCGCGGCCGGTGCGGCCAATGCGGTGCACGTAGTCTTCGGCGTTGAACGGCACGTCGAAATTGAACACGGCAGGTACGTCCTTGATGTCCAGGCCGCGTGCGGCCACATCGGTACACACCAGCAGGTCGACTTCGCCGCTCTTGAACGCTTCGAGCGCCTTCAGGCGTTCGTCCTGGCTCTTGTCGCCATGCAGCGCGGTGGTCTTGAGGCCTTCGCGCTCCAGGCTGCGCGCCAAACGGGCACAACCGAGCTTGCTGTTGACAAAGATGAAGGCCTGCTTGATACCCCGGGTCTTCAGAACCTGGTGGATGGCGCGGCGCTTGTCGTCGTCGTTGGCGCTGTAAAAGCGCTGCTCCACGGTGGAGGCCGTTTCGTTCGGCCGGGCCACCTCGATGGTGACGGGGTTTTGCAGGTAGCTGCTGGCTAGGCGCTTGATCTCAGGCGAGAACGTAGCGCTGAACAACAGTGTGGTGCGCTGCTTGGGCAGGTACGACAGGATGCGCTGCAGATCGGGCAGGAAGCCGATGTCCAGCATGCGGTCCGCCTCGTCGAGCACCACGTATTCGACCTGGTTGAGCACCGCGTTCTTGGCTTCGATGTGGTCCAGCAAGCGTCCCGGCGTGGCCACCAACACTTCGACGCCTTTTTTCAGCTCGATGGTTTGGGGCTTCATGTCCATGCCGCCAAACACCACGGTGCTGCGCAGCTTGGTGTACTTGGCATACAGCGCGATTTGCTGGGCCACCTGGTCCGCCAGCTCACGCGTGGGCAGCAGTACCAGGGCGCGCACAGGGTGGCGGGCGGGAGAGGTGGAGCTGCTTTCGTGCTTGAGCAGCCGCTGCAGCAAAGGCAGCGAGAACGCCGCCGTTTTACCCGTGCCCGTCTGGGCTGCGCCCATCACGTCCTGGCCAGTCAGGACCACCGGAATGGCCTGCTCCTGGATGGGTGTCATGGACTCGTAGCCCATTTCGGCTACGGCGCGCGCCAGCGGCTCGGCCAGCGATAGATTGGAAAAGGAACTTGTCATTTAGCCTTCTATTGTCGCACCGGTGGCCAAAAAAGCGATTTTTCGCAATCGAAACGCAGAAAACAGGGACCACATGGGTCAACACTTGGCGGTACATCCACAACAAAAGCTATTATTTTTATAGCTTTTAGCGCTTATCTGTAAAGCGTTACAGCCCATTTTCATCACAATTTAATTCAGCACCGCGCGCAGCTGACGGGTGGTAAAGGCAAAACGCCTCGCCCCGATCTGGGCGAGGGTATTCATTAGAGGGAGCGCGCCGTCAGGAGCGCTAAAGCCAGTGAAACCGGGTGCAGCGCAAATGACTTGGTATCTTGCGCGCCTCCGACCAACGCAGCAGCAGCTACACGCTGCGGGCCGCGAAGGTATCGCACCCCTTCACGCTCCCGTTCTGCAACCCGTTGTTGAACCAGCGCTGGCGCTGCGCACTGGTGCCATGGGTGAAACTGTCCGGCACCACGGCGCCACCCCCAGCGCGCTGCAGGGCATCGTCGCCAATCTTGGCGGCTGCGTTCATGGCCTCTTCAACGTCGCCTTTCTCCAGTATCTGGCGCGCGCTTTGGGCGTGGTGGGCCCACACCCCGGCAAAACAGTCGGCCTGCAGTTCCAGCCGCACCGACAGTGCGTTGTATTCCACCTTGCTCACCCGGCCACGCATCTCGTCGACCTTGCCGCTGATACCCAGCTGGTTCTGCACATGGTGACCCACCTCATGCGCAATCACATAGGCCTGCGCAAAGTCGCCGGGCGCACCCAGGCGGTTCTTCAGGGTTTCATAAAAGCCGAGGTCGATGTAGACCTTCTGGTCTGCCGGGCAGTAAAACGGCCCCATGGCGGCCTGGCCTGTGCCGCAGGCCGTGGGCGTGGAGCCCCGAAACAGCACCAGACGGGGCTCCTGGTACGTGCCACCGCCCTCGCGGAACACCGCCTTCCACACGTCTTCGGTATCGGCCAGCACGGTGGAGACAAACCGGGCCATGGTGTCGTCGGCAGGCGGGCGCTGCGCCGGGCCTTGCGACTGCACCTGCGCAGGGGGCCCGCCGCCGCTCAGCAGGCCCAGGATAGTTAACGGATTGATACCCAGCACCCAGCCACCGACCAGCGCAATCACGATGGTGCCAATACCAATGCTGCGCCCGCCAAAGATCGGGGACCCGCCCCCACCGCCACCGCTGCGGCGATCTTCCACGTTGTCCGATTCGCGATTGCCTTCCCATTTCATACCGGTTCTCCCGCTCGCTCCAGAGGTGGAGGGAATGGGCAGCATGTTACGCGCCGAACGGGGGCCGGGAGGCACAGCCGCTACCATGCTGCCGGATGCGCACGCCCATGCGCCATCCCTGTCAACGGACTTTTCTCGCCATGCTCAACGATGCCTCCCGTTTCTCGCCCGCTGCAAAGCGGGTGATTCTGCTCACCGGCTTCGACCCCTTTGGCGGCGACATGCAGAACCCCAGCTGGCTCATTGCGCAAGCACTCCACGGCCAGCGCATTGCAGGCCATGTGGTGATAGCTGCCCAACTGCCCACCGTGTTTGATGAGGCGCTGCAGCACCTGCAGGCGTTGGTCGCGGCGCACCAACCCGCGCTGACCCTGTGCCTGGGCCAGGCGGGTGGGCGAGCCGCACTGTCGCTGGAGCGCATTGGCATCAACATCAACGATGCACGCATTGCCGACAACAGGGGGCACCAGCCCATCGACACGCCCGTGGTGCCCGGCGGCCCCGCAGCGTACTTTTCGACCCTGCCCATCAAGGCCATGCTGCGCGCCACGTTGTGTGCTGGCGTGCCATGCGAGGTGTCGCAAACTGCAGGCACCTTTGTTTGCAACCACGTGCTGTATGGGCTGATGCACATGCTCGCACGCGGCACCGGCCAGGCAGGCGCGCGTGGCGGGTTTGTGCATGTGCCCTGGTTGCCCGCACAGGGCACGCCACACCTACCACTGCGCGACATGGTGCGCGGCATCCACACGGCACTGTGGACGGCCATGCTGGTGCAAAGTGACATTGCGCTGGGCGCGGGTGCCACATATTGATTGATGGGCCCACAGAGCATCCGGAAAACGGCATTCCCCCGGCCCCTACTGGGGGCTTGTCCGCTTCTCGGGGCATCCCGCGCTGTGTAGAGTTGGCACATGCTTTCCGCCCCCACTTCAGAACCCGCTGGCACGCTGGACGCTGCGGCCACCGCCGCGCGGCTGCCTTGGGGCCCGCTGGCCGATGAAATCGCCGCGCTCCTGCACGACAGCACTGTTTCGGTGCCTGCCCGCTCGGTGCTGCCCCTGCCCCGGGGCGGCAGCCTGTTTGTGATGCCCGCCACCGACAGCCGCGTTGCGATGACCAAGCTCATCACGCTGACGCCCGCCAACGCAAGCACCGGACGCGCCTCCATCCAAGGCGACGTGGTGATTTTTGACATCGCCACGGGCGAGCGCCGCCTGGTGCTGGACGGACCCACTGTCACCGCGCGCCGCACCGCTGCCGTGTCGTTGCTGGCGGCGCGGCTGATGGCACCCGTGCAGCAAGGTCCGCTGCTGGTGGTGGGCGCAGGCGTGCAGGGGCAGGCGCATGCGCAGGCTTTTATCGAAGGGCTGGGCGTGCGAGAGGTGTGGATCGCCTCGCGCAGCGCGGGCAGCGCCGAACTGCTGGCGCAGCAGGTGCGCGCAATGGGCGCCACCGCCCGGGTGGTCACCGATGCAGACGCCGCGCTGCCCCACTGCCCGCTGGTGGCAACCTGCACCCCCGCTCACGCCGTGGTGCTGACCGCCACGCCACGGCCCGATGCCTTTATTGCAGCGGTCGGCGCTTTTACGCCGACCATGGCAGAGCTTTCGCCGTCGCTATGCCTGCACATGGCCCAGCACGGGCACATCGTGGTGGACACCGAGGACGCCAGCCATGAGGCGGGCGATCTGCTGCAGGCGGGCCTTGACGTGGCGGCCATCCCCACGTTGCGCGATGTGGTTCGCGGCCCATTCACAGCGAGCACGGGGCCCGTGCTTTTCAAAAGCTGCGGCTGGGCCGGGTGGGACCTGGCAGCGGCGCGGCTGGCGATGCAAGCCGTCACACAGCGGGAGCACCCATGAATCTGTTTGCCCGCTTCTCCGACCGGGGTCTGCGCATGCAGATTGCCCTGGTCTTCGGCACGCTGGTGGTGACGCTCTCGGTGCTGCTGTCACTGGCCTTCGGAGAGCTGTTCAAGCACCGTCTTCAGCGCGATGCGGGCACGTCGCTGCAGGTCGTCGCTGAAAACGCCGGCAAACTTCTGGCTAACGGGCTCATGGAACGCAGCCTCGAAGCCGAGGTACTGGCCGACTCCACCCAGGTGTGGGCCAAGGGACTCGACACCCCCGAAGCCCGCTACCTGCTGGCGCGCGCCCAAGCCATGCATCCCACCAGCCTATGGATTGGCGTGGCAGACGCCCAAGGCATCGTGCGCTCGGCCACCAACGGTATGCTGGTGGGGCACAGCGTGGCGGAACGCCCCTGGTTCAAGGCGGGCATGGAGCAGGTGCATGTGGGCGACGTACACCCCGCCGCCCTGCTGGAAAAGTTGCTGCCGCCCCTGGCATCCGGCGAACCCTACCGGTTTGTGGACTTTGCCGCACCGATCCGCGTGGGCCCCACCACCGTGGGTGTGCTGGGTATTCATGGCAGCTGGGAATGGACGCGGGAGGTGCTCGAAAGCCTGACGCCGCCCCGGTCGGACGAGAGCGCGGTCGAACTTTTCATCTTTGACCGTGCGGGCGCGCTCATCCTTGCGCCCAGCGGCCAAGCGCGCACGCTGCAGGCCACTGGTCAGCGGCTACCCGAAGGCGTCAACATCAACAACAACCGAGATGGCGGGCGAATCAACACCGCCGTGGTGCGCTGGCAGGACGAGCAGCGCTACCTGACCGCAGCCACCCAGCTGCAGCCGCGCAACGCTGCCAGCGACCTGGGATGGCGCATCGTGGCGCGCCAGCCGGTGGAGCTGGCGTTTGCGGAGGCCAATCGCACGGTGCACATGTCGCTGGCGA
Organism: Acidovorax sp.; assembly: GCF_046314175.1. Classification (GTDB taxonomy): domain Bacteria; phylum Pseudomonadota; class Gammaproteobacteria; order Burkholderiales; family Burkholderiaceae_C; genus Acidovorax. The sequence goes on along the minus strand of NZ_JBKBXG010000018.1, from coordinate 12,652 downwards.
TAGGGCTGATAGCTGCCCTGCTGGCGTCCGCCCTGGCATGGATGGCCGCGCGCAGGCTGAGCGATGACCTGGACGCATTGGCCGAAGCCGCCAGCGCAGTAGAGGCTGGAAAGCCCGGTGCCGACATCCCGGCCGTGCACAGCAATCTCGAAGTGGCGAAACTGTCTGTGGCGCTGGGCAGCATGACGCACCGACTGCTTGCGGCCCGCGAGGCCATGGAAGAAACAGTCCGCCTGCGCACGCTGGAGCTGGAAACAGCCAACCGGGCGCTGGACCTGCAGGCCCGCACCGACGCGCTGACCGGCCTGCTCAACCGCCGCGGGTTCGACACCCAGATGGCGTTTAGCCTGGCGATGGCCCGCCGCAGCGGCAGGCCGTTGAGCCTCATCACCGTGGACGTGGACCACTTCAAGCGCGTCAACGACACTTTTGGCCATGAAGCGGGTGACGAAGTGCTGCGGCGGCTTGCGCGCACGCTCGAACAACGCCTGCGCGGATCAGACGTCGTGGCCCGCCTGGGCGGCGAGGAATTTGTGGTGCTGCTGCCTGACACGGACCTGGCGGGGGCCCAGGCCATAGCCCAAGCACTGGTCACGGCGATGGCCGCGCAGCAAGACCCCGTTGTGGGCGCCATCACGGTGAGCGCTGGCGTAGCCAGCATGCGCGGCCTGCAAGACAACGGCAACGACATCCTGCGCAGGGGTGACGCCGCGCTGTACGAAGCCAAGGGCCAAGGGCGCAACCGGGTGTGTGTGGAGACTTAGCGCCACCAACAGCGGTTTAAGCGACCCCCCATTGCTGCGAAGCGGTTTCAGGCGGCACATCGAAATACGCCTGCAATTGGGCAGCCACACCGCGCAGGGCCTCATCGGGCACCTGCTGCGCAGCGGCCAGTTGCTGCACCGCATAGGGGCGGTGGCCCAGCATCATCGCGGCGCTCACGCAGTGGCCGTGGGCAGCCATTTGCAGGATGAATGCATTAAGCAGATCGCACGGCCAGTAAGTCACCCCGCCTGCAGCATCTCCCGATCGGGCCATGCACGGGCCTGTTTCATCCACCCACTGATCGCTGCCCGCAGTTGCGCAAGCCCCCGCCGTATCGGCCAACGACTGTTGCCGCGCCTGCAGGCCGCCGGTTGGATTCAAAGACGTCGAAAACGAAGCCGCCAAAGAACCTATCCATGCGGCTACGGACTGAGCAACTGTGGGAGCAACTGAGGGAGGGGCAAAGGTCAGCATGGCAAGGTGTCTTCCAGATTCGGTCACGCCAGCATGACGCTGGAACATGACATCCATGCTAAGAAAACTTACCCCTGCTTGCATTTCGGCCAACCGGCACGGATGCTGTAGGACGCCACCGCGGCTCACCACGCCCCCGTCCGCCGCCGCTATCCGCCCGGTGGTCTATCAAGCCTTGGGCAGCGTAACCCCCACCTGGCCCTGGTACTTGCCGCCCCGGTCTTTGTAGCTGACCTCACACACATCGTCCTTGTCGCTTTCGAAGAACAGCACCTGGGCGCAGCCCTCACCCGCATAAATGCGTGCGGGCAGCGGCGTGGTGTTGGAGAACTCCAGCGTCACATAGCCTTCCCACTCGGGCTCGAACGGCGTGACGTTGACGATGATGCCGCAGCGGGCATAGGTGCTTTTGCCCAGGCAGATGGTGAGCACGTTGCGCGGGATGCGAAAGTATTCCATCGTGCGGGCCAGCGCAAAGCTGTTGGGCGGAATGATGCAGCTGTCGCCTTCAAAATCCACAAAACTCTTCTCGTCAAAGTTCTTGGGGTCCACCACCGTGCTGTGGATGTTGGTGAACACCTTGAATTCGGGCGCGCAGCGGATGTCGTAACCGTAGCTGCTGGTGCCGTAGCTGATGATCTTCTTGCCCTCGACCTCGCGCACCTGGCCGGGCTCAAAGGGTTCGATCATTCCGTGCTCGGCCGCCATGCGGCGGATCCATTTGTCGCTCTTGATGCTCATGGCTAAATTCCCTGCGCTGTGGCCCAGGCAGGCTGCACACCGCCGGGCGCTATTAAATATGTAGCTGGTAGCGCTTGATGATCAAGCGCTAGAGCCGTATTTTGCTTGAGAAATCACGGTTTGTTCCACCACCCGGTCATCGCCCAGCACGATCAGCGCAAACAAAAGCTCATTGAGGTTGCGCGCTTGGGCGGTCTTGCGCGCTAAAAGCGGCGTGGCCTCGGGGTTGAGCACCAAAAAATCCGCTTCGCAGCCCGGCTGCAGATTGCCCACCACACCCGCCAGGCCCAGCGCCTTGGCCGCACCTGCCGTGTGCTGCCACCACAGCTGCTGGGGAGACAGGCTCAGGCCCTGCTTGGTCTGGCGACCTTCGACAGTGGTGCGCCCAACATAGTAGGCAGCCATCATCGTGTGGAACGGGCTGAAGCTGGTGCCGCCCCCCACGTCACTGGCCAGGCCGTAGCCAAATCCCACGCGGTCCGCGCTGGCGTAATCAAAAAACCCGCTGCCCAAAAACAGGTTGCTGGTGGGGCTGACGGCGGCCACGGCGCCGGTGTCACGCATCAACGCGCGGTCGTCATCGTCAAAGTGGATGCAGTGTGCGTACACCGCGCGCTCACGCATCAGGCCAAAGTCGTCGTACACACCCAGGTAGCTGCGCGAGGCGGGAAACAGCTCGCGTGCCCAGCGAATCTCGTCCAGGTTTTCGGCCACGTGCGACTGGATCCACACGTCGGGATAGCGCGCGGCCAGCTCGCCCGCGCCGCGCAGCTGCTCGTGCGTGCTGGTGGGTGCAAAACGCGGGGTGATGGCATAGCCCAGGCGGTCCACACCGTGCCAGCGCTGGATCAGCAATTCGGTGTCGATGAGGCTTTGCTCGGTGTCGTCCCGCACGCCGTCGGGCGAGTGGCGGTCCTGCAGCACCTTGCCGGTGATCAGACGCATCTGCTGGCGTTGCGCCTCGGCAAACAGCGCGTCGGCCGATGTCGGGTGCGACGTGGAAAAAGCCAGTGCCGTGGTCACGCCGTTGCGCAGCAGCTCGGCAACGAAGAACTGCGCCACCTGTTCGCTGTAGTCGGATTCGACAAAACGCGATTCATGGGGAAACGTGTAGTTTTCAAGCCAGGGGAGCAACCCGTCAGCAGGCGAGCCGATGACATCGGTCTGCGGGAAGTGGATGTGCATGTCCACAAAACCGGGCGCCAGAATGCGCCCGGGCAGGTGCGTCACGGGCTGGTCAGCATATTGCGGCGCCAGCGACTGCCAGGAGCCCGCCGCCAGCACACGATGACGGCCCTGGGCATCGGGGCCCGTAGCCAGCAGGCCATCTTGGTCATACAGGGCCGTGCCGTCGTCGGCAAAGCGCAAAAGGGCAGATCGATAAACAGGCATGGCGGCAAGCTTAGCGGCAAGGGGGCACCGCTTGTATACGGAGCGCCCCATAGTAGATATGGGGATTCAGAGAGCGCCGGTAGGTCGTGCAGGCTCAGCGGGCCAGCTTGCCCACCACACCCTCCACCAGCCAGTTCATCTGCAATATTTGTGCATCCGACAGTGCCTGACCCGCAGCGATCCGCTCTTGCCCCTCGTTGTCGCGCACCGGCGCCTTGCCCGCGCGGAAAGGCTGGAGCTTGCCAGCGCCGATGGCCTTTTGCGCGGCCAGCACCTCCTGCTGCACGGCGGCTGGCACGCGGGGGCCAAAGTCGCCGACGCGGATCATGCCTTCGCGCACGCCGCCCCAAAGGTTGGCGCTTTTCCAACTGCCGTTTTGTACGGCGCGCACCCGCTCGGTGTAGTAGTTGCCCCACTGGTGGGTCACGGCCACGATCTGCGCATCGGGCCCTGTGCGGCGCATGTCGGAGTGGTAGGCCACGGCCATCTTTCCCCGCTCCTGCGCAGCCGCCATCACGGCTGTGGAGCCGGTATGGAATGCGATCACATCCACATCCTGGTTGAACAGGGCCATGGCGGCATCGCGCTCCTTGGGCGGGTCAAACCACACGTTGAGCCACACCACCTTGACGGTGGCCTGCGGGTTGACCGAGCGCATGCCCAGAGTGAACGCATTGATGCCCTGCAGCACTTCTGGGATGGGGAAGCCCGCCACAAAACCAGCCACACCGGTTTTGCTCATGCGGCCCGCTGCAATGCCCGCCAGGTAGCGGCCCTCGTAGTAGCGCGCGTTGGCGGTGGTCACATTGGGGGCTGTCTTGTAGCCGGTGATGGACTCGAACTTGACTTGGGGGAAGTCCTGCGCCACCTTGAGCGTGGGCTCCATGTAGCCAAAACTGGGGGTGAAGATGATCTGGTGGCCGGTGGCGGCCAGGTCGCGGATCACGCGCTCGGCATCAGCACCTTCGGCCACGTTCTCGACGAAGGTGGTCTTCACCTGGCTGCCCAGCGCAGCCTCCACGGCCTTGCGCCCTTCATCGTGCTGGCGTGTCCAGCCCGCTTCGGTGATCGGGGAGACGTAGACGAATCCGGCCTTGACGGGTTCGCCAGCACGGGCGTCTTTGCCCTGTGCGGTCTGTGAAAAAACGGGGGATAAAAAACAGGCGGCCACGAGCGTGGCTGCGAGGTTTTTGTACATGGTGGTCCTCTACATGGCCCAGTTGGTAAAAACACCAGACTCGCAGGGCGACGCGTCTGGTGGTGGGTTTGCAGCTTGGTTCGATCCGCTGGAGGGTCGGCCTCTACAAGGTTGATGCGGCCGTCAAAGCACTCAGTTCAGGCGCGGGGCGTGCGAGGGCGCGCCCAGACGGAAGGCGCCCACCACGTCTGCCAGGCGTGCAGCCTGGTCCTTCAGGCTCTCGGCCGCAGCGGTGGATTCTTCCACCAAGGCCGCGTTTTGTTGAGTCATCTGGTCGAGCTGGTTGACCGCAACGTTGACCTGGCCAATGCCCAGGCTCTGCTCGGATGCGGCGGCGCTGATCTCGCCAATGATGTCGGTCACGCGGCGCACCGAACTCACGATCTCGCCCATGGTGGTGCCTGCGTTTTGCACCAGCGCGGCGCCCGACTCCACCTTTTCGACCGACACGCCGATCAGGGTCTTGATCTCCTTGGCGGCCTCGGCGCTGCGCTGGGCCAGGTTACGCACCTCGCTCGCCACCACGGCAAAACCACGGCCTTGTTCACCGGCACGGGCCGCCTCGACGGCGGCGTTCAGCGCCAGGATGTTGGTCTGGAAGGCAATGCCATCAATGGTGCCGATGATGTCGGAAATCTTCTTGCTGCTGGCGTTGATGTCGTCCATGGTGTGCACCACCTGGGCCACCACATCCCCGCCACGTTGTGCCACCTGCGCAGCCGACGCCGCCAACTGGTTGGCCTGCACGGCCGAGTCCGCGCTCTGGCGCACGGTGCTGGTCAGCTCTTCCATCGAGCTGGCGGTCTCCTGCAGGCTGCTGGCAGTCTGCTCGGTGCGGGCGCTGAGGTCCTGGTTGCCAATGGCGATCTGGGTGCTGGCGGTGGAGATGCTGTCCACCACGCCACGCACCTGCTGCAGCGAGCGGTGCAGGGCACTGCGCATGGCATCCAGGGATCGCAGCAGGTGACCGGTTTCGTCGTTGGCGTAGGTCGCCTGGGGGGCGCCGGTCAGGTCCATGTTGGCAATGGTTTCTGCAATGGCCTCGGCCTGGCGCAGCGGGCGCGTGATGCTGGTGGTCAGCAGCCAGGCCAGCAAGGCGCCCAGCAGCAGCGTGACGCCGGTGCAGATCTGCAGCAGCAGCGTGGTCTGGGCGCGCAGTGCTTCACTGCGCTTGCCCGCGGCGTCCAGCTGGTTGCGCTGCAGGTCCACCATCTGCTTGACGCCCGCCACATAGTCGCGCGAAGTGGGCTCAAACCGTTCGGTGAAGACCTTGCCTGCTGCATCGGCATCGCCCGCCTGCTTGAGCTTGCTGACTTCCTCGCGCGCGTTGAGGTAAGCCCGGCGCAGCTCGCCCAACTTGGCAAACAGCTGCTTTTCATCGGGCGTATCCATCTTCGACTCGATGAACTTCTGCAGCGTGTTGGTCTCGCTGATGGCGGCGGCCGTGGCCGGTGCGAAATATGGCACCAGCGAGGCGTCGCTGCTTTTGGCAATGGCCGCAGCACGCTGCACGCCCGCGGTGGTGTTGAGCAGCCAGTCCGCGCCCGCACGCTCAGTCTTGACGTTCTCGTCCACCATGGTGTCGATCAACGCACCCAGCTGGTTCAGTTTGACAACCGCAACCACGCTGCTGACGAAAAACAGCAAAAGAATCACGCCCAGTACCAGGGTCAGGCGCTTGCCGATGGAAAGTTGATGGAGAAACATGGTGAGAAATATGACGGGAGAAGAATGCACAACGCCTGCGCACAACGGCCGCCCCACGGGGCGCAGCACACACCACCGCGCGCGGGCAAAAAAGCGCCCGGAGCGCATGGCGCGCTTCGGGCAGGTACAGAATCTCACAATTGTAGGGTTTACCCGGAACTCATACGGCGCACCCTCCCGCAGATTCGCCTTGGGCCCATGTCACGCTGGCACGCTGCCATCACCGATGGAATGGCGAGCAGATTCAGCATCAATTTAGCCACCAGCGCTTATCTGTAAAGCGCTATTAGCTAGTATTTTGATAGCATTTGCTACCTGCTTGGCACGCTGCGCGGCGACCCAGCTTGTCAGGCTCTTGCTGAGTCAATAGTCATGCTCCACACAGCGCTCAAACGTTTCCTTGAGCTTGTGTTCCCAAATCCGCTTGTCTGCGTTGCCCGCAAAACTCGCCTCAAAGCTGTTGAACGCCAGCTGGTAAGCATGTTTTGCCGTGAGGCCCGTGGCGGCAAACACCTGGGTGAAGTTCTCGTTCATGTAGCCACCAAAGTACGCAGGGTCGTCCGAGTTGACCGTGGCGGCCAGCCCGGCGTCGAGCAGTTTGCCCAGGTTGTGGTCGGCAAGGTTGGGGAAGACGCACAGCTTCTGGTTGGACAGGGGGCACACGGTGAGCGCAATGCGGTCTTTCGCCAACCGCTGCATCAAAGCGGCATCGTGCACTGCCTGCACCCCGTGGTCGATGCGCTCGACCTTGAGTACATCGAGCGCGCTCCAGATGTAGGCCGGCGGGCCCTCCTCGCCCGCATGGGCCACCAGATGCAGGCCCAGTTCGCGGCAGCGGGCAAACACGCGGGCGAACTTCTCGGGCGGGTGGCCGAGTTCGCTGGAATCGAGGCCTACGCCCACGATCTTGTCGATCAGGGGCATGGCCTGCTCCAGCGTTTCGAAAGCGGACTCTTCGCTCAGGTGGCGCAGGAAACACATGATCAGCGTGGCGCTGATGCCCAGCTCGGTCCGCGCATCTTCACACGCACGTTGCAGGCCGTTGATGACGGTCTCCATCGCCACGCCACGCTCCGTGTGAGTCTGGGGGTCGAAAAAAATCTCGGCATGCAGCACGTTGTCACGCGCAGCGCGGCCCAGGTAGGCGCGCGCCATGTCGTAAAAATCCTGCTCATGCAACAGCACGCTGGCCCCTGCGTAGTAGATGTCCAGAAAACTCTGCAGGTTGCTGAACGCGTAGGCGCTACGCAGGTCTTCCACGCTAGCGTAGGGCAAGGTCAGTTCGTTGCGCTGCGCCAGGGCAAAGATCAGTTCGGGCTCCAGCGATCCTTCGATGTGGATGTGCAGTTCGGCCTTGGGCATTGCGCGCAGCAATGCAGGCAGGCGGTCGGCGGAAATCGGGGGCACTTTAAACATCAGCAGACTCCAAAAGTAATGCCGCTCTGGCGCAGATAGCGGCGGTAGGCAGATGATGCCTTGTCGGCAGCGGTATGCAACTCTGCGCGCAGATCGAGCGGCAGGAGCTGTGGCGTCTGCGACTCCAGCACGGGCTGGTCCTGCGTGAAGATGGTGTGCTGAAACGCCTGCAGTTTCTCGTCGGGCGAATCGAAATCTGCCACAGCCAAACGAAACCACACGCGGCTGCGCACGGGTGTCACGGGGCAGATAAACAGAGCAATTGATTCGCGCCAGCCATCTACGGCCGTGGTGCCCGCTTCAGGCACCTTGGTCAGCACGGCTGCATAGGGCGCCGTGACTTCGTAGGTGTATTCCACCTGGGCCGGGGCCGTGGAATGCAGGTTGGACTGGGGTTGCCAGGCCTTGCAGCCCGTGGCCAGCAGGCCGGTAGGCGTGGCTTCCACGTGATAATCGTCAATGATCGTGGCGTCGCGGCTACCCAGCCAGCCTTCATGCACAAAGCCGAAGTGCGACATGTCCAGAAAATTCTCGATGATGCGCGGTGCGCTGGCGGCCACGTCATACGGCCCACAGTTGAGCTTGCGCAGCCGCGCGTCGTACTCGGCCGCAAATGCGGGCAGTGCCGCACTGCCCTGCTGCTCCATGCGCACCCAGACCACGCCATGGGCTTCACGCGCCTCAAAGGCCCGTGCGCAATGCCCAGGCGGGGGCACAAACGCGGGCAATGCGGGGACATAGGTACAGCGCCCGTCGGCTGCAAACTGCCAGCCGTGATACGGGCACTCCAGCTGCCCTTGCGGCGTCACGCGGCCCAGCGACAGCCGGGCGCCACGGTGCGGGCACTGGTCGGCAAACGCCTGCACCAAACCCTCCGCATCGCGCCACACCACCACGGGTTGCTCCAGAAGCTGCACGGCAACAGGGGTATGCGCCACATCGCCCACCAAGGCCACCGGATGCCACAAGCTTGATTCGACCATCTGCTCATCCTTTTTGTAAAACCGGGAGCGGAAATAGAAAAGGGCCACCCGCAGGCGGCCCTCTCTGTGTACAGCAGGCCCATCAGCCCACTGATTTTTTCTTACTTACTTCTTCTCGCCGCCGGGGATCTTGCCTTCCACGCCCTTGACGTAGAAGTTCACGCCGCCCAAGAACTTGTCATCGGCGACCACATCCTTGGCCAGCACTTCCTTGCCGTCCTGACCCACGATAGGGCCCTTCCAGATGTTGTAGGTGCCTTCGGCCAGGCCCTTCTTGATCTCTTCGACCTTGGTCTTGATGTCTGCAGGCACGTCTTCAGCGATGGAGACGATGTCGATGGCGCCTTCCTTCACGCCCCACCAGCTTTGGCCCGTGCTCCAGGTGCCTTCCAGCGCGTCCTTGGTGGCCTTCACGTAGTACGGGCCCCAGTTGATCACAGCAGATGCCAGGTGGGCCTTGGGGCCGTAGGCGGTCATGTCGCTGTCCCAACCGAAGGCGCGCTTGCCCTTTTCTTGGGCTGTCTTCAAAACGGCAGCCGAGTCGGTGTTCTGGAACAGCACGTCGGCGCCGCCATTGATCAGGCTGGTGGCGGCTTCGGTTTCCTTCGGTGGGCTAAACCACTCGTTCACCCACACCACCTTGGTCTTGATCTTGGGGTTGACCGATTGGGCGCCCATGGTGAAGCTGTTGATGTTGCGGATCACTTCAGGGATTGGCACCGAGCCGACCACGCCCAGCGTGTTGGACTTGGTCATGGCGCCAGCGATCACACCAGCCATGTACGCACCTTCGTAGGTGCGGCTGTCGTAGGTGCGCAGGTTTTCTGCCGTCTTGTAGCCCGTGGCGTGCTCGAACTTGGCGCCCTTGTTGTCTTCCGCGACCTTGAGCATGGACTCCATGTAGCCGAAGGTGGTGCCAAAGATCAGCTTGTTACCCTGGCCGGCCAGGTCACGCAGTACGCGTTCGGCGTCGGCCGATTCGGGCACGCTCTCCACGAAGCTGGTCACGACCTTGTCGCCGAATTCCTTTTCGATGGCCTTGCGTCCGTTGTCGTGCGCAAAGGTCCAGCCGCCGTCGCCCACAGGGCCGACATAAGCAAAGGCGATCTTCAGTGGCTCGGGCTTGGGTGCCGGGGCTTCTGCCACAGGGGCCGGAGCAGGCGCAGGGGCCGGTGCCGGTTCTTCCTTCTTGCCACAGCCCACGAGTGCGGCAGCGGCAACGGCGGAGAGCGCTGCCACCTTGAGCATGGAGCGTTTCTGCAGATCAGTCATGTCAGTTCCTTCTTGAGAACGTTGGGGGTTGAAACACGCGAAAAAGATGAATTATGGGGCGATCTACCGCTGGGTAACGCGTATTTGCGGCAGCTGGCATGGGCCATTCAGCTACCCGGATAAAACGGCTTGCCCAGCGACGCAGGCATGTTGATGCGAATCCACGCCGGATTGCGCGAGATCAACGCCAGCACCACGATGGTGGCCACATACGGCAGCATGCTCAGCAACTGGCTGGCCACCTGCACGCCCGTGGCCTGCAAATGGAACTGCAGCATCGTCACGCCGCCAAACAGATAAGCACCAAGCAACACCCGTGCCGGGCGCCAAGTGGCAAAGGTGGTGAGCGCCAGCGCAATCCAGCCGCGCCCGGCCACCATGCCCTCCACCCACAGCGGGGTGTAGACGGTAGAGATGTACGCCCCGGCCAGCCCGCACAGCGAGCCACCGGCCACCACGGCGGCCAAGCGAATACGGCGCACCGGGTAGCCCAGCGCATGGGCCGACTCAGGCGATTCCCCCACCGAGCGCAGGACCAGCCCGGCGCGCGTGCGGTACAGGAACCAGATCATTCCCACCACCAGCAGCATGGTGATGTACACCAGCGGGTGCTGCCGGAACAGCGCGGGGCCGAGCAGTGGCACATCGCCCAGCACCGGGATCACGTATTTGGGCAGCTCTGGCAGCTTGGCCTGGACGTAGCTGATGCCCGCAAAGGCCGAAAAACCCACGCCGAACAGGCTGAGCGCCAGCCCCGTGGCGTACTGGTTGGTGTTGAGCCAGATCACCAGCACACCAAAGATGGCCGCCAGCAACGCACCTGCCGCCATGCCCGCCGCAAACCCCAGCCAGGTATTGCCCGTGTGCACCACGGTGGCAAAACCGGCGATGGCGGCGCAGAGCATCATGCCCTCGGCGCCCAGGTTGACGATGCCCGCCTTCTCATTGATCAACAGCCCCAGGGCCGCGATGGCCAGCACGGTGCCCGCGCTCAGCGTGGCACCGATGAGGAGTGCATAGGATTCCATCACTTGCCTCCTTTCGAACCAACCCAGCGCAGTCGATACGCAATCAGCGTGTCACACGCCAGCAGCGTGAACAGCAGCAGGCCCTGGAACACGCCCGTGAGCGACTTGGGCAAGCCCATGCGCGACTGCGCCAGCTCGCCGCCGATGTAGAACATGCTCATGAGGATGGCCGACAGGATCATGCCCACCGGGTGCAGGCGCCCCACAAAGGCCACGATGATGGCCGCAAAGCCGTAGCCTGCGGGCACATACGGTGTGAGCTGGCCGATGGGGCCAGCGACTTCCAGCGCACCGGCCAGGCCGGCCGCGCCGCCCGAGATCAACAACGCCGTCCACAGCGCCTTGCGCGACGAAAAGCCCGCGTAGCGCGCCGCAGCGGGGGCTAGCCCGCCCACCTGCTGGGCAAAACCGGCCCGTGTGCGAAACAGAAACACCCACAGCGCCGCAGCGCCCGCCAACGCCAACAAGAGCCCAATGGACACCCGCGAGCCCTGCATCAGGCGCGGGATCTGCGTCACTTTCTCGAACGTCTTGGTCTGCGGAAAGTTGTAGCCCATGGGGTCCTTCCACGGGCCATAGACAAGGTAGCCCAGCACCAGCGTGGCCACATAGACCAGCATCAGGCTCACAAGGATCTCATTGGCGTTGAACTTGTCGCGCAGCAGCGCCGTGAGCCCCGCCCACGCCATGCCGCCCAGCACACCGGCCAACAGGATGGCGGGCACGATCCACGGGCCGGTGGTCTTGTCGGCCAGCAAGGCGATGCCACCTGCCGTGACCGCACCAATCACAAACTGGCCCTCAGCCCCGATGTTCCACACGTTGGAGCGAAAACACACGGCCAGCCCCAGCGCAATCAGCAAAAGCGGCGTGGCCTTGACCATGAGTTCGCCAATGGCATAGGGCGTCTTGATCGGCTCCCAGAAGAAGACCTGGAGCCCGCGCACCGGGTCTTTGCCCAGCGCCATGAACAGGGCCACACCAATCAACACCGTGACGACCAGCGCCAGCAGCGGCGAGCCGTAGGTCCACCAGCCAGACGCCTGGGGGCGGGGTTCCAGCTTAAGCATGCTGCACCTCCCCGGCCCGGGCCTGCTGTTGCTGCTGGGCCAGGTGCGCCTGCACATCGGCATGCCACAGCCCGCTCATCCATTCGCCAATGCGCTCCACTGTGGCCTCGGCGCGCGGCACCGAAGGCGAAAGGTGCCCCTTGGCCACCACATGCAGCCGGTCACAGATTTCAAACAATTCGTCCAGCTCCTCACTGACCACCAGCACCGCGCAGCCCGCATCACGCAGCGCCAGGATGGAGCCGCGAATCTGCGCCGCAGCCCCCACGTCCACACCCCAGGTGGGCTGCGAGACGATGAGTAGCTTCGGGTTGGCATCGATCTCGCGCCCCACGATGAACTTCTGCAGGTTGCCACCCGACAGCGACTTGGCCGCTGCGTTGGGACCACCCGCCTTCACATTGAAGCGCCGGATGATGTCCTCGGCATGCTTTTGCAGCGCGCCCACCTTGATCCAGCCACTGCCGCTGACCGCATTGGTGCGGGTGAGCAGCAGGTTGTGCGCCAGCCCCATGGTGGGCACGGCGCCCCGGCCCAAACGCTCTTCGGGCACAAAGTGCAGGCCCAGCGCACGGCGCTGGCCGGGGCCCATGCGGCCTGCGTTCT
>NZ_JBKBXG010000017.1:53919-71069 GCF_046314175.1 Acidovorax sp. | reverse complement strand
CTGAGACCATCACCGGCATGGAACTGCTGGACAACTTTCGCCTGTCGGACGTGCACATGGCGTTTGTGATCGACGAGTACGGCGAGGTGCAAGGCATCGTCACGCTGCAGGACCTGATCGAAGCCATCACCGGCGAGTTTCAGCCGCGCGACCCCGAAACCTCGTGGGCATTGCAGCGCGAAGACGGCAGCTGGCTGCTGGACGGCCATATCCCCGTGCCGGAGCTGAAGGACCGCCTGAACCTGGATGCCGTGCCCGAAGAAGACCGGGGCCGGTACCACACCCTGAGTGGAATGGTGATGCTGCTCACCGGCACATTGCCCAAGGTGACCGACACCGTCGAATGGGAAGGCTGGCGACTTGAGGTGGTGGACATGGATGGCAAGACCATCGACAAGATCCTGGCCACGCGCGTGCCCGAGCCCGAGAAGCTGCAGGTTCTCACAGAGGCTTCGTCGTGAAGCTCCACCCGCCTCCCTTTTTTCATTTGCCTTCCGTCTGCCGCAACGGCCCGCTGCAGCAATGGCGGCTTGGATTTGCGATGCTGGCGGTCGTGGTGGGCGCCGCCTGCACGGACGGCTACCCCACACAAGACGCCCCCGCCATCGACCCGCTCGACATGACACAACACCAGCGCCTTGCACAAATGAACGCGCTTGGGAGCGATGCCCATCCCGACCGGACATGGAGCTACGACCTGTTGCCCGGATGTGTCCTTCGCATCGACTTTGACGGCAAAGCCGGCCCCCGCACTGCGATGGACATTCCACTATTGGGGGCCACCGTGAAGGTCGCCACCGACAAAGCAGACGACACATTTGACGTGGAAGTCAAACCCATCAACCCCGCAGCGCAGGGCGAGATCACGGTGATGGAGGCCCAAGCGTGGGTGCATGCCATCGGCATGTCGAGAATCCTGCGCGTTGTGGAGAAGGGGTGTGCAGATGAATAACGCACACACCGAACCCGACTACAGCCCGACGGGCGCGTTGCCTCAGCAGCCGAAGGAGAGCCCCATATGCGCCTGACCACACGCAGCCGGTATGCGCTGATTGCCATTGCAGACATAGCCCTGCGCGGCAGCCAGGGCCCTATTGCCTTGTCCACCATCGGCGAGCGCCATGGCATTTCGCTGTCGTACCTGGAGATGCTGTTCAGCGCACTGCGCCGCGCAGGCTTGGTGGACAGCACACGCGGGCCGGGGGGTGGATATTCACTGGCCCGCAGCGCGCGAGACATCACCGTCGCCGACATCGCCCTGGCCTCGGAGCAGGGCAAAAATGGGCAGTTTGCTCCCGATCACGACGAAATGACCGCCCACCAAGGCGCCATGACGCATGCGCTCTGGCAGGCCTTCAACCAGGCGGTGGTAGACCACCTCAGTTCCGTCACTCTCGCCGATGTGGTGGCCGGGCAGGTCGCGGCCGGATACGTTGCGGATGGCAAGGCCGCATCGGCTGCAACACCCCAAACTCAATCGAAATCCACACCCCCGAATCGACCCAAACGACAACTCCCGCGCGATGACGTTCCGAACTCGGTGTTCGCGCTGGGGTCCACAGTGCGGGTGAGGTAGCCATCGGACCCTGCGGAAGATGACGCACGCAGGCAACCCTGTTGCAGACATGCGCGGCAGCTAGTGTGGCGTTGCACGCTGTCCGGCACTTAAAACCGCGTCTTTTCGCCCGGGGCTGCGTTGCAAATCCTCGCGATACCTACGGGTATGCTGTGGTTTGCGCCTTGCCCAGACCAAAAATCCATCGGTTTTAAATGTGCCGTCAAGCGTGCAACACCACACTAGCGCCTTTCGAGCTCGGCTAAAAAACGCTCAGTCTCTGAGGCCTGGCAACCCGCCATGTGCGCTGGGGTGGTTAACCGCCTAGCGCTGGCCTCTCAAATGCCTGGCCAGAAAGTGCAACACATGTCGCTCATAGTCCTGCGGCGCAAAGGCATGCAGATCTACATGGGCGGCGCCGTCGACTCGCCAGAGTTGCTTCGGTTCGTTGGCAGCGTCAAACAGACGCACCGTTTCAACCCACGGTGTGTGCTGGTCGTCCGCACCCGACGCAATCAAAACGGGCGCCCTCAGGCGGGGCAACCCGTCGATGGGCCGCAGATCGCCTGTACTGATACCCGCCCTCATCGGCAACTGCCACAACAGTGGCTGCGCCAAGTACCGCCCCCATGCGCCCAGCCGAGCAGTCAGCCGGTTGCTGACGGCTTCATCAATGGTCGGGTACATCGATTCGAGAACCACAGCATCCGGCGGCGGCAACGGTGCCGCCAACACCACAGAAGCCGCGCCGAGCGAAACGCCAATCACACCAATACGCTCGTTCAAAGCCTCTTGCCGCAAGAACCCCAGCGCTGCCACTACGCCTGCGGCTTCTCGTGCACCAAAGGTAATCCGTTCACCCGGGCTTTCACCATGCGCAGGCAGGTCGATCAGCAAGGTGCCGTAACCGTTGCGTTTCAGAAACCGCGCCCGCTGCAACATCTGGGTCCGGTTCGCACGCACTCCATGGAGCAGCAGCACAACCCCTTTGCCTGGTTCGCCCCTGGCCCACCAGCCTGCCAAGCCCCCCGTACCAACCACAGGGATATGAACCACAACGGCAGAAAAATCGGCGGGGGCTGGACCAATTTCACGCGTGGCAGGACGGCTGAGTAACTCGCCCACGCCGACAACGGCAAGCGCGAAAGCGACCACTGCAAAGAGGCAGGTGACAAAGACCTTGCGCACAGATTCCTTTCAGAAGCTTGCTTTGCCGGCTTATCTAGCCACCGTCCACGCCCCCAAACTACCGGTGGCTCAACCTGCGCACCGCCCAGTCACCCAAACTCTGCACCGCCTGCACAAAGAAGATCAACACCAGCACCACGGCCAGCATGATCTCCGGCAGAAAGCGCTGGTAGCCATAGCGGATGCCCAGGTCGCCCAGGCCGCCACCGCCAATGGCCCCGGCCATGGCCGAGTAGCCGGTGAGGCTGACGAAGGTGATGGTGAGGCCCGCCACGATGCCGGGCAGTGCCTCGGGCAGCAGCACCTTCCACACGATCTGGCTGGTGGTAGCGCCCATGGCCTGGGCGGCTTCGATGAGGCCGTGGTCGACCTCGCGCAGGGCGGCTTCGACCAAACGGGCCACAAATGGCGCGGCGGCAATCGTCAGCGGCACCACGGCTGCGGCGGTGCCGATGGACGAGCCGGTGATGAAGCGCGTAAACGGGATGATGGCCACCAGCAAAATGATGAAAGGCGTGGAGCGCACGGCGTTCACCAGCCAGCCCACCAGCTTGTTGACGGGGCCGTTTTCCAGCACACCGCCATGGTCGGTCAGGCGCAGGAACACGCCCAGCGGCACACCCAGCAGGCCGCCCACCAGGCCGGAGATACCGACCATGACCAGCGTTTCCCACAACGACGAGGCAAACAGATCCAGCATGGCCGGAGTGAAGTTATCCAACATGATTTCTTGTCCCTCTCAGCCTGCCACGGCCACTTCTTGCACTTCAACACCGCCCGCCCGCAGGTGCGCCACGGCGGCGCGCACGCTGTCGGCCTCGCCACTGGCATATACGGCCAGCGAGCCAAAGGTTTCGTCCTGGATCTCGTCCACCTGGCCGTGCAGGATGCTCATGTCCACGCCAAACTGGCGGATCAACTGAGACAGGATGGGTTGGTAAGCGCTGTCACCGGCGTACGACAGTCGCAGCAACTGACCCGTGTGGCCCGCGCTGAGTTGGCCTGCGAGCTTGCGTACATGGCCCAGCACGCTGGCGGGTAGCTCTTGCGGCAGGATCTCGTCAATCAGGCTTTTGGTGATGACCTGCTGCGGGCGTGTGAACACCTCCAGCACGCGGCCCTGCTCCACAATGCGCCCGGCCTCGATCACGGCCACGCGGTCGGCCACCTGTTTGATGACCTGCATCTGGTGCGTGATGAGCACCACCGTCAGACCCAGCTCGCGGTTGACCTGGCGCAGCAGGTCGAGGATGGAACGGGTGGTTTCCGGGTCCAGCGCCGACGTGGCTTCGTCGCTCAGCAGCACCTTGGGGCGGCTGGCCAGTGCGCGCGCAATGCCCACACGCTGCTTTTGCCCGCCGCTGATCTGCGCGGGGTAGCGGTCTGCCAAGGCCGACAGGCCGACCAGCTCCAGCAGCGGGTTCACGCGTTCGCGGATGTCCGATTTGCTCATGCCCGCCAGCTCCAGCGGCAGCGCGGCGTTGTCGAACACGGTGCGCGACGACAGCAGATTGAAATGCTGGAAGACCATGCCGATCTCGCGGCGGGCCTCGCGCAGTTGGGCGTCATTGAGCTGCGTCAGGTCGCGCCCGCCCACGATGACCTGGCCCGTGGTGGGCCGGTTGAGCAGGTTGATGACGCGCACCAGCGAGCTTTTGCCCGCGCCGCTCTTGCCGATGATGCCGAACACTTCGCCAGCGTTGATGTGCAGGTCGATGCCGCGCAGGGCTTCGACCGGGCCTTGTGAGCCCTGGTAGGTTTGGGTGATACCCCGTAAGTCGATCATGAAAATGCAAAAGGCGCCGCGCAGGCCGTGGTGACGAATGCCTGTCTGCAGCGCGCAGTGAGTGGATAGAAACGGATGCGGGACTGTATCGGCGAATCGTAAGAACACAAACGATCAAAAAATCGAGTGGTTAGATGCCGCAGTTATAACGAACGTGGTAGATACACCTCAATACTATCAAATTGATAGCTGCCAGCGCTTTAACAATAAGCGCTAGAGACCAATTTGACTCATATTCTTACCGCAAGCCATCACACACTGTCACTGTGTTAGACCGCCAGGGGGACTCTGCCACTCAAAGAACAAAAGGCCAAGCAGAGCCCTCGCCTCTGTCAGCTCCCCTGCCCCATCGCCGCGTGCACCTTGGCCACCAGCGCCTGCGCGTCAAAGGGTTTGACCAGCAGCTCCATGTCGGCGCCCAAAAACTGGGGCGTCATCGCGGCCTGCTCGGCGTAGCCGGTCATCAGGATGACCTTGATGCGCGGAAACTTCTCGCGGGCATAGTCGGCCACCTGGCGGCCGTTGGGGCCCGGCAGCCCCACGTCAGACACCAGCAAATCAAAGTGCACCGCGCCCGACAGCAAGGCCATGGCAGCGCTGCCGGTGGCGGCTTCCATGACCTGAAAGCCCATATCCCGCAGCAGCTCCACCGCCAGCGCGCGCACGGTCTCGTCGTCTTCCACCACCAGGATGGAATCAGGGCGGCGTGCGCCCGACAGGGGTGTGAGCGGCCTGGTCGGCTCGGCCTCGGCCTGGGCGTGCTGCGACCGCATGAAGTACAGCGACACTGCAGTGCCCTGCCCCTCGGTGCTGTCCAGTACCGCAATGCCGCCCGACTGGCGCATGAAGCCGTAGATCATCGACAGCCCCAGGCCCGTGCCCTGCCCCAGCGGCTTGGTGGTAAAGAATGGGTCAAACGCGCGGGCGATGACATCGCCGCTCATGCCGGTGCCGGTGTCTCGCACCGTCACGCACACATAGTCACCCGGCTCCAGCCCAGGGATGGACGCCGACATGGCAGCGTCGGCATGCACGTTGTCGGCGGTGATGCGCAACGACCCGCCGCCGGGCATGGCGTCGCGGGCGTTGATGGCCAGGTTGACCACCGCACTCTCAAACTGGCTGGCATCGGTCAGTGCAGGCCACAGGTCTTGCGGCAACGCCAGCTGCAGGGCAATGTTTTCCCCGCAGGTGGTCTTGAGCATGGACTCCAGCCCCGTCAGCGACTCCTGCAGGTCCACCGGGCGCGAGTCCAGCGGCTGGCGCCGTGAAAAAGCCAGCAGTCGCTGCGTCAGCCCTGCCGCGCGCTTGGCCGCAGCCAGGCCCGATTCGATGTAGCGCCCCACCTCGTCATGGCGGCCCTGCGCCATGCGCTGGCGAATGATCTGCAGCGGCAGCACGATGCCCTGCAGCATGTTGTTGAAGTCGTGCGCTATGCCCCCGGTCAACTGGCCCACAGCCTCCATCTTCTGGCTCTGGCGCAGGCGCTCTTCGGCGTTGCGCAGGGCTTCTTCGCGCAGGTGTTGTTCGGTCGTGTCGCGGCCCACGGCCTGGATGAAACCGTCACTAGGCACAGCCGTCCAGGATATCCAGCGCTCACCGCCGTCGCGGTGGCGATAGCGCGCAGTGATCTGACGGCGCGTGGGCTCGGTGGCCAGCTGCGCCATCGCCACCTGCACCTGCTGCATATCGTCAGCGTGCGCAAATGCGGCCAACGGGTGGCCTACGGTTTCGCCTTGAGACCAGCCCAGCGTGGCCGTCCACGCAGGGTTGACTGCCGTGATGGCGCCGTCGAAGCGGGCCACCAGCAGCACGTCTTCAGACAGCTGCCACAACCGGTTGCGGTCGGCCGTGCGCTCGGCCACCTGCTGCTCCAGCGACGCCGCCAGTTCCTGCGTCTGGCGCAGTGCCAAGAACTTGCTGGTGGTCTCCACCACCGTGTCGATCATGCCGACGACCGCACCGGTCTCATCGCGCAGCGGGCTGTAGCAGAACGTGAAATACGCCAGCTCCGGCTTGCCGTCGCGAGTGGTCTGCAGTTCAAAGTCTTCGATGAAAGTGGCCTCGCCAGCGTAGGCCTTGTCCACCATGGGCTCGAGGGCATGCCAGGCTTCACTCCACACTTCAGACAGCGGCCGGCCCAGCGCCTCGGGCTTGCTGCCCATCAGCGGCAGGTACGCGTCGTTGTAAAGCATGATGGCCTCGGGCCCCCAGGTCATGCACATCGGAAAGCGGGACGACAGCATGGTGTCCACGGCAAACCGCAGCACGGCAGGCCATTGCGACAAGGGCCCCAGCGGTGTACTGGCCCAGTCATGGTCGCGAACCTTTGCGCTCATGGCGCCCTCGGCGCGAGGAAAAGTCAGCGGTGCGGGCACAGATTGATTCATATGAAAGGGTGGCCCGAAAGAGCAGGAACCGGTTCAAAAACACCGGCCAGGCCCCCACTGGCCCGGCCGGTGCCACGCGCGCTGCGGCCAGCAAGACGGCTGCAGCGCAGTCGCAGAGGGCTGAGTCTACAGGTGAAGAATGGTCCGAAAGGTAAGACAACGCAGCGCGCAACCCGCCGCGCGGTGGTCCAACTCGGGGGGCTTGGGCCTACGCCCCTGCCACCGCACCCCGCGCCTGCACCTGGCGCGACACCACAAACCCCAGCGCCAGCACCCCCAGCGCCGCAGCGGTAAACACGGGTGGCAGCCAGCCCCGGTCCACACTGAAAGCCACCACCAGCACCCCGGTCGATTGGCCCAGAAACAGCAGGCAGGCAAACAACGTGACGGCCGTGCCGCGGGCGTGCGGCGCCATCTGCGTAGCCTGCACCTGCAAGGTGTTGTGCAACATATAAAAGCCCACACCCGCAAAAAAACAGCCCAGCACTGCCCACGCCACCGCCGGGGCCCAGGCCAGCAGCAACAGGCCCGCCGCAATCAGTGTGGCGCCTGTCAGCGCCAGGCCCTTCTCACCCATCACCGCCAGCCAGCGCCGCGCGAACACGCTGTACAGCAACCCGCCCACGCCATAAAGCACCATCACCCCCCCGGCGGCAGATGCCGACAGGCCAAACCCGTCGACCATGCGCGCGGGCACAAACGCCAGCGTGCCAAAGGCCAGTGCGCCTTCAATGGCCACCACGGCCAGCACCCAGCGCACCCGGGGCATGCGCAGCAGGTTGACCGTGCCCGCCAGATAACCCGACCAGGAAAACGCCGGGGCGTCTGCCGCTGCTGCAGGCGCAGCAGCCAGCCCCGCCCGCGCGTGCCTGAACAGCAGCACCGCCGCCACAAAGAACAACACCGACAGCACCGCAAACGCAGCGCGCCAGCCCATGGTCTCGGTCGCAAACCCGCCAAACCACTGCCCGGCCATCATCCCGGTCACCGTGGCCACCATCAGGCGGGCCAGCGTTTCTTGCCGCTGCTCGTAGGGCACCTGGTCGCCAATCCACGCCATCGACAGCGGAATGATCCCGGCCGCCGCCGCCCCCATGGCCGCACGCGACACCACCAGCACCGTGAACGTGGGCGCCAGCGCCGTGATGGCGCTGAACACCGCGCAGGCCGACGTGGCCCCGATGATCACGTGCACCTTGCCCAGCCGGTCACCCAGCGGGCCATACACCAGCTGCAGCACGCCATAGGCCACGGCAAACGCCGCAATCACCGCAGCGGCATCGCCCGTGGTTACGCTGAACTCTTGCGACAGCTCCACCAGCATCGGGTCGCACACACGCATGGACGCCATGCTGCAAAAGGCCGCCAGGCCGATCAGGCGCAGCATCATCGAGGGAGAAGAGGTCATAGGCGCCCGATTGTGGCGGCACTGGCGCCATGCTGCTGACACCTGGGCGCATGCCCCCAACCAGCCGCCCTGCGCAGCCCTGCGATTTTTTGCGTTGCAAGCCGCCCGCTTGCGCCTAACATGCGCGCCTGCATCGAACGAGGACCCGTACCCATGAACCGCAACAAACGCCACTTTGTCGCCGCCAGCGTTGGCCTGGCCAGCCTGCGGACCGCCACCGGCAGCGCCCACTCCGCCGCACCCGCCAAAGCATTTGTGGGCCCCACCCTGCTGACCATCAGCGGCGCCATCACCCAACCCAACCGGGGCGCGCTAGACCCCGCCATCGACCAGATGATGGGCAAGCACGGCATCCAGTTTGCCAACGCCCACGCACTGGACGCCGCCGCGCTGCAGCGCATGCCCGCCATCACCATCAAGCCCACGCTGGAATACGACGGCAAGCCGCACACCCTGCAAGGCCCCCTGCTCACCACCGTGCTCGCTGCTGCCGGTGTCGCTGCAGCCAGCCCCGTGCAACTGGTGCTGCGCGCGGTGGACGGCTACAACGTCACCATCAGCCTGGCCGACGCGCAGGCCTACCGCATGATGGTTGCCACCCACATCGACGGCCAGCCCATGGCCCTGGGCGGCCTGGGCCCGCAATGGGCGGTGTATGACGCGGATGCGCTGCCTGCTTTTAAAGACAAACCGCTGAAGGAGCGCTTTGCGCTGTGCCCCTGGGGGCTGTATCACATTGAGGTGAAGAAGGCCTGAGAGGCTGAGCCCTGCAATGACCACCTGCTTTAACTGCCGCGCCAGCGTTGCATTTGACGCGCAACGCTGCTTGCGATGTGGCGTGATGTTTACCGGCGGCTCCAGCGCCCCTTTGCACGGCGTAAGCCCCCGCCAAGACGGCTGGGGCCTGTCGCGCCATGTCACGCAAGGCACCGCTTTTCAATGGCTCTCGCTGCTGGCGCCGGTGTGGCTGTCCACTGGAGTCATGGCCTGGCACAACATGGCCCCCGCCGAGACGGCGATATTGCTGGCCCTGTTCATCTTCATCCCTGGGCTGTACGTCATCACCAACCTGCCGCGCGTGTCGGGCTTGGTCAAGATGTTTGCCTCGATCGGCTATGTAGCCGTGTCGGGTGCGCTGGGCGTGGCGAGCATGGTGCTGGTGCACGGGTTGATGCGGGGCTGATCAGTTGCTGGAGCCTGCATTCCAACGGGCTCCGCTCACAAAACGCTCTCATTTAGATAGCTACTAGTGCTTGCCCAATAAGCGCTAGAGGCACTTTTTATTCAAATTTTCGCTTTCACGGCACTATCTGTTGGGCGCAGCCTCCCAACCACCCACAGCCCCGGCCTTCCACCCCCTCGCCCCTTGCGGGAGAGGGCCGGGGGAGAGGGGTACGAAAAAGCACACCGCCTGATCCGCCCCCTGTGCTCAACCCCCTGCCACGAGGGGCGAGGGAGCCCGACAGCGCCCTGCCAACAACGCACTCCCCAAAACTCTCGCTGCTAAAAAACTCAAGCACTGCGCCCCAACTCCCGCACCCCCAGCGCGGCGAGCGACGCAGCAATGGCCAACCCCAACCACCCCACTGCGCCAGCACCTTCGCCATCAGCCCCCGTCTTTCTACCGACAGCCTGTACGCCCTGCGCAGCGCCGCCCGGGCCCGGCTGGGTGCGTGCATTTCATCAGCGTGGATCGTGGACGAGGAACTGCGGGCGGGTGACATGCTGAACCTGGTGCCCACCTGGCAGGCCCCGCCGCTGCCGGTGTATCTGGTGTACCCGTATGCGCGGTTTTACCCGGCGCGGTTGCGGTTGTTTTTGGAGGCGATGCGGGGGGGCTATGCCGGGGTTGGTGGGAATGCGGGGGGTTGGGGAAATAAGGTTGGAATCGTGAGCGGGCGACGGTTGTCGGCCAGGAGCAGTCTGTGGCGGCAGATAAAAGCGGACGCTCAACGTTTGAAATCAGCGGACCAGCCAGCGCAGCTGGCGCAGATCCGCTGCATTGAAAGGTTATGGCGCGTTCTAAGCACCGCTCGCGCCATTAAGTTTTTGTAGGACCGCGGGCAGCAACCGGAACACATACTCGTGCATCCATGTATTGCCACCTGCGTAAGCCAGTGCGTCCTCTCCAATCTGAAATGTGAGCATGGGCGAAAGCGTTCCGCCAGCGAAGTCTTCGGGTGTGGAGTCGTCGATCAAAGCTGTGACCGCGAAAGCAATTGAACCGGTGAGTTGCTCCACAAGTTCTTCAGGTGCATCGACCTTCTTCAATTCACGGGCAATTGCTTCAATAAGTGCCGCCGTGAGCGCCTGCTGACGATCATCGAAGGAGCCGTGAGGTACGAGCTTCATTGAGCGCTATAACGTGAAAGTGAGCGGACGCCGAAGGCGGTCCGCTCCAATGACAGGTTATCTGGCAACGCTCGCATATTCGCTCCAGAGTGATTCGAAAACTGCTGCATCAACCTCAACACCGTCAAACTCGGCTTGCGCGTTGATTTCTTCCAATGAAGGAACCGGCGTCTCGCCCAACTTCGTTCCGTGCGTTTCGTCAGCGGGACCGGCGCATCCAACGCGCCCATCAGGAAAGAACTCCAACTTGCGAAGCTCCCAACGGTTCGCGTCAAGCTCGGACACGAGGCGCGTCGGGTCTTCTGCGCTGAAATGATGCCAACGGACGTCGATGTAAGTCATGCCAGATAACGTTGGAAATGTGCGGCGCACGCGCAGCGGGTGTCCGTACGGTTGAGGCGGTCTGTCGCGGATCGCAACACCTCTTGGCGCGTCTTCTGTCTATTCAAAACCACCTCATTTTTGGTCATCAGCCCACGTAGCTGTGTCACTTCGTCCGTGTCAAAAGCTCGCTTTTGTCCGTGCGCTGTGTCGCAGCTACGCACGCTACCAGAAAATCGCTACTGTATAAATACCCAGTATTTGTGCT
Source organism: Acidovorax sp. (assembly GCF_046314175.1). Lineage (GTDB taxonomy): Bacteria > Pseudomonadota > Gammaproteobacteria > Burkholderiales > Burkholderiaceae_C > Acidovorax. The sequence continues at coordinate 59,801 of NZ_JBKBXG010000017.1, read as the reverse complement.
AGCGCCACTGTTCTATCCGTCGATCGACCTTGATGTATCCCGCAAAATCTGCGGGATAAACTGGACCATGCGGGATATTCTGGACACTGATTTCTCCTGGAATTGGCTTGCAGCATAGGTTTGCAAGGCACGACCTGTTCAAACGTCCAGGTATAAAAATTCCGTGAAACCCGGCACGTGTCAATTCGACAAACTATAGCTTGCCTTAGGCAGACAACGGGATTTCCAACAACAGCATGCAGCAAGTCAAAGGCAGCTTCAGGGCGGCGCTTCTGAACGGCGGCTCAGGGCCAAGCGGCCAATCTTGCGTCCAAGTACTTGCGTTCCCACACATACGCTGCGCTTTTGCAGGTCATCGGAAGCGGCCCACCATGTTGCGTTTCCTAGTTACTTACTGACAAACAACTAGTGAATGCAACAAAAGCAATCATTGCCCCCGCGCTGAGATATGGAGTGGAGCAGCCGTAAATCGATGGTGTGCAGTGCTGGGGTTCGCCCTCGGTAACGCTCCTGCGGTACCGTCAGGCTCATCAACTATAAATTGATAGCTATGAGCGCCTGTAGATAAAGCGCCAGGAGCCAATTTCACCCAATTTCATCCACTCATCCACTCATCCGCGCTACGTGACGAGCGAAAACCGTCACGACAATCTGGCGGGGTCGCATTACAAGAAAAATTGGTCGATGCAGCTATTCGATTCTTCAAACTACCAACCGCAAGCCGCAACGGTTTTCGCCGCCGTCGCGGATGAGGTATCCCGGCTACTACCCGATGCACAGATAGAACACATTGGCGCATCCGCCATTCCGGGCGCCGTGTCCAAAGGCGATTTGGACATTTGCGTGCTGGTCGCTCCGCAAGCGCATGCCCAGACGGTTCAGGCGCTGGAGGCCGCAGGCTATGCGATCAAAGCCGACACGCTGCGCACGCCAGCGCTGTGCATGCTGCTGTCGCCACGCACAGACATGGACGTGGCGTTGCAGGTGGTGGCGAAGGGGTCGGAGTTTGAGTTCTTTCTGCACTTTCGGGATGCGCTGCGTGCTGACCCCGCACTGGTGGAGCAATACAACCAGCTCAAAACCCGGTTTGCGACCAGCGGCGAGGAGCGCTATCGTGCAGAAAAATCCCGCTTCATCACTGCCGTTCTGGCACAGAAGGAGTTGCCCATGCCCAGCGATTCGACAGCCGCCACCCTCGCTACCCAGCGCGTGTTGCAAGCGAGCCCCGCCCAGGTGTTTGCCGCCTTCCAGCAACCCGAGCTGCTGGCGCAGTGGTGGGGGCCCGCAGGCTTTACCAACACGTTCGGGCAGTTTGACTTTGTGCCCGGCGGGCGGTGGGTGTTTGTGATGCACGGGCCAGACGGCAAGAACCACCACAACGAGAACATCTTTCGCGCGATAGAGCCGGATGCGCTGGTCGTCATCGAGCATGTGCTGGCGCCGCTGTTCACGCTGACGGTGCGGTTGGCGCCCCACGGCAATCACGACACCCATCTGACGTGGGAGCAGGCGTTTGAGAGTGCCGAGATGGCAGACAAGCTGCGCGACTTTGTGACCCCGGCCAATGAGCAGAACCTGGACCGGCTGGAGGCGGTGCTGCGCAGCGCAGGCGCCGAATAAGTCGCGCCGCAATGGCCTCCAGGCCGCGGGCTGCAACCGAGCAACCGGCTGCAAACGCGCGGGCCCGGTTCATTGTCTTGACCGCCGTCAAGCCATTGGCCGCCACAAGCGTTTGTCCGACAGGCCACTGACGCCTTGGACGGCGGCGTCGCGCATTGCAGCGCTCAAAGAATGGGGTCAGCGAACAAAGCAACTTACCTACCTTGCTTGTTCTCATGACATGTTCACCGCACAACAAGGAGCGCACCATGAACCCCACCCTCATTGCAGCCGTTGAAGACACACCCACCGTGGACGGCGACCTGGTTGAACAGGCCGTGCCGGGCCACGGGGTTCCGTCGCAAGACCCAGACCCCGCCGCGCAGCTCACACTGACGCCGGAAGAGTCTGACCGCGAGTCCAAATCGGCCCTAATGGGCGGCGGCATGATGGCGGGCGCCGCAGCCGGTGCGGCCGTGGGCGCGGCGGTGGGCGGGCCCGTGGGGGTGTTTGTGGGCGGCACGGCAGGCGCCATTGCCGGGGCGCTGGGCGGGGCTGCGGCGGGCCAGGTGGTGGAGCCCGAGGCACCCGCCGACCCGGCGAGCGAGGCGACCAAGCCGGTGTATGTGGAAAAGCCGAAGGCGCAAGTCTGATCCACGCGGCCTACCGCAAGTAACAAGGCCCGCGTTCTGCGGGCTTTGTTTTGAGGGCAAGCAGGCAACACTACTGTTTTGATAGCTGCTAGCGCTTATTGGATAAGCGCTAGAGGCCAATTTGACTCATATTTTGGCTGCACGACAGCATTTGGCACGCGGCGCAGATAGCGCCCCCGTGGCAAAGCACTGTGATTAAAATCAGTGCTTTGCCGCACCCGCAGCTTTGCTTTATGTCGTCGGCGCCACTCCCCACCCTGCCCTCCCCATCCACCGCGCTCCCTATTGCGCTCACCCGGTTTCACCGCACGCGCCTGATGCAGATCTGGCGCTCGGCAGGCTGGCCGTGCAAGGATGGGCTGGAGATTGACCTGCTGGCCGCTGGCCTGGTTGCGCTGCACACGGCGGCCGATGGGTGCGAGACGCTCAAGCTCACCGACGAGGGCATTCGCACACTGGCCGTGGCGCGCCAGCGCAGCGTGCGGGCACTGAGCGGGCACGACCGGCTGGCGCAGAAGTTTGCAACGCAGTTGCTGGCGGCGGGGCGCATTGTGTGGACAGAGCTGTCGCTGCGCGCGGTGATTGAAGGCGCCGCTGCACCCACCCCGACGCAGGCCGTGGCACCACTGCCCCCCCCCACCCTGCCCCCGCTGTGGAGCGACGAAGACACTCCCACCGCCCGCGCTGCGGCCAACGTGTGGCGCATGGCGCGGCCCGACCTGTTTTCGGTGCGCAACACCTCGGTGCCCGCCTACCTGCAGCCCATGGTGCACGAGGTCAAGTTCAGCCGCGCCGACCTGCTGTCGGACCTGCGGCACGACGCCAAGCGACAGGCCTACCAGTGGCTGTGCGAGGAGTGTTATTACGTCTTCCCTGCAGGCATTGCCGAGCCGGACGAGATACCGGAGCACTTTGGCATCTGGGTGCTGCATGGTGGTTTGGATGAGGGGCGGTTCGAGTTGCTGCGCCCCGCCCGGCACAACCGCTGCACCCTGCCCTTTGCCGTGTGGCTGGCCCTGTGCAAGGCCACGCCGCTGCGCGGTGACGACACCCTGGCGCAGGCACACCTGGGAGAGCCGTGCAGCGAGCCGCCGGGTGATCTGCCCAATAACCAGGACTCTCCGGCCCCATGACGTATACGGTGGCGGTGCGCGAGCTGTGCGAGTTCACCGCCAAACAGGGCGACCTGGACCTGCGCTTTACGCCCGCGCCCACCGCGCTCGAAGGCATTGCAGGGCACGCCATTGCCGCTTCGCGCCGGGGCAAGGGCTACCGCGCCGAAGTGGCTTTGAGCGGCAGCTACCAAAGCCTGCAGGTGCGCGGCCGGGCCGATGGGTACGACCCCGAGGCGCAGCGCATCGACGAGGTCAAGACCTTCAAAGGCCGGCTAGACCGCCAGCCCGCATCGCACCGCCATCTGCACTGGGCGCAGGCCAAGGTGTATGGCTGGCTGCTGTGCCAGCAAGAGCAGCTGGCGCACATCGACGTGGCGCTGGTGTACTTTGACATTGGCACGCAGCAAGAAACGGTGCTGACCGAGCGCTGCAGCGCCGACGACCTGCGCCAGCACTTTGAGGCGCAGTGCCAGCGATTCATCGCCTGGGCCGAACAGCAGGTGGCACACCGCACGGCGCGCGATGCGGCACTGGGTGCGCTGGCTTTCCCGTTCGGCGGTTTCCGCACCGGGCAGCGCCCACTGGCCGAGGCGGTGTACAAGGCCGCCAGCGCAGGCCGCTGCCTGCTGGCCCAGGCGCCCACGGGCATTGGCAAGACCATGGGCACGCTGTTTCCGCTGCTCAAGGCCGCGCCCGCGCAGCGCATCGACAAGGTGTTTTTTCTGGCCGCCAAAACCTCGGGGCGGCAGACGGCGTTGGATGCCTTGACGCGCCTTGCCGACAGCGCACCTGCGTTGCCGCTGCGCGTGCTGGAGCTGGTGGCGCGCGACAAGGCGTGTGAATACCCGGGCAACGCCTGCCACGGCGAGTCGTGCCCGCTGGCCCGGGGCTTCTACGACCGCCTGCCCGCCGCGCGCGCTGCGGCAGTCGAGCATGGCAAGGCCGGTGGCACCGCGCTGCACCAGACCCACGTGCGCGACGTGGCCCTGCAGCACCAGGTGTGCCCCTACTACCTGAGCCAGGAGCTGGCTCGCTGGGCTGATGTGGTGGTGGGTGACTACAACTACTACTTTGACCTGGGCGGCCTGCTGCACGGCCTGGCGCAAGCCAATGGCTGGCGCACCGCCCTGCTGGTGGACGAAGCCCACAACCTGGTGGACCGCGCCCGCAAGATGTACACCGCCGAGCTGCGCCCCGCCGCCCTGGCTGAGGCCCGCCGCAGCCCCACGGCGGCGCGCCATGCGCCGGTAAAAAAGGCGCTGGACAAGGTGCGCCGCAGCTGGGTGGCGCTGGACAAGGCGCAGACCAGCGCCTATGCGGTGCTGAGCGACTTCCCCGACAAGCTGCTGGCAGCGCTGCAGCAGTGCGGCAGCGCGCTGACCGAGCACTTTGCCGAACACCCCACCGAGCCCGATGCGGCGATGCAGGCCTTTTACTTCGACGCGCTGCACATGGTGCGCATGGCGGAGTTGCTGGGCGCGCATTCGATGGTGGACATCACGCAGCCCACAAAGCTCACCACCGGCTACAACGGCAAAGCCGCCGCGCCCGGCGATTCGCTGGTCTGCATCCGCAACGTGGTGCCCGCGCCGTTTCTGCAGCCGCGTTTTGCAGCGGCGCACACCAGCACCTTGTTCTCTGCCACGCTGCAGCCTGCGCGCTACTACGCAGATTTGCTGGGTTTGCCTGCGGACCATCTGTGGGTGGATGTGGAGTCGCCGTTTGATGCCGCGCAGCTCCAGGTGCAGGTGGCGCGCCATATCTCCACGCGCTACCCGCACCGCAACGCGTCATTGGCGCCCATCGTGGCGCTGATGGCACAGCAGTTTCACGCGCGGCCGGGCAACTACCTGGCGTTTTTCAGCAGCTATGACTACCTGCAGCAGGTGGCCGCGCTGTTTGCGCAGCAGCACCCCGACGTGCCGCACTGGAGCCAGTCGCGCCGCATGCTGGAGGACGAGCAGCGCGATTTTTTGGCCCGCTTTACCGACTCCAGCGCAGGCATTGCGTTTGCCGTGCTGGGCGGCGCGTTTGCCGAGGGCATTGACCTGCCAGGCAATCGCCTGATCGGCGCCTTTTTGGCCACGCTGGGGCTACCGCAGATCAACCCGGTCAACGAGCAGATCCGCGAGCGCATGCAGGCGCTGTTTGGTGCGGGGTATGACTACACGTACCTTTACCCGGGACTGCAGAAGGTGGTGCAGGCTGCGGGGCGGGTAATACGCACGCCCAGTGATGAGGGGGTGGTGCATTTGATGGATGACCGGTTTGGGCGGGATGAGGTGCGCAGGTTGTTGCCGGGGTGGTGGGAGAAACGTAAAGCCGGGTCGGGCTGAGCTTGGCGAAGCCGGGGCGCTGATCTGGATGCGTGCCTTTGTTGAGGGCGGAGGCCGGGAGTCGCCCGGCCTCCGCCCTACACAAAGGCACACGGCAAGATCCGCGACCCGCCGTCGACAAGCTCAACGCGCACCGGCCGCCGCCTGCGCGCGAAGGGAGGCCCGCACCGCGGCCGCCT
>NZ_JBKBXG010000017.1:0-53909 GCF_046314175.1 Acidovorax sp. | reverse complement strand
TTTGTTGTTGTGGGTTTTTTTGTGGGGGGGGGGGGGGGGGGCCGCCCCCCCCCCCCCCAAAAAAAAACCCCCCACGGCAAGATCCGCGACCAGACTTCGACAAGCTCAACGCGAACCGCCCGCAGCCTGCTCGCGAAGGTAGGCCAGCACCGCTGCCTCATCCCCCTCAAACACAACGCGCTCGGCCCGGCTGCTGCGCTGAAACGCATACATGGGGTCGTAATACTGCCGCATCAGCACGGTGATCCAGTCGCGGTGCAGGTCCACATTGCCGGTGTCTTTCTGCAGCACAAGCGCGCGTTGCATCACTTCGCGCAAAGTCTGGTGCAGGCTGCCACCCAGCCGCTTTGCCAGTTTGTCCAGGCTCTCCAGCAGGCGGGCTGCAAACAGGTCAGCGCCCGCCACGGGCCCGTGCGCGGCCACAAAGGCTGCGCATTGCTGCACCACATAGTCTTGCAATATGCGTTCGACCCGGCGGTCAAAATCATCCGTCAGGCAGACGATGGGCACCTGCTCCAGCCGCTGGCGCAGCGGCAGCGGCACCGAGCATTTGCCCACGTGGCGGCCTTCGTCTTCCACCACCAAGGTGTGGTGCCCAGCGGCACGTTTTTTCAGGATGTCGATGGCCAGGTGGTTTTCAAAATCAATCTGCGCAGGCTGGCCGGTAACGCGGCTGCCAAAACTGGAGCCGCGGTGGTTGGCATGTCCTTCCAGGTCCAGACCGTGGGCCAGCTGCGCCAGCACTTCGGTCTTGCCGGTGCCCGTCAAGCCGCTCAGCACAACAAACCCGCACTCTGCGGACGCGGCCTCTGTGGTCTGCAGCAAAAACGTGCGCATGGCCTTGTAGCCACCAATGACGCGCGGGTAGGCAATGCCCGCCACGCTCTGCAACCACTGCTGAACAATCTGCGACCGCAGCCCGCCGCGAAAGCAGTACAGCACCCCGTGCTGCGCGTGCGCTTTGGCAAACGCGGCCCAGGCTTCGATGCGGTCTTGCTTGTTGTGGCCTGACACCAGCTGGTGGCCCAGCGCGATGGCGGCCTGCTGGCCCTGCTGCTTGTAGCAGGTGCCTACCTGCTGGCGCTCGCTGTCGTTCATCAACGGCAGGTTGACGGCGCCGGGGAACGCGCCCTGCGCAAACTCCACCGGCGCGCGCACGTCCATCAGGGGCACATCGTTCAGAAAGATGTGCGCGTAGTCGACGAGGTTGTCACGCATCGGCACAGTCCATGAGGCGGTCAATGCACTTCAACAGCAAACCGCTGTCGCGCTGTCATCTGGCCGATGGGCTGCAGTGCCAAGCCCAACGCTTGGGCTACCGATAGGAACTCGGCTTCGCCATCGGGCTCCACGGCCACCAGCAGGCCACCGCTGGTTTGCGGGTCGCACAGCAGCAGCTTTTGCTCCTCCAGCGCCAGCGGGGCGATCTTGTCGCCATAGCTGTCAAAGTTGCGCAAGGTGCCGCCGGGCGCACAACCTTCGGCCAGGTAGTGCGACACGCCCGCCAGGCGCGGCACGGCGGCGTAGTCGATCTGTGCGGTCAGCCCGCTGCCGTCGGCCATTTCCAACAGGTGGCCCAGCAGGCCAAAGCCGGTGACATCGGTCATGGCGGCCACGCCGGGCAGCTTGCCAAAGCGGCTGCCGGGGTTGTTCAGCGTGCACATCCAGTCGCGCGCCAGGCCCACGTCTTCGGGCCGCAGTTTGGACTTTTTTTCGGCGGTGGTCAGGATGCCGATGCCCAGCGGCTTGGTGAGGTACAGGCGGCATCCTGCGGTGGCGGTGTCGTTGCGCTTGAGGTGCCGCTTGTCCACCACGCCGGTCACTGCCAAGCCAAAGATAGGCTCTGGCGCGTCGATCGAGTGCCCGCCCGCCAGCGGTATGCCGGCTGCATCACACGCCGCCCGCCCGCCGCGAACCACCTCGCGTGCCACCTCAGGCGGCAACACGTTGACAGGCCAGCCCAATATGGCAATGGCCATCAACGGGTCGGCGCCCATGGCATAGATGTCGCTGATGGCATTGGTGGCTGCAATGCGGCCAAAGTCGTACGGGTCATCGACGATGGGCATGAAGAAGTCGGTGGTGGACACTACGCCGCGCTCGCCGTCCAGCGCGTACACCGCAGCATCGTCGCGCGACGTGTTGCCCACCCACAGGCGCGGGTCCAGGGTTTGCGATCCGCTGCCGGCCAGGATCACGTCCAGCACCTTGGGGCTGATCTTGCAGCCACAACCGGCGCCGTGGCTGTATTGGGTAAGGCGAATGGGCTCGGTCATGGGGTGGATCTCGGTGGGTCAACGGTGGGCCGACTGTGGGCGGTGAAGCCGGTCAATATAGCAAGGCATCGCACGCACAGCCCACCGGTTCAGTCGGCGGACAGGGGACAGGCGGTATAAGACACGCCATGCTTTCCGACGACGAACAATCTGCCTTTCAGGAATCCATCGCCCGGGTGCGCAGCCTGGCGGCGCGCGCGCTGCAGCAAGCCCACGGTGCCGACGAAGCCATTGCCTTCACCGCCCAACTGCACCGCAGCCTGGACACCGTGGCCGTGCAGGCCAGCGCCGCCGGCCCGGTGCCCGACTGCAAGGCGGGTTGCGCCCACTGTTGCCATGTGCGGGTGGAGGCCACCGAGCCCGAGGTGTTTCGCATTGCGCAGCACCTTGCGGCCGAGTTGGCTGACAGCATGGACGCCATCACGGCCCGGCTGCGCCAGCACATCAGCAATGCACACAGCGGCGCAGTGCGCCAGCCCTGCAGCTTTTTGGTGGACGACCGCTGCGCCATCTACAGCGTGCGCCCCGCCGCGTGCCGCAAGGCGCATTCACTGTCGGTACAGCACTGCGCCACGCAGGCGCCGCAGATTCCGCAAAACCTGCGCCTGCTGCTGGACGCCGAGGCGCTGATGGCGGGCACCGCACAGGCGTATGGCGATGTGCAGCTGGCCGCCAACGCGCACGAACTGAACGCGGCCGTGCTGGCGGCGATGACCGAAGCGACTGCGAAAGAACGTTGGTACCAGGGAGACAGAAACGCGCTGGGCCCGGCTTGCAAAATGGATGCGCCTTGACTTCCGTCAAGCCCAGCAACCCACCCGTCGGCACACAATGCCCCAGCCCCGCCAACACCCGATGAACATGCCCTCACCCCTGCGCCCCCTGATTGCCGCCACGCTGCTGCTGCCGCTCATGTCCCTGCTGGGCTGCGGCAAGCCCGAAACCGGCGGCCCCGCGCAAACAGGTTTTGATGCGTTGGTGGCGTCGTGCACCCAGTTTTTGGCCGCGCGCGAACCGCACGTGCGCCCCGGCGGCAGCGGCGAGTGGATCAAGACCGGCTACAGCCCTGCCCTGGTGGTGCCGGAGCTGAACCGTACCGAATCAACGGTGACTCCGTTTGTCGGCAAGATCGTTGTCAAAGACAACGAAGCCCAGGCCGCCGCCACCACACAGGATGGCGCCCAAGCCATCACCCTGACGCCTGCGCACCTGCTGTCCAACCGCACGCACACCTTTGTGTACAGCTTTGACGGCAAAACGTGGCGCTGGCAAAACGGCCAGCTGCTGACCAAGATTCCGGGGCAGAACGACACCACGGTGGCGTTGGCGCTGGCGGACGTGTCTGCGGTGGGGCCCAAAGGGTTTACAGGATGCCTGCCACGCTGATGTGAGCAGGCATCGGCGGCGCCAATCGCTACTAAATTGATAGCTGTCAGCGCTTATTCAACAAGCGCAAATAACCAATTTCTCTAAATATTTCGACCCGGTATGAGGCCAGCCATGGTTCGGCCGGGTGCTACAGGTCCTCCGCAGCGGGTGCGTCTGGGTAGACGCTTTCGCCTCCCACGGTGGTCACGTAGCGCTCTTGCAGCGCCAATGCTTCGGTGCGTGGAGCAGCAGGCGCAGGCAGCGCTGCCAGGTCCCGAATCGTCGGCGCACCGGGCATGTAGTCAGCGCCAATGGGGCTGAAAGCCAGGGCGCTCAGGAACATCGCAATCAGGACCACGCCCACCAGAAAAGTCCGCCAATCGCCCGGCGCACCGGACGGGTACGGTGCAGGCACCACAGGCTGGGTTTCGCTGGTGAAGTGACCGGACGATTTCATGGCGACCTCGGCTCAAAACGGGGGTTGGAAATGGTGCAGCGCGACGCTACGGGTTGTGACGCGGCAATGGCGCGAAAGGGAAGCAGACTGCGCTACCGCTTCTTGTCATCCGTCTCGCCAATGTCGGCACGGCCCATGCGTGACGATGGCTTGGGCGAAGGATGCTCTTCGATCTTTCCCTCGCGATGGCCTGATGGATCTACCGCGTCAGCGGGGCCCACTCCGGGCTGCTCACCGCCCTCACGGTTGGCATAGGTCTGTTGAGCAGTCCCGTCGCTGTCCTCGTCCTTGAGGCCGTACTGGTTGAAATCTGGATAGGGTGGCTTGGCGGTCATGTTGATGCTCCGGGCTTTGCGGCACAGGTTTTGTCTTCAGCCCAAGGGCTTCCACACAGGAGGGTCGGGATACGGAAACTGCACGGGTTCGCGGCGCGGGCGCAGCGCTGCTTCGGACTGCCGCTGGCGCTTAAGCGCGCGCGGTTTGAGCGCATGGGAACCGGTGGATCGACTGGTGTGCATGGCGGTCTCCTGAGGCGGTGGGCTGTGAGCCCAAGCGTCGTGCCGGGCTCTGGCTCTATTAATGCCGCCCCCGCGCTTGCAGAACGTAAGACAACGCTGATTCCGTGGATCAGAAGCCAGCCACCGGTACAGCACGCCCCGACAGGACTACAACCCGCTGCGGCCACCCCTACGGGCGACCACCGCCGCCGCACATCCACACCGCAATCGGTACCGCAACACGTGCAAGGATGGCCGGTATGCAACGAGCGCTGCGCAGAAAAATGGCACGCGCCAACAGGCGCTGCTGCTGACGCTTGAAACGTTTATGGCAACGACGGATATGCCCAAATCACAGCAGCACGACCGCGGTGGGCGAAGAGTGAAAGATGCAGTGAGCGACGATGCCCCACCGCTGTTGAGCAGTGGGGCCAAGAGGCGTTGGCAGCGGCGCAACCACCCCGATGAATGAGAGGCTGCGTGGCTGCGCGCGCTACGGAGATCGCTCCAGCTCCTGTGCGAGCATCTGCCGGCCTTTGGGTGTGATGGCCAGCACCCGTGCAAACTGCTGCGTATCGGCTGTGGCGCTGGGCAGCATTACAGACACAAGGTCTGCCGCGCGCAAAACCCGCAGCTTGTCGATATTGGCTTCCGTATCCACGGTCAGTGGAAGTTGGGTTCGCGCAATCTCTCGGAGGTATTCAAACGGCATGTCGTTTCTCCTGCGGGCGTGACAGAAGGTGCATTGTGGTAACCAAGGCGCCCGTCGCCTGTAACAAATTCACAATTCCACAACGTGTACAGGGAGGCAGCTTCTGGGTAGTCACGGTCGCTACCCGACGTTTTGAATGCATATCCATCAGTTCAAAACTGACTATGCCGCGCGTGCCGAGTTCGCCGAGTTCGCCGAGTTCGCCGAGTTCGAATCAAACCCTTCGCCGCTCAATCACCGACGCGCTCCTTGCCAATGCTCAAAACCACTGCACACAGCCCGAGAGCCATGTTTGGCGGGCGCCTGCCCTTCGATGCAGACCAGTACACAACCAACCGCCGTAGGAGACAGCCCACGCAGGCAAGGGCTTCAGCCCGATGCAGCGATGACGCAGGTGTGGCCATGCTTGAGGTACCCCTCCACTTCGGCCACTTTTTGCCACGCCATGTCCGCCATTCTCAAAGCACCACAACACAGCCCATACACCCCACAGAACTCTGACCCAGCCAATCGCCTCGACAACATCGCCGCCCCTTTGCCGCCCCAAAACCCTGGCCCGTTCCGCGCTTTGTACGAGCCCTTGGTCAACGGCATTCCCACCCAACAGGAGCGCGCCGCTGCAGCCGATTTCTTGCGGGTCTCGCTGCGAGACACCGCATTTGGAGTGGACGATCTGCCCAGCAGCGGCGCGGGCCTGATCGAGTGGATGGAGACCAATATGCGGGCGGTGCATGGCAAGTACCAAAGCTATCTGCAGTCACGCCAAAGCGGCGCGCCGCGCAAGTACTTTGTCAACCGAGCGCACGCGCTGTACTTCTTGCGGCAGGTGGCTCCCACCAAGCTGGTGGACGGCGCGTGGCTGTATGGCTTGTGCGTGTATGCAGACAACCCACGCCTGTCAGACCTGGTGGTGACGTATCTTGAAGAGCTGGGCAACGGCGACGCGGACAAGAACCATGTGACGCTTTACCGCGGGCTGCTTGCGCGCTACGGGCTCGACCCGGTGGATGGACTGCCCGACACACACTACGAGCAGGGCCTGATCCAGCTGGCGCTGGGCTGGAATGCGCAGGATTTTTTACCCGAGATCGTGGGCTTCAACCTGGCCTATGAACAACTGCCTCTGCACCTGTTGATCAGTGCGTATGAACTGAACGAACTGGGGATTGACCCCTACTACTTCACGCTGCACGTCACGGTGGACAACACCGACACCGGCCACGCACGGCGCGCCTGCCAGGCCGCCATCGATGCAGCTCCACGCATGGACGACGGCAGCGAATACTGGCGCAGGGTGCGCGCTGGCGCCAAGCTGGGTAACCTGGGCGTCGGATCGCTTGATGTGGTTCGCGGCTTCAACATCGACAACGAGGTGGTGCGCATATTTGCCCACAAGGCGCCTGCGGGCAACGGCGCGCATTCGGACTTTTGCAAAGTGGCCGGGCGCAAGGTGAATGACTGGCTGGCACACCCGAAGGATGTCCCGGCTTTTCTGGCGGCACTGGAGCAGGCAGGATGGATCAAGAGAAACCAGCCCGCTGTCGAGAGCAGGTTCTGGAACCTGCTGCAGGGAGACCGGGCCGAGATGTTTGGCGTGTTTTCGCCGTACGAGCTTCAGGTCATTCATGACTGGATTCGCGGAGACGCCTGCACGGATGGCGCGTCGTTCGAAGCGACCGCTGCGGCGTCAGGCACTGGCACAGTCGCCCAGGTGCCGCGCCGTCCTGTGAGCTTTCGGGTTGCTGAAAGACTGCGCCTTGCCCGCAGCGGAGGCAGCCATGCCAGCCATCAAAGCGCTGCCAGCAATGAACACCAGTGGCTGGATACCGACCTGTCACTCTTGCGTGAGCAGCTGCCCACCCTGGGCCCTGCCGAGCAGCGCGATTTGCTGGTACGCGCCATGTCGCCCGCGCTGCACTGGACACCCGCAGGGCTGGTGGCAACCAAGGCGTTTGTGGTGCGCGCGTATTCCGCCTGATCGGCACGCCGCTGGGGTGCGAGGCAGCTTCAGCAGCACCCTACTGCGTGGCTGGGGCTTGTCTTACAGCGCCTGCGCCGCAGCCGCATTACGTTTGAGTCTGTTTGTTATTCAGGAGTTGGCAAATGAGCGACGACACCCACGAAATCGTGCATGACCGCAATTTCATCAGCCTGACGGAGCGCGGCGAGGTCCGCGACTGGACCAACAGCCTCGCCGTGACTGAGACAGAACTGAGGGAGGCCGTTGCAGCCGTTGGTCACTCGGCCGACAAGGTGCGCGAATACCTGGCTTCGCAATAAATTAAACAACCAAGCACGGAGTTGCCCATGGCAGAAGACGCAGGCCAAGCGCCCTCATCCACATCCACACGCACGCGCACGATGTGAAAAGGCGCCATCAGTTTTGGCAAAGGGACCGCCACGCCGACATTGTCAAAGGCGTTGAATATGAAGGCGGCCGCTACGTGATGCTGTCTCCCGAAGCTGTCGCCCGAAGAGACTGCCGCCGCGTTCCCCAACGTTACGCAGCCCATTGAAATCGAAGCGTTTCTGGATGCCGACGAAATTCCGTTTGTGTCCGTGGAGCGGCCCCACTAGACCGTCAAGGGCTTCAGCCATGAGGTGGTGCAACACCTGGCCCGCACCATTTCGCAGCGGTTTGTGGCCAAGAGCAGCCCCAAGAACCGCGTGGCCAGATCGTTGCCGGCTACCTGCGCAACGGCCTCGGCACCACCACCAGCGCCTGGACCGCCCCGGCATGGGCATGTCAGTGCCTGTGGCGTGGGACGAGCTGGGCAAGGTCACCAGCGGCGCGCACTGGACCGTGCAATCAGACGGCCGCAGGGTGCGCACCGGCAATGGCCCGTAGCAGGGGTATGACAAGGCGGCGGTGTCTTTGACTGCCGCCATGAAGGCGCTAGGACGCGCCCGCTGAAAATCAAAATTGATAGCTGCTAGCTCTTATGCATCAAGCGCTAGAGCCCTATTTCATTCAAATTTGGGGGCAAAGCGCTGCGAGGCAGGCTTCAAACAGCGCGCAGCTCTGTCTTGCGCTCAATGATCCGCGACACCAGGCCGTAATCCACCGCCTCTTCGGCCGACAGCCACCGGTCGCGTTCGATGTCGATCAGAACCTCCTCCAGCGACTTGCCCGTCTCGCGCGCAATGGTGCGAGCAATGCGTTCGCGGGCCTTGACGATCTCGCGCGCCTGGATGGCGATGTCGCTGGCCGGGCCACCAGAGCCGCCGCTGGGCTGATGGATCAGGAAGCGCGTGTTGGGCAGGCAGTAGCGCCTCTCGCGGGGCACGGACAGATACAGGTGCGTGGCAGCGCTGCCCACCCAGCCCGTGCCGATCATGTTGACCGGCGCAGCGATGAACCGCACGACATCGTGGATGGTGTCGCCCGACTCCAGGTGCCCGCCGGGTGAGCTGACCAGGATGTCGATGGGGTCGGCGCTGTCGGCGTCCAGCGCGATCAGGCGGCGCGTGACATCGGCGGCGGTGACGTCCGTCACAGAGCCAAAGATCAGCAGGGTGCGCGCCTTGAAGGCTTTTTCTTCCAGATAAGAGGTGCGCGGCTCGGTCGCGCTGGATGGCGTGGGGGTGTCGGGCATGTGGGGGGAGTCAGGGGTGTCCATGGCGCAGGTTCAAAGTGGGTGAACTGCCATGACGAACGAGGCACACGTTTCGTGACATCGCGCGTGCCACAGCCTCTGCGCGGTTCTGAAACCCGCCCCACAAACGGCTATGGCAAGATTTGAAAATGCAAGATGACCACGCACTGTCCCTCATCAACGCCGACCACCGCCGCCTGGTGCGCGCCGCCACCCGCCTGCTGGGCCCGGTCGACGCAGAAGATGCCGTGCAGGACGCATATGTGCGCGCCCTGGAGGCCGACGCGCTGCACCTGAACGCAGCACAGGCCTGGCTGCTGACGGTGGTGCGCAACCTTGCCATCGACCGACTGCGCAGGCGCCAGTGGATGCAGCAGTGGGTGAGGGGTGAAAACGCGGTGCATACCGAACCCATATCAGCCTCCGCCGAAGCGGATGCCGCGCTGGCGCAGGAGGCCCACCACGCGCTGCGCACGCTTGCGGCACACCTGGCGCCCACAGACGCAGCGGCCGTGCTGCTGCACGAGGTGTTCGAGGCCAGCCACGCAGAAATCGCACAGGCCACCGGCCGCACAGAAGCCGCCAGCCGCCAGCAGCTGCGCCGGGCACTGCTGCGGTTGCGGCGGCCAGGCCCATCGCCAGCGCCCCACGCCACCGCGGAGCGAACCGCTGAAGATGACACTGTATTGCGCCTGTACGTGCAGTCGCTGCAGCTGCGCGACCCGAAAGCCCTGTGGGCCATGCTGCGCCAGCCACCGATTCATGCCTTGGCGATGGGTGGGGAACCCACAGGGACGACCCACGCGGCAGCGCACGCGCCCGTCACTAGGTGCGGTGTTGTGCAGGTGGGCGGACAACTGGGCCTGGTACTGACACTGGACGGGGTCACCCTGTGCGTAGTGCCGCTGGGCGTGCAGAACCTTCGCGACGAAGCGGCTGTGCTGCTGTAGATAAAGATTCAACTGCGCCTGCCGCTGCAGCAGTTTCGCTCTCTGGCCCATTGCCCCACCACGGAAACGCCATGCAAACAAATCAACGAGCCAGAACGCCGCTGCACGCTATAGCGGCCCTTGCCATTCTTCTGTGGGCGGGGCAGGCAATGGCAGCAGCCAAGGCGGCCACCACGGTTCCGTCGGCGCAATGGCAGCGCATCGCATCGCCAGAAGCCGTGGGCTGGTCCACCGAAAAACTCGCCCTGGCGCGCGAGCATTCCAAAAGCCTCGACACGACTGCAGTGATGCTGGTGGTGAACGGCCAGATCCTGGATGAATGGGGCCGCACCGACGAGCGGCTGAACATCCACTCCATCCGCAAAAGCATTCTGAGCAGCCTGATGGGCACAGCGGTGGCCAATGGCCAGGTGCGGCTTGACGCCACCCTGGCCGAACTAGGCGTGGACGACAACAAACCCGCGCTGACGGCAAGCGAGAAACAGGCCACGGTGGCAGACCTGCTCAAGTCACGCTCGGGCATCTACCACCCTGCCCTGTATGAAACAGCGGCCATGGCCGCCCGCCGGCCCACGCGCGGCAGCCACGCGCCGGGGGCGTTCTGGTACTACAACAACTGGGACTTCAAC
This sequence comes from Acidovorax sp., assembly GCF_046314175.1. Lineage (GTDB taxonomy): Bacteria > Pseudomonadota > Gammaproteobacteria > Burkholderiales > Burkholderiaceae_C > Acidovorax. The sequence continues at coordinate 43,424 of NZ_JBKBXG010000017.1, read as the reverse complement.
GCGCTGAACACGATTTACGAAACGCGCACAAAGACCAGCATCTACACCGCGTTTGCCACCCAGCTGGCCAAGCCGCTGCAGATGCAGGACTGGCGCGCGCAGGACGGCAGCTACTACACCGGCAAAGAGTCGGTGCACGCCGCCTACCCCATGCGCATGTCGGCACGCGACCTGGCCCGCTTTGGGCTGCTGTACCTGCGCGATGGTCGCTGGGCTGGCAAGCAGGTGGTGCCCGCAGCGTGGGTGCGCCAAAGCCTGCAGCCCTATTCAGACACCGGGGCGGATGGCGGCTACGGTTACATGTGGTGGGTGTCGGTGGACGGGCGCCACCTGCCTTCCATCAAGGTGCCTGCAGGCACCTTCTCAGCCCAGGGGTACGGCGGGCACATGGTGGTTGTGGTGCCAGCGTACGACCTGGTGGTGGTGCACCGGGTGAACACCGACATTGCCACGAACGTGGTGAGCGATGCGCAGTTCGCCAAGCTGCTGGAGCTGATCCTGGCTGCGCGCCTGCCGCGATGACCACGCCGACCACCCTGCCCCCGCAACCGGCTGGGGTGGTCACCCCGTTTGCAGGGCAACCATCCCATTCGACTGCCGTTGCACTGGTTACGTGAGGTAGTCGCCCGTGGCCTCCGGCTGGAACAGAATGCTCTCGACCACGGCCGCGCACTCTTCGCCATGCGGTGTGTGCCACCTGGCCACATCGCCGGTTCGAAGGCCCAACAAGCTCATGCCCACGGGCGACAGCACCGAGATAAATCCCGCTGCGGGTTCAGCGTCCTGCGGGTAGCAAATGGTCAGCACCTGGCGCCGGTGGGTGTGCACGTCCACCAGCTCCACCCGCGAATACATGGTGACCACATTGGCCTGTACGGTGCGCGAGCTGGTGACATCTGCGTTGGCCAGCAGATGGTCAAGAACGGGCGGGGGCTGGTGGCCCACCAACTTGGTCAGGCGCGAATAGTCCAGGTCGGTGAGCATGCGCTCGCCATGGGCCACGACACCAACATCAATACCAACAACTGCTGCTGCATGCATAAAAAGCACTCCATCAAATGCGGCTGTCGCCCCGTGTAAACAGGACAGCCGCGACCGCGCGAGGCTGGTGCCCGGCGGTGGATGGTTGCGCAAAAAGAGGATGAGGAGAGAGGGTGCCGCCGGGCTTAGGAATGTGCTGGCGTCAGCTGACGACGCGCGTTTTTCTTGGCCACCGCTCGCGCGCAGGCCGCTGCGTGGAGCAGTGCTGTCAGGGCGGCAAAAGTGCAAACCAGGAGGGTCGTCATGGGCGGGAGTGTAGGCCGCGTGGGGTGATTTGCGGTCAATGGCCCCAGGGTTCTTGCCAGATAGAGGGTGGCGGTGGACTCATTTTTTGATAGCTACTAGCGCTTATCCATCAAGCGCTAGAGGCCAATTTTGCTTGAAAATCTACATATCCCGGATCTGCCGGTGTCCGTTCGGGCTGCGTCTGTCGAAGCCATGGAACGCTATGGGAACAGCCTTCGACCCGTCTCAGACCGCAGGGCAATCCGACAGGCTTAGGACGAGCGCACGGTCTATCTGAGTCAGGCGCCGCCCCTCTCGACTGAAGGGCTAGTGCAGTGTTTCATGCTTGATGGCACAAATAAAAAGGATGGATTTTTGACTCTGGCAAGGCGCAAACCGGAGCAATACCGGGTGTATCGCGAGGATTTGCAACGCCGCCAGGGGCGAAAAGACGCCTTTTTATGTGCCAGATAGCGTGAAACACTGCACTAGACCTCTCTGAGGTAGCCCCGCTCCACCTGCTGCTGCTGATTCTCAAAGATGGCCATCGCAGTCTTCATGCGCATGAAGCCGAACTTTCTGTAAAAAGGCTCTTTGCCAGGGACCGCATACAAGATGATTTTCTTGTGACCGCGTGACATTTCCACCAGGTCGCTCACCACCTGTTTACCAAGGCCTGTGCCTTGATGGCTCGGCAAGACCGCAATGTCGCAGATGTACGAACAGTCCCCACCATCTGCGAGCGCACGCCCCGCCGCCACGAGTTTTGCATTCTCATAGACGAAACACTGAAACATGCTGTTTGAAAAGACCTTCAGCAAATGATGCGGCGGCTTCTCGCCCAGTGGGGCGGCCCGATACAGGGCCGAAAGTTCTGCCCAGTCGACTCCATCGGTGGAGTGTTTCCATTCCAGTGTCACTTGACGTCTCCTTGTGAAGCCTAACGTTGGCGATGATTGGGCGACACCGGCGTGACCGCTACCGAAGAATGGCAGCTGCGCTGGCCGCCGGTGGCGGTCCAATCGATCAACAGGTTATGAGGCCCGCTACTCATAGATCTTCCCCAGGTACAAGAAGGTAGCGAATTTCTTCCAAGGAGATGCGCCTCGAAGACCCTGCGACTCACCAAAACCCGTGTCTTCGGCCCACGAACATGCGGACTCCAAAAAAGACTCGATCGTCACGTTCTCCCAACCACTCTGAGTCGGTCCATATGGGCTGGAAGGTGACGCCTTTTCAGCGGCGACGTCTACTTCGCGATCCTTTCGCAGAGCGCTCACGAACGTCAAGAACGACTGCTCGTCCGAGACCGACTCAAGAAGGTCGTGGAGTTCCATCGGTTGGCTCAAGCCTAATAACGAAAAAGTTCAGTGGGCGGCGTAGCCGATCCACTGCAACGCCGGGTTAGCACGGCGCTTACTACTGTGCACCTGCGCAAACCAACGGAATTATGAAAAAAAGAGCGGATAGCGCAAGCCACACCTGCTGGAGCACGATTTGACCTCAAACCTCCGGCCACCATCGGAACCGCGAGCGCGAAGGCAGTGGCGAGATGGAGGAAAAAGCGCGGGATTAACCATGGCAGATTATTAAGGCTGACCAGCTAAAATTTGGCTCATCTTTGGCTTTCAAGTAGCAACTCTTGCTCAAGCAAACGCGATCCTTCGAAAAATAATAGTCCAAGCGGGAAGTGCCTGCCCGCGCTACCGATAAAAAATGCGGTACCAAAACCATCACTATTAATATACTGAAGGGCGGAGAGTAAATAAATTACTGAGGGCAAAATGCTGAGCGCCATAAGAAGGACTGCGACGATCCGGAGCATGCGGACCGGGCCAGATCTAGTAATAGTATAGAGTTTAAATTTTCCAAATGCTACGCCGAATATTCTGAAGGCAACCAAAGATAAAACTGCCAGTTCCGCGACATTTGTTATCACAACGATCAATATGGTTGAAAAGTTGTACGTCTCGAAACGATGTAGCACTTGCAACGTAAGGTAGAGGGGAGGAATTGAAGGAATTCCAGCAAAAATTAAGCAAATGCAGTAAAGGGACCGAACAAATAAATTTGACGGAGTAAGCATAACTTTAGATTGATAAGAAAATAAGGCTAACGTAATTTAGACCGCAAAACCTGCAGGATAAACTGGAAATTGCGGGATATTCTGGACACCGATTTCCTCTGAAAGTGGCTCGCAGCTTGCGATTGCGGACGATCTACTGCATAAATGCACAGGTATAAAAATTTCGACAAACCCGGCGCGCTGTTTTGGTGAGGACTATAACTTTCACGTACCGGACGGCGGCTTGGCTGCAGTTGATCGCCTATGCCCAACCACACCGCGTAATAGCGGCACGACAGCCTCCTATGGCACAGCACCCCGCGCTGCCTCAGAACCCAACACCCAGTGCTGAGCGTCAGCTCACATCGCGAGACATCAACAACCGTAAACTCGCGTAGGCAAAAACGACCGACAAAGTCGCGTTGAACCACCGTTGGGTTTTCAGATAGGCAGAGCGCGCCACCGTTGTAGAGAACGCGATGGCATACCCAAAGAACACACACTCCCCGAGCGCAGCGCAGGACGCCACCACCGCAAAGGCATGCCCCTGGCCTGAGCCAGGCGGCAGCGCCAAAGCCACGATAGAAAGCCAGACGAAGATGGCCTTGGGGTTGGTGATGTGCATGCCCAGGCCATTGATGAACGCCCGCGCGTTGGAGGCTGCTTCAATCTGAGGTGACTGCGTTGGTGTGTGGGGCGCCCACGCGGACCGCGCTGCTTTCCAGGACAGGTACAGCAAATAGGCTCCGCCCAACAGCTTGAGCACGACCATCGTCCATGAATAGGTGACCATGAAGGCTGACAAGCCCAGTGCCGCTGCCAGGCCTCAGGCGAGCGAGCCGCAAACAACGCCTGCCGCCAACGCCATGGCCTGCCTGCGGCCTTGGGACATGGCGGTGGACATGATGGCCATGTTGCTCGGGCCGGGGCTGGCAACACCCAGGGCGTAGGCCGAGAGTGCGATGGCCAGCGAAGGTGAGAGAAATTCAGCAGTCATGAGTGGGGTGGTGTTGCGCCGCCTGAAGCATCGCGTCAGGCGACGCAACCCGGATAGGGGCGAAGCACCGTAGTGCTTGGCGCGCCAGAGTAACGCAGCAGTGCATGCGAAGCGAGGCGCGTGCATGCCGTTGGCTTGCACACGCTGGAGAAACAATCAATTTTCATAGCTACCAGCGCTTAACCACCAAGCGCTGGAGCCCTATTTCATACAAATTTACACTACTGTCCGGTAAACCTCCCAGAAAAGTAGTTCAAACATAGACTGGGCGCGGTCTCCCAGAGGATTCTCAATTCCGGCGATTTGAAACGCGATCCACGTCAGTGGCGTACCGTGACCTCATTTTTTGAGGGCTACACCATGAACACTGGGCGCACAGTATTCGCACAACTGCTGGGGGTCGTGCCGTTTAGCCACTTTGAACACCTTGTTGACAAATACCAAGCCAACCGATGGACGCGCGACTTCACCGCATGGAGTCACTTCATCTGCATGGCTTACGCGCAGCTCACCCGCAGAGAGGGTTTGCGTGATCTGATCGCGTGCTTGAACTCTCACAGCAGCAAGCTCTATCACCTGGGCCTGCGCCATCGGGTGTCACGTTCCACCTTGGCCGATGCCAACGAGCGGCGCGACTCGGCATTGTTTGAAGCGTTGGGTCATCGGCTGACAGAGATGGCGCTGGCTTTGTACCAAGACCATGACATTGGGTTGGGCCTGAAGGAGCCGTTGTATGCCATGGACTCCACCACCATCGATTTGTGCCTGAAGGAGCCGTTGTATGCCATGGACTCCACCACCATCGATTTGTGCCTGAGCTTGTTTCCCTGGGCTGACTTTCGATCCACCAAGGCAGGTGTCAAAGCCCACACCGTGATCGACTTGCGTGGCGCAATTCCGGTCATGCTCACCATCACCACAGGCAAGGTCAGTGATGTGAGCTTGCTTGACAGTTTGACTCTGCCAAAGGGCTCCATCGTGGTGCTGGACAGGGGCTACGTGGACTTTGCCCGGCTGTACCTGCTGGTGCAGCAGGAATGCAGCTTTGTGGTGCGCGCCAAAGACAACTTGAGTTTCCATTGCATTGACGCAAACCCCACCGACGCCAAGGCAGGAGTCTGGTCAGACCAGACAATTGTGCTGACCGGGGAGCGCTCCAAGAAGGGCTACCCACAGCCTTTGCGTCGGGTACGCTTTTATGACGCTGTGAGTTGCCTGGAGTTAGTGTTTCTGAGCAATCGCCTGGACTTATCGGCCCTGACCATCGCAGCGATCTACAAGCAGCGTTGGCAGGTAGAGTTGTTCTTCAAGTGGCTCAAGCAGAACTTGAACGTCAAACACTTCTTTGGCAACTCCCTGAACGCGGTGCGCTCGCAAATCTGGATTGCACTGTGTACCTATCTCATGGCCTTGATCGCCCACAAGCCGTTTCATGCGCGGATTTCATTGCGCAACTTCCTGCATCTGGCGGAGGTCAACATGTTCGAGAAGGTCACCCTGGCACAGATGGTGACCAACGCACTCACCGGAGATGAGATTGAGCAGGGGCAGCATCAGACGGAGCTATTCTGATACACCAGGGAAATTTACCGGACAGTAGTGACAAATTTACTGCATTCCTGCCGCGTCACAGCTTGGCAATTGACACCTCCGTGGACTTGACCAGCGCGACCACGTCGGAGCCGACGATGAGCCCGAGGTCGTCCACCGAGCGGGTGGTGATGACGGAGGTGACAACGCCCCAGGGCGTTTCGACATCGACCTCGGAGACGACGTCACCGCGGATGATTTCGCGGACTTTGCCTTTGAATTGGTTGCGTACGTTGATGGCTTGGATGGACATGGGGTTCTCCTTGAAAGTCCGTTGAAAAAAGCAGGGGTAAAACAAGTAGGCAGATGGGCGGTATCAGAGCTGGCGGTGCCCGCTTCAGCGTTCGCACTGAGTCTGTCGAAGGGCTGCGCGCAGAGGGCGCCACGGCTTCGGCGGGCTCAGCCCGAAAGGATTGAGGCGGCGCTCTGGCTTCGCCACGTTCAGCCCGAACGGTTGTTGTGTTGACATAGGCAGCACACGCAAATCACACCGCCCATCGCAGGCCATGCGCGGCCACGCCGGGCCACGGCGCCACGTGCGCTGGCTCCCCATCAGGCTTTTGCAGCACGCGGTCGAGGATGCGTCTTTCAATCGCCGCAAACGCTGCGTCGCCTTGCGAGCGGGGGCGCGGCAGGTCGATGTGCTGGTCCAGCGCGATCTGGCCGTCTTCGATCAGGATCACGCGGTCGGCCAGGGCCACCGCCTCTTGCACGTCGTGAGTGACGAGCAATGCGGTAAAGCCGCTGCTGCGCCACAGGCCTTCGATGAGGCGGTGCATCTCGATGCGGGTCAACGCATCCAGCGCGCCCAGCGGTTCATCGAGCAGCAGGAGGCGCGGGTTGTGCACCAGGGCGCGGGCCAGGGCAACACGCTGGCGCTGGCCGCCGGACAGGCGCGCAGGCCATTCGCCCAGGCGGTCACCCAGTCCCACGCGGGCCAGCACGTCGGCGGCTGCACCACGCTGTGCGGGCGGCAGGCCCAGGGCCACGTTGTCGGCCACGCGCTTCCACGGCAGCAGGCGCGAGTCCTGGAACATGATGCGGGTTTCGCTGCTCAGGCCTGTGATGTCTTTGCCATCGAGGCGAATAGCGCCGCCGGAGACAGATTCGAGCCCCGCCACCAGGCGCAGCAGCGTGCTTTTGCCGCAGCCGCTGCGGCCCACGATGGCAACGAACTGGCCGGGCTCAATGATGAGTTCAGTCTTCTTGAGCACGTCGCGCGTGCCGTAGCGTTTGTCGACGCTGCGCACTTCCAGGCGCACGCCTTGGGGTTGTGGAGATGAATTAATGGTCAAAATGGCCTCCTGCGCTTATCTATCAAGCGCTAGCAGCTATAAAAATGTGAGTACTCAGGCGCTCAAAGCGGATGTCACGCCTGATAGCCGGGATGCCAGCGCAGCCAGTAGCGCTCGAGGCCCTTGGCAAAGACATCCGCCAGCTTGCCCAGCAGCGCATACAGCAGGATGCCCACGAGCACGATGTCGGTCTGCAAGAACTCCCGCGCATTCATCGTGAGGTAGCCAATGCCCGCCTGCGCCGAGATGGTTTCGGCCACGATCAGGATCACCCACATCAACCCCAGCGAGAAGCGCAGGCCCACCAGGATGCTGGAGAGCGCGCCAGGCAGGATGATCTGCCGGTACAGCTGCCAGCGGCCCAGGCCGTAGGTGCGGCCCATCTCGATCAACCCAGGGTCCACGTTGCGGATGCCGTGAAAGGTGTTGAGGTAGATCGGGAAGAACACCGACACGCTGATGAGGAACAGCTTGGCCGATTCGTCGATGCCGAACCACAGGATCACCAGCGGGATCAACGCCAGCGCGGGGATGTTGCGCACCATCTGGATGGTGGAGTCGAGCAGCGTTTCGAACAGCTTGACCGAGCCGGTGAGCAGGCCCAGCAGCAGCCCCAGGCCGCCGCCAATGGCCAACCCGGCCAAAGCGCGGCCCGCACTGACTTTGACGTGGGTCCACAGCTCGCCCGAGGCGGCCAGCGTCCACGCGGCTTTCACGACCTCCAGCGGCGCGGGCAACACACGGGTAGACAGCCAGCCTTGCGACGACGCGATCTGCCACAGCGCGATGAGGCCGATGGGCACAGCCCATGGCAACAGGCGCTGTGCGACGTTGGCGAGAAAGCGGGTCAGCGGCGCGGGGAGTAGAGGCCCCTCAATAGGCAGGTCCACGGCGTCGGCCACCGGGGATACCTGCAGTTCTCTTGCGATGTTGGTCATGGTTGGGTTCCGGTTCAGTTGGCTGTTCAGCTTTGCGACGCACGCGGCACAAAGTCGTTGGCCACGGTTTCGCCGAACGGGCCCAGCGGGTTGCCAAACAAGGGGTTGCTGCTGGCCAGCTGGTTGCGCAATGGCAGGGGCAGCAGCGGGAACACCAGCTCGGCAAAGCGGTAGGCCTCGTCCAGGTGCGGGTAGCCCGACAGCACGAAGGTGTCGAGCCCCAACGCGGCGTATTCCTCGATGCGCGCAGCCACGGTTTGCGGGTCGCCTACCAGGGCGGTGCCTGCGCCGCCGCGCACCAGGCCCACGCCGGCCCACAGGTTGGGGCTGATCTCCAGGTCTTTGCGACTGCGTTTTGCGCCTCCCGCATGAGGGACGCCATGCGGCGCTGGCCTTCGGAGTCCATGCGTGCAAACACCGCTTGAGCGCGCACCACGGTGTCGTCATCCACGTGGCGGATCAGGTCTTCAGCGGCGGCCCATGCCTGCTCGTCGGTCTCGCGCACGATGACGTGCAGGCGGATGCCGAAATTGACGGTGCGGCCATGTTTGGCGGCACGGGCGCGCACGTCAGCCACCTTTTTCGCCACTTCGGCCGGTGGCTCGCCCCAGGTGAGATACGTCTCGACCTGCTCGGCCGCCAGGTCGTGGGCTGCATCGGACGAGCCACCAAAGTACACCGGTGGATACGGCTGCTGCAGCGGCGGGAAGAGCAGCTTGGCGCCCTTGACCGACAGGTGCTGGCCTTCAAAATCCAGTGACTCGCCCCGGTGGCTGCGCGCCAAAATTTCGCGCCAGATGCGGATGAACTCTGCCGATTGTTCGTAGCGTGTGGCGTGGTCCAGAAACACGCCGTCGCCCTCCAGCTCGGCCTTGTCGCCGCCGGTCACCAGGTTGATGAGCAGCCGCCCGCCCGACAGGCGATCAAACGTGGCCGCCATGCGCGCGGCCAGCGCGGGCTGGTGCAGGCCGGGGCGCACTGCCACCAGAAACTTGAGGTTGCGCGTGACGGGCAGCAGGCTGGCCGCCACCACCCACGGGTCTTCGCACGAGCGGCCGGTGGGGATGAGCACGCCTTCGTAACCCAGGCTGTCGGCCGCCACTGCGACTTGCTTCAAGTAGTCGTGGTTGAGCTGGCGCGCGCCTTTGGCTGTGCCGAGATAGCGGCTGTCGCCGTGGGTGGGGATGAACCAGAAAATTTTCATGAATGCCTCGGGGAGTTGGGTCTTGACGTGGTTTTTTATGGCTGAGCGGGTGCAGCGGCCAGTTACACGGCGGCGGGCCGCCAAACGATGTCAGCCACGTTCACCGGTTTGGGGATGAGCCCGAGCTTGAAAAACGCATCGGCCACGCGCTGCTGGTCAGCCACTGTGGCGGCGCTGAGCAGCCCCACGGGCGACGACGGACGGCGCTGGATGAACAGGCTGACCACACCGGCGTCCAGCCCACTGAAGTCGGCGATCAGCTTGATGGCGTCCTTGCGCGCCTCTTGCGCCAGGCGGTCGGCGCGGCTGAGTTCTTCAAACAGCACGCGCAGCACCTGGGGGTGGGCTTGCACAAACGGGCGGGCGGCCAGGTAGAACGAGTTGTTGCTGCTGGCCAGGTCGCGCCCCGTGGCCAGCACGCGCGGCTTGATGGCCAGCTCGGTAGCGGCATAGAACGGGTCCCAGATGGCCCAGGCATCGACGCTTTTGCGCTCGAAGGCGGCGCGGGCATCGGCGGGTGTGAGGTAGACCGGTTGGATGTCGGCCCACTGCAGCCCTGCCCGCTCGACCGCCTTGACCAGCAGGTAGTGCGCGCTGCTGCCCTTTTGTACGGCGATGCGGCGTCCCTTGATGTCGGCCAGGGTGCGCAGTGGCGAATCATTGAGCACCAGCAGCGCGGAGCTGTCGGGCTTGGGCGGCTCGGCACCTACATACAGCAAGTCTTTGCCAGCGGCCTGGGCAAACACGGGGGGCGAGTCGCCGGTCAGGCCGAATTCGAGGCTGCCCACCGACAGCGCCTCCAGCAACTGCGGCCCGGCCGGAAACTCCAGCCAGCTGATTCGCGTGCCGGGGAAGCGCTTCTCCAGCACGCCCTGCTGCTTGAGGATGACGAGGTTGACGGCCGACTTTTGGTAGCCGATGCGCAGCAGCTCGGGGCCTTGTACGGCGCTGGGTTGTGCTTGGGCGTAGCGGCTGGCGAGCGCCCAGCTGAACGCGGTGACGCCCAGCAGTTGCAGTGCGCGGCGGCGCTCTGCGTTCAGGGTGGGGGTGAGGTGTGTCATGGCGACATGTCCTTGCAGCGCGGGTTACAGCAGGTCGACCGGCGCGGCGTGCAGCAGGTTGAGCTTTTTGGGGATGAGCTTCAGGTCGAAGAAGGTGTCGGCAATGACCTGCTGCTCGGCCAGGATCTCGCGGGTGACGGGCGCGGTGCCGTAGCGCGCGCGGCTCAGGTACAGGTCGGTGATGCTTTTGTCGAGCCCCAGCACGGCTGACAGCTCGGCCGCGGCGGCCTCTTTGTTTTTGGAGGCCCAGGTGTCGATGGCATTGATCTCTTCGATCGCAATGCGCAGCACATCGGTGTTTTTGGTGGCGAAGTCGCGCGAGGTGAAGTAGTAGCCGCGGTTGTTGACCACGCCGGTGGCGTCGGCCAGCAGGCGCGCATCCAATGTCTTTTGCGCGGCGGCGAGGAAAGGGTCCCAGATGATCCAGGCGTCCACGGCGCCCTTCTGGAAAGCGGCGCGCGCGTCGGCCGGGGCCAGAAAGACCGATTGCACGTCGCCGTACTTCAGTCCGTTCTTCTCCAGTAGCTTGACCAGGAAGTAGTGCACGTTGGAGCCCTTGTTGTAGGCCACGCGCTTGCCCTTGAGGTCGGCCACAGAACGGATTGGCGAATCCTTGGGCACGATCACCGCCTCCAGCGCGGGGCGCGGCACGGTGGCACCGGCGTAGACCAGCGGGGCGCCTGCCGCCTGGGCAAAGATGGGCGGGGCTTCGCCCACATCGCCAAAGTCGATGGAGCCGACATTGAGGGCTTCAAGCTGCACGGGGCCCGCGTTGAACTCGGTCCAGGTCACCTTCACACCCAGCGGGGCCAGGCGCTTTTCGAGGGTGCCACGGCCTTTGAGGATGGAGAGCCAGCCTTTTTGGTGGCCCACGCGCAGCACGCGGTTGGCGGTTTGCGACCAGGCCTGGGGCGTGGTAACCACTGCGGTGGTGGCGGCTGCGGCTGCCAACAACTGGCGGCGCTGGAGGGAGAAACGGGTCAGTTCGTTCATGGTGCGGGCTCCGAATTCAAGGCAGATGAGGGTTTGGCGACCGGCTGGGCTGGCAGCAGGCGGCACACCGCCCTGCCCGCGCACCCGGCGCAGCAAAAACAAGATCAAAAAATGGGAAGGAAAAGAAGGGGGCGGCGCTGGCGCTGCAGGGCTGCTGCAGCGCGGGGCCTGCGTCAGACGCTACATCGCACCTGCGAAAAATGCACCGGCGCAAACCGTGTGGCCTGGGCGGGCGACGGACGCAAGGTTTCAGTCACCAGCACGTTGACGGCTTCGTCCAGCCGGGCAGCGATGTCCTCATGAAGGTGGTAGCTGCCCTCGGGTGTCAGCGTGACCTGGGAGTCGGTGGCGTAGATGCCGGGCAGGATGCTTTTGGCGCCCAGCGACTGCAGCACGGGGCGCAGTGCGTAGTCGAGCGCCAGCATGTGGTGGGGGCTGCCGCCTGTGGCCAGGGGCAACACGATCTTGCCTTTGAGCGCGGTCTGCGGCAGCAAATCCAGAAACACCTTGAGCACGCCGCTATAGGCCGCCTTGTAGACCGGGGTAGCCACCACCACCACGCGAGCCTGGGCCACCTGGTCGATGGCTTTCACCAAGGTGGGATGGCCAAAGTCAGCCAGCAACAATGCCTGGGGCGACAGGTCGCGGATGTGGATTCGGTCCACCAGCGCTCCGCGCACCGACAGGCGCTGGGCTACGGCGTCGAGCAAGGCGGCGGAGCGGGAGCGCTCGGAGGGGCTGCCAGCAATCAACAGGGCGGACATATCTTTCCTTTACTATTATTTTGATAGCTACTAGCGCTTTAAAAATAAGCGCTGAAGGCCATTTTTATTGTTATTTCCGCGAGTAGATCTGGTCAAACGCTGCGCCGTCGGCAAAGTGGTCCTTGGCCGCCTTTTCCCAGCCACCAAACGCGTCGTTGATGGTGAAGAGATTGATCTTGGGCAACTGCTTGGCGTACTTGGCCTGGGCCTTGACGGAAGTGGGGCGGTAGAAATGCTTGCCAATGATGTCCTGGGCTTCTTCCGTGTACAGGAACTTGAGGTATTCCTCAGCCACGGCGCGGGTGCCCTTCTTGTCCACGTTCTTGTCCACCACCGTCACGGGTGGCTCAGCCAGGATGGAGAGCGAGGGGTACACAAAGTCCACCTTGCTGCCAAATTCCTTTTCGAGCAGGTAGGCCTCGTTCTCCCACGAGATGAACACGTCGCCCTGGTTGCGCTGCGCAAAGGTGACCGACGAGCCGCGTGCACCCGTGTCCAGCACCGGCACGTTGCCGTACAGCTTGGCCACAAAATCCTTGGCCTTGTCGTCACCACCGTACTTGCGCTTGGCGAATTCCCAGGCGGCCAGATAGTTCCAGCGGGCGCCGCCCGAAGTTTTGGGGTTGGGCGTGATCACGCTGATGCCGGGTTTGATCAGATCGTCCCAGTCCTTGATGTTTTTGGGGTTGCCCTGGCGCACCACAAGAACGATGGTGGAGGTGTAAGGCGAAGAGTTCAGCGGCAGGCGCTTTTGCCAATCCTTGGGAATCCAGCCGCCGTTGGTGTGCAACGCATCCACGTCACCCGCCAGAGCCAGCGTCACCACATCGGCATCCAGGCCGTCAATGACCGAGCGCGCCTGTTTGCCCGAACCGCCGTGGGATTGCTTGATGGTGACGTCCTGCCCACTCTTGGCCTTCCAGTGCTTGGCAAACGCCTGGTTGAACTCCACATACAGCTCGCGGGTGGGGTCGTAAGACACATTGAGCAGCGTTACCGACTGCGCAAACGACGGCAAAGCCGTCAGGGCCAAACTGCCCACCAGGGCGGCGGCAAAGGGAAACTTGATAAAGTCGCGGCGAAAGTTCATGGGGAGGCCTCTTTGAATGAATGTGTTGCGGTGCAAAACACCGATGAAACGCATTCTGGAAGGCGCTCCTTAAAACTGGAACTACTGAGATTTCAGTTCTTTATATCCAAATCATCTGAGCGACTCATTTCGCTCCCCCGCTACAAGGAAATCCCATGGCACGCACCGTTCAATGCATCAAGCTCGGCAAGGAAGCTGAAGGCCTCGACTTCCCACCCTACCCCGGCGAGCTGGGCAAACGCATCTGGGAAGGTGTGAGCAAGGAAGCCTGGGCAGGCTGGCTGAAGCACCAGACCATGCTGGTCAATGAAAACCGCCTGAACCTGGCCGACGCCCGCGCCCGCCAGTACCTGGCACGGCAGATGGAAAACCATTTCTTTGGCGGGGGTGCAGACGCTGCGGCGGGCTACGTCCCGCCCAGCGCGTAACGCAGTGAAGCACTTCAAGAAATGGTTTCGCCATAACCATTTTTTTGGCAGTGGCGCAGACGCTGCAGCGGGATATGTCCCGCCCAGCGAGTGACGCAGCGCAACACGCCCCGAAGCGGTTCGCGGTAAAAACCGCCTTCCCTTTCCAACAAGGCCGGCGCCACGCCGGTCTTCTGCCGTTCCCATGACTGAACCCATCGAGTGGCTGCCGGACGGCACCCCCTACAGCGCCCGCTTTGGCGACCGCTACCACAGCGAAAACGGCGGCCTGGACCAGGCCCGCAAGGTGTTTTTGCACGGCTGCGGTCTGCCTGCCGCCTGGGCTGGCGCGCCGCAGTGGCGCATTCTGGAAACCGGATTTGGCTTTGGCCTGAATTTTCTGGTGACCTGGGCCGCCTGGCGGGCCGACCCGGCGCGGCCCACGCTGCTGCACTTTGTATCGACCGAGGCCTGGCCCGTGAGCGCGGCCGACCTGCTGCGCGCCACCACCGCCCACGCTGACCTGGCACCATTGGCCGAAGAGTTACACCGCCAGTGGTGGGGCCTGCTGCCGGGCGTGCACCGGCTGCGGTTTGACGAAGGCCGGGTGCTGCTGACGCTGTATGTGGGCGACACGCAAACCATGCTGCGAGCGCAGCAGCTGACCGTGGACGCCATCTATCTGGACGGCTTCAGCCCCCAGCGCAACCCCGACATCTGGGACCTGCACACCCTCAAGGCTGTGGCCCGCTGCGCCCGGCGCGGCACCCGTCTGGCCACCTGGACCTTTGCCCGGTCGGTGCGCGATGCGCTGGCGCAGTGCGGGTTTGAGGTGACCCGAGCGCCGGGTGTGCCGCCCAAACGCGACAACCTGCACGCTGTGTACAACCCCCGCTGGGAGCCGCGCACCACGCGCCAGCCGCAAATCGCGCCGGCGCTGCCCCCCGGTGAATGCATGGTGATTGGCGGCGGCATTGCAGGCGCGGCCACAGCCGCCAGCCTGGCCCGGCGCGGGTGGCAAGTGCGCGTACTGGACCAGGCCGCTCAGCCCGCCGCAGGCGCATCGGGCCTGCCTGCCGGGGTGTTTGCACCGCATGTGTCGCCCGACGACAGCGTGCTGTCGCGCCTGTCGCGCAGTGGCGTGCGAACCACGTTGCAACAGACGGCATGGGTATTGAAAGACGGCGTCGATTGGTCACCGTGCGGCGTGCTGGAGCACCGCACCGATGGCACGCCAGGCCTGGCGCCCTACTGGATGGACGGGCCTGGCGCCGACTGGAGCCAGCCCGCGCCATCCGCCCGGCTGGCCGGGGCCGGTCTGCCCGCAGATACCGCCGCTTGCTGGCACCATCAGGCGGGCTGGCTGCGCCCCGCCCGGCTTGCAGCGGCCCTGCTGGCGCAGCCCGGTATTGAGTGGCGGGGCAATTGCAATGTGGCGGCGCTGCGGCGCAATGAGACAACGCGGGCTGAAGGCAGCCCCACCGACCCAGTCTGGCAGGCGCTGGATGCACAAGGCGCTGTGATTGGCGAGGCGCCCGTAGTCATCATCGCGGCCGGCGCGGGCAGCCTGGACCTGCTGAACCACCGCTGGCCGTTGCAGCCTGTGCGCGGGCAGGTGTCTTGGGGAGTTCGCCCGGGATCGGCAACTCCGCTCGCGCCCTTCCCGGCCAACGGGCACGGCAATCTGGTTCCGGCGTTTCCGTGGGACGACGGCGCGGGCGGGCACATGGCATGGGTGATGGGCTCCACCTTTGAACGGGACATCGACACCCTGCCGCCGTCAGCAACCGATGTTCAGGCGGCCCATGCCGCCAACTGGGCCAAGCTGCAGACCTTGCTGCCGCGCGCGGCACCCGAGCTGAAACCTGAATTCGCCTCCTCCTCTTCCGCGCCCCGCACCTGGGCAGCAGTGCGCTGCACCGCGCTGGACCGACTGCCCATTGTTGGCCCGGTTGATGCAGTGGAACTCCCCGGCCTGTGGGTGAACACCGCCATGGGCGCCCGGGGGCTGACGCTGGCGCTTTTGTGCGGCGAACTGTTGGCCGCGCGCCTGCAGGGCGAGCCGCTACCGCTGGACACCAAGCTAGCCAAGGCGCTGGGCTCTGAGCGTCTGTAGCTGTTTTTGCGGACGCCGGGCCGCGAGCGATCTACAGCGCGATTCACCGCGCAAACCCGCCCCGGACATTGCTTATATGAATATCAGCATATCGGCAGAGCAAAACAATAGTTTGCATCCATAAGTGCGCCCCCTACATTCGCAGCCATGCATGAATTGGCGTTTATTTTTGCGGGCTTCGCTGTCGGGCTGATCGTGGGCCTGACGGGTGTGGGCGGTGGCTCGCTGATGACGCCGATCCTGATTTTCTTTTTTGGCGTGAAGCCCCACCTGGCCATTGGTACCGACCTGCTGTTTGCTGCGTTCACCAAAATGGGCGGCACGGTGAGCATGGCCCGCCAGCGCCTGGTGCCCTGGCGCGTGGTGGGTCAGCTGTGTGCAGGCAGCATTCCGGCGGCGCTGCTGTCGCTGTGGGCGCTCAAAACCCTGGGGCCGGCCAGTGGAGAGGCCCAGCGCATCATGACCACCACGCTGGGTTTTACGCTGTTGCTCACCGCCGCCGCCACGCTGTACAAGGTGGTGGCGTTCTCAAAACAACGCCAGGCGGCCGACCAGGCCAAGCGCCAGACGCTCTCGGAACAAGTCACACGTCCCCGCCACTGGAGCCTGCCCGTGTTGCTGGGCGCAGTCATCGGCACGCTGGTCACCTTCACCTCGGTGGGAGCGGGCGCCATTGGGGTCACGGTGCTGTTGCTGGTCTACCCCTTGCTGCCACTGCCGCGCGTGATTGGAGCAGACATTGCCTACGCCGTGCCTTTGACGCTGGTCGCTGGGCTGGGGCATGCCACGCTGGGCTCGGTGGACTGGCCTTTGCTTGCACAATTGCTGGTGGGCTCGTTGCCGGGTATCTGGATAGGCTCCCGCCTCGTCACCCGCACGCCTGAACGCCTGATTCGCTCTGCCCTGTCGATACTGCTGGCCTGGGCGGGTTTCAAACTGATTTTGATCTGAGTTGCTCCACGATGTACCAATACACAGAATTCGACAAGACGTTCGTACAACAGCGCGCGAACCAGTTCCGCGACCAGCTCACGCGCTGGCAAACCGGCAAGCTGCCGGAAGATGACTTCCGCCCGTTGCGCCTGCAAAACGGCTGGTATGTGCAGCGCTATGCGCCCATGCTGCGCGTGGCCGTGCCCTATGGCGAGATCGCCAGCCGCCAGATCCGTGTGCTGGCCACCATTGCGCGCGAATACGACGAGCCCGAAGCCGCAGTGTTCAAGGCTGCCATGGACGGCCAGGGTCTGCTGGGCACCACGTTCTTGCCCAAGAACTGCGCCCACTTCACCACGCGCACCAATGTGCAGTTCAACTGGATTCCGCTGTCCAAAAGCGCGGACGTGATGGACCTGCTGGCCACGGTGGACATGCACGGCATCCAGACCAGCGGCAACTGCATTCGCAACACCACCACCGACGCGCTGGCCGGTGTGGCGGTCGATGAGATCGTGGACCCACGCCCCTACGCAGAAATCATCCGCCAGTGGACCACGTTGCACCCCGAGTTCGCGTTCTTGCCGCGCAAGTTCAAGATCGCCATCAGCGGCGCAAAGGACGACCGCGCCGCCACGGGCTGGCACGACGTGGGCCTGCACCTTGTCAAGAACGACGCAGGCGAAGTCGGCTTCAAGGTGTTTGTGGGCGGTGGCATGGGCCGCACGCCGGTGATCGGCACGGTGATCCGCGAGTTCCTGCCGTGGAACCAGATCATGAATTACATCGAGGCCATCGTGCGCGTGTACAACGAGCACGGCCGCCGCGACAACAAGTACAAAGCCCGCATCAAGATCCTGGTCAAGGCTGAGGGCCAGCAGTACATCGACGATGTGGAAGAAGAGTACCGCCAGATCGTGGAGATCGACGGCGGCCCGCACACCATCCCCCAAGCAGAGTTTGATCGCGTGGCGGCCTGTTTTGTGACGCCCCGGCTGGCAGACATCGCCGATGTCGAACCCGCTGCACTGCAAGCGTCGCTGGACGCCCAGGCCGCCGAACATGTGATGTTTGGCCGCTGGCTCAAGCGCAACGTGCATGCACACCAGAACCCGCAACTGCGCGCCGTCACGCTGTCGTTCAAGCGCCCCGGCCAGTCGCCCGGCGACGCCACCAGCGAGCAATTGATCGCCCTGGCCGACCTGGTGGACAAATACTCCGCTGGCGAAGCCCGCGTGACACATGACCAGAACGTGGTGCTGCCCTGGGTGCACGCCAGCCGCCTGTTCGACCTGTGGCAAGAAGCCAAGGCCCTGGGCCTGGCCAGCGCCAACGTGCAGCTGCTGACCGACATGATCGCCTGCCCTGGAGGCGACTTCTGCGCGCTGGCCAATGCCCGCTCGCTGCCGATTGCCGAGGCCATCACCCAGCGTTATCAAGACCTGGACGAGCTCGATGACATTGGCGAGATCGACCTGCACATCAGCGGCTGCATCAACAGCTGCGGCCACCACCACAGCGGCCACATCGGCATTTTGGGTGTCGATAAGGACGGCAAGGAGTGGTACCAAGTCACGCTGGGCGGCTCCGATGGTTCTGACCTGTCGGGCGCTGCGGTGGCCGGCAAGGTGATTGGCCCGTCGTTCTCGGCGGCCGAAGTGCCCGATGTGATAGAGGCCGTGCTGGGTACGTACCGCGATCTGCGCGAACCCGGTGAAACCTTCCAGGCGGCCGTGCGCCGCACGGGCCTGGACCCGTTCAAGGAAGCCGCCAAACAAGCGCGCCACAAAGAACCAGAAACCGCCGCCGCCTGACCCGGCACCACACAGTACGGCACAGCCCCCTTCCAAAATGTTGAAACTACTCGCCGCCCAAGACCACCAGCCGCCCGCAGAGGGCGACACCCGCGCCGTGGCCCTGCCCAACGACGCGGACGCCCTGGCACTCCCGCTTGATAACGTGGAACGTGTGGACCTGCACTTTCCCAACTTCACCGATGGCCGCGCGTTCAGCCAGGCTTTCTTGCTGCGCCGCCGCCGTGGCTTTGCAGGCGAGATCCGCGCCACGGGCGACGTACTGATTGACCAGCTGGTGCAGATGCAGCGCACGGGCTTTAGCTCGGCCGTGCTGCGCGAAGGCGTGGACGCTGCCGACGCGCAGCGCCAGTTTGAGATGTTCCCAGGCTTCTACCAGGGCGATGCCGTCAACCCCCAGCCGCTGTTTGCAGAGCGGACCGCAGCATGAGCACAACCATGAGCCCCACCGTCACCGCCACGGATCTCACCCGCATCAACGCCGAACTCGGCCGCAATGCCCCCGACCTGGTCAGCTGGGCGCTGGGCCTGGGCCAGCCCGCCATCGTTACCACCAACTTCCGCCCCTTTGAGGCGGTGATCCTGCACATGGTCACGCAAGTGAACCGCGACGTGCCTGTGGTGTGGATGGACAACGGCTACAACACTGAAGCCACCTATCGCTTCGCCGACGAAGTGACCAAACAGCTCGGCCTGAACCTCCAGATTTACCTGCCGCGCCGCTCGCGTGCGCACCGCGAGGCTGTGGAGGGCGCCACCCCCGCGCTGGACGACCCGCGCCATGCGGCCTTCACCGCAGAAGTGAAGCTCGAACCCTTCGCTCGCGCCTTGCGCGAAACAGCACCCAAGGTCTGGTTCACCGCACTGCGCGCCACAGATACCGCCGTGCGTGCGCAGATGGACCCGGTGAGCATTAACCCCGATGGTCTGATCAAGGTGGCGCCGCTGCTGCACTGGTCATCCAAAGACCTGCACGAATACTGCGTGAAGCACGGCCTGCCCAACAACTTCGACTACGTGGACCCCACGAAGGGCGAAGACAACCGCGAATGCGGGCTGCACCTGAGCCACTGAACCCCGACCATGAATGCCCGCACCGATGCCGCGCTGCTACAGAAGAACCACAAAATGAGCCATCAACTCAGTAACTCACACCTGGATGCCCTGGAAGAAGAAACCATCTTCATCCTGCGCGAAGTGGCAGCCGCCTTTGAACGCCCCGCCCTGCTGTTTTCGGGCGGCAAGGATTCGCTCGTCATGCTCAAGTGCGCTGAAAAGGCCTTTGGCACCAAGGCCAGCGGCGGTGGCATTCCCTACCCGCTGCTCATGATCGACACGGGCCACAACTTCCCCGAGGTGACGGACTTCCGTGACTTCCGCGCGAAGGAACTGGGCGCTGAACTCATCGTGCGCAACGTCGAGGATTCGATGGCACGCGGCACTGTGCGCCTGGCCCACCCCGGCGAATCGCGCAACGTGCACCAGTCCGTCACACTGCTCGAAGCGATTGAAGAGTTCCGCTTTGACGCGCTCATCGGCGGCGCCCGCCGCGATGAAGAAAAGGCCCGCGCCAAAGAACGCATCTTCAGCCACCGCGACAGCTTCGGCCAATGGCAGCCCAAGGCCCAGCGCCCCGAGTTGTGGACCCTGTTCAACACGCGCCTGCAGCCCGGCGAGCACTTCCGCGTGTTCCCCATCAGCAACTGGACCGAGCTGGACGTGTGGCAATACATCGACCGCGAGCAGATCGCCCTGCCCAGCATCTACTACACCCACAAGCGCCAGGTGGTGGACAAGAAGGGCCTGTTGATGCCCGTGACCGAGCTCACACCGCCCCGCGAAGGCGATGTGGTTGAAACGCGCGACGTGCGCTTTCGCACCGTGGGCGACATCACCTGCACCGCGCCAGTGGAAAGCACGGCGGCCACTGCGGCCGACATCGTCATCGAGACCCTGGCCGCCGACGTGAGCGAGCGCGGTGCTACGCGCATGGATGACAAGACGAGCGACGCGTCGATGGAAAAGCGCAAGAAAGACGGGTACTTCTAATGACCACTATGAATTCGATAGCTGGAAGCGCTTATCCATCAAGCGCTAGCGGCCAAAATGACCATATTTCCGCACTCAAGTTCATCACCTGCGGCAGCGTGGACGATGGCAAAAGCACGCTGATCGGCCGCCTGCTGGTCGACAGCAAGGCCGTGCTGCAAGACCACCTGGCCGGCGTGCAGCGCCAGGGCGAGACCGATCTGGCCCTTCTGACCGACGGCCTGTCGGCCGAGCGCGAGCAAGGCATCACCATCGACGTGGCCTACCGCTACTTCGCCACCGAAGAGCGCAAGTTCATCATCGGCGACGCACCCGGCCACGAGCAGTACACCCGCAACATGGTCACCGCCGCCAGCAGCGCCGACGCCGCCGTGGTGCTGGTCGATGCCACCAAGCTTGACTGGAAAAACCCCGGCCTGGCACTGCTGCCCCAAACCCGCCGCCACAGCCTGCTGGCGCATCTACTGCGTGTGCACTCGCTGGTGTTTGCCGTGAACAAGCTCGACGCCGTGGAAGACCCGGTGCAGGCGTGGAAGAACATTCAAGGTGCACTGGCCAAGTTTGCCCAGGACGCAGGCATTGCCGTGCGCGCCACGGTGCCCGTGTCGGCGCTGAAGGGTTGGAACGTGGTGGATGCACATGCAGGCTGGTGCGGCTACGAAGGCCCCACGCTGCTGCAGGTGCTGGAAGTGCTGCCCAACACGCCTGCGGACACCGGGCTGCCGCTGGCCTTCCCGGTGCAGTGGGTCGAAAAGTCCTCCTCCTCATCGGCCGACACCAGCCAGGGCCGCCGCGTGTTCTGGGGCCGCGTGGCCGCGGGCACCGTGGCGCCCGGCACCGCCGTGCAGATTTTCCCGAGCGGCCAACTGGCCACCGTGGCCCAGGTGCTGGACCACGCACGCCGCCCCAAGGACGTGCCCGCAGGCACCAGCGCCGGCATCATCCTGGACCGCGAGGTCGATGTGTCGCGCGGCGACTGGATTTTGGCGGCACCCACCGCTGCCGCAGCCCCGGCCGACGATGATTTTGGCGATACACCGGCCGCCACGCCCGCCTGGCCAGCCAGCCGCGAGCTGCGCACCACCGTGGCCTGGATGGACGATGAGCCCCTGGTCGCAGGCCGCGTGTACTGGGCGCTGCACGGCCACCGCTGGGTCAAGGCCAAAGTCAAGGCCGTCGTGCACCGGCTCAACATCAATTCGCTGGCCGAGGAAGACGCCACCCAGCTCGACCCCAACGCCATCGGGCACGTAGAGCTGCTTCTGCAAGAGGCGATTCCGGCGGCACCCTTTGGCAAAGCCCGCGTGCTGGGCTCGCTGATTCTGGTCGACACCGCCAGCCACAAAACCGCCGGCGCTGTGCTGGTGAACTGACCAAGAACTGATCCAGATCAGCGCCCCATTCCCCAGTCACCCCAGCGCGGTGAGGGCCCCTGTAACCAAAGGTCGGTGAAAGCTTCTAAAATCGAGGGTTTTCACCGACCCACACAACTCCTGTCATGACCCACGTCGTCTCCGAAAACTGCATCAAGTGCAAGTACACCGATTGTGTGGACGTGTGCCCCGTGGACTGCTTCCGCGAAGGCCCGAACATGCTCGTCATCGATCCTGACGAATGCATCGACTGCGCCGTGTGCATCCCCGAATGCCCGGCCAACGCCATCTTTGCCGAAGAAGATCTGCCGGCCGAACAGCTCGCCTTCATCAAACTCAACGCTGAGCTGTCTTTTGCCGACGGCTGGAAGAGCATCACCAAGCGCAAGCCTGCACTGCCGGATGCCGACGAGTGGAATGGCAAGCCTGGCAAGGTCAACGAGCTGATCAAGTAACACTGCAAGCTGCTGGTGAGCCAAGCGTTGCAATCTGCTGTTGTGGTTGAAACCGATGCCGTCGTCATCGGCGCCGGCCCGGTGGGCCTGTTCCAGGTCTTCCAGCTGGGGCTGCAGGGCATCACTGCGCACCTGATCGATGCACTGCCCCATGCGGGTGGCCAGTGTGTCGAGCTGTATGGCGACAAGCCGATTTACGACATCCCAGGCGTCCCCGTCTGCAGCGGCCGTGAACTGGCGAATTTGCTGCTCCAGCAGATCGCGCCTTTCAAGCCGCATTGGCACCTGAACACCCTGGTTTCATCCCTGACCCTGCAGACTAATGGCCGCTTGCTGCTGCAGACCAGCGCCGGGGCGCAGCTGCTGGCCCGTTCGGTGTTCATTGCGGCTGGTGTGGGCGCCTTTGTGCCACGCACGCTGAAGATCGAAGGCATCGAGCGTTTTGTGGGCACGCAGGTCCACTACCAGGTCCTTCCCCGTGGTTTTGAGGTGTCCGGCAAGAACATCGTCGTGCACGGAGGCGACGAGCCCGCCGTGGCGCTCGCGGTGGAACTTGCGGAACAAGGCCATGCAGCACGCATCAGCCTCCTGCACCGCCGCGACGTCTTCCAGGCGCCCGATGTGTTGCTCCAGCGCCTGCAGCAACTGCGCGACGCGGGGCGCATCACCGTCGAGGCAACACAGATCACCGGTATAGATGCATCCCAAGACCGCCTGACCGCCCTGCAGATCGTGGACGCCGAAGGCGCGACGCGCGCTCTGCCGCTCGATCTGCTGGTCGCCGTGTTGGGTATCTCCCCCCGGCTCGGGCCCATCGCCGACTGGGGCATCGCCCTGGAGCGCAAGCAACTCATGGTGGACACCGAGGCCTTTCGCACCAGCGTGCCCGGTATCTACGCCGTGGGCGATATCAACACCTACCCAGGCAAGCGCAAGCTCATCCTGTGCGGCTTCCACGAGGCCACGCTGGCCGCTTTTGGTGCCGCCGAAGCGCTCAAGGGCAACAAGGTGGCGTTGCAATACACCACCACGAGTCCACGGCTGCACCAGTTGCTGGGTGTGGCACCGGCATCCGCGCCTTCCGCCAGCGCGTAGCCCCGGCGGGCCAAGGCACCGTCGCTCATGGCAGAACGGCTCGCCCGCAAATAAGCACAAAATGTCCAATCGGCGCACAAGCGCCCGGCACGATGGCGCCTCCCTTCAACACCTATCGGAGCACACCATGAGCCAACAACCCCTTCAATCCATCTGGGACACCTACACCGCGTCGTGGGAGACGGACTCGGCCAAAGACAGAGAAGCCCTGTTTTCCCAATCCCTCGACCCCGCCTGCACCTACAACGACCCACTGGCCACCGCCCAGGGCTGGACGCAACTGACCGCCTACATGGACGACTTCCACCGCCAGGTGCCCGGCGGCCATTTTGTGACCCACTACTTCGCCAGCCACAACCAGCAGAGCATTGCCAAATGGCACATGGTGGATGGCAGCGGGCAGGTGATCGGGGAAGGCGTGAGCTACGGTCGGTACAACGACCAGAATCGGCTGGTTGCGATGACCGGTTTCTTTGAAACCCATTGAGCAGGCGGACCCACCCGTGCTTTATCTCCGGCAAATCCAGGAGGGCATCGACTTCATCGAAGCCCATCTCGAATCCGATATCGAGCTTGTCGATGTGGCACGGGCCGCGGGGATGAGCCAGTGGCACTTCCAGCGGATCTTCAAGGCACTCACCAACGAAACCTTGAAGACCTACATTCGCTCGCGCCGGTTTGCCAAGGCGCTGGAGCAATTGACCAACACCCGCCTGAGCGTGCTCGACATTGCGCTGGCGTCGGGGTACGAGACACAGGAAAGCTTCACGCGCGCGTTCAGGGACTGCTTTCGGCTCACGCCGTCGCAGTACCGCAAGATGAGCAATCGCTCGCTATTCGTGCGCAAGATCCGGTTTGATGGGAGCTACCTTGCACACCTGCACCAGAACATTTCCCTGACGCCCGACATAAAGGAGCAACCCGCCATGCAGATGGTCGGACTGCCCACGGACTACTACGGCATCGATTCCGAAAAGAACAACTTGGGCAAGAAGTTGCCACCGCTGTGGGCGCAATTCATGGCACGGTTGGGCGAGATTTCCAATGTTGTCCCCGGCGTCTGCTACGGCGTGGTGGTGCCAGCGGGGACAGACACAGAAAAACTGCGCTACCTGGCCTGCATCGAAGTACAAAGCCCTGGCGCGTTGCCCACGGGCATGGTGGCCATGGAAATCCCCGCATCCAACTATGCACACTTCACCCACCGGGGTCCTGCGCAGAATGTCGATGCGACGGTGAACTACATCTATTCGAGCTGGCTGTTGTCAGCCGGGCAGTCGCACACCCTGGGGCCCGATCTGGAGATCTACGGTTCGCAGTACCACCCGACGGCCGACAGCTCGGTCATGCACTACGCCATCCCCATCGCCTGCCCCGCGCCCTGATCACCCCACTACAATGGCCCCCGCGTTCCTTCGGGATCGCCAACGCTAGGGGTGTCGAGGCCGGGCTACCGGAATCGACTGAGAGAGTCCCTTTGAACCTGATTGAGATCATCCTCGCGCAGGGAAGCACGTCCGCCTCGGCACAGCCCTGAATGCAATGACTTTGGGGCGCGCTGGCGGGCCGCCCCTGCTCTGTCCTGCTACGGAGCCTTTCCATGTCTTCATCTCCCGCCGCGCCCGCTGCCAACAACAACGAAGCGCTGGCCCCCATCTCATCGGACCGCCGCGTCTTCCAGTGGCATGACCACGCCTCGCTCTGGTTCAGCCTGGGCGTGGGCCTCTTGGTCATGCAAGTGGGTGCCTATCTGATGCCTGCACTGGGCACCAAAGAAGCCCTGATCGCCATCGTGGCCGGCTCCATCGTGGGCGCGGGCCTGCTGGGCTGGGTGGCCAAGCTCGGTTGCGACAGCGGCCTGGCCAGTGCGGGCCTGATGCATGCGGTCTATGGCCGCACCTTTGCCAGCCTGCCCATCATCCTCAACATCGTGCAGCTGATCGGTTGGGGTACGTTTGAGCTGGTGGTGATGCGCGACGCCACCGTTGCCATCGGACAGCAGTCCGGGGCCCTGGCCGGTGCGCACTGGCCGGTGCTGGCCACGCTGCTGTGGGGTGCCGTGGTCATGCTGCTTATCAGCGGATCGATGGTGCACCTGGTGCGCAAGGTGATTGCGCGCGTGGCGCTGCCTTTGGTGGTGCTGTCGCTGCTTTGGTTGTCGTGGCAGTTTTTGTCGCTGGCGCAAGCGCAAGGGTTTGACGCGCTATGGAACCGCCAGGGCGCAGGTGGCATGGGCGTCTTCTCTGCGCTGGACTTGGTGATCGCCATGCCGATTTCGTGGCTGCCGCTGGTGGCCGACTACGCGCGCCATGGCAAAAACGGGGGCTCTGCCCTGCGCGGCACCTGGCTGGGCTACGCGCTGGCCAATATGTGGTGCTACAGCCTGGGCGTACTGGTGGCACTGACCCTGCCCAGCAAGGACCTGGTGCAGGCGCTGCTGCTGGCCCAGGGCGGGCTGATTGCGCTGTCGCTGATCTTGATCGACGAAGTGGACAACGCTTATGGCGACACCTATTCGGGCGCTGTGTCGGCCCACAGCCTGCTGCCGCGCTGGAGTGTGCGCAAATGGGGCCTTGCGGTGGCCGCCGTGTGTACCGGCCTGGCGCTGGTGCTGCCCATGCACAGCCTGGAGCCGTTTTTGCTGCTGCTCAGCTCGGTGTTTGTGCCGCTGTTCGGTGTGATTCTGGGGCGGCTGGCCTTTGGCACCAACGCTCCCGCACTGCTAGCGCAGGCACGCAAAGTCAACCCCATACCGGTTGCCATCTGGCTGGCGGGTATCGCGTTCTATCACCTGCTGCCCATGGTCTCCACGGTGCTGGGCGCCACGCTGCCAACGCTGGTGCTGTGTTTTGCACTGGCGTTCGCCACCCGACCACGCCGGTAAGCGCGTTCAACCAAGGGCAGTCGGTGGTTGGCCTGCAACAGGGCAACGCTTCGGCTGCCTAAAATGGCCCATGAAATACTTAGTTCGAACCTTTTTCAAGACCCTGCGCATTGTTCTGGGCCCTGTGATGCTGCTCAAAGAAGCGTTGACTCGTCCGCAGGGCATGGTGCGCTCCCCGGCAGGGCAGGATGCAGTGGACCAATCGTGCCGCGCACTCGCCCTGTACCAATACAAAACCTGCCCGTTTTGCATCAAGGTGCGCCAGGAGATGCGGCGTCTGTCGCTGAAGATCGCACAGGTGGACGCGCAGCCGGAGGGCCCCGCCCGGGCCGAACTGACGCAGCAAGGTGGCCACACCAAGGTGCCTTGCCTGAAGATCACCGACGAGGCGGGCAACAGCCACTGGCTCTACGACTCAGAAAAAATCATCGCCTACTTGCGCAGCCATTTTGCGCAGGTGGTGTAAGGCAACCCAACACCAGCAACGTACGGGTCACACAGGCATTCAACGTCAGGTGTTCAGCACCCGCTGGGCCAGGGGCGCATAACCGTGGTTGAGGGGCCCATGGCCGCGGCCCGTTTGCACATCAGCACCTGCAGCAATGGCGCCCAGGATATAGGCACGGGCCCGCTCCACAGCTTGCTGCAGCGTCGCGCCCAGCGCGAGGTGCGCCGCAATGGCCGACGACAAGGTGCAGCCGGTGCCATGTCCGTTGTGCGTGGCAATGCGCTGCGATGACAACCGCTGGCACTTGCCGTCTGGCAAAGCCAGCACGTCGACCACCCAGTCCCCCGGCAGGTGCCCGCCTTTGAGCAGTGCCGCTGGCGCGCCCAGCCCCCGCAGCGCCTGAGCGGCCTCGTCCAGCGCATCCAGTCCGTCAATGTGCCGCCCCAGCAGCCAGCCCGCCTCGTCCAGGTTGGGGGTGATCACCTCGGCCAACGGGAAGAGTTCGCGCACCAGCACGGCCACGGTTTCCTGGGCGATCAGGCGGTCGCCACTGGTGGCCACCATCACCGGGTCCAGCACCACATGGGGCAACTGGTAGGTGCGAATGGCATCAGCCACCACGCGCACCACCTCGGGCGAGTGCAGCATGCCGATCTTGACAGCGTCCACGCCAATGTCCTGCACTACAGCGTCGATCTGGGCTTTGAGCATCTCGGGCGGGATTCCGTGGATGCCGGTCACCCCGCAGGTGTTCTGCGCCGTGATGGCGGTGATGGCGGTCATGCCGTAGCACCCGAGGGCGCTGAAGGTTTTGAGATCGGCCTGGATACCTGCGCCGCCGCCGCTGTCGGACCCGGCGATGGAAAGCACGCGGGCATAGCGGCGGCCTGTGGAGGGCGATGGTGTCAAAGAAGTCATGGCAAAAATTATGGCCTATGCGCCAGCGCAAAAAGTGCGGACGGTCGATGTGCTGTAATTCATTTTTCCGGACGAAACAGGGGTGTCCCGCCAATATGGTGTGCGACTGAGAAATACCCTGGGGCCCGCTCGATGCGCTGCGATGTATTGCACCGCTTGCACCACACCACGGCCCCGCTACCCGATCCAGGTCATGCTGGCGTGGGGAGTTTCCACCAACGGCGCTGCCCCGTTTTGTCCATTGCCGCTTGCCAGCACCCGGACACCCTTCTTCTCTATGCCGCTTCATCCGTCTACCTTTGCCGTTCTGGGCGCGGGCCTCATGGGCCGATTGCTGGCTGTGGAACTGGCCCGCCAGGGGCACAGCGTGGACATCTACGACGCGGGCGGCCCGGCCGCCGAACACTCGGCTGCCACCGTGGCGGCGGCCATGCTGGCGCCACTGGCCGAATCGGCCATCACCGAACCGGGGGTGGTGCGCATGGGGCACCATGCGCTTACCCGCTGGCCCCAACTGCTGGCGCCGCTCGCACAGCCGGTGTTTTTTCAGCAAGCGGGCACCCTCATCGTGTGGCACCGGCAGGACGCCGCCGAGGCCCAGCGCTTTACCCGCCAGCTGGAAGCCAACCAGAACACGCTGCCCGAGCTACCGCCCCTTCAAAAGCTGGACAGCAGCGCCATGGCAACCGCCGAACCCGCGCTTGCACACCGCTTCGCACAAGGCCTGTATCTGCCGGGTGAAGGCCAACTGGACAACCGACAGCTGCTGGCGGCGCTGGTGGTCGATATGGAGCGGCTATCGGTGCGCATGCACTGGCACACGCCCCAATCACCCGAGTCGTTTGCACCTGGCACGCCGGGCCAGCCCGACTGGGTACTGGACTGCCGTGGCCTGGGAGCCAAGGGGCAGTGGCCCGCGCTGCGCGGTGTGCGTGGCGAGGTGGTGCGCATCCATGCGCCGGACGTCACGCTGCAGCGCCCTACCCGGCTGGTGCACCCGCGCTACCCGATCTACATCGCGCCCAAAGAAGACCATCTGTTTGTGATTGGTGCCACCGAGATCGAGTCGGACGACCTCTCGCCCGCCAGCGTGCGCTCGACGCTGGAGCTGCTGAGTGCCGCTTACGCCGTACACCCCGGCTTTGCCGAGGGCCGCATCCTCGAAGTGGCCACACAATGCCGCCCCACGCTGCCCGACAACCTGCCCGCCATCCGCCAGCCGCGCCGGGGCGTGCTGGAGATCAACGGACTGTACCGCCACGGGTTCATGATCTCGCCCGCGCTGCTGGATGTGACGCTGGAAGTGCTGAACACCGGACAATCTCCCCTCTCGCAACGTTTTGACCTCGCACTGGACCTGGAGCCGAGTAGGCTCGCCCCGTCCAGCGCTGCCGCCCCCGTCTTTGCATGAATATCACCATCAACCAGATCCCGCACGAGCTGCCCGATGGCGCCACCGTGGCCGACGCCGTGGCCGCCATTACCGCACGCCCGCCTTTTGCCGTGGCGGTGAACACCACCTTTGTGCCCAACACCCGCTATGCCGCGCACGCCCTGCAGCCCGGTGACAGCGTGGAGGTCATCTCGCCCGTGACGGGGGGGTGAACTGTTGGATAAAAATTTGAGCCAAATTGGCCTCTAGCGCTTATCTGATAAGCGCTAGTAGCTATTAAAAATATAGTAAACATGATTTCTTCAATGCCCCAAGACCCTCTGGTGCTGTACGGCCAGCAGTTCACCAGCCGCCTGTTGCTGGGTACATCGCGCTACCCGTCCCCCGCAGTGCTCGAAGCCGCCGTGTTGCGCGCGCAGCCTGCCATGGTCACTGCGTCGCTGCGTCGCCAGGGCAGCAACCCGGCCGAAAGCGGCAGCAGCTTCTGGGAGCTGCTGCGCAAGCTCAACGTGCCTGTGTTGCCCAACACAGCGGGTTGCCACAGCGTGCAAGAGGCCATCACCACCGCGCAGATGGCGCGCGAGGTGTTCAACACGCCCTGGATCAAGCTGGAGCTGATTGGTGACGACTACACCCTGCAGCCAGACACCCTGAACCTGGTAGGCGCGGCGGAGCACCTGATCAAGGAAGGTTTTCAGGTGCTGCCCTACTGCACCGAAGACCTGGTGCTGTGCCAGCGCCTGGTGGATGTGGGCTGCCAGGCCGTGATGCCCTGGGCCGCACCCATCGGCACGGGCCGTGGCCCCGTCAACCCCTACGCCCTGCAGATGCTGCGCGAGCGCCTGGATGTGCCCATGCTGGTGGATGCGGGCCTGGGCCTGCCATCCCACGCCTGCCAGGTGATGGAATGGGGCTATGACGGAGTGCTGCTGAACACCGCCGTGGCCCTGGCACAAGACCCCGTCGCCATGGCGGGCGCATTTGCCGACGCCGTGAACGCGGGCCGCGCCGCCCGCAATGCAGGCGCCATGGCCGCGCAAGACGCCGCCCAGCCCAGCACCCCCGTTCTGGGCACCCCTTTCTGGCACCACGCCAATGCATAACGCACACAATGCCCACGACGGCGACGCAATGGCCGAAGCCATCGTTGCGCACCATGCCGCCACGTTCAGCGGCTTCGCTGCGGAGCCAACGCCCGCACCCACGTCGCAAGAGCCTGCGTACCGGGCTGCTCTCAAGGCCTGCAGCGCCCTGGGTTTCATCGCGCACGACGCCGAATGCGTGGCCCGGGCATGGCAGGCGCAGACACAACGCACCGGCGCTTTTGACGCCGCGCAATGGCCTGATGAACCCGACGACTTTGGACTGCAGCCCCTGCCGCGCGCACAAGCGTTTGCGCCCTGCCCCAACCGATTGGGTCTCTACGCCGTGTTGCCCGACGCACCCTGGGTAGGCCGCATGGCCCGCGCGGGCGTGCCCACGGTGCAGTTGCGCTTCAAGTCCACCAACGCGCAAGCGATTGCACGGGAGGTGCGCGCTGCGGTTGAAGCGGTGCAAGGTACGGGCGCCCTGTTGTTCATCAACGACCATTGGCAAGCAGCCATTGACGCAGGTGCCTACGGCATTCACCTGGGCCAGGAAGACCTGGATGCCCTTGATGCCACGCAGCTGCAGTCGCTGCGCGCGTCCGGGCTGCGCCTGGGCGTCAGCACCCATGGCTACGCCGAAATGGTACGTGCCGACGCGGTGGGTCCCAGCTATATCGCCATGGGGGCAGTGTTCCCTACCACGCTCAAGAAGATGGCCACCGCCCCCCAGGGTGTGGGTCGGTTGGGCATGTATGCCCGCCTGCTGCGCCACTACCCTCAGGTGGCCATTGGCGGCATCGGAGCCGAGCAGTTTGCGCAGGTCCTGACCACTGGCTTAGGTTCGATCGCGGTGGTGAGGGCGCTGGTCAACGCGCCCGACCCAGAGTCGACTGCCGCCCAGCTGATGCGCGATATGGCGGACATCAAGGCGGGTTGACGCAGGTATTGAGTCGGCACCAACCCACTTGACTCCGTTCACGACAAACCTGTCGAGGCGCGGTGCGAGGTTGCGACAAGCCTGTCCCGAGCCCGAAAGGGTGTTTCAAATTGAAAGAAGCGTCTGCCGCTGCTGGCGTGCTATTTGGGTTCTGACTTGCGCTGCTCTAGTTCCAGGCGCAGCTCTAGCAGATCGTTGTCCATGCCAAACCCTACCGCCTGCCCCGCTGCAGGCGGTGCGGTAACAGGTACCGCGGGCAGATCATTGAGTGTGAGGTGGGGCGGTTCGGACAGATCCAGATCCAGCGGCATGCCGCGCGTGGTGACAGGGTCCAGCACGGCGGGCGCCGTCGTGCCCTTCATGGATTCGGCCACCTGTGCGGGGACGAGGTCAAAGTCAAACTCAAGGGCGGCGGCGATAGAGTCCAGCGGCTGATCCTCTTTTCTTCGGCCCACCAAGGGTGTCGCAGCAGATTCTGCCACCAGCGTTTCGGTGCGTGGCGGTGCCAACGGTGTGGTGCGCTTGCGCGGCGCAGGTTCGCCCCGCGCACTGGCGGGCGTGGTCTGCGCGATGGACAGCAGCAGCAGCAGGTCGTCATAGGCTGCCAGGTCAAACGGTTCCACCGCCTCTGCACCCGTGCGGCGGAACAGCAGTTTTTCCAGCAGCAGCAGCACTTCGGGAGACGTCCACTCGGCCTCGATCTCGGCCAACGCATCCGTGTAGTGGTACAGCATGCGGCCCGTGCGATGAAACGTCGTGAATTCAGGCACCTGCGCGTTGAACGACTCCATGAACTGTTTGCGCAGTTGCGTGAACTCGTCCACCCGGCTGAGCGTGTGATAAAGCCGCAGAAGCTCCAGATACGCCAACGGCGACGATTCACGGTGCTGGGCGATGTGCTTGCGCAGCACCTCGATGGCCTGTTGATGCTCGCCCACCGACACAAAAAACTCGGCCTGCTGCTGAACGTCGAACAACTCTTCGGGATTGACGATATGCAGTGCAGCAGCGGACGCCGTCGCCGACACAGACGCACCCACCGGAGCCGCCGCCGTCGGCCGTGGCGGCGCCACCGGAACGGCATCGCGTTCCAATGCCGCAGGTGCACTGACGGCGGGGGACGTGGAGACAAAACGTTCCTGTAGCGGAACCGGTGCCGACATCGGCATCATTCCCGACGGGGTGGGCAAGGCGCCCGACGGGGTCCATGTGTCTCCCGGGTGAGGCGTCAGACCCAGCGCGGCATCGTGGGCTGCCACCGCATCACGGTTGCCCATCGCCACAGAGTCACGCCAAGCTTGCACCGCTTTTTCGGATGCGCTGCGCAGACGGGCCCAAATCCATGCAGCCAGCAGCAGTGCCAGCAGTAACAATCCGCCGAGCACATAGACCACCATGGCCGGGAAACGCTCCTGCTCTGCCGCATCCAGTTGTTGCTGCAATTGCGCTACAGCCGCACGGTCTCGGCCTGCCTGCGCTCGCAAGGTGGCGGCGTCAGCTTCCAACGCCTTGAGGCGGTCACTATCCTGAATATCCTGGGGCTGCGCGTTCAGTGACCGCCACAGCGCAGCTGCCTCAGCGCGTTGTGCCGACGGTTCATCGGATGGGGAGGCGAATAGCTCTTGGGACGGCCGCAAGACCACCGGACTGTCGAGCCAGGTATCCAGAGGCTCAACGACGAGGCGAGAGCGCGCAGCAGGCTGCGGGGCAGCGGCAGCGGCCCTGGGCGCCGCAGAGGGGCGGGCTGGAGGGCGCGCTGTGGGACGGACCTGCGCCCGTGCAGCCGATGGCGCCACGGGTGACGATGCCGCAGGAAGAGCAGCGGCCGCAGGCGCCTGCTGGCTCTGTGCTACTTGCGGGATGCGCGACAGACTCGCCACAGCACCGGACGCCTGAGAAAGACGCGACACATCGACCGGCGAAGCAGACCGTGCAACGGCCAAAGGAAGCTCTGAAAGAAATGTGTATGTGCGCGTGGTCTTGCCAACACACCCTGCGGTCAACGTGACGGTGAGCACCGGCTCATCGAGCGCCACCGCCGCCTGCACACGCACAGCGGGCGAACGCCCACGCACTTCAGGGAGGGGCGTAACACGCACCCGGGCGTCGCCAATGGGGGTGTCCCCTGCGACCAGTGCGGCCGCCACGCAGGACGATGCGACATCCGAGCCGGGGTCGGGCTGCACCTCAAAAGTCAGATCCACCGGGGCACCGAGCACTACCGCACCCCTGCTACCACCCAGCGACAGGGCGGAGGCTCCGGAGGCAACCACCCACAGACCGGCCCCAAGAATGGTGTTACGGATATTCACAATATGTTCTGTTTCTGGTTGCGGAGATTCTTGCACATAAGTCCCACCCAAGGCCACAGCCATAATGGCGCTATGAAAATTCAGTATCCCAACATCGCCGTCGTGGGCACCGGTGCCATGGGTCGGGGCATTGCACAAATTGCTGCCCAGGCTGGAAGCCAGGTTTTTTTGCTCGACACCAACCCCGGTGCCGCAGATGCAGCCAAAGTAGCCTTGCAGGACCAATGGAGCAAACTGGTCGCCAAGGGCCGCGTTGACGAAGCGCAGGCCAACGCTTGGGCCGCAAACCTGCATCCCGTGCGGACCGTGAACGATCTGGCGGACTGCGACCTCGTCATCGAGGCCATCGTGGAGCGCCTGGATGCCAAGCAGACATTGTTCTCGCAACTGGAGTCCGTGGTCCGCCGAGAAGCAGTGCTGGCTACCAACACCTCGTCGCTTTCGGTCACCGCCATTGGTGCAGCCCTAAAGCACCCGGACCGCCTGGCAGGGTTTCACTTCTTCAATCCGGTGCCGCTGATGAAGGTGGTCGAGGTGATTGCCGGCCTCAAAACCAACCCCGCCATCTGCGCCGACCTAGCCGCATATACCAAACAGATGGGCCACACCCCGGTGCAGGCGCAAGACACTCCGGGTTTCATCGTCAACCACGCGGGGCGTGGCTTTGGCACTGAGGCCCTGCGCATCGTGGGCGAGGGCGTGGCCGACTTCGCCACCATTGACCGTATCCTGCGCGACCAGGTGGGCTTCAAGCTGGGGCCGTTTGAGCTGATGGATCTGACGGCGCTGGACGTATCGCACCCGGTGATGGAGTCCATCTACCGCCAGTACTACGACGAGCCGCGTTTTCGCCCCAGCGTTATCACCGCACAGCGCCTGGCCGGTGGGGTGGTGGGCAAGAAGGTAGGCGAAGGGTTTTATCGCTATGTGGACGGCGTGGCACAGGTGCCCGCTGAAGCCCCGCCGCCTGTCGTGGCGGAGATCCCTCCGGTGTGGGTGTCCCCTCGGGCCGCACGCCGCGCAGAGCTGTACCTGTTGCTCAAGGAGCTGGGCGCCACCATCGAAACCGGTCAGTCGCCGTCCCCGCATGCACTTACGCTGGTAGCGCCTCTGGGTTTTGACATCACCACCGTGGCTGTTGTCGAGCGCCTGGATCCCGCCCGCACCATCGGTATCGACATGCTGATTGACGACGCGGCCACCAAACGCCGTGTGCTAGCAACCAACCCTGCCACCCGGGTTGACATCCGCAATGCGGCCCACGCCCTGTTTGCACGCGACGGCAAGCCCGTGAGCGTGATTCGCGACAGCGGCGGGTTTGTCACGCAGCGTGTGGTGGCCACCATCGTGAACATCGCCAGCGACATTTGCCAGCAAGGCATTTGTTCCCCTAAGGACCTGGAGACCGCCGTCACCCTGGGCCTGGGCTATCCAATGGGGCCGTTGGCCATGGGCGACCGCTGGGGCCCGACCAACATTCTCGAAGTGCTGTTCAACATGCAGACCGTTTACGGTGACACGCGCTACCGCCCCAGCCCCTGGCTGCGCAGGCGCGGTGCCATCGGTCTGAGCCTCACACACGTCGAAGAAGATTGAGGCCTCCATGCCCGCAGAACTCCAGAGCACCAGCCAGGGCCAGACCCTGATCCTCACGCTTCGCAACCCGGAGCGGCGCAACGCCATCGACCCTGCGATGTACGCCGCGGGCATTGAGGCCTTGAGCGGAGCCGAAAGCAGCGCGGACATCCGCAGCGTGGTCATCACTGGCGCCGATGGCATGTTCTGCGCGGGCGGCAACCTGCAGCGCCTGCTGGCCAACCGCCAGGAAGCCCCCGAAGTGCAGGCCCAGAGTATCGAAGGGCTGCACAACTGGATCGAGACCATTCGCACCTATCCCAAGCCGGTGATTGCCGCCGTCGAGGGGGCGGCAGCGGGCGCGGGGTTCTCTCTGGCGCTGGCGTGCGACTTCATCGTGTCGGCCCGCAATGCCGTGTTTGTGATGGCCTACAGCAATGTGGCTCTGTCGCCCGACGGCGGAGGCAGCTGGAGCCTGGCACAGGCCCTGCCCCGCCAGATCGCCACCGAGATCCTGATGTGCGGCGACCGCATGAATGCAGAGCGCTTGCACACGCTGGGCCTTATCAACCACATCGCCGAGCCCGGTCAGGCGCTCGACACGGCCCTGGCGCTTGCCGAGCAGCTCAATGCGCGCGCGCCCAACGTGCTGGCGAGCATCAAGGAGCTGGTGGCAGAAGCGCCCCACAACAGCCTCACACAACACCTGGGCCACGAGCGCGATCACTTCGTGAAAAACCTGCACCACGCCAACGGCGGCGCAGGCATCACGGCCTTTCTTGAAAAACGCGTTCCCCGCTACGAATAACCCGTCACCCGAGCGTTTCAAGTCACCTCAACGCATCACAACAAAAAGCCCCCTGCGCGCTACCCACAGCGCCAGGGGGCTTTTGCTTGAAGTGCGTACAGACACGCAGGTGACAACCCTGAGCCAGAGCGGAGGTCCCTGACGTGACAATGGGTCTGTTTCTAGTCACCCAAAAGACAGGCCATGGACGACCCGATTCTTACTATCGAAGAACGTGAAGCGATCAACTCAGGTCGCTGGTTTTCATCACTCTCACCTTCACTACGCCACGACATCCTGCGATGTGCATACGTCAAACGCTACAAGGACGGCGGCCTCATCGCCGCACGCGGCGATCCGCCCGAGGAGTGGATTGCGTGCGCCAGGGGTGCCGTGCGTGTGAGCTCTACATCCATCTCGGGCAAGCAGATCACGCTGACCTATGTGGAGCCGGGCATCTGGTTCGGCGACGTGGCGATCTTCGACGGAGACCGGCGCACACACGATGCGTATGCGCATGGCGACACCACCATCCTGTGTGTGGCCAAGGCCGACTTCAAGAAAATTCTTGCGGCGCATACCGAGTTTTACGAGGCCATGCTGCGTCTGCATGCACGGCGCATTCGCCAGTTGTACGGCTTGGTGGAGGACCTCAACACGCTGCCGTTGCGGGCGCGGCTGGCCAAGCAGCTGGTTCACCTGGTGCGCAGCTACGGAATCCCCAGTCTGTCGGATGGCAGCGAGATGCGCATCGGGCTGCAACTGGCGCAGGAAGAACTGGCCCAACTGCTGGGCGCATCGCGCCAGCGGGTGAACCAGGAGCTCAAAGCCATGGAGCGCGAGGACGCCATCCGCATCGAACCGGGCGGCCTGGTGGTGCGAGACCGCGACGCCCTCATGCGCATCTCTGAGACCGACAACTGACCCCTGCACCCCATCCATGAGCAATTTCGACCACTTTGTAGGCACGCGCCCTGTTTCTGAGCAGCATGCATTTGACACATCAGCGCTGACCGCCTGGCTCACGCAGAACATGGCAGGCTTTGCCGGCCCGTTGACGGTTGAAATGTTCAAGGGCGGGCAGTCCAACCCCACGTACAAGCTCATCACGCCCTCCAAAAGCTATGTGATGCGGTCCAAGCCCGGGCCGGTTGCCAAGCTGCTGCCATCAGCCCATGCCATTGAGCGCGAGTTCGCGGTGATGAGCGGCCTGTATGGCACGGACGTTCCTGTGCCCCGCATGTATGTGCTGTGTGAGGACGAATCGGTGATTGGCCGCGCGTTCTACGTGATGGAGTGCATGGAAGGCCGTGTACTGTGGGACCAGTCTTTGCCCGGCATGACACAGGCCGAGCGCGGCGCCATCTACAACGAGATGAACCGCGTGATTGCTGCGCTGCACACCGTAAAGTTCGCGGACCGGGGCCTGGCGAGCTACGGCAAACCCGGCAACTACTTCGACCGCCAGATCGGCCGCTGGAGCAAGCAGTACGTGGCGTCCATCACCCAGCCCATCGAAGAGATGGACAAGCTCATGGAATGGCTTCCCGCCCACATGCCTGCCAGCGCACGCGACGAAGGCCATGTGTCCATCGTTCACGGCGACTTCCGGCTGGACAACCTGATGTTTCACCCCACAGAGCCCCGCGTCATTGCCGTGCTGGACTGGGAACTGTCCACACTGGGCCACCCGCTGGCTGACTTTAGCTACCACTGCATGAGCTGGCACATCCCCGCAGCGATGGGTCGCGGTATCGCAGGCCAGGACCTGGTGGCGCTGGGCATCCCCGACGAAGACAGCTACATCCGCGCCTACTGCGAGCGCACTGGCATCACTACACCGGACGCGCTGCGCGCGGACTGGAACTTTTACCTGGCCTACAACCTGTTCCGCATCGCGGCCATCCTGCAAGGCATCGCCAAGCGGGTGGAGGCAGGCACGGCATCGAGCGCGCAGGCCAAAGCATCTGGCGACACAGCACGGCCCATGGCCCAGCTGGCCTGGTCGTTTGCGCAACGCGGCTGATACCACCCCGCCCACCGCACGGCCCCACTGATTTTTAGACGGAGACCCCATGGACTTTGATTACTCCCCCAAGACCAAAGAACTGCAAGCCAAGCTGCTCCAGTTCATGGACGACCACATCTACCCCAACGAGGCTTCGTACAAGAACGAACTGGCGGCCAACACCGTGGCCGGCAAACGCTGGACCGCACTGAACACCATTGAGAGCCTCAAACCCAAGGCGCAGGCCGCAGGCTTGTGGAACCTGTTTTTGCCCGTCGACAGCGCTGCTGCATCGGGCTACGACGGCGCAGGCCTGACCAACCAGGAATACGCACCACTGGCCGAAATCATGGGCCGCGTGCCATGGTCGAGCGAGGTGTTCAACTGCTCCGCGCCTGACACCGGCAATATGGAAACCATCGCCCGCTACGGCGATGACGCCAACAAGGCACGTTGGCTCAAGCCCCTGCTTGAAGGCAAGATCCGCTCGGCCTTTGCAATGACCGAGCCGGACGTGGCGTCCAGCGACGCCACCAACATAGAAACCCGCATCGAACGCGATGGCGACGATTACGTCATCAACGGCCGCAAGTGGTGGATCTCCGGCGCAGCCGACCCCCGCTGCTCTGTGTTCATCACCATGGGCAAGACCGACCCCGACGCGCCCCGCCACTCGCAGCAGAGCATGGTGCTGGTGCCAGCCGACGCCAAGGGCATCACCATCATCCGCCCCCTGAATGTGCTGGGCTATGACGACGCGCCCCACGGCCATGTGGAAATGACGTTCGAGAACGTGCGTGTGCCCGTCTCCAACATCCTGCTCGGAGAGGGCCGCGGCTTCGAGATCGCCCAAGGGCGCCTTGGCCCCGGGCGCATTCACCACTGCATGCGACTGATTGGCCTGGCAGAACGCGCGCTCGAGCTGATGTGCAAACGTGCTTCGTCACGCACCGCATTTGGCAAGACCGTTGCCCAGCAGACGGTGACGCAAGAGCGCATTGCCGAAGCCCGGTGCAAGATCGACATGGCTCGCCTGCTCACCCTCAAGGCTGCCTGGCTGATGGACGTGGCTGGCAACAAGGTGGCCAAGACCGAAATCGCCATGATCAAGGTCGTGGCCCCCAGCATGGCCTGCCAGGTCATCGACTGGGCCATGCAGGTGCACGGTGGTGGAGGCATGTGCGACGACTTCCCGCTCGCATCGGCCTATGCCAACGCCCGCACCCTGCGCTTTGCGGACGGCCCGGACGAAGTGCACCGCAACGCCATTGCCAAGTGGGAGCTGGGCAAGTACGGCACCTACGGTCGCGATGCGGGTGTGCCGATCACGCGCGGTAGCTAAGAGCTCCCCCTGAGGCGCCATGCGCCTTCCCCCGGAGGGGGACGCCACCAGTGGCCTGGCAAAGCCGGCTCCACGGTGGCACTGGCGTTACGCGCGCCAGTTCAAGGCCCACAGGCTCTTGGCTCAGGCCGAATCCGGCGTCCGCGACAGCTGCGGCGGGGGCAGGTTCTGCAAAGCCCCTTGCGCTGCAGCCAACAGCAACTGGGTGGCCTGCGCGATTTCTGGCAGGCTGCGGTGTGTGTGCTCCATGCGCAGGTACACCTTGCCACGCACCAGCATCAGCAGCAGCGGCGACTCGGCCCGCGCTGCGCCGCCCTCGCCTTCCAAGATGTTCAGCAGTTGCGACACCACCGGCGCGTGGATCCAGCGCTGCGCGGGTTCGATGTGCTCAGCCACCACCGCAAAGTGCCGCCTGAACGATATCGGGAGTTCCGGCCAGGCCACCTCTTCAAACATCGCCAGCCAACGCATTTCCTCGGGCATGCTGGCGTTCACCGTGGTCTGCAGGGTGTCGGTGATGGCACTGTAGGCGTTGCCCTCCAGCGCCTCCTGCAACGGGCGGTTGAGCACCATCACGGCGGCGTCGGGGTCGGCGCCCACGTCCGCCCGGCCACGCAGTTCCAGGCCCCGCACGTACTCGCGCGTGGACGCACCACACTCCAGCCGCCAGGGGTGGCCGTTCAACTCGCCACCCAGGTCGAAATGCCCCTCGGTCGCTTGCGCCACGATGGCCAGGCGCTGTGTGCCGGCCCAGCGCACCACCTCCTGGTTGGACACCGGCTTGCCTGCGGACGAACCGCCCGACGGTTGTAGTGCTTTGCGGAGGCGGTCAAACATGGCGGGTTCGGAGCACGGCGCTCCGCCGTAGTCGCGGGTACGGGCATTATTGTGGGCATTGGCTTCCACGGCAAACCGCTACGATGGCCCCCTTCGCTGATCTCCTTTGCATGCCCGTGACCTGCAACCTCCGCCCTTCCCCGCCGCCCGCGCCGTTCACTCCGCTGCGCCGTCGCCTGGTGACCAGTGCCGTCGCCACAATCTGCAGCGTGTTGCTGGCACCCGCTGCCATGGCCACGCCCCTTCCGGCACAACACTGGCCACCCGCTGATGCATCGACCAACGCCCAACGCCTGGTGCGCTGGGCCACAGACACGGTAGACCACCAGAACATGCCGTTTGCCGTGATCGACAAGCCTGCGGCACGCATTCACGTGTTTTCGGCCCAGGGACACTGGCTGGGCAGCGCCCCGGTGTTGCTGGGCGCTGCGCTGGGTGACCGGTCTGCCCCAGACATCGGCACGCGCCCCCTTTCACAGATTCGACCCGATGAACGCACCACGCCAGCCGGCCGGTTTGTGACCGAACCCGGCCACAACCTGCGGGGCGATGACATTGTGTGGATTGACTACGACTCGGCCGTGTCGCTGCACCGGGTACGCAGCGTGAGTGCTGCAGAGCGCCGCCCGCAGCGCCTTGCCAGCCCAGGTGCGCGCGACAAGCGCATCAGCTACGGTTGCGTGAACGCGCCCGAGGCGTTCTACAACCAGTTCATTGCACCGGTGCTGGGCAGAGGGCCCGGTGTGGTGTATGTGCTGCCAGATACCGAACCATTTGCTTCAATATTTATAGCTGCTAGCGCTTACCAGTAAAGCGCTGGAGGCACTTTTTACCTAAATTTTTTACTGCGGCGCCAATGTGCACCGGCCACAGGCACTACGCGGGTACCGCGCGCGTCACGCGCTGGCACGTGCCAGATTGAACACAGGTCGGCGCCCGCCCACCCGCACACCGCGTGCATTAATGATGTCCGAGGCCCGGCGGTGCGCGAGCGCCTCGCGCTGCGAATCATCGAGCCAGCCCAGTTGGTCCATCACCTCCACGGCCGCAGCCACCTGCGCCACCATGTTGCCGTCCATGATCTTGAGCGCAAATGCCTCGCCCCGGCTGCGACTGCCCACCACCTGTACGCCGTCAGCGCCGGTCTTGGACACCCAGTCGCCACGGCCCACCCGCATGAAATCCTGGTCGTGCCGACCGGTGCCCGACCCCAGTTCGGGGTGGGCCACCATCGCATCGGCCAACGCGGTCAGGCTCTCGTCCAGATCGGTATCAGGCGTGCCGCCTGCCAGTCGCGCGTAGCCGCGGGCCAGGTGGGCCAGCGGCATGGCGTAGTTGGGGGCCGAGCACCCGTCAGTGCCCACCTGCAATTGCTGCGGCTCCAGCCCCACCGCCTGCGCCACCCGTTCGCGGATGGCAATCTGCAAGGGGTGACCGGGTGCCAGATGGTCGTCCTGCGGCAAACCCTGCAACACACAATACGCTGCAAAGCCCGCGTGTTTGCCGCTGCAGTTGTGGTGGCGCTC
Source organism: Acidovorax sp. (assembly GCF_046314175.1). Taxonomy (GTDB): domain Bacteria; phylum Pseudomonadota; class Gammaproteobacteria; order Burkholderiales; family Burkholderiaceae_C; genus Acidovorax. Next base: position 1,864 of record NZ_JBKBXG010000017.1, on the reverse strand, counting down.
GTCCGCCACAAACCCCGCTGGCAACTCGAGCCCTGGCAGCCCCATCGCAGCAAACATGGGCACATGGCAACCACAGCGCAGGGCCTTGTACGTCAGGTCCACGGTGCCCAGCATGTGGTCCACCTGCGCCACATGCATGGGTTCGCCGTTGTGGCTGGCGCACAGCAGCGCCAGGTCTGCCGGGCCCCAGCCCAGGCTGCGGGCACCGCCCGACAGCATGAACGGCAGGGCCTGGAACGCCTTGATGGTGGAGCGCGTGAACGTGACCGCATACGGGTCTCCCACCTGGGCCAGCACACGCCCGGTGCGGTTGGCAACGGCGACTGCACCCCAGTGCTGGCACTCGGCCAGGTCGCCGCGGGTCACTTCAATCAATGGAACGAACTGCACACAGGTCCTGAAAATCGAGCGTGGCGTTTTATTTTGCGACGGGCGCCAGTGTCAGCTGATGCACCCAGACCGCAGGCTTGCGCTGCAGGGCGCGGTAACCGGTCTGGGCCCAGGTAGTGCTCATGTCGCGGTAGCGGGGCGAGAACACCAGGCCACTCTGCCCGGTTTGATAAATGAAGCGCGACTGTTCCAGGTCCGCCAGGTCATACACCGCGCGCAGCGATGCCGCGTGCCGGTTCACGAACGGGCCTTTGGCTTCGCCTGCGTTGTACTGGCCCACGTTGACGGTGTACGCGTCGCCGTGGGACGGCACGCTCACATCAAAAAACCGTGCCAGCGCGGCCACGTTGCCAAAGGGTCGGTGGGCGCTGAGCGCCGGGTGCGCCGCACCCCAGCGCCACTGCGCCGGGTCGCCGCCGTATGCGGCCTGCAGGCGATCCAGCGCGCGGCCCAGGGCTGCAGCAGATTGTTCTGCACAGGTGGAGGGCTGGCACCACCAGGTGTCATTGCGTTCCAGCACGCCTTCAATGCTGGCGCGGTAGTCGCGTTTGCCGTAAGTGGCGGTGAACCGCTCTTCGCCGATGCGCGGAATGATCAGGCCACGGGCCAGCTCATCCGTCCATGCCGCAAACAGCAGCGGCGCGGCCGCGTTGGCATCCATCACACCGTCAAAGCCCTTGAGCTGCGCCTGTGCGGCGGCAGCGAGCGGATGCGTGGACTGCGCCTGCAGCAGGTGCGGCAGCAGGCGACGTGTGGCCAGCGATGTCACGTCGCTGTGGATGGCCTGCATGCTCTGGGCATCGTGCTTTTCCGTCGCTTCGATCAGTTGCGCAATGCGTTCATAGCGGTAGGGCAGCGCCCAGTCTTGCGTGAGATAGTGCGTATAGCCTGGCGCAGTGATGCGCTGGTTGGCGGTAGCGATCCAGCCCTGGGCACCATCGTCCTGTGGGGTCTGGTCATAGGGCAGCCAGCCCTGCCAGTCGTAGCGCGCCTCCCAGCCGGGCGACGGGGCCACGCCGCGAATGTCGTTGGCGGCATCGCGCAGCGGCACACGGCCCACGGCCTTAAAGCGGATGTTGCCCTGGTCATCGGCAGCCACCACGCTCTGCATGGGCGAGTGGTAGTGCGACAGGGCCTGGAACAGTTCATCGACCGACTTGGCCTGGTTGGTTTGCAAACCTGCCAACACCGTCTGGTTGTCGGCATCCAGCGCGCTCCAGCGCAGCGCCAGCACGTACTTGTCCAGGTCCAGCACGTCGGCATGTACCTTTTGCGCATCGCTCAGCACGGGGCCGTGGCGCGTGCTGCGCAGTTTGATCGCCACGTCGGCAGCGCCTTTGACGCGAATGGTTTCATTACGCACCGTGAACGGCGCCCAGCCATCGGGCGTGCGGTACTGCGAGGCATCGGCGGGGTTGATCTGCTCCAGGTACAGGTCCTGTACGTCGGGGCCGGTGTTGGTAAAGCCCCAGGC
>NZ_JBKBXG010000016.1:0-71574 GCF_046314175.1 Acidovorax sp. | reverse complement strand
CTAGGGGCGTCCCACCCACTTACGGGTGACCCGTTGATTTGAGGACAGTTCCGGTTTGAAATCCGCGGCGGGCCTACATAGCCCGCGGCGGACGGGAGCAAAAAAGGCAGCCAGAGACCTTGTGGGTCCGGGCTGCCAAAAGAACTGTCACAACGCAACAGTCAGAGAGTCATCAACGTGCCTTGCCGTCTTTCCAGGCTTGCAGCAGCTTGTCGTAGGCAATGGTTTCACCCTTTGGCTTTTCGTTGGCCAGCTTCTTCCAGGGGGCTTGTTTGTCGCTCAGCCACTTGCTGGGGTCTTCCTTCTTGTTGAGCTTGGGCGCGCAGTGGGCCATGCCAGCACGCTCCAGCCGGGACATCACTTGGTCCATTTCGTCAGCGAGCGTATCCATGGCGCCCTGGGGCGTCTTTTCACCCGTCACGGCCTGGGCCACGTTCTTCCACCACAACTGCGCCAGCTTCGGATAGTCAGGCACGTTGGTACCGGTGGGCGACCATGCCACGCGGGCAGGGCTGCGGTAGAACTCGACAAGGCCACCCAGCTTGGGCGCGGCATCGGTCATGGCCTTGGACTGGATGTCGCTCTCGCGGATCGGCGTCAAGCCCACCAGCGTCTTCTTCAGCGACGTGGTCTTGGCCGTCACGAACTGGGCATAAAGCCAGGCCGCTGCCGTCTTGTTGGCGTCGTGGTCCTTGAAGAAAGTCCAGCTGCCCACGTCCTGGTAGCCGTTTTGCATGCCCTGCTTCCAGTACGGGCCATTGGGGCCAGGGGCCATGCGCCACTTGGGCGTGCCGTCGGCGTTCACCACAGGCAGGCCGGGCTTGGTCATGTCGGCGGTGAAGGCGGTGTACCAAAAAATCTGCTGCGCGATCTGGCCCTGGGCAGGCACGGGGCCCGCTTCGCCGAAGGTCATGCCCGTGGCTTCCTTGGGCGCGTACTTCTTCATCCAGTCCACGTACTTGGTCAGCGCGTACACGGCTGCGGGCGAGTTCGTCGCGCCGCCGCGGGCCACCGAGGCGCCCACGGGCGTGCACTTGTCGTTGGCGACGCGGATGCCCCATTCGTCAATCGGCAAGCCGTTGGGCGCGCCGATGTCGGCCGTGCCGGCCATGGACAGCCAGGCATCGGTAAAGCGCCAGCCCAGCGAGGGGTCCTTCTTGCCGTAGTCCATGTGGCCATAGATGGCTTTGCCATCTATGGTCTTCACGTCGTTGGTGAAGAACTCGGCGATGTCTTCGTACGCGCTCCAGTTCAGTGGAACACCCAGGTCGTAGCCGTACTTGGCCTTGAACTTGTCCTTGATGTCCTTGCGGTCGAACAGGTCAGCACGGAACCAGTACAGGTTGGCGAACTGCTGGTCGGGCAACTGGTACATCTTGCCGTCGGGCGCCGTGGTGAACTTGGTGCCGATGTAGTCCTTGATGTCGATACCGGGGTTGGTCCATTCCTTGCCGTTGCCCGTCATGTAGTCGGTCAGGTTCAGAACCTTGCCGTAGCGATAGTGCGTGCCGATCAGGTCCGAATCCGAGATCCAGCCGTCATAGATGGACTTGCCGGACTGCATGGAAGTCTGCAGCTTCTCGACCACGTCGCCTTCCTGGATCAGGTCGTGCTTGACCTTGATGCCGGTGATTTCCTCGAACGCCTTGGCAAGCGTCTTGGACTCGTATTCGTGGGTGGTGATGGTCTCGGACACCACCGAGATTTCCTTCACGCCCTTGGCCTGCAGCTTTTTGGCTGCGTCGATGAACCACTTCATCTCGGCCATCTGCTGGTCTTTGCTCAGCGTGGACGGCTGAAACTCATTGTCGATCCACTTCTTGGCATCGGCCTCGCCCGCCCATGCGGCCTGCCCCAGAGCCAGGGTTGCGGCGGCGAAAGCGATCGCCGTGAACTGCATCTTCATTGTTGTCTCCTCAGATGGAACCCCCTTGGTGGATGAACACCGGCCCGGGGGGAAATCGGACCGGCGCTTGTCATCATCAAAAACAGTAGCTGCCAGCGCTTGTCACAGCTCTGTTTCAGATAGATTTCGTATTGAATCCTCTATTCCTCAAGCGCTAGCAGCTATCTTTTTGATACTGTCTGACGCCTCAGCCCTTGCGCATGATCAGCGCCAGCAGTGCCATCGACAGCACAAAGCTGATCCAGATCGTCGGGTCGGCCTCCAGACTGAACCACTGGGCCAGCTTTCCACTGATGCCCACAAAAATCAGGTTCACATAGGCCGCTGACAGCAGCCCGATAAACAGACGGTCGCCGCGCGTGGTCGCAAGGGGCAGAAAACCCTTGCGCATCACGGTGGGCGACTTGATCTCCCACACGGTCATGCCGATCAGCATCAGCACGATGCAAATGAAGAACACCGCTACGGGCAGCGTCCAGGCCATCCAGTCAAACATTTCGCAGCCTCCTCAAACCCGACCCATCGCAAAGCCTTTTGCGATGTAGTGGCGAACAAACCAGATCACGATGGCGCCCGGGACGATGGTCAGCACGCCAGCCGCGGCCAGCGTCGCCCAGTCCATGCCGGATGCGCTCACGGTGCGCGTCATCGTCGCGACGATGGGTTTGGCGTTCACGCTGGTCAGCGTGCGGGCCAGCAGCAGTTCCACCCAGCTGAACATGAAGCAGAAGAACGCGGCCACGCCCACACCCGCTTTGATGAGCGGCAGAAAGATCGTGATGAAAAAGCGCGGAAAGCTGTAGCCATCGATGTAGGCGGTTTCGTCGATTTCGCGCGGGATGCCGCTCATGAAGCCTTCCAGAATCCACACCGCCAGCGGCACGCTGAACAGCAGATGCGCCAGGGCCACGGCAATGTGCGTGTCCATCAGACCCACCGTGGTGTAAAGCTGGAAGAACGGCAGCAGGAACACGGCGGGCGGCGTCATGCGGTTGGTCAGCAGCCAGAAGAACACGTGCTTGTCGCCCAGGAAGCTGTAGCGCGAGAACGCATAGGCCGCTGGCAGGGCCACGGTGAGCGTAATCACCATGTTGATGCTGACGTAGATCAGGCTGTTGATGTAGCCCGAATACCAGGACTCATCGGTAAAGATGGTCTTGTAGTTGTCCCACGTGAAGTTCTGCGGGAAGAACGAGAACGTGGACAGAATCTCCGCGTTGGTCTTGAAGCTCATGTTGATCATCCAGTAGATGGGCAACACAGCAAAGATCAGGTAAGCGACGAGGAAGATCGACCGCTTGTGGAAGCGTTTTTCATTCATGGCCGGCCCCTTCTTTGTTGCTGGCGGTGCCCACGCGCTGCATCCAGTTGTAGAGGATGAAACACAGCAGCAGGATGATGAAGAAATAGATCAGCGAGAAAGCCGCAGCGGGCCCCAGGTCGAACTGGCCCACCGCCTTGGTGGTGAGGTACTGGCTGAGGAACGTGGTCGCATTGCCCGGCCCGCCGCCCGTCAGCACAAAGGGCTCGGTGTAGATCATGAAACTGTCCATGAAGCGCAGCAGCACCGCAATCATCAGCACGCCGCGCATCTTGGGCAGCTGGATGTAGCGAAACACCGCGAACTTGCTGGCCCCGTCAATACGGGCAGCCTGGTAATACGCATCAGGAATGGAGCGCAGCCCGGCAAACGCCAGCAGCGCGACCAGCGGCGTCCAGTGCCACACGTCCATCAGCAGCACCGTGAGCCACGCCTGCGTGGCATTGCCGGTGTAGCTGTATTCGATGCCCGCCTCCTGCAGCAGGCGGCCCATCAGACCAATATCGGCCCGGCCATAGATCTGCCAGATGGTGCCCACCACGTTCCATGGAATCAGCAGCGACAGCGCCACCACCACCAGCACCGCGGACGACTTCCAGCCGTGCGCGGGCATGGACAGCGCCAGCAGGATGCCCAGTGGAATCTCCACCGCCAGCACCGCCAGCGAGAAAGTGATCTGCCGCAACAAGGCGGCGTGCAGCTCTTCGTCGCGCATCATGGCCGCAAACCATTCGGTGCCCACAAACACCCGCCGCTCGGGCGAAATGATGTCTTGCACCGAATAATTGACCACGGTCATCAGCGGCAGAATGGCCGAGAAGGCCACGCAGATGATGACCGGAAGGATCAGGAACCAGGCCTTCTGGTTCACCGGTTTGGTTGTAGTGCTCACGCCAAGAGCTCCTCGTTTTGATAGAAGCAGGTGTGCTCGCCAAGCACCTGCAGCCACACTGAATCACCCGCCGACGGCAGACGCGTTTCGGGGCTGAAGCGGGCCTTGAGCGTGTGCTCACCCACCTTGGCAGTCAGCATCAGATAGGTGCCGATGTCCTGCACCTGCACCACCGCGCATTGCAAAGCGCCTGCCTGGGCAGGCTGGGCCAGCGCCAAGTATTCGGGCCGTATGCCCACCTGCAGCAATCCACCTGGCAAGCCATGCTCCGCCGGGAGCACCATGCGATGCCCGACCACCGACAGCGTGCCGCCGTCACACTGGGCGGGCAGAAAGTTCATGCCGGGTGAGCCGATGAAATGGCCCACAAACACGTGCGCAGGGCGCTCGAACAACGCATCGGCCGACCCCACCTGCACGGCGCGGCCGCGCGTCATCACCACCACCTGGTCGGCAAAGGTCAGCGCCTCTACCTGGTCGTGCGTCACGTAAATCAGCGTGAGTTTGAGTTCGTGGTGAATCTGCTTGAGCTTGCGGCGCAGCTGCCATTTGAGATGCGGGTCGATCACCGTGAGCGGCTCGTCAAACAGCACCGCCGCCACGTCTGGCCGCACCAGGCCACGGCCCAGCGATATCTTCTGTTTCTGGTCGGCCGACAGACCCGCAGCGCGCATGTCGAGCTGGTGGCTCATCTCCAGCATTTCGGCAATCACGCCCACCCGCTGCTTGATCTGGGGTTCGGGCACCTTGCGGTTCTTCAGTGGGAACGCCAGGTTCTCGGCCACCGTCATGGTGTCGTAGATGACCGGGAACTGGAACACCTGCGCGATGTTGCGCTCTTGCGGGCTGGCGCGCGTCACGTCGCGGCCATCAAACAGCACCTTGCCGTGCGATGGCACCAGCAGGCCCGACATGATGTTGAGCATGGTGGTCTTGCCACAGCCCGATGGGCCCAGCAGCGCATAGGCGCCACCGTCCTCAAACTCCATCTTCAAAGGCAGCAGCGCATAGTCGCTGTCCTGCTGCGGGTTCGGCTTGTACGAATGCGCGAGATCCAGACTGATACGGGCCATCTCAGCGTCCTCCTTGTGCGGTGAGATGTTGTCGCGCGGGCGCCCACACCAACTGGCCAGCCGCGCCAAACACATAGGCGTGCGACGGGTCCAGATGCAGCGTGATGGGCGTGCCCAGTTCAAAGTAATGGACACCGGTAAGTTGCGCCACCAGATCGCCCCAGGCGGTGGATGCGTGCACGAAGGTGTCGGAGCCCGAAATTTCGGCCAGCTCTACCGTGCCGCTCACACTCACATCACCCGGGCGCGCATGCACCCTGAGCGCACTGGCGCGCACGCCCACAGTCAGCGCACCCGCAACGGCTGCTCCCTGCGGCAGCGGGATCGCCAATGGCACGCCACCTTGCAGCTGCACGCCTGGCACGCCCTGAGTGGCCGCAGTGGCGGGGATCAGGTTCATCGGCGGGTCGCTAAAGGCGCGCGCCACGCGCAGCGAGTTGGGCGCGTGGAACACCTCGGCAGTCGGGCCGTATTGCAGCAACTGACCTTCGTCAAGCACGGCCGTGTAGCCACCCAGCAGCAGGGCCTCCCCCGGCTCGGTGGTGGCGTACACCACGGTGGACTGGCCTGCCGCAAACAGCTGGGTCAGCTCTTCGCGCAGCTCTTCACGCAGTTTGTAGTCCAGGTTCACCAAGGGTTCGTCCAGCAGCATCAGCGGTGCGCCCTTGGCCAGGGCACGCCCCAAGGCCACGCGCTGCTGCTGGCCACCCGACAGCTCCGCCGGATAGCGGTCCAGGAACATGTCGATGTGCAGGCGGCGGGCAATCTCGAGCACCCGGGCGTCGATGTTCTTTTCGCCGCGCAGCTTCAAGGGCGACGCAATGTTGGCCGCCACCTTCATGGAGGGGTAGTTGATGAACTGCTGGTACACCATCGCCACATTGCGATCACGCACGGGCATACCGGTGACATCCACACCGTCGACCTTCACCGTGCCTGACGTCGGGGTGTCCAGCCCGGCCATGATGCGCATCAGGCTGGTCTTGCCCGCCTGGGTGGCGCCCAGCAGAACCGTGACGGCGTTGCTGTGCAGCGTCAGACTCATGTCATGGAGCCAAGTCTGCGGTCCTACCTTTTTGCTGATGCTGTCCAGTGCCAGCTGCATCACGCAACCTTTCTAATGGGCCACCAAGGGCCTTGTGGAGCTGGCGCTTTGCTGCACACACAGCAACGCACCTCGTTTCGATTTCGTTCATTTTTGTTCTTTTTTGATCATATTGAATCAAGGTTTACCCTTAACGGGTTCCTTTTTGTTCGATTTAAAGTATCAACACCCACAGCCAATTAATACGCGTGAATACGAATCCTCGACAACTGCTGCTGCTGGAAGAAGTCCGCGCACGCAAATCCGCCACCGTGGAGCAACTGGCCGACACCCTGGGCGTGACACTGCAGACCGTGCGCCGCGACGTGCAGCGGCTGGCAGAGTCGGGCCTGCTCACGCGGTTTCATGGCGGTGTCCGCGTGCCCATCTCCACGGTGGAAAACCTGGCCCACACCCAGCGCGAGACGCTCAACGCCGAGGGCAAGGCGCGCATTGCACGCGCCGTGGCCGAGCAGGTACCCAACGACTGCTCGCTGATCCTGAACATCGGCACCACCACCGAGGCCATCGCCAAAGCCCTGCTCCACCACCGCGGCCTGCGCGTGATCACCAACAACCTGAACGTGGCCGCCATCCTGAGCGGCAACCCCGAGTGCGAGGTCATCGTGGCCGGCGGCGTGGTGCGCGCCCGCGACCGGGGCATCGTGGGCGAGGCGGCCGTGGATTTCATCCGCCAGTTCCGCGTGGACATTGCGCTCATCGGCATCTCAGGCATCGAGCCCGATGGCTCGCTGCGCGACTTTGACTACCGCGAGGTGAAGGTGGCCCAGACCATCATTGCGCAAGCCCGCGAGATCTGGCTGGCTGCCGACCAGAGCAAGTTCAACCGCCCGGCGATGGTGCAACTGGCCACGCTCCAGCAAATCGACCGCCTGTTCACCGATGCGCCGCCGCCGGAGCCGTTTCCGGCCTTGTTGCAAGACGCCGAAGTCGTTTGCACTGTCGCCGCTTGATCACCCGACATTTTCACCATGACCTACCTGCTCGCACTCGACCAAGGCACCTCCAGCTCCCGCAGCATCGTTTTTGACGAAAGCGGCCACATCGTGGCGCAGGCGCAGCTGGAGCTGCCGCAGATCTACCCCCAGCCCGGCTGGGTGGAACATGACCCGCTGGAGATCTGGCGCACCCAGCTGGCCACAGCCCGCGATGCGCTGACCAAGGCGGGCATCGCCGCCAGCGCCGTGCGCGCCGTGGGCATCACCAACCAGCGCGAGACCACCGTGCTGTGGAACCGCAAGACGGGCCAGCCCGTGCACCACGCCATCGTGTGGCAAGACCGCCGGGCGGAGCCCGCCTGCGCCCAGCTGCGAAGCGAAGGCCACGCAGCCACCATCCAGGCCAAGACGGGCTTGCTGGTGGACGCCTACTTCTCGGGCACCAAGCTGCAGTGGCTGCTGGACCATGTGCCCGGCGCGCGGGACGCGGCCGAGCGCGGCGAGCTGGCGTTTGGCACGGTGGACAGCTGGCTGATGTGGAAACTCACCCACGGCCAGGTGCATGTGACGGACGTGAGCAACGCCTCGCGCACCATGCTGTTCAATGTGCACACCAACCAGTGGGACGACGAGTTGCTGGCGCTGCTGCGCATACCCAAGGCGCTGATGCCTGAAGTGCTGCCGTCCAGCGCGCATTTTTGCGACATCGCGGCCGACCTGCTGGGCCACAGCATCCGCGTCGGCGGCGTGGCGGGTGACCAGCAAAGCGCGCTGTTTGGCCAGGCCTGCTTTACGGCGGGCATGGCCAAGAACACCTATGGCACGGGCTGCTTCATGCTGATGCACACGGGCGGCACGTTCCAGACCTCGCAAAACGGCCTGCTGACCACCAGCGCAGCGCAGGCCACGGCGCAACCAGAATTTGCCATGGAAGGCAGCGTCTTTGTCGGCGGCGCCGTGGTGCAGTGGCTGCGCGACGGCCTGCGCGCCATCTCCACCAGCAGCGAGGTGGAGTCGCTGGCGCAAAGCGTGCCGGACTCGGGCGGCGTGATGATGGTGCCCGCCTTCACCGGCCTGGGCGCCCCGTACTGGAAACCCGACTCGCGCGGCACCATCACGGGCCTCACACGCGGCACCACGCTGGGCCACATTGCGCGCGCGGCGCTGGAGAGCATTGCCTACCAGAGCGCCGCCCTGCTGCTGGCTATGAGCCGCGACGCCGTGGCCGCTGGCGGCGCACCCGTGAGCGAGCTGCGCGTGGACGGCGGCGCCTGCATCAACGACCTGCTGATGCAGTTCCAGGCCGACCTGCTGGGCATTCCGGTGGTGCGGCCTGCTGTCATTGAGACGACCGCGCTGGGCGCAGCCTACCTGGCGGGGTTGTCGAGCGGTGTGTATGGCAGCACCGACGAACTCTCGAAACTGTGGCGCGCCGACCGCCGTTTTGTGCCCACCCTCAGCAACGCGCGTGCGCAGGAGCTGATGGCGAACTGGGAACACGCGGTGCGGCAAACTGTTGCAGAGTAGCCCCCCTGAGTCGCCTTCGGCGCCTTCCCCCCGCTCTCGCATCGCTGCGCGTTGCGGGCGGGGGGACGCTCCCAGCGCGGCGGGGCGGCCCTTGCGCGGGAGCACTGGCATGGGCCGCGCCAGTTGCGCAGGCCATTTGGACAATCACAGGTCTCCGGCGCTACCATGGCGCCTCCCTTTCTCGCCTGACCGTAGCATGACCTCCTCCGCTTCCGCCGCAGCAAATTCCCAACTCCCCACCATCGCCTTCATCGGCGGCGGCAACATGGCCAGCGCCATCATTGGAGGGCTGATCCAGCAGGGCCACCCTGCCAGCCAGATCGAGGTGGTCGAGCCTTGGGCCGAGGCCCGCGCGGCGCTGCGCAAGAACTATGGGATCGACGCCCAGCCCGAAGCGGGCCTTGCCCTGCAGCGCGCACGCATCGTGGTGTGGGCCGTCAAGCCCCAGACCTTCAAGGACGCTGCCGTCCAGGCCAAGTCACACACGGCAGAGGCCCTGCACCTGAGCGTGGCCGCGGGCATCCGGTCGGACAGCATCGTCCAGTGGCTGGGCAGCGAGCGCATCGTGCGCACCATGCCCAACACTCCCGCGCTGGTGGGCAAAGGCATGAGCGCGCTGTACGCCCGCCCCGCCGTGGGCGCAGCCGAACGCGCACAGGTCGAAGCCATCATGGCGTCCACCGGCCAGTTCCTGTGGGTCGATACGGAAAAGCAGCTCGACGCCGTTACCGCGCTGTCGGGCTCGGGCCCGGCCTATGTCTTTTACTTCCTCGAAGCCATGACGCGTGCGGGTACCGCCATGGGTCTGACCGAGCAGCAGGCCCACCAACTGGCCATAGGCACGTTTGTGGGCGCGTCAGAGCTGGCGCGCCGCTCCGACGAGACGCCCGCCGTGCTGCGCCAGCGCGTCACATCCAAGGGCGGCACCACGTATGCAGCGCTGCAGTCCATGGAGACCGCAGGCGTGGCCGCCAGTTTTGAGGCCGCCATGCGCGCCGCCGAACACCGCGCCCACGAACTGGGCGATGAATTCGGCGCATGAGCCTATATTTTTAAGTGTTTTTGGCCTCTAGCGCTTGCCTATCAAGCGCTAGCAGCTATCAATTAGTGAGTAATTGAAGCAGCAGGTAGCTGCCCGCAATGCCCGCAAACACCGTGGCACCCAGCCAGTGGTTGACGCGGAACGCCACAAAACAGCCCTCGCGCGTGCGGGTGCGGATGAGCGTGAAGTGCCAAAGCACCTGGGCCAGGGCTGCGGCTAGCGCTATATAAAAAATAGCACCCGGCGCATACCCATCAAGCGCCAGACCCCAAATAGACAAGAAAAGCAGATAAAACGCCACGATGGCGGCCACGTCAAATCGGCCCAGCGTGATGGCCGAGGTCTTGATGCCGATCTTGAGATCGTCGTCGCGGTCGACCATGGCGTATTCGGTGTCGTACGCCAACACCCAGAACAGGTTACCGAGCCACATCCACCACGCCACGGCGGGCACGCTGCCCTGTACGGCTGCAAAGGCGATGACGATGCCAAAGTTGAACGCAATGCCCAGCACTGCCTGTGGCATGGAGATCACCCGCTTGGAAAACGGGTAGGCAATAGCCACCAGCACAGCGGGCACCGACCAGGCGATGGCGGCTGTATTGGTAGTGAGCACCAACCCAAACGCCAGCAACGCCAGCACGGCGCCCAGCCCCAGGGCCTCCTTGACGGACACGGCGCCGGTCGTGACCGGGCGCTGCGCGGTGCGTTTGACGTGCTTGTCAAAGTCGCGGTCGGCCACGTCGTTCACGCAGCAACCTGCGCTGCGCATCAAAAACGTGCCCAGCACAAACACCACCAGCAAGTGCCAGCCCGGAAACCCGTCGGACGCTATCCACAGCGCAGAGAGCGTGGGCCACAGGCACACCAGCCAGCCCGCGGGGCGGTTCCAGCGGATGAGGTCCAGGTACAGGGCGAAGCGGCTGGGCGGGGAAACGGGGGGCATGACAGGCGAACAGGAAAGGTAGGCGGCGGAGGCCAGCACGAAAGATACAAATCGGTGTGCATCCACCAGGACGCAAGCGCACCGAATGTAGCAGTCCGCACCCACAAAGACGCGGCGCTGGCTGACGTGAAGACGGGAACAAAACCGGTACAGTCCGCGTTCCCCCACCCCCACGGATCTGCCCCGCATGACTGCATCTTCGAGCAGCACCCAGGTTGCCACGCGCTTTGCCATTCCACGCTCGCTGCTGGCGGGCTTTGTGGTGGCGGCACTTGCCACCCTGATCATCGCCATCGTCAACTTCCGCTCGGCCGAGACCCGCGCTGACGCGGTGAAGGCCATGGACCGCACCACGGTGGCCATGCGCCAGCTCAACCTGTTTCACTCGGCGGTCAAGGACGCAGAAACCGGTCAGCGCGGCTACCTGCTGATGGGCGACACCACCTACCTGCAGCCGTATCAACTGGCGATATCGGCCATGGAGCGCCAGATGACGGGGCTCAAGGCCAGCACAGCCGACGACCCCATTCAGCGCCGGCTGGTGGTGCAGCTTGACGAGCTGTCGCGACAAAAACTGCGCGAGCTGAACGAGACCATCGAGCTGCGCAAGACGGGTGATGGAGTGGAAGCGATGGCGCTGATGCGCACTGACGCCGGCAAGAACATCATGGACCGGATCCGTGACGTCGTCAGCGATCTGTTCACACTGCAAAACCAGCAATTGGAAACCCGCCGCCAGGATTGGGTGGATGCGGCCATCATGTCTACCTATTACTCGTGGGGCGGCTCGGCCGTCTTGCTGGCGCTGATCTTTCTGTCGGCCGCCATGACCGCGCGCGAGTACCGGATCAAGGCCAGCCAGTCGTGGGTGTCGGCGGGGATCAGCGGCCTGGGCCAGCGCATACAGGGTGACCACCGGCTGGAGAATATCGGCCAGCTGGCGCTGGAATACCTGGCCACCTACCTCAAGGCCCACGTGGGTGCAGGGTACGTGGCGGACTGCAACGGAGGCTTCACGCTGTTTGGCGGCTATGCGCTGCCGCGCGAACGCCTGGCAGAAAAGCTGTTGCGCGACGAAGGGTTGGTGGGGCAGGCTGCGCGCTCGCGCAAGCTGCTTCACGTGCGCGACGTGCCAGCGGACTATTTGACCGTGTCGTCCAGCACGGGACAGGCCAAGCCGGCTGAACTGCTGGTGGCGCCTGCGGTGGAAAACGGCGAGGTGTTTGCTGTCATCGAGCTGGGCTTTTACCGCCCGGTGAGCGACGCGGAGCGTAGCCTGCTGGAGCGGGCCTCGGAGATGCTGGCGGTGGCCATCCGTTCAGGCATAGACCGCAACCGCATGCAGGACCTGCTGGAAGAAACCCAGCGCCAGTCCGAAGAACTGCAGACCCAGCAGGAAGAACTGCGCGTCAACAACGAAGAGCTGGAGCAGCAAAGCCGCATCCTGCAGGAGTCGCAGGCGCAAATGGAGGTGCAGCAGACCGAGCTGGAGCAGACCAACGCCCACCTCGAGGAGCAGACCCAGCAGCTGGAGCACCAGCGCGAGCAACTGCTGCGCGCCCAGAGCGCCATGACCGACAAGGCGCATGAGCTGGAACTGGCCAGCCAGTACAAGAGCGAGTTTCTGGCCAACATGAGCCACGAGCTGCGCACCCCGCTGAACTCCACGCTCATCCTGGCCAAGCTGCTGGCCGACAACAAGCCCGGCAACCTGAGCACCGACCAGGTGAAATACGCGCAGACCATCTACGCGGCGGGCAATGACCTGCTGGCGCTGATCAACGACATCCTGGACCTGTCCAAGATCGAGTCCGGTCAGGCAACGGTAGACGTGGAGCCCGTCAACATCGGCCGCGCGCTGCAGGCGCTGATCGACCCGTTGCGCCCGCTGGCACAGGAAAAGGGCCTCACGCTGACCGCCACGGTGGCGCCCGATGTGCCTGCGGGCATGGAAACCGACCCGCTGCGCCTGGGCCAGGTGCTCAAGAACCTGGTGTCCAACGCGCTCAAGTTCACCGAAAAGGGCGACGTGTCCCTGCATGTATCCCGCAACGGCGACGACACGCTGTCGTTCGCCGTCAAGGACACGGGCATCGGAATCCCTGCACACCAGCAGGAGCTGATTTTTGAAGCCTTCCGCCAGGCCGATGGCAGCACACACCGCAAATATGGCGGCACGGGGCTGGGGCTGTCGATCTCTCGCGACCTGGCGAAACTGCTGGGCGGAACGATCTCTGTGCAGAGCACGCCGGGCGAAGGCAGTGTGTTCACGCTGGTGCTGCCGCTGCGCCTTGTCGCACCACAACCCGCGCAGCCAGAGGCACCGCAGCCATGGGACACCCCGGCAACCAACGTGTCTGTGCAAACCGCGCACACCCGCAGTGCAATGCAGCAGGCCGACCCGAAGCCTGCATTTGGCGGGTCGGCCACAGCATCGGCCGCCATCGCCGTCGCGGTAAAGTCTGCGCCGCGCCGCGCCGGGGCCCGCAGCATTCTGGTGATCGAGGATGACGAGCGGTTCGCCCACATCCTGTGCGATCTGGCCGGCGAGATGGACTTTGAATGCCATCTGGCGCACAACGCCGCCGATGGGCTGGCGTTTGCTGCGAACAGCCTGCCAAGCGCCATCGTGCTGGACGTGAACCTGCCGGATTTCTCTGGCCTGGGCGTGCTCGACCAGCTCAAGCGCAACCCCGCCACGCGGCACATCCCGGTGCATGTGGTGTCGGTGGCCGACTACTCGAAAGAAGCCATGGGCCGGGGCGCCATCGGCTATGCCCTCAAACCCGTCAAGCGGGACGAACTGGTGCATGCGCTGCAATTGCTGGAGGCCAAGTTCACCCAAAGCCTGCACCGCGTGCTGGTGGTGGAAGACGACGAGCGACAGCGCGAAAGCGTGCGCCACCTGCTCAGCAGCGAAGATGTGGAGATCGTGGGTGCAGGCACCGCGGCAGAGGCGCTCAAGCACTTGCGTGGATCCACCTTTGATTGCATGGTGATGGACCTGAACCTGCCCGACCTGAGCGGCTATGAGCTGCTGCAGCAGATGACGGAGCAGGACGGCGTGTCGTTTCCGCCCGTCATTGTCTACACCGGCCGCGCCCTGTCGCGCGACGAAGAGCAGCAGCTGCGGCGGTTTTCCAAGTCCATCATCATCAAGGACGCCCGCTCGCCCGAGCGCTTGCTGGACGAGGTCACGCTGTTCTTGCACCAGGTGGAGTCCGAGTTGTCGGCCGAGCACCGCCAGATGCTGCAGGTGGCCCGCAACCGTGAATCCGCGCTGGAAGGCCGCACGGTGCTGGTGGTGGAAGACGACGTGCGCAATGTGTTCGCGCTCTCCAGCATCCTGGAGCCCACGGGCATCCGGGTGGAGATTGCACGCAACGGCCGCGAGGCGCTGGACACGCTGGCACGCATGGGCAATGCCGACAGCCCGAGCATTGACCTGGTGCTGATGGACATCATGATGCCGGAGATGGATGGCTACACCGCCATGCGCGAGATCCGCAGCCGCCCCGAATGGCGCCGCCTGCCCATCATCGCGCTGACCGCCAAGGCCATGAAGGACGACCAGGAAAAGTGCCTGGCCGCCGGTGCCAACGACTACATCGCCAAGCCGCTGGACGTGGAAAAGCTCCTGTCGCTGGTGCGGGTGTGGATGCCCAAATAACCCGGCCCAGACAAACTCTTGAGTCCTCCACCCGCACCCATGCCGCACCAGAAGAAAGCACGAACGGCAGACATCGAGCAGCGCCTGCTGATCGATGCGATCTTCCACCGTTACCACTATGACTTTCGGGGATACGCGCAGGCCTCGCTTAAGCGGCGGCTGGGCACGGCGCTGCTGCACTTTGGCTGCAAGACGCTGTCGCAACTGCAGGACCGCGTGCTGCACGAACCGGCGGTGTTTCCGGCGCTGCTGGAATACCTCACGGTGCAGGTCAGCGACATGTTCCGCGACCCCAGCTACTTTCAGGCGCTGCGCAACGAAGTGGTGCCGCTGCTGCGCACCTACCCATCGCTGAAGGTCTGGGTGGCAGGCTGCAGCGCGGGCGAAGAGGTGTATTCGCTGGCCATCTTGCTGCAGGAAGAAGGACTGCTGGACCGCACGCTGATCTACGCCACCGACATCAACCCGCATGCATTGCGCGCTGCCGAGTCCGGCGTGTTCGACATGACGCGCGTCGCGGCCTTTACCGAGAACCACGCCCGCTCGGGCGCGCGCAGTTCGCTGTCCAACTACTACACCGCTCGCTACGGGCGGGTGGTGTTTGACAAGGCGCTGCGCGAGCACATGGTGTTCTCGGACCACAGCCTGGCCACCGACAGTGTGTTTGCCGAGATGCACCTGGTGTCGTGCCGCAACGTGCTGATCTACTTTGAGCGCGATCTGCAGGACCGCGCGCTGGGCTTGTTCCGCGAGGCGCTGTGCCACCGGGGGTTTCTGGGCCTGGGCTCCAAGGAGTCGCTGCGGTTTTCTGCACAGGCGGACGCGTTTGACGACTTTGTGCTGCAAGACCGCATCTACCGCAAGAAGGCGGGCCTGTGAACATCGCCCGCCCCTTGGCCACACCCGCGCCAGCGCAGTCGCACTCGCACTCGCACTCACAGCGTCAGCAGGCGCGCGCAACCGCCTACGACGCCATCGTGGTGGGAGGCTCGTCTGGCGCCATCGACGCCCTGGTGCGCATGCTGCCTGCGCTGCCCGCCACGCTGCACGCGGCCGTGCTGGTGGTGCTGCACCTGCCGCGCGACCGGCGCAGCATGCTGGCAGACATTTTTCGCCAGCGCTGCGCCCTCCCGCTGCAGGAGGCGCAGGACGGTGACCCGATTGCGCCCGGCACCGTGTACTTTGCTCCACCGGACTACCACCTGCTGGTGGATGGCGGGCCCCGCATCGCACTGTCGGTGGATGCGCCTGTGCATTACTCACGCCCGTCCATCGACGTACTGTTCGAGTCTGCGGCGGACCAGTATGGGGAGCGCCTGGTGGGCGTCCTGCTGTCGGGTGCCAACGAAGACGGCGCGCGGGGCATCGAGGCCATTGCCGCCGCGGGTGGCCAGGTGGTAGTGCAAGACCCGGCGACCGCGCCCATGCCCGCCATGCCCCACGCTGCCCTGGCACGTGTTGCCACCCCCCATGTTCTAGCGCCCCCTGACATTGCCGACCTGCTGGCCGACTGGCACCATCAAGGCCTGCTGTGATGCCCGTGAACACCCATAAAAATACACAACACCTCTTGCCACCGACACCTATGCCACACACCGACCGCGTCAAATGCCTGCTTGTCGATGACGTTCCGGAAAACCTGATCGCGCTGGAGGCGCTGCTGCAACGCGATGGCATCGACATCCTCAAGGCACAGTCGGGGCCCGAGGCCCTGGAGCTGCTGCTGACCCACACCGATGTGGCACTGGCCTTGCTGGATGTGCAGATGCCGGAGATGAACGGGTTCGAACTGGCCGAGCTGATACGGGGCAGCGAGCGCACGCGCCATATCCCGCTGATCTTCATCACGGCCGGGTCACGCGAGCAGAATTGGCAGTTTCGGGGCTACGAAAGTGGTGCGGTGGACTTTCTGTACAAGCCCATCGACCCGCACATGCTGACCAACAAGGCCAACGTGTTCTTCGAGCTGCAGCGCCGCAAACAGGCCCTGGCCCACGAACTGCAGGAGCGCACCGCCGCCCTGCGCGTCAACGAGATGTTCATGGCGGTGCTCAGCCACGATCTGCGCACCCCTCTTATGTCGATCACCGCTGCAGCCACAGTGCTCAAACGCCAGCCTGTCGACGACAAGGTAGCCACCATGGCAGAGCGCATGCTGAGAAGCAGCCAGCGCATGGGACGCATGATCGAAGACCTGCTGGACGTCACCCGCATCCGTCACGCAGGCGGCTTGGCGCTGCAGCTGGCACCCGCCGACATGCAGGCCCTTGTGCAGCGCACCCTGGACGAAGTGCAGACCAGCTTTCCTGACCGCGCCATCGAATCGTCATTGCAAGGCAATCTGTCGGGTGTATGGGACGGCGAGCGCCTGTCCCAGGTGGTGAGCAATCTGGTGGGCAACGCTGTCCACCACGGCACCCCTGACCAACCGGTGTGTATTGGCGTGGATGGTACCCAGGCGGATACGGTCACCGTGGCGGTGTCCAATGGCGGCACGATAGCGCCGGAGTTGATTCCGCATCTGTTCGACCCGTTTCATGGGCGTGAACGGAACCCTGGGCGCCACCAGGGCCTGGGGCTGGGGCTTTTCATTGCGCACCAGATCGTGCGCGCTCACAGCGGGCGTATCCACGTGCAATCTCAGGAGGGAACGACTCGATTCAGTGTGGAGCTGCCGCGTGTGTCAACCTCAAAGGATAAGTGGGCAACAGTTTGATCAAGACCGTGCCTGATCAGTGCCTACCCAGGCGGAGACTGCGTTTGAGTTTGGTCGAGGCGTGAGGCGTGAGGCGTGAGGCAGTCTCAAGCCGTGGGCTTGGCAACCGCTTTGCGAATGGAGCCGAGCAAGTCTTCCAGCTCATCCAGTTCGAAAGGTTTGAGCAAAGTGCGCACATTGGGGCCCCAGGAGCTGGGGTAGCTGCCCAGCTCATAGCCCGAGCACAGAACCACCCATCGCTCAGGGTCCTCGGCCAGCAGTTGGCGAGCCAGGTCGGTGCCCGAAATGCCAGGCAGGCTGACATCGGACACCAACAGATCAAAAGTCTCCTGAGCGTCGAGCGCCAGGGCTTCTTCGGCCGTCGCGCACGAGGTCACCGTCTGGCCATCGCCCTCCATGAGCATGCCAATGGTCTCGCGCAGTTCGGGGTTGTCTTCAACGTACAGGATTCGCATACATCACGGATTTGGTCTTGCCCTGCGTGCTGTGATGGAGCCTTGCGAGAGTGAGAACTACCGTCGGCAGGCGGGTCGTCGATGCCAACGCCGTCTCACCCTGCAAGCTCCCCGGGGGCTGCCTGGCCGGCAGCGGGCAGCACGCCCAAGCCCGGATCATCCTGACAAGCGCTGCCGCCCCTTGTAGGACAACGCGCTTTTGTGCGCCATTGCCCGGTGTGAATCACTCTTCCAGCAGCGAGCGCAGCATCCACGCCGTTTGTTCATGCACCGTCAGGCGCTGGGTCAGCAGGTCGGCCGTGGGCTCGTCACTGGCCTTGTCTGCCAGAGGGTACAGGCTGCGTGCGGTGCGGGCCACGGCCTCATGGCCTTCAACCAGCACACGCACCATGTCCAGCGCCTTGGGCGGCTTGCTTGGCGCGTCTGGCACGGTGGCCAGCTTGCCAAACTCGGCGTACGAACCGGGGGCCACATGGCCCAGCGAGCGGATGCGCTCGGCAATCGGGTCCACCGCATTCCACAGCTCGGTGTACTGCACCATGAACATGGCGTGCAGCGTGTTGAACATGGGGCCCGTCACGTTCCAGTGGAAGTTGTGCGTGGTGAGGTACAGCGTGTAGGTGTCGGCCAGCAGGCGCGACAGGCCCTGGGCAATGGCAGCGCGGTCTTTTTCGCTGATGCCGATGTTGATCGTGGGTGCGTTGGTCTTGGAGGCCTTGGCCATGTCATTGCTCCTGAAGTGAATGGGGAAAGAGGGGTTCAAACACCCGCCGCCCCGGCTCCAGAGCCGGACGGCAGTGCACCGAACCACTTTAGCGCAAGGTCGTGTCGACAGCCTTGTGTCTTGTCAGTTCCGCACCCACACGACAGGGCATGGCATGACGCGTTGGTCTTTGGTCTTTGGTAGTTGGTGCGCGAGACCGGCCCTATGACAGCCGGGTAACGCCCGGCAACTCGCACGCATACACCGCATTGCGCAGCGCGGCAATGGCTTCGTAGCGGGTAAAGCTGCGGCGCCAGGCCAGCACCACACGGCGCGTGGGCGGTGGCCCTCCGTCTTCCTCGCGGATGGGCAGGTAGCGGATGTAGGTTTCGTCGCTCTTGCGGCGGCGCGACACAGTCAGCAGCGCCTCGCGCGGCACCGACAGGCGCGGCACCAGCGTGACGCCCATGCCTGCGGCGACCATGTGTTTGATGGTCTCTAGCGATGAGCCTTCAAACGACTTGCGAATGCCCTCGGCATTGCTGGCAAAACGCGCAAACTCCGGGCAAACCTCCAGCACATGGTCGCGAAAGCAGTGGCCCGCGCCCAGCAGTAACATGGTTTCGCTTTTGAGTTCCGCCGCCGTCACCGACTTGTGACTCGCCAGCAGATGGGTGCTGGGCACCGCCGCCATGAAAGGCTCGTCATACAGCGGCGCCATCGCCAGGCCCGTGTCCGGAAAAGGCTCGGCCAGGATGGCGCAGTCGATTTCGCCGGTGCGCAGCATCTCCAGCAGCTTGACGGTGAAGTTCTCCTGCAGCATGAGCGGCATTTGCGGCGTGCGGCCGATGGCCTGGCGCACCAGCTCGGGCAGCAGATAGGGCCCAATGGTGTAGATGACCCCCAGCGTGAGCGGCCCGGCCAGCGGGTCTTTGCCGCGCTTGGCGATCTCCTTGATGGCCGCCGCCTGTTCCAGCACGCTCTGCGCCTGGCGCACGATGTCTTCGCCCAGCGGGGTCACCGTGACCTCGCCCGCGCTGCGCTCAAAGAGCTTCACGTCCAGCTCTTCTTCCAGCTTCTTGATGGCCACCGAGAGCGTGGGCTGCGAGACGTAGCAGGCATCTGCGGCATGACCGAAGTGCTTCTCCCTTGCCACGGCAACGATGTACTTGAGTTCGGTGAGGGTCATGGTGTTTTCCAGCGGGCCGCGTCAATGTTGATGGCAGCGTCTCATGCTTTGAGGTAATCCGATTTTCCACCCAACCAGCGGGCAATGTGCTTTGCGGCCAAATCCGGGTGGCGATCCAGCATCACCGGCGCCATCTCACGCGCCCATTCCAGCAGGTGCGTGTCGGTGGCCAGATCGGCAAAACGCAGCAGCGCGTCGCCCGACTGGCGCGCGCCCAGAAACTCGCCTGGGCCACGTATTTCCAGGTCACGGCGGGCGATCTCAAAGCCGTCGTTGGTCTCGGCCATGGCGCGCAGGCGCTCCTTGGCGGTTTCGCCCACGCGACCGCTGTCGTTGGTGGCGTACAGCAGCACGCAGGCCGAGGCCGCAGCGCCCCGCCCCACCCGGCCGCGCAGCTGGTGCAGTTGGGAGAGGCCAAAACGCTCGGCATGCTCGATGACCATGAGCGAGGCGTTGGGCACGTCCACCCCGACTTCAATCACCGTGGTGCTGACCAGCACGCCCATCTGGCCGCTGGTGAAGAGTGCCATCACAGCCTTCTTCTCGGCGGTGGGCATGCGCGAGTGCAGCAGACCGACCATGCAGCCCGGCAAGGCTTCGCTCAGATCGGCGTGGGTGGCGGTGGCGTTGGAGAGGTCGAGCGCCTCGCTTTCTTCGATCAGCGGGCACACCCAGTACACCTGCCGCCCGGCCTCTACCTGCGCGCCGATGCGCGCAATGACTTCGTCCTTGCGGCTGTCGGCAATCAGCTTGGTGACGATGGGCGTGCGGCCCGGGGGAAGCTCGTCGATCACCGAGACATCGAGGTCGGCGTAGTAGCTCATGGCCAGCGTGCGCGGGATAGGGGTGGCACTCATCATGAGCATGTGGGGCTCCATGCCATGGGCTGCGAGTTTCTGCCGCAAGGCCAACCGCTGTGCCACGCCAAAGCGGTGCTGCTCGTCGATGATGGCCAGCGCCAGGTTCTTGAACTGCACCTGTTCCTGAATGACGGCGTGGGTGCCCACCACCAGCGCGGCCTCGCCGCTGGCGACCAGCGCCAGCGCGGTGGTGCGGTCCTTCTTTTTCTGCCCGCCCACCAGCCAGGCCACTTTGCGACCGCGCTCGGCCAGCAGGGGTTCGAGCCAGCCGATCATCTTAGCAAAGTGCTGCTCTGCCAGGATTTCGGTGGGGGCCATCAGCGCGCACTGCCAGCCCGCGTCCATGGCCAGACAGGCGGCCAGGGCCGACACCACAGTTTTGCCCGATCCGACATCCCCCTGCAGCAGGCGGTGCATGGGTACCTTACGGGCGAGGTCCGCCGCAATCTCTTCGCCCACGCGGCGCTGCGCGGCAGTCAGGTCAAACG
This sequence comes from Acidovorax sp., assembly GCF_046314175.1. Classification (GTDB taxonomy): domain Bacteria; phylum Pseudomonadota; class Gammaproteobacteria; order Burkholderiales; family Burkholderiaceae_C; genus Acidovorax. The sequence goes on along the minus strand of NZ_JBKBXG010000016.1, from coordinate 50,743 downwards.
GCAGCACGCCCAGCAACTGCTCGTGCAGCGGCAAGGCACCGTCGGCGGCTTTTTGTGCGCGCAACACCGGCGCACGCAGCATGTCGCGGGCGCGGCGCGATTGCTGCTGCGACAGTTGCTGGGCCAGCAGCTCCTCGGCCTTGAGGCGCTGCCAGGCGGGGTGGCTGTGGTCTTCCAGCGTGGACAACGCCACATCCGGTGTGGGGTGGTGCAAAAAAGTGAGCGCCTCGCGCAGGCTGAATAAGCGCTGGCGGCCATTTTTGCTATAAACCCGGGTCACCGGCGGCTCAGCACCAGGCGGCAAGGTGTCTGACAAGTCCACCCTCGTCAGCGCGCCGACCACGGCACGGCGCAAGTAGGGCTGGGGCAAACCGGCAGTGGTGGGGTAGACGGGCGTCAACGCCGCAGGCAGCTCGCCACCCGCCACGCGAAACGCCGGGTGCATCATCTGCCGCCCCCAGAAGCCGCCCTTGATCTCACCCCGGATGCGCAGGCGCGCACCCACGGCCAGGGTCTTCTGGTGCGAGGGGTAGAAGCTGAAAAACCGCAGTTCACACGACCCGCTGTCGTCTTCGACCTGCACCAACAGCTGGCGGCGCGGGCGCAGCTGGATCTCGCTGGCGGTCACCGTGGCTTCGATCTGCACCATTTGCCCGTCGCGCGCATTGGCCAGCGGGGTGATGCGAGTTTCGTCCTCGTAGCGCAGGGGCAGGTGCAGCGCCAGGTCAATGTCGCGCCGAAGCCCGAGTTTTTGCAGCGCTTTCTGCGCCACCGACGCTCCGCCTTTGGCGCCCGCGGGAGATGCCGCCTTGGCAGACGAGGTGGAGGCAGACTTGGCGGCGGCGGGGGGCATGAGGAGCGCAAAGGAGGGGAAAACGCGAGGTTATCGCGGACCAAAAAGGCTACCATGGTTACCATTGCTCACGCCTCAACTCCCTCGACCTGAAGTCGTCGGGTGCGAGGGGCCGATGGCCCCCTGCTGAAGGCGTTTTTTCGAGTCCAAGGCTTTTCACCATGCTCAAGCGCATTCACATCCAGCATCTCACCTTGGGCATGTACCTGCACGAATTCTGCGGATCCTGGATGGACCACCCCTTCTGGCGGGCCAAGTTCGTCCTCAAAGACCCCAAGGATCTGGAGCGCATTCGCTCCACGGCCATCACCGAGTGCTGGATCGACACATCCAAGGGGCTCGATGTTGCAGTGGGCACTGCGTCGCTGTCGCGCGAAGAGGTGGATGCGCAGATCGATACGGATTTCAGCCGCCTGGAAGACTTGCCGCCTCTCAAAGTCACCCTGCCGCCCCCGCCCCCCCCCCCGGTACGCGACCGCTCACCGACCGATATGAAGAGCGAACTCAAGATGGCAGCCGCCGTCTGCGTACGCTCCAAGAAAGCCGTGGTGTCGATGTTCAGTGAAGCCCGCATGGGCCGCGCTGTGGACTCCGCCAGCGCGCAGAACCTGGTGGAGGAAATCTCCGACTCCGTGACCCGCAACCCCGGCGCCCTCATCAGCCTGGCACGGCTGAAGACGGCGGACGACTACACCTACATGCATTCGGTGGCGGTGTGCGCCCTCATGGTGGCGCTGGCCAAGCAGCTCAAGCTCAACGACGAGCAGGCGCGGCTGGCGGGCATGGCCGGCCTGCTGCATGATTTGGGCAAAGCGGCCATCCCGCTGTCGGTGCTCAATAAACCCGGCAAGCTGACTGACAAGGAGTTTGATGTGGTGCGCAGCCACCCGGTAGAGGGCTACCACATGCTCAAGGAGGGCGGCAACGTGCCCGACGCGGTGCTGGACGCCTGCCTGCACCACCACGAAAAAGTGGATGGCTCCGGCTACCCCGACAAGCTCAAGGGCGAGAACATCAGCGTGATCGCGCGCATGACCGCCATCTGCGACGTGTACGACGCCGTCACCTCCGACCGCCCCTACAAGCGCGGCTGGGACCCGTCCGAATCCCTGCGCCGCATGGCCGAGTGGACCAACGACCACTTTGATGCGCGCATGTTCCAGGCGTTCGTCAAGAGCATCGGCATCTACCCCGTGGGTTCGCTGGTGCGGCTGACTTCGGGGCGCATTGGCGTGGTGATGGAACAAGTCCCCACGGCGCTCACCATGCCGGTGGTCAAGGTGTTTTTCTCCACCAAATCCGACCTTCGCATTCCGCCTGAAGTGGTGGACCTGGCCGCGCCAGGCTGCACCGAGAAGATCGTGGCGCGCGAAGACCCGGACAAATGGCGCTTCCCGGACCTGAACGAGCTGTGGTCGGGGTTTGCCGAGAAAGCCTGGTAACACGCCAACCCGCCCTACCAGCCCTACCCGGCCCTCACGGTCGAAACGGCTGTCAGCCATGTCCGCACTGATCACCCTCACGCTCAACCCGGCACTGGACCTGGCGACCACCACCGACCACATTGCGCCCACCCACAAGCTGCGCTGCGGCCCTGTGCAACGGTTTGCGGGCGGTGGCGGCATCAACGTGGCGCGCGTGCTGCACCGGCTGGGTGCCGACGTGGCGGCCTGGGCACTGACCGGTGGCGCAACGGGCGCGCAGGTGCAGCAGTTGCTGGCCGATGAGGCTGTGCCCACGGTGCTGCAGCCTATTGCGGGCAGCACGCGCGAGAACTTCTCGGTGGTCGAAACCACCACGGGCCAGGAGTTTCGGTTTGTATTGCCGGGCCCCACGCTGCACGCCGCCGAATGGCAGGCGTGCCTGGATGCGCTCACAGCCCAACGACCGCCGCCACGCTGGCTCATTGCCAGTGGCAGCCTGCCACCCGGCACGCCCGACGACTTTTATGCGCAGCTGGCACGCGCGTTGTCGCCCCTGGGCGTGCGCGTAGCCATCGACACCTCGGGCCCACCGCTGGCCGCCGCGCTGCAGGCGGGGGTGGCGCTGGTCAAGCCCAGCCTGCGCGAACTGCGTGAGGTGCTGCAGCAGCCGCTGGAGCACACGGCCGATTGGTGCACCGCCGCCCACGCGCTGGTGACGAGCGGCGCGGCTGACATCGTGGCCCTGTCGGTGGGCGAACACGGCGCCGTGCTGGCCACGCGGCTGGGTGTGTGGCAGGCGCCCGCCCTCAACGTGCCCGCCACCACCGGCACCACCGGCGCGGGCGACTGTTTTCTGGCTGCGCTGGTGTGGGCGCTGGACCGGGGCGATGCCCCCGCCGAAGCGCTGCGCTGGGGCGTGGCGGCTGGTGCTGCGGCCTTGCTACACCCGGGCACCACGCTGGCCCAGGCGGGCGACGTGCAGCGGCTGGTGCGCGACGTGCCGTCGCCCGTGGCGTTCGCTACTCCTCTATAGCCCTGACAGGGCATGCGGCCCCGTGGGACAATCGCGCCCTTCGCAATTTTTACCTTGGCACGGGCCCGTTCGGCCCTCAAGCACGATGACTGATCTTCTCTCCGGCGCGCCCCATGCCCCGCGCGTTTTCACCCTCAGCGACTTCGATTTTTCGCTGCCTCCCGAACTCATTGCCCAGCACCCCGCCGCAGAACGCAGCGCATCGCGCCTGCTCGACGGCCGTGCCATGCAGCCGGTGGACCGCATCTTCCGCGAGCTACCTCAATTGCTGCGCGAAGGCGACCTGCTCATCTTCAACGACACGCGCGTGGTCAAGGCGCGCATCTTTGGCGAGAAGGCCAGCGGCGGCAAGCTGGAGCTGCTGATCGAGCGCGTGCTGCCCGCTGAAGCTGGCAGTGCTGGCAACGAAGTCGTGGCCCACATGAAGGTCAGCAAAAAACCCCTGCCAGGCAGCGTGGTGCACATGGCCGGTGGCCGCAAGGCAGGCGGCTTTGACGCGCAGTTGCTGGGCCGCTGGCCCACCGAGGACGGCCCGCTGTTCCGCTTTGCGCTGCACGGCCCGACAGGCGAGTCCCCGTGGGAACTGATGGACCGCCACGGCCACCTGCCGCTGCCGCCCTACATCGAACGCCAGCAGAACACCGACCACGACCCAGACGAGGCTGAAGACAGCCAACGCTACCAGACCGTGTTTGCGCGCAACCCCGGCGCCGTGGCCGCCCCCACCGCCGCGCTGCACTTTGACGAAGGCGTTCTGGCCGACCTGGCAGCGCGCGGCATCGAGCGCGCCAGCGTCACGCTGCATGTGGGCGCGGGCACCTTCCAGCCCTGCAAGACCGAAAACCTGGCCGAACACCAGATGCACAGCGAGTGGTACGAGGTGCCCCTGGCCACGCTGGCCGCGCTAGAGCGCTGCCGCCAGCGCGGCGGGCGCGTGGTGGCTGTAGGTACCACGACGGTACGCACGCTGGAATCGTGGGCAAAAACCGGTCTGGCCACCGGCGACACCAACATCTTCATCACCCCGGGCTTTGCGTTCCAGGTGGTGGATGTGCTGATCACCAACTTCCACCTGCCCAAAAGCACGCTGATGATGCTGGTGAGCGCGTTTGCGGGCTACGCCCACATCATGGGCCTGTACCGGCACGCGATAGCTCAGCAGTACCGGTTCTTCAGCTACGGCGATGCCATGCTGCTGGAGCGCGCGCGCGCCACACCGTGACAGCAGCCAGCCCCGCCACGGTCCCCGGCGACGACGACCGAGCCCGCCGCGCACGTCAGCGGGCGGCATTGGTGGGCATTGCGCTGACAGTGCTGGCCTGCGCGTGTTTTGCACTGCTGGACACCGCCAGCAAGCTGGTGAGCGTGGGCGTACCGATGCTGATGGCGCTGTGGATGCGCTACCTGTTCCAGTCGCTGCTGACCACCGCTTTCGTATTGCAACGCGAGGGGCTGCGCGCACTGCGCACGACCCAGCCGCGTTTTCAGGCCCTGCGCGGCGCGCTGTTTGCGGCGACCAGCCTGTTTGGCTTCATCAGCATCATGCACATGCCACTGGCCGAGTTCACCGCCGTGGTGGCCACCACGCCGCTGTGCGTGACGGTGGTGGCCGCGCTGTGGCTGCACCAGCGCGTGAGCGCAGGGCGCTGGCTGCTGGTGGCCATGGGCCTGACCGGCACGCTGGCCATCATCCGCCCGGGCAGTGACGCTTTCACCTGGGCCATGCTGTGGCCCCTGTGCCTGCTGGTGTCGGGCACGGGCTACCAGGTGCTCAGCAGCAAGATGGCTGGGCACGAAAGCCCCGCCACCACGCAGCTGTACACCGGCTGGATCGCCACGGCGCTTGTGTCGCTGGCCGTGCCCTTTGTATGGCAACCGATCAGCGACCCGTGGATGTGGGCGGGGATGTTCACCATGGGCCTGTCGAGCGCGGTGGGCCACATGATGCTGCTCAACGCCTACGCGCGCACCACGCCGGTGACGATTGCGCCGTTTCTGTATTCGCAGATCGGGTTTGCCATGCTGGCGGGCTGGGTGGTGTACCGCCACGTGCCAGATGCGTGGTCGCTGGCGGGCATTGCGGCCATCGTGCTCAGCGGCGCGGCCAGCGCATGGCTGACCGTGCGCGAGACACGTTAAGGCAAAAATTTAAGCCAAATAGGGCTCTAGCGCTTATCCATCAAGCGCTAGCAGCTATCTATTTAGTAGTGACGTATTGAGCAGATTCAGTACGCCACGGCGTGGCCGTCTTTGCGCGGGTCGGAGCCTGCGACGTAGGTGTTGCCATTTTTGAGCACCAGCTGGGCACCACCAAAGGCGAATACGCCATTGCCCTCTTCCACCGTCACCTCGTGGCCGCGCGCGCGCAGAGCGGCGATCACGGCGGGGTCGAACCCCGGCTCCACCGCCACGCCCTTGCCCCCCGTCACGCGCCAGCGCGGCGCATCGGCAGCGGCCTGCGGGTTCTGGCCGTAGCGCAACACACGCAGGGCCATCTGCAGATGGCCCTGGCTTTGCATGGGGCCGCCCATCACGCCAAACGCCATCTGCGGTCTGCCGTCGGCATGCATGGCAAACGCCGGAATGATGGTGTGCGAGGGGCGCTTGCGCGGGGCCACCTCGTTGGCGTGGCCCGGGATCAGGTTGAAGCCGTGCCCCCGGTTTTGCAGGCTGATGCCCGTGCCCGGCACGACCACGCCGGAACCAAAGCCCATGTAGTTGGACTGGATGAACGACACCATCATGCCCTGGCTATCTGCCGCCGCTAGATACACCGTGCCCCCCGGGCGCGGGGCGCCATAGGTGGGGTCGCCCGCCACACCGCCGTCGATGAGGGCGGCGCGGCTCTTCAGGTAGTCGGCGTCCAGCAGGGCGCTCGGAGTGACCTGCATGGCGTCGATGTCGGCGTTGTACTGGTACAGGTCGGCAAAGGCCAGCTTCATGGCCTCGATCTGCAGGTGCACGCTGTCGACGCCATCGAGCGGTTGCTCCCCCACGCCCACAGCGTCCAGCATGCCCAGGGCCATCAGCGCGGCAATGCCCTGCCCGTTGGGCGGGATCTCGTGGACGACCGAATCACCAAACCGCTGGCTGACGGTGCCCACCCAGTCGGCCTGGTGTGAGGCCAGATCATCCAGCGTCATCGCGCCGCCATGGGCCTGCGAATGGGCCACCATACGCTCGGCAATCACGCCCCGGTAAAAAGCCTCGCCCTGGGTCTCGGCAATCAGCTCCAACGTGCGGGCGTGGGCTTCACTGCGAAACATTTCACCGGCCTGGGGCACGCGGTTGCCCAGATAGTCGGGCATGAAACATTCGGCAAAACCGGGCTGAGCACCCAGCTTGGCGGCGCCCAGCGCCCACAGTTTGGCGATGGTGGGCGACACGGGGTAACCGTTGCGCGCGTAGTCAATGGCGGGCTGCGCCAACTGCGCAAACGGCAGCTTGCCCAGGCGCTTGGACAGCGCCACCCAGGCCGACACAGCACCGGGCACGGTGACGGCGTTCCAGCCGGTTTCAGGGATGCCACCGAGCTTGGCGAAATACTCCGGCGTCCACGCGGCAGGCGAGCGGCCCGAGGCATTGAGGCCGTGCAGCTCCTTGCCATCCCACACGATGGCGAAACCATCGCTGCCCAGGCCGCAGCCCGTGGGCTCGACCACGGTGAGCGCCATGGCGGCGGCAATGGCAGCGTCCACCGCATTGCCCCCCGCCAGCAGCATGCGCAGGCCTGCCTGTGCGGCCAGCGGCTGCGAGGCGGACACCACATTGCGCCCCATCACCGCGCTGCGGTGGGAGCTGTAGGGAAGGGACCAGTCGAGAGATTGGGTATTCATGATGTTTTGACTCCATGGCCCGCAATACACGCGTGGCACGAACTTGCGCGGCCTGGGCGAGGAACGCCCAGGAAGGGCCGCCCCGCATCGAAGGCGACTCAGGGGAACTCAACTATTCCAGCACTATCTTGTGCTGGCGAATCACCGTCGCCCAGCGTTTGCTGTCGGCCTGCACCATCGCATCAAACTGCGCCGATGTGCTGGGCGCTGCGGGCTCTACGCCCAGTTTGGCCAGGCTGGCGGCCACATCGGGGGCCTGCACGGCCTTGGCAAAGGCGTCGTGGATGCGTTTGACCAGCGCGGGCGGAGCGCCTGCGGGCAGGTACACGCCAAACCAGGTCACCGACGAATAACCGGGCAGGCCCGACTCGGCCATGGTGGGCAACTCGGGCGCCAGACTGCTGCGCTTTTCGCTGGTCACGGCCAGGGCGCGCAGGCGGCCTGCCTTGGCGTGGGGCATGCCCGTGGGCAGCGAGTCGAACAGCACCTGCGTCTGCCCGGCGATCAGGTCCGGAATGGCCAGCGCAGTGCCCTTGTAGGGGATGTGCGTCATCTCCAGGCCCGCCTGGGCGCTGAACGCAGCGGAGTTCAGGTGCACGATGGTGCCGTTGCCGCTGGTGGCGTAGTTGAGCTTGCCAGGGTTGGCCTTGCCGTAGGCAATCAGCTCGCCCACCGTCTTGACGGGCAACGAGTTGGTCACCAGCAGCACGCTGGGGGCGTCGGCCACATGGGCGACGGGTACAAAGTCCTTGCGGGGGTCGTACGCCAGCTTGGACATCAGGTGGGGCGAGATGGCGTGCGTGCTGCTGGTGGTCAGCAGCAGGGTGTAGCCATCGGCCGGCGCCTTGGCGGCCTCGGTCGTGCCGATGGTGCCGCCCGCGCCGGGCTTGTTGTCCACCACCATCTGCTGGCCCAGGTCGGCCGCCACGCGCTGGGTGACCACGCGGGCCACCAGGTCGGTGGCGCCGCTGGCAGGGAAGGGCACGATCACGCGCACGGGGCGGTCGGGCCAGGCCGCTTGTGCATGCACAGCCGTCACAGAAACCAGCAGGCCAGCCAGGCCCAACACACCACGGCCCCAGGAAAGTAGACGCATACAAAGCCCTCAGCAACGAGTGAAACAACAAATGAGGAGGTCATCTTAGAAAGCAGTGCCTTGCATGACTACCAGCATTTAAGCAACCTGCTTTGCCGCTGCAGCAAACCGGCGCATACTGCGCGCCTCACCCACCCCGGCACCGCCCACCCGCACCGATGCGCGCCCACCTGCTGCAAGACACCACGCTGCGCTACTTTCTGGAAGTGGCCCAGAGCGGTTCGCTCACCGAGGCCTCTGCCCGCCTGCACGTGGCGGCGTCCGCGCTCAGCCGCCAGATCGCGGGGCTGGAGGCCCAGCTGGGCACGCCGCTGTTCGACCGCCACCCGCGCGGCATGGTGCTGACGGCGGCGGGCGAAATTTTGGCCGTGCACGCGCGCCGCACGGTGCTGGACGCCGAACGCGCTTTGGGCGAGATCGGCGCGCTGCAGGGCCTGCGCGCGGGGCAGGTGCGCCTGGCCACGTCGGACGCGTTTGCGAACGAGCTGGTGCCCCGGCTGTGCGTGGAGTTTCAGCGCACGCACACGGGCATCCAGTTCAGCGTGCTGTCCATGCCCACGGGGCAGGTGCCGGACGCCGTGCGCGGCGGCGCCGCCGACATCGGCCTGTGCTTCAGCCGCGCGCCGCACAAGGACATCGAGGTGGCCTACCGCCAGACCGCCCCGGTGCTGGCGCTGGTACCACCGGGCCACCCGCTAGCCGGTGCAGAGAGCATCACGCTGGCGCAGATGGCCAAGTACCCGCTGGCCCTGCCCCCGGCCGAGACCACGGTGCGCCAGATGATCGACATCGTCTGCAGCCGCCAGGGCCTGCAGCTGGAGGCGGTGCTCATCAGCAACCATGTCAAGACGGTGCTCAACTTTGTGGCGCATGGGGGCGGGCTGTCCGTGGCCAGCGAGATCGCGGCGCGCCACCTGGTGGAAGCGGGCGCCGTTGTGGCCCTGCCCATCAGCGACCCTGGCATGGACCTGCGCGACCTGGAGGTGCAGACCCTCGCAGGCCGCAGCCTGCCAGTGGCCGTGCAGGCGTTCATGGATTTGCTCAAGGAGCGGCTGCCGGGGCGGTGGTGATCTTTATCTTTATCAGTCAGGCAGTCCCAGACGGATAGGCCCGCCCGGCGCGGTCGCGTCGACCGGTGCGCCACCGCGTGTCACTCTGAGGCGGTGTTGCTGCGCAAGGGCTTGCGCAACCTGGCGGACCTGCGGCATTTGCTCACGCCAAGCGCCACCTTCCGGCAGCAGGGCCCGGGCGACCTCCGACGGGCAGATGGTGGCGCCGGGTAACCGCACCGACAGCAGGGCAAAAATCCGCTCTTCAATGTCTGCGTCCGTCATGGCGGCCTGCCGTATTCAAAAACACCCACCGTGTCGCGTTACCCCACGAACGCGGGACGCTCAATACCCGTGCTGCGCCCGAAAATCGCGCGCCTTGCCAAAGTGGCCGTTGCCGATAAAAGGCACGGGTGGGCGCAGCGCCGACAGCGGCGAGGGGTGGTTGGACGTGAGCACCAGGTGACCCCGGTCTTGCGGGATGAACGCACGTTTGGACTGCGCGTGCGCGCCCCACAGCATGAACACCACGGGCCGCGGACCCTCGGCCACGTGGCGGATCACGGCGTCGGTCAGCGCCTCCCAGCCCTTGCCGGCGTGGCTGGCGGGTTGGCCCTCTTCCACCGTGAGGCCGGTGTTGAGCAGCAGCACGCCATTCTTGGCCCACTTCACCAGACTGCCGCCGGGCTCGGGCATGGGCGGGAAAGGGGTGCCCAGGTCACGCTGCATCTCCTTGAAGATATTACGCAGCGAGGGGGGCAACGGCACGCCGGGCGCGACCGAAAACGCCAGCCCCTCGGCTTGTCCCCGGCCGTGGTACGGGTCCTGCCCCAGGATGACCACACGCACGGCGTCGGGCGGAGTGAGGTCGAGCGCGCGCAGCGGCTGGGGCGGAAAAATCGTGGCCCCCGCCTGCAGGCGCGATTGCAGGAAAGCCCGAAGCGCCTGCCCGCGTGCGTCGGCAAAGAATGCATCTACCAACGGCTGCCAGCCGGGCGCCACCTTCCAGTCGGCGGGCTCGGCGCTTTGCAGTTGCGTGGGGACTTGGGCGGGCGGATTCATGGTCAAAATGGCCTCTAGCGCTTTTCCATCAAGCGCTGATAGCTATCAATACAGTAGTTTTCGCTCCATCAGCTATTCAGCCAATCAGCCAAACAGCTGGGCCAACGCCAGGCCCGGGTCGTCCGCGCGCATGAAGGCTTCGCCCACCAAAAAGGCGTGCACGCCCGCGTCGCGCATCGTCTTCACATCCGCAGGCTTCAAGATGCCCGACTCGGTGACCAGCAGGCGGTCGGCGGGCACGTCCTTGAGCATGGAGAGCGTGGTGTCAAGCGTGACCTCGAACGTGCGCAGGTTGCGGTTGTTGATGCCGACCAGCGGCGTCTTGAGCTTGAGGGCGCGCTCCAGTTCGGGGCGGTCGTGCACTTCCACCAGCACGGCCATGTCCAGGCTGCGGGCGATGGCTTCAAAGTCAGCCATCTGCGCATCATCCAGGCACGCCGCAATCAGCAAGATGGCATCGGCGCCCATGGCGCGCGATTCATAGATCTGGTACGCATCGACCATGAAATCCTTGCGCAGCACGGGCAGCAAGGTGCTGGCACGGGCTTGCTTCAGGTAGTCAGGCTGACCCTGGAAGAACTGCCGGTCGGTCAGCACCGACAGGCAGGCCGCGCTGACCTTGCCATCCCCTTCCATATAGCTTTGGGCGATGTCGGCCGGCTCGAAGTCGGCACGCAACACGCCTTTGCTAGGGCTGGCTTTTTTGACCTCGGCAATCACCGCGGCCTGTCCCTTGGAGATCTTGGCGCGCAGCGCGCCTTCAAAGTCGCGCGTGAGCACGCGGCTCTCGGCGTCGGCGCGCATGGCGTCCAGCGACAGGCGCTTTTTGGCGGCGGCCACTTCTTCGTGCTTGACGGCCACGATTTTGTTGAGGATGTCACTACTCATGGTTGGTAGCCTTGTGGGTGTCTGCGGGCTCACTGGAGCCCTGTTTAAGAATGCGGATGAACACGCGGTGCATCACGACCCCGACCACGATGAACAGGGCAGAAATGCCAAGTGCAATCCAGGTGCCAGGGTCGCTCCACATGACAGTGTCAAGACGCAGCGGGCAGCGCGTGCGTGCGCGTGACCAGTTGCTCCAGCTTGGCCAGCGCAGCACCCGAGGCAACGGCTGCTCGGGCCTTGGCGATACCGTCTTGGATGGAATCAGCCACGTTGGCCGCATACAGCGCCGCGCCCGCGTTCAGGCACACGATGTCTTGCGCGGCGCCGGGCTCGCCCTTGAGCACGCCGATCAGCATCTCGCGCGATTGCTCGGGCGTCTCGACCTTGAGGGCGCGGTTGCTGGCCATCGGCAGGCCGAAGTCTTCGGGGTGGATTTCGTACTCGGTGATCTGGCCATTCTTCAGCTCGCCCACCAGGGTGGCAGCACCCAGGCTGACTTCGTCCATGCCGTCGCGGCCATAGACCACCAGCGCATGCTCTGCGCCCAGGCGCTGCAGCGCGCGCACCTGGATACCGACGAGGTCGGGGTGGAACACGCCCATGAGGATGTTGGGCGCGCCTGCCGGGTTGGTGAGCGGGCCCAGGATGTTGAAGATGGTGCGCACGCCCAGCTCCTTGCGCACCGGGGCCACGTTCTTCATGGCGGGGTGGTGGTTGGGCGCAAACATGAAGCCGATGCCGACTTCTGCGATGCACTGGGCGATCTGCTCGGGCTTGAGGTTGATGTGAATGCCCAGGGCCTCCATCACGTCGGCGCTGCCGCTTTTGCTCGACACCCCCCGCCCGCCATGCTTGCTGACCTTGGCACCGGCGGCGGCGGCCACGAACATGGAGCAGGTGGAGATGTTGAAGGTGTTGGCACCGTCGCCGCCCGTGCCCACGATGTCCACCATGTGGGTCGCGTCCTTGACGTGGACCTTGGTGCTGAACTCGCGCATCACCTGCGCGGCTGCGGTGATCTCGCCGATGGTTTCCTTCTTCACGCGCAGGCCGGTGATGATGGACGCCGTCATGACCGGTGAAAGTTCGCCGTTCATGATGAGGCGCATCAGGTGCAGCATCTCGTCATGGAAGATTTCGCGGTGCTCGATGGTGCGCTGCAGCGCTTCCTGGGGGGTAATGGGCATGACGGTGTCTCCTGGGGTGGCGGTCAGGCCGCCGGTTGATCAGTAAAGGCCAGCTTGAGTCCGAAGCCGATGAACATGGCGCCTGCCACGCGGTCCAGCCAGTGCATGCCGCGCTGGATCACCGTGGCGCGTCGCGCCATCCATGATGCCGCCAGCGCCCACCCCACGTTGACGGGAATGGCGTTCACGTTGAACAGCACGCCCAGCAGCACAAAGGCCAGCGCCTTGTTGTCGGTGCCCGGCGCGATGAACTGCGGCACAAAGGCCAGGAAGAAGATGGCGACCTTGGGGTTGAGCACATTGGTCCAGAAGCCGCCGAGGAACACCTTGCGAAGCGGCGTGTGCGGCGCAGGGGCCGCCTGCGCAGCCGCCAGCGCTGCACTGTTGCCACCATCGGCTGCGGCCTTGGACAGCAGCATGCGTACACCCATCCACATCAGGTAGGCCGCCCCTATCCACTTGAGCACGGTGAACGCCGTGGCCGACGTGGCCAGCAGCGCGCCCACGCCCACGGCGGCCGCAAAGATGTGCACGAAACAACCGGCCGTAATGCCCAGCCCCGCCACGATGCCCGCGCGCGTGCCAGAACGCAGCGCGTTGGTCACGATGTAGAGCACATCGGGTCCGGGCGTGAGGTTGAGCAGCCAGCCTGCGGCAATGAACATCACCAGTTGGTGGGTGTCGATCATCATGTACGCTGCTCCAGAAAGTTCTTGAGCATGGCGTGACCGTGTTCTGTCAGGATGCTCTCGGGGTGGAACTGCACGCCTTCGATCGCCAGCGTCTTGTGGCGCACGCCCATGATTTCGCCATCCTCCGTCCAGGCCGTCACCTCCAGCACATCGGGGCAGGTGGCGCGCTCGATGGACAGGGAGTGGTAGCGGTTGACGGTGAATTGCTCGGGCAAACCGGCGAACACGCCCTTCTGCGTAGTGGTGATGACGCTGGTCTTGCCGTGCATCAGTTGCTGAGCGCGGATGATGTTGCCGCCAAACGCCGCACCAATGGCCTGGTGGCCCAGGCACACGCCCAGGATGGGTAGCTTGCCCGCAAAGTGCTGGATCGCGGCGACCGAGATGCCGGCCTCCGCAGGCGAACAAGGGCCGGGCGAAATCACCAAGCGGTCGAGCTGGCCTGCGTTCAGGCGCGCTTCGATGTCGGCCACGGTGATCTCGTCGTTGCGGAACACCTCGACCTCGGCGCCCAGTTCACCAAAGTACTGGACGATGTTGTAGGTGAAGCTGTCGTAGTTATCGACCATCAAGAGTTTTGTCATGCGGCGCTCCCGGCAAGGACGGGCTCGCGCAGACGGGCGAACTCGCGGTGTTCATAGGCAATGCAGGCTTCCATGAGGCTGCGGTAGATGGCTTCCATCACGTCGGCGTCGCCGCCTTCGGCCCCAGCGCGTTCGCGCACACGGGCCACGATGGCTTCGATGCGCGCTTCGTCGCGCACCTGTTCCACACCTTGCTTGATGCGGGCGGCTTGGGTCATGTAGCCCACGCGCTCGACCAGCAGGGGCACCAGCACATCGTCCAGCGCATTCACCTCACGGCGTACGTCCTGCATGGTGGTGCAGGGTTTAGTTTTGTCGATGGCGCGGGTCATTCGAGGCCCTCCTCCACCAGCTCGGCCGCACGCAGCAGGGCACGGGCCTTGTGCTCGGTTTCTTTCCATTCCAGCTCGGGCACCGAATCGGCCACCACGCCAGCGGCGGCCTGCACATAGAGCGTGCCGTTCTTGATGATGCCGGTGCGGATGGCAATGGCCACGTCCATGTCGCCTGCGTAGCTGAGATACCCGCAGGCGCCGCCATACAGGCCGCGTTTGGTGGGTTCGAGCTGGTCGATGAGCTCCATGGAGTGCACCTTGGGCGCGCCCGTCAGCGTGCCGGCTGGGAAGGTGGCCTTGAGCACGTCCATGCTGGTCATGCCGTCGTGCAGGATGCCTTCCACATTGCTCACGATGTGCATCACGTGGCTGTAGCGCTCTACCGCAAAGGCCTCGGTCACCTTCACGGTGCCGGTCTTGGCGATGCGGCCAATGTCGTTGCGGGCCAGGTCGATCAGCATCACGTGTTCGGCGCGCTCCTTGGGGTCGTTGATGAGTTCGACCTCGGTGGCCTTGTCCTTCTCGGGCGTGGCGCCACGTGGGCGGGTGCCAGCCAGGGGTCGGATGGTGACCTTGGTGCCCTCGTCGGTTTTTTCCTGCCGCACCAGAATTTCGGGGCTGGCGCCCACCACATGGAAGTCGCCGAAGTCGTAGAAGTACATGTAGGGCGACGGGTTCAGCGAACGCAGCGCGCGGTACAGGCTCAAGGGGCTTTCGGTGTAGCGCTTGTGGATGCGCTGGCCCACCTGCACCTGCATGAAGTCACCGGCGGCGATCAGCTCCTTGGCGCGGTCCACGGCGGCCAGGTAATCGGCCTTGGCAAAGTCGCGCTGGGCGGGGTGGCTTTCGGTGGCTTTCACCACAGGCGCGCTCACCGAATATTTCAGTTGCTCCTTCAGGTCACGCAGGCGCTTCTTGGCCTTGGCATAGGCCTCGGGCTGGGCAGGGTCGGCGTACACGATGAGGTAGAGCTTGCCCGAGAGGTTGTCGATGACCGCCAGCTCTTCGCACTGCAGCAGCAGGATGTCGGGGCAGCCCAGGGTGTCGGGCGGGCAGGTGGTCTCCAGCTTCTTTTCGATATAGCGCACCGCGTCGTAGCCAAAGTAACCGGCCAGGCCGCCGCAAAAGCGCGGCAGGCCGGGGCGCAGGGCCACTTTGAAGCGCTTTTGGTAGGCCTCGATGAAATCCAGCGGATTGCCTTCGGCGGTCTCCACCACTTGCCCGTCGGTGACGACTTCGGTGCGCGCCGCAGCGCCAAAGCCGCTGGCGCGCAGCAGCGTGCGCGCGGGCAGGCCGATGAAGCTGTAGCGCCCGAAGCGCTCGCCGCCCACCACAGATTCGAGCAAGAAGCTGTGCTTGCCGCCGTCCTTGGTGTGCGCCAGCTTCAGGTAGAGCGAGAGGGGGGTTTCCAGGTCCGCAAAGGCCTCGACCATGAGCGGAATGCGGTTGTAGCCTTCTCTGGCCAGGCTTTTGAATTCAAGTTCTGTGATCACGGGGAGAGCTCCCAGCTGTCGCAGCGCGTGTCCCGGGTTCAAGCAAAAGGGGCGCTGCGGTCCATTCGATCGGCCCCGCCGTCTGTCAGTGGGGGGCCACGGGTGCACGCTGGGGCGTTATCGGCCCAGGTGCCATCAGGCGTTCAAAAGGACAGGCTGACGCCAGGGCCAGGCTCCCCGGTCGCTGCAACCTGTGATGAACACGTGGTGAATGAACATGGGGGCAAAGTGTAGCAAAGGTTTTTTCGGGACCCGATTTGACCGCCCTCAAGGTGGGATCGTGCGAGATCGCACAACCCATCGAAAACCCTGTTGCAGGCCCCTCCAAGCGCTGCAACAATTTGAAACGAACGACCGTTCTTTTTTAAGGATCTGCGCATGAAATTCCTGAAGCAATGCGTTGTGACTGCCAGCGCCTGCTTGTTGGCCGCCAGCGCCATCGCCCAGCCCATCACAGTGGCTGATGTGAAGTACGAAGAGGTTGCCAACCTGGGCGGCAGCACGCTGCAGCTCAATGGTGCAGGGGTTCGCTACAAGGCCGTTTTCAAGGTGTACACGGCGGGCTTGTACCTCGACAAAAAGGCGGGCTCGCTGCAGGAAATAGCCGCCCTCAAGGGCCCCAAGCGCATGAGCATCACCATGCTGCGCGAGATTGATTCCACCGAGCTGGGCAAGCTGTTTTCGCGGGGTATGGAGGACAACATGGACCGGGCCGCGTTCTCCAAACTGATCCCCGGTGTGCTGCGCATGAGCCAGATCTTCTCGGACCACAAGAAGCTGCAGGCGGGTGACCAGTTCATGATTGACTGGGTACCCGGCACCGGCACGGTGATCACCGTCAAGGGCAAGCCCCAGGGCGAGCCGTTTAAGGAGCCCGAGTTCTTCAACGCGCTGATGGGCATCTGGCTGGGCAATGTACCTGCTGACTGGAAGCTCAAGGACGCATTGCTGGGCAAGCCGGCGTAGCACCGCGCAGCTACGGGGGCAAACCCCTACCGAACTACGCCCCGGGCTGTCGCCCGCCCGACTGACGCAGGCCTGGTCAGGGGGTATCTTCATTCGAACCCCCAGCATCACAACACCCCTGTTCCTTTTGTCCCGACAACATACGACACCCCGCTGCGCGCAACCCGCAGCGCCCGGTGCCACGGCCTGAGCTCTGGCGCTACCCGCGCCCCACGACGCGCCGTCTGTCACGCACTTCATCTTTGCCCCCAGACTCCTTCCGCGCCAGACACACCATGAAACTCAGCAACCTTTCCGTCGGCCTGCGCCTGGGCTTGTCCTTTGGCGCCATCCTGCTCATCACGGCCCTTCTCGCTGCCACTGGCATGTGGCGCATTGGCGGCCTGCAAGCCGCGAGCGAACGGGTAGCCACGCAGGAGATCGAACAGCAGACCCTGGTAGAGGACTGGGCGTCGGACATCCGCCTGAACTGGGTGCGCACCGAGGCCTTCCTCAAGGCCATTGACCGTGACTACATGGACAAGCTCACGGCCGACACCCAGGCCACCGCCACCAGCATGGATGCCAAGGTCAAGCGCATCGAGGCACTGGTGCAGGACGACAAGGCGCGCAGCCTGCTCGCCACCATTGCCATCGCCCGTACCGCCTACAACGACAAGCTCACCGAGATCCGCGAACTGCACCGCGGTGGCGAGCCCAACGTGCCCTCGATGGTGGACAAGGACTTGCGCCCTCTGGCCGACCGGTACCTGAAATCACTCGACGATCTGCGCACCAGCATGGCCACCCAACTGTCCGAAAGCCAGGCCGACACCAGCACCCTTGCCAAAGCCAGCCAGGTGCTTCTGGGCGTGGGCACGCTGGTAGCGGTGGCCATGGGCGCGCTGCTGGCCTTTACGGTTACCCGGTCCATCGTGCGCCCCGTGCAGCAGGGCAAGCAGGCGGCCGAGAACATTGCCGACGGCGACCTGACACACCCCATCGATGCCACGGGCACCGACGAAACCGCACAGTTGCTGCAGGCCCTGGCCACCATGCAATCGCGCCTGGCCAGCATCGTGGGCAATGTGCGCCACAACGCAGAAGGCGTGGCCACGGCCAGCGCCGAGATCGCGTCGGGCAACAACGACCTGTCGGCACGCACCGAGCAACAGGCCTCGGCGCTGGAAGAGACCGCAGCTTCCATGGAAGAGCTGGGCTCCACCGTGCGCCAGAACGCAGACAACGCGCGCCAGGCCAACCAGCTGGCCATGAACGCATCCACCGTGGCCAAACAAGGCGGCGAGGTGGTGGCGGAGGTGGTGGACACCATGAAGGGCATCAACGACAGCAGCAAGAAGATTGCAGACATCATCAGCGTGATCGACGGCATCGCGTTTCAGACCAACATCCTGGCGCTGAACGCCGCGGTGGAAGCCGCCCGCGCCGGGGAACAGGGCCGAGGCTTTGCGGTGGTGGCAGGCGAGGTGCGCAGCCTGGCCCAGCGCAGTGCCGAAGCGGCCAAAGAAATCAAGGGACTGATCGGCACCAGCGTGGAGCGCGTGGAACGCGGCACGGCCCTGGTGGACAAGGCGGGCGCAACCATGTCCGAAGTGGTCAGCGCCATTCGCCGCGTGACCGACATCATGGGAGAGATCAGCGCCGCCAGCAGCGAACAAAGCTCGGGCGTGTCGCAAGTGGGCGAGGCCATCACGCAGATGGACCAGGCCACGCAGCAGAACGCTGCGCTGGTGGAACAAAGCGCTGCCGCAGCAGACAGCCTGAAGATGCAGGCGGGTCAGCTGGTGGATGCGGTCGCGGTGTTCCGCCTGTCCTCGGGTGCCGGGGGCTACAGCGCCGCACCTGCTCAGGGTGGCTCGTCGCACGGTGCCAACCCCTCGGCGCGGCTGGACTACCGCAGCGTGGAACCGCGACAGCTTCCCGCCTGACAAAGGGGCACCCGACGCCCCGACCTCAGCGCAGTTGCTTCAAGGAATCCACAAACCTGTCAGCATCCACGCCCCGCACCGGCTGGCCGTGGTTGTAGCCGTAGGTGACCAGAACCACCGGGCAACCCGCCGCCCGCGCGGCCTGCGCATCGTTGCTGGAATCACCCACCATCAACGTGCGCGCCCGGGCGGTGCCCAGCGCTTCGCAGGTCTTGATGAGGGGCAAGGGGTCGGGCTTCTTGCGCTCGAATGCGTCGCCGCCAAACACCATTTCAAAATACCCGCCCAGCCCCTTGGCCTTCAGCAAGGGCAGCGCAAAGCTCGTGGGCTTGTTGGTCAGGCAAACCAGACGAAGCCCGCGCGACTGCAGCACCTGCAGCCCCTCCTCCACCCCCGCGTACACCGCTGAAAACTGGCCGTTGATGGCCAGGTAATGGCGCTGGTAGCTGGCCCAGGCAGAGGGATAAATTGCTTCAATATCCATAGCATCCAGCGCTCTACCATCAAGCGTTAGCACGTGTTTTAGCACTGAACGCAGCAAATGCTCGGAGCCTTTGCCCACCATGTGCTCTATGTGCTGCCCATCGATGGACGGTAGCGCCAACTCGCGCAGCATCCGGTTGATGGCCTCGTTGAAGTCCCCCATGGTGTCCACCATGGTGCCGTCCAGGTCCACGATGACAGCGTCCACACGGGACAGCAGGGGCGGCAGGGAAGGCAAGGCGGCGGCAGAAGGTTCTGGCATGGGTTGAACAGGGTTTGGAAGATCGGATCAGTCACCAAGTTTAAGGAACTCAAGGAATGCCGCCCCGGGCCTCCCCACGCCCACCGATCACCTCAGGCTCAGCGTCTGGCGCTTCCAGGCCGGGTCCTGCCAGCGCTGGAAGAGCGGCAACGCAGCCACGTCGCCGGTCACACGTTCTGTGGTCAACCCGTTAAGGTGCACCACCTCAAAACTCTTGCGGTAGCGGCCCTGGCCCCGTGCCTCGCGCGCCACTAGCATCTGCTGGCCGCCCGGCACCCAGCCAGCCCATTCGGCCACACCGGTTTCAGGCGTGGTGGCGGCGGGCGGCAACACGTCCACCAGCCAGCCACCGTCCGTCTTGCGCAGCACCCACAACTCGCGCCATCCTTCCAGTGGCTGCACGGCAAGCGCCACGGCGGTGCCTTCTCGGTTGACGCTGGCCGAAGCCGACCACACCACGCCATACGTGCAGCGGCGCAGCAGCGGTTCTTTTGCACTGTTGCGGGCATCCACCAGCAAGACACAGGTTTCGCCGGGTGCTCCGGGCTCGGTCACCAGCGTAGGGCGGGATCCCGTGGTCGCCGTGGTCTTGGTGGTGGCTGCGGCGGGGACAAGGGCCCAGCGCACCGCGCTCACCCGCATGGCGGCGTCGTTGTACGCGGGTTGGTCTTCATCAGGCAAATCAACTTTGCTGACGCCCGCAAACTCCGCCAGGGCCCGGGCTGCGGTGGCAGCCACCGCCGGTTCGCCGACAGCCTTGCGCGCCTGCTGAAACGCCATGCCACTCCACACACTGGCCCGGCGCATTTGCACGCGGTTGCGCAGGTACGACGGCAGCGCGGACACCTCGACACGCTCCAGCACCTGGGCCTGCCACTCCTGCACCTTGGCGCGCTCATGCGCAGCCAGATCGGGGTTGATGCATTCGGGGCGTGTCAGCGCCAAGGCCGCTCGGGCGCGCTGATCAGCGTCGGCCGAGGGCATGGCCAGAACGCGCCGGAACGCTTCGCCGTCGTAGCAGACCTGCATGCGCCCATCCACCTCATACGATGCAAAGCGCACGCCATACCCGTTGGCCACGTCCAGATGGGCAGAGAGCGTCGCCCCCGAGGCGCCTGACGCCTTGCCCGGCATCGCAGCCGACGCGCGGCGCGCCAACCGGTCGGCCAGTGTGCCCAGTGCGTCAAACGCCTGGGCGCCCTCCTCTCCAGACACGGCCTGGGCAGGCGCAGCCTGCAGGTACGCTGCGGTGAGGCCTACGCCCAGCGCCTCGGCGCCCGGCGTGTCGCGCACAAAGCGCAGCACAGACAACAGCGCGGGAGCCTCAGCCTCGGTCAATGCCACACGGCGCACGTCGGTGGCGCGGATAAAGCCACCGCGTTCGCGCTTGTGGTCCCACACTTGCAGGTAGTCCAACCGCTCGCCGCGCACCTCCAGCACTTCGCCCTGCCACAGGCTGGATTGCTGTTGTGCAGAATCGCGGGGTGCTGCGCGCAGGCTGGCCTGGTCCTGTACAACGATGGCGCTGCCGAAGGTTGTTCCAGCGTACGCTGGCAGTGCGGATGCCGTGGCCACCATGGTGGCGGCAGAGGCGATGGCTGTCAGCAGCGTGATCAGGGTGCGCTTCATGTTCATTGCTCCGTCGCTTGCGTCATAGACGCATCGTCAGCCGATGCCTGCGTGGCCATGGCCTGCGCATTGCGGTTGCCACCGAGTAGCGCGGCGCCTATGAAGTCCCCATTGGTAGGAGGCGGCGCGATGATGACCTGGATCTTGTCCGAGAGCTTGTCGGCCAATGTTTTCTGGATCAGCAGCGGATGGCGGGTGACCAGTGCGCCTTCGCGCGCCATTTGCTCGGCGTTGACCTTGCCGATGCGGTCCATGCGGTAGGCCTCGGCTTCGGCCAGCTTCTGGCGCGCATCGGCCTCGCCACTGGCTTCGATGCGGCGGGCCTGGGCACTGCCTTCGGCCGCCTTGATGCGCGAGACCTTTTCGGCCTCGGCCTCCAGCTGGCGCTGCTCGATCTGGCGCTGCTTGAAGGGCAGCACGTGTTTCATCGCTTCTTCCTGGGCGCGGGCAGCAATCACCTGCTCACGGGCCGCTGCCTCGGCGGCCACCTCACGGCGCACCTTGTCTGCGTTGGCGTCCAGCTCGGTCTCCTTCACGCGCTTGTCTTTAAGCTCCAGCGTGTACCGCATCTTCTCGGACGCCAGCTCTTCGGCCAGCAGGCTGTCCATGCCCCGGCGGTATTCCACCGGCAGGTCCACCTTGCCGATCTGCACGCTGCGCAGCAGCACACCGTCGGCCGCCAGGCGGGTGCGCAATTCAGATTCGATGATCTGCGCGATCTCTGCACGTTTAGATGAAAAAATCTCGCGCACCGTGTAGCGCGCAAATACCTTGTAGACCAGCCCTTGCACGGCAGGCGCAACGATGTCTGCATCCACATCGTCGGGCAGGTTGCCCGCAGTGGCGGCAGCAGAGGCGGGGTCCAGTGCATACCGCACGCTCAGGTCCAATCCAAAGGAGAGGCCTTCCACCGATTGCAGGGGCGCTCCGCCATTCGCCTGGCGCATGGCTTCGGGCCGGTAGCTCTGGTCACGCAACGAGAAGACGCGCACGCTGTGCAGGCCCGGCACCACCCACACGCTGCCGTTGCGCCACTGGCTGACCGAGCCAGTGAGCTGGTTCATGCGCAAGCCCAGTTCACCCTGGCCCAGGTGCTGCACCGGTGGGTTGCGCACCACCACCAACCCGGCCACCACCACAGCAGCCCCCGCAGTCATCCAGCGCACGGTGCGCGCGGTGGGCAGCAGATACAGCCAGTTGATTCGGCTCTCGTTGCCCACCACCGTGGCGGCGTGTGCGTGCAGCGGCGCGTCATTTATGGTCGTTTCGTCATGGGCATCCAGGGGGTGGGTGGTCTTGCGGCCTCTGAGGGCTTGGACGATGCGGTTCCAGGTGGCGTTCATGGCGGTTTTCTCTCTCTCGGTTTGGGCGGTTGTTCTTCGGATCTGAGCGGCCGTTCCTGGCGACTCATTGGGAGCTGATTCTTCGGATTCCTCCCGGAAGCAACAACGCAGCGCCCACGCCAAAGGCCTCACAACGGCCGAGCGAACACTCCCGCCGCGGAAGAAAAACTCACACCGGCGGCAACGCCCGGCCGGGATAATCCGCCCACCTCCACCGCAAAGCGCCCCATGACCCGTATCGCCGTGATCGAAGACGACCTGCCCACCAGCAACCAGCTGGCAGGCTGGATTGCCAGTGCAAGGAGCGGCATCGTGATTGACCAGTGGTTCACCCGCGACGAGGCAGAGGCCGCACTGGCCCGCGAGCACTACGATGCGGTGGTGCTGGACATCGAACTGGGACGCGAGAGGCATGCGGGCGTGGCCTTGATCAACGCCATCAACAAGCGGCGCCAAGGCACGCCGGTGCTGGTGGTGTCGGCCATGCCTGCCGCCATCTACCGCAGCATCATGAAAGCGCTGGACGCGTGGGACTACCTGCAAAAAACCACCTTCGAAGAGGCCGACTTCATCGAGACGTTTCTCGACATCCTGCGCACCACGCAAGCCAGTACGACAACTGCAACGCCCACCGCGCCCGAAAGTGATGCGCTGATGCTGGACCCGCTGTGGCAGCGCACCCCCACCTGGCGCGGAGAGCGCATCAACCTGCCCCTCACTGCACAGCGCATCCTCGCCACCCTGCACCAGCGCGGCGGCGAGGTGGTGTCGTACGAAGATCTTTTCGATGTGGTCAAAAGTGGACGCAACCGCGACAACGTGCGCAAGCATGTGAGCACCATCCGCGAGGCCCTGCGCGAGGTGGACCCCACCTTCGAAGGCATCGAAAACGTTCCCATGCGGGGCTTTAGGTGGGTAGGACTGCCTGCGGCGAGCAAACGCGCATGAAGCGATTGCTTCGCCCCACGCTGGAAATGCCGCGCCTGGGCTTGCCCGCGTTTCGCTTGCGGATTCTGGTGCGCAGCGTTTTTGTGCTGCTGGCAGCGGCCACGCTGTTACTCAGCGTGGTGCTACTCAAAGAGGAAAAAGAGCGCGCGTGGCAAAGCTACCAGCGTGGCTTTGAGCGTAGCCAGTCCGAGGTGATGGCACGCCTGCGCCACCCCTCCGGCCAGCTGGCACTGCTCAATGCGCACAGCCAGGGGCAAGGCACCACACCGCTCGCCCCGTTACTGCTGCCCTACTCGGCCATCGACTTCGATGACCAGAACAAGGCGCAGCAGGCGGTGGAGATGGCCGGATGCTCGGTGCAGTACCCCCATGGAGCGTCGGTGTGTGCGGCGATTGGCAACAACCCCTATGCGGGCGGCTTCATTTACCTGGTGGGCAGTTTTTATGCGGGCGAACTGGTGCCGCGGGAGCGCGGCGTGCTTGCGCTGGACACAGTGCACCGTGCGCGCGTATCGCTGGATATGCGCGGCACCACCCACCGCTGGGTCGCGCCATTTGAGGCCCTGGCGCCCCAGGGCACCGTCAGCACGCGAGGGCGTTTGACCGGGTTTGTGGACAACGGCACCGACGCGCTGGACATCCGCGCACGCCCCGTGCGGGACTTTCGGGGCTGGTTGTGGCAAAACGGTCAGTGCCGCGACCTGGCGGGTTCCGTCCCCGACTGCCAGCGCCGCACGTTCTATTCCATCCGCTTACCGGTGGAGCTATTCCGCGAAGCGCTGTTTCAGAAGCAGCCCCTGGTATGGCCGCCCGAAGACCTGGGCACCATGCGCGTGCGGGTGGAGATGCTGGCACCCGGCGCCACACCCGCCTTGTTTGACAGCAATGCCCCCGGCGCCCAGCCCGCTGCATCGCTGGCCGACGTCGCGCGCACACTGCTGCCCGGCGAGCGCGTGCAGATCCGCAAACTGGGCGCCAGCGACAGCGATGCCATCACGCTCAAAGGCGCCGAGGTGCAGGCCGGGCCCTCGGCTCCCTGGCTGATTCGCCTGATCAGCTGGCTGCCACTGGACATGCAAGGCGCGGCAGCCGATGCCAAGACCCAGGAAGTGCCTGCGGGCCTGGACATTCTGGACACGCCCACGGGCAACTACGCCATCACGTTCACCGGTAACCTGCGTGGCGTAGAGCAGGGACTGGCCGCAGTGGCCACCCGCATGTCGTGGTACCTGGGCGCCATGCTGGCGGCCATTGCATTGGCCTGGCTGGTGGTGGAAGTGGGTCTGATCCGCCGGGTGACCGCGCTCACCCGCCGGGCGGCGGCGGTGTCGTACAACGTGCAGGAGGGCCACATTGGCCCGCGCCTGGGCGACCTGGATGTGTCGGACCTGCGCGGTTCGGACGAGCTCGGCATTCTGGCCGGTGGGCTGGCTGACCTGCTGCAGCGCGTGAAGGACGACCTGCAGCGGGAACAGCTGCGCGCGCAGCAGGAGCGTGACATGTGGCATGCCGTGGGTCACGAGATCATGTCGCCCCTGCAGTCGCTGATGGTGCTGCATGGTGGCCCCGGCGACCCGGGGCACCGCTACGTGCAGCGCATGCAACAGGCGGTGCATGTGCTGTACGGAACGGCCTCACCGGCCGAAGCACTGCAGTCGGCCGATGTGACCCAGGGGCGGCTGGACCTGGACGCCTTTTTGCGGCACGTGGCCGACAACGCGCATTTCGCAGGTATCGAAAACGTGGTGTATGAAAGCGGTGCGGGCCCGGTCATCGTGCGGGCCGATGAGTTTGCGTTGGAGGATGTGGTGACCCATATCCTGCGCAACGCCGACCGCTATCGCCCATCGGGAACAGCCATCGAGCTGACACTGACGGCGTCGGAGTCCACCGCGTGCGCGACGTTGCGCAACCAGGGAGCGACGATTGCAGACGATTTGATGGGGCGCATTTTCGAGCTGGGCGTATCGGACCCTGGCGCGCCCGGCCCCGCAGGCCACAACGAGCACCGCGGGCAGGGCCTGTTTGTCGCCAAGACCTACATGGCCAAGATGGGCGGCACCATCAATGCGCGCAACACGGCCGATGGCGTGGCCTTTTCGCTCACGTTTCAGCGCCTGGGCTGACCGCGCGGGAACACCCAAAGAGCAAGCAACAAGGGCGCCCACGCGCACGGTACGGGTCGGCCCTGTCCGACAGTGCCGCACTGATGATGGGCCTACGCTGCATCGATACCAATTGCGATTTTCGCAAGAAGCTTTTCGATGACACGCCACTCTTTCCTCGCCCCCGCCCTCACTGCCGCCCTGTTGGTATTTTCGGCAGCCACTACAGCACAAACCGCAGCGCCAGATGCACGCACGCGCTATGAACAAGAGCGCGAAAAATGCATGACCAATAACACCCAGGACAGCGTGGCCACCTGCCTGCGCGAAGCCAACAACGCACTGGACGCTTCGCGAAAAGGTGACCTGAGCAACCCCGGCCCTGCGGCCAGTGACAACGCTACGCAGCGGTGCAATGCGTTCCCAACGGCCGCCGAGCAAGCGGAATGTATGCGTCGCGTGCAGACACCGGTCAGTGGTTCAGTCTCGGGTGGTGGCGTACTGCGCGAATCGACAACGACGACCATCGTGCCCGCGCCTGCGCAGCGCCAATAACCGCGCTTCAGGCTGCGACTTCAGCTGTTGGCGGCAAGACCCACCATCAAGCGAGCTGAACGCGCATGGCGTCAATCACGCCTTTGTAGTCGGGCTTGCCAAAGATGGCACTGCCCGCGACAAACGTATCTGCCCCTGCATCCGCCACCTGGCGGATGTTGTCCGTTTTGATGCCGCCATCCACTTCCAGCCGGATATCCTTGCCGCTGGCGTCGATGCGCTTGCGCACGGCTTCGATCTTGCGCAAAGCGGAGTCAATGAAGCTTTGGCCGCCAAAGCCGGGATTCACGCTCATGATCAGGACCAGATCGATGTCATCGATCACCCAGTCCAGCACGTCCAGCGGCTCGGCGGGGTTGAACACCAGCCCGGCCTTGACACCCTTGGACCGGATGGCCTGGATGCTGCGGTGCACATGGCCTGAGGCGTCCGGGTGGAAGCTGATGTAGTCGGCGCCAGCGTCTGCAAATGCTGCCGCCAGCGCGTCCACGGGCTGGATCATCAGATGCACGTCGATGGGCACTGCGGCACCCGCAGCCGTTTTGGCATGCGGCTTGAGGGCCTGGCACACCATGGGGCCAAAAGTCAGGTTGGGCACGTAATGGTTGTCCATCACGTCAAAGTGGATCCAGTCGGCGCCAGCGGCAATGACATTGCGCACTTCTTCGCCCAGGCGGGCAAAGTCGGCAGAGAGGATGGAGGGGGCGATTTGGAATGTGCGGCTCATCCCCCGATTGTCGCAAAGCGCAGAAGGCCTGGGGTTTTACGGCCTGGGCACGCACCTTTGGCGAATCTCCACGGTTACCATTCGCCCCATGCCAAAGTACCAGTTTGACGTGGAAGTGCTGCCCGAATACCTGCCCGAGCAGTCTGCGCCGGACACCGGGGTGTTCAGTTTTGCCTACACCATCACCATTTCCAACGCCGGGGACACCCCGGCACAGCTGATTTCGCGGCACTGGATCATCAGTGACTCCCGGGGCCATACCGAGGAAGTCAAGGGCCTGGGAGTGGTTGGCCAGCAACCACTGCTCAAACCGGGCGAGTCGTTCCAGTACACCAGCGGCTGTCGCCTGCGCACCTCCAGCGGCACCATGCATGGCTCGTTCCATTGCGTGGCCGAAGACGGTGAACTCTTCAACACCCCGGTTCCGCTGTTTGTGCTCGAAGCCATCAGCCACGGCCCCTCGCGCGAACCGCTGAGCGGGCGGGTGCTGCATTGAGCAGAACTACTCACTCAGCCGCCACGCCCCCCAAGGGGCGCCCTTTTCATCTTGGGGCGGCCCTGCGATGAAAAAACGCATCACGGCCGACCTCCCTAGCCTGCTGGCGGCGCTGGACCCGCAGGCCGACTTGGCGCATAGACACCTGTGGCTTATTTACTTGCTGGACTGGGTGCGCGGCAAGCGCGACTCGGTGCCCGCTGCGGTGGGCCGCGTTCAGCTTTTCCTGGACGCCGTCGAGGCGCGGCCTGACATTCAGCTGCGGCTTCAGGCGTGGTGGGCCACCCTCGTGGACCAGGTCGACATCACCACCTTGCTGGCAGATTTTGGCTTTGCGCCGCGCACCGCGCTGGTGAGCGAGTTTGCCGAACGCCTGCGCACCAAGCTGCTGCCTGGCAGCCCGGAGACCATCGACGCGTCGGAGCTTTTCATGCTGGCGCTGCCCAGCGAGTTCGATGCACAGTGGCTGACCGCGCTGGACGAAACCCAGCTCACCCGGCTCGTGGCCCTGCTGGCACCGCCGCCTGACGCACCGGCGAATGGCATCGGTGCATCGCGATGGCACAAGGCGCTGCTTGACGCCATCACCTACTGCGCAGGCCAGATTCTTTCGACCGGGTTTGCACCGGAGTTGCGGCTGCGCATGAGTGAATCGGCGCGCGACGCCCAGCCGTTTCATGCCCTGATCCGCGACGTGGAGGGCCTGCGCGTGGAAGTGGTACATGCACTGCGCACGCCAGACCGCCTCAATGACGCCGCGCAGCGCCTGCGCGAGCGGCTCGAAGCCTGCCGTGCAGCGGCATCCACCGTCTACACCCACTTCGAATCCAACGGTATTTCGGTGGGCCTGGTGTTTCGCCTGCGGCAGCTGCGCGAGCGCATCCTGCGGGTGCGCGAGCTGCTTGACTGCCTGCTGTCGCCCAAGCCTGCCGTGACCGCCGCACGCCTGATGGCGCACCTCGTGATGGTGGGGCAGGACCGGCGCAGCCTGCGCTCGCTGCTTGCGTCCAATTCCTCACTGCTGGCTGCCAAGGTGGCAGAGCGCAGCGCCGAGACGGGCGAGCACTACATCACCCGCAACGGCACCGAGTACCGCTCCATGTTCCGCAAGGCGGCGGGGGGCGGCGCCGTGATGGCAATCACCACCATGGCCAAGTTCGGGCTCTACGCACTGGCACTGTCGGCGTTCTGGGGCGGCTTCTGGGCAGGCGTCAACTACGCCACCACCTTTGTACTCATCCAGTTGCTGCACCTCACGGTGGCCACCAAGCAACCGGCCATGACCGCGCCTGCCATGGCGGCCAAGCTCAAGGAACTGGGCGCCAGCAACGCCATTGAATCGTTTGTGGATGAGATCACGCACCTGGTGCGCTCGCAGGTGGCGGCCGTGCTGGGCAATGTGCTGGTGGTGTTCCCGGCGGTGCTCGGGCTCGCTGCGCTGATTGCGCTGGCCACCGGCAGTCCGGCACTGAGCGAGAAGCAGGCTGAACACGTGTTCGAGTCGCTGCACCTGCTGGGCCCTTCGCTGTTCTTTGCTGCCTTCACGGGCGTGCTGCTGTTCGCCTCCAGCATCATCGCGGGCTGGACGGAAAACTGGTTTGTGCTCAACCGGCTGGACTCGGCCATGCACTACA
Source organism: Acidovorax sp. (assembly GCF_046314175.1). GTDB lineage: Bacteria > Pseudomonadota > Gammaproteobacteria > Burkholderiales > Burkholderiaceae_C > Acidovorax. Next base: position 22,135 of record NZ_JBKBXG010000016.1, on the reverse strand, counting down.
ACCCGCGCATCACCCGCGTGCTGGGCGCAGACCGGGCAGCGCGCTGGGCGGGCTTCCTGCGCGCCAATCTCTCGGGCCTTGCTGCCAACATTTCACTGGGCTTCATGCTAGGGCTGGTCCCTGCGTTTGCAGGGTTTTTCGGGTTGGCCCTGGATGTGCGCCATGTCACACTGTCCACGGGCCAGGTGGGCGCCGCTAGCGCGGCACTCGGCCTGGAGGTGCTGCACCTGCCTGCCTTCTGGTGGGCCGTGGCGTCACTTCCGTTGTTGGGCGCGCTGAATGTCACGGTCAGTTTTTATCTGGCATTCAGTTTGGCGCTGCGTGCCCAAAACGTGAGCGGCGTGGACCGTTCGCGCATCTACGCAGCCATCCGTGCGCGCATGCGTGCGGCGCCCTTGAGCTTCTTCATGCCTGAGCGCCGCCAGGCCGCGTAAGCGGCCCCGGCCGGCAGAAACAAGCGCCGCCCCTGTCCTACAGGGCGCCCTTGTGTCTGCATGTAAATTCAGGCTCCGTCTGGCCCGCACCCTTCTCTGGAGGCCGTGCGGACCTGACTCTCCACACACCGGGCATGTCCCGTCTGACGCAGAGGTCCCCAAAAAATGAATGAAATCCTGAGCTTCTGGGCGCAATGGTTGCGCCCCTCGGCCGGGCTGCCTACGGTGCAATGGTCGCTACTGCTGGCCGTGGCCGCCATGGCGGGCTACCTCACCCAGCGCCATACCGGCCTGCCCAAGGTGGTGGGCTACTCGTTGGTGGGCACGGTGGCGGGCCTGGCAGGCTTCAGCGGTGCCGTGTGGCCGCTGCAGGGCATTGGCCTGTTTCTGCTGGAGCTGGGCATTGCCATCGTGCTCTTTGAATGCGGCGGACGCATTCCGCTGCGCTGGTTCCGCCACAACCCCATGGTGCTGGTGCAAAGCATTGCCGAATCGGTACTGACCTATTTTGCGGTGTACTGGGTGCTGGTCTGGCTCAACCTGCCCACCCAGGTCGCCGGACCGCTGGCCCTGGTGGCACTGGCCGCCTCGCCCGCTGTGCTGACACGTGTGGTGGCCGACACCCGGGCTGCTGGCCCGGTCACCGAGCGCGCCATTGTGCTCACCACCTTGTCAACGCTGTACGCGCTCACCCTGGGCAGCGCCAAGGCAGAGCTGATCAACCGCCAAAGCGTGACGCTGATGGAAACCGTGTACCCCGTGGTGGTGGTGCTTGGCGTGTCCATCGTGGTGGCCGCCGTGCTGGCACTGATGCTGCGCATGGCCCTGCGCTTCATGAGCCCCACCAGCGAAAACACCTCCATGCTGTTTCTGGCCCTGGTGGCCGCAGGCACGGCCGTTGCAGCGCACATGGGCGGCTCGGCGCCGCTGGCCGCTCTGCTGGGCGGCATGCTGCTCAAGCAACTCAACCCGCGCCCCTGGGCATGGCCGCGCCAGCTGGGCAATGCGTCATCGCTGCTCACCATGCTGATGTTTGTGCTGGTGTCCACGGTGGCTGCGCAGGCCGACTGGAGCGCCCCCGTGGCAGGCGTGGTGCTGGCGTTGATTGTTGTGCGCCTTATCGCCAAAGCCACCGGCGTGGCACTGGGCAACGTGGGCAGCGGAGCCAGCTGGAAGCAGGCGCTGTGGGTAGGCTGCGCGATGACGCCCATGTCCTCGATTGCGCTGTTGATCGCCTCGCAATTTGTGCTGGCATCCCCGTCCACCGGACACGTGATTGCCGGAGTGGCGCTGCCCGCCATCTTGCTGATGGAGGTGTTGGGCGCCGTGATTGCCACCGTGGCCATCTACCGTGCGGGCGAGAGCTCCAAACCCTGGGCTCCACTGACACGCAGCAGCAACAACGGAGAAAACACCCGTGAGTCTTGAAGCCTTCAACCATTCCGAACCTCTAACGCTGGGCGTTGAGCTGGAGCTGCAACTGGTCAACACCAACGACTACGACCTGGCCCCTTACGCGGACGACATGCTGCGCCTCATGGCCAAGACCCCGCTGCCTGGCAGCGTGGTGCCGGAGATGACGAACAGCATGATCGAAATCTCCACCGGCATTTGCCACTCCAGCAGCGAGGTGCTGGGCCAGCTCACACCGATTCGCGATGCCCTGGTACGCAGCGCCGACAAGCTCAACATCGCCGTGGTGGGTGGCGGCACACACCCGTTTCAGCAATGGCATGAACGCCGCATTTACGACAAACCGCGTTTTCGCGAGCTGTCGGAGCTGTATGGCTACCTGTCCAAGCAGTTCACCATTTTTGGCCAGCACGTGCACATCGGTTGTCCCGATGCGAACGCCGCGCTGCTGATGCTCCACCGCATGAGCCGCTACATCCCGCACTTCATCGCGCTGTCGGCGTCCAGCCCTTACGTGCAGGGTCAGGACACGGCGTTTGACTCGGCACGGCTGAACTCGGTGTTTGCCTTCCCGCTGTCGGGTCGCGCGCCCATGGCGCTCACGTGGGACGACTTCACGGTGTACTTTGACAAGATGACGCGCACGGGCGTGGTCAAGAGCATGAAGGACTTCTACTGGGACATACGCCCCAAGCCCGAGTTCGGCACCATCGAGATCCGCGTGTTCGATACACCGCTGACCATCGAGCGCGCTGCAGCGCTGGCGGGTTATGTGCAGTCGCTGGGCGCCTGGTTCCTGGCCGACCAGCCGTTCATGCCCGAGGAAGACGACTACCTGGTCTACACCTACAACCGCTTCCAGGCCTGCCGTTTCGGCATGGACGCGGTGTATGTGGACCCGGCCACGGGCGACCACATGCCGCTGCGCGAGCACATCCTCAAGACCATGGACAAGATCGCCGGGCACGCGGCTGTGCAGGGCGCGTCGAGCGCCATGCACATGCTGCGTACCGAAGTGGAAGCGGGCCAGAACGACGCGCGCTGGCTGCGCCAGCGGCAAAGCGAAGAGCAGTTGCTGGCAGAAGTCAGCCGCCAGGCCGCGCAGCGCTTTCGCGGGACGCGCACTTAACTCGCCACCACACGCAGCCCGGCTGCGCCTGCCGCCGCGCCTGCTGTGTGCGCCCGCCGTAGCCCCCGTCGGTGGCAGGCAGATCCCGCGCCACCACATCGCTCGCGTCGGCCAGTACCCCATCAGCCGCCAGCTGATGCGGCAGCTCGGCAAAAGCGGTGTTGATGATCGCCGCCTTGTCATCGGCGAAGTTGGCGCCCGGTGTGATGCTGATCTCCAGCAAAGGCGGTGGGCTGCAGCGCCGCCCGGCCGCCCATGTGCCACAGCGCGGAGCATGCGCCAGGTTCTGGTTGTGCGCTGGGTACTGCAGTGGCGCAATCTTCAGCACTGGGTTTGGCAGGACCCCTCCTGCGTGGGCCGCGGCGCTGCGGGGCTGCGGCCCCGCCGGGCCAACCACGCCACAGGGCGCCAGACCGCAAGGGCCACCGCAGCCGCAAAATCGCCCAGCGCCTGGTTGCGCAGCCGGTGCGCACACCGCTGGGCAGCGTCAAGCCTTCTCTGGTGTTCATAGGGGGCACGTTCGGTGTTCATGGCAAGTCCTTTGGGGTTGCTTCAGGGTGTGAAGTGACTGTAGGCACACCCCTGCCCCGCGGAAACCGCACCGCCCGCAAGACCGTTTTGCGCCCCCTGCAATCCCCTCGGCGCCCCAGCCAGCGCACAAAATCCCAGCAATCCGACATCCCCAAAGCCCACCGCTACCATTGCCCGATGCGCGACCTCCGCTTTGAAGACATGCACCTGTTCGTCCGTGTGGCCGACCTGGGCTCCCTGTCGGCCGTGGCGCGCGAACGCGACGTGCCCGTGAGCCAGGTATCGCGCACCTTGGCGCGCATCGAAAAAGCCAGCGGCGCACGCCTCATTCATCGCAGCACACACGGTCTTACGCCCACGGCGGAGGGGCAGACGTTTCTCGACTACTGCCGCCGCATCACCAGCACGCTCGATGATCTGGAAGGTGAATTCGCGGGCCACAGCGGCCAGCCCAGCGGTTGGGTCCGCGTCGCGTCCAGCACGGTGGTGGCCGAGCACCTGCTGATCCCCAGTTTCGAGAGCCTGCAGCAGCATCACCCCTTGTTGCGGGTAGAACTGCTTGTGGACGACCGCATGGCCGACATGGCGCGCGACGGGATCGACATCGCCATCCGCACCGGCCCCCCGCTGACCGACACCGTGGTGGCGCGGCCGCTGGGCACGCTGGCCCGGGGGCTGTACGCCACGCCCGCCTACCTGCAGGCCCATGGCCGGCCCCAGCACCCCGACGAGCTGCACCAGCACCGGCTCATCACCAACAGTGCGGTGACCCTGCTCAACCACTGGCCGTTCATCATCGACGGCGCCCCGCACACGGTGGTGGCCGATGGGCACTGGCGGTCCGGCAACACCGCCACCACTGCGCGCCTGGCGCTGCAAGGGCTGGGCATTGCGCGGCTGGCGACGCTGGTGGGAGACCCCCTGGTGCGCCAAGGCCTGCTGGAGCCCGTGCTGGCGCCCTGGGTCGACCCCCAGCCCGGCCCCATCCACGCCATCACCCTGACCCGCAGGCACAGGCTGCCCAAAATACAGGCCTGCATTGACCACTGGGCGCAATGGTTCGCGCTGCACGCCCAATGACCTGCCACCTGCAACCTGCACATTCCCAAAGGACCACCCCATGGGGGAATTTGACCTGATTGCCCGCTACTTCACCCGCCCTGCGCGCCCTGGCGGCGCTGTGGCCTTGGGCGTGGGCGATGACTGTGCGCTGCTGGCGCCTGCGCCCGGCATGCAGCTGGCCATCTCCAGCGACATGCTGGTGGAGGGCCGCCACTTCTTTGCCGATGTAGACCCCGAGGCCTTGGGCCACAAGGCGCTGGCCGTGAACCTGTCGGACCTGGCAGCCTGCGGCGCACGCCCGCTGGCGTTCACGCTGGCCCTGTCGCTGCCGCGCGTTGATGAACCCTGGCTGGCCGGATTTGCGCGCGGCATGTGGGCGCTGGCCGATGCCCATGGCTGCGAACTGGTGGGGGGTGACACCACCCAGGGCCCACTCAACATCTGCATCACCGTGTTTGGCGAAGTGCCCCCCGGCCAGGCCCTGCTGCGCAGCGGTGCCCGCCCCGGTGACGACATCTACGTGAGCGGCACCCTGGGCGACGCCCGCCTGGCACTGGAGGCGCTGCTGGGCCACACCACCCTGCCCGCCGACGTCTTGGCCCACGCACGCCAGAGGCTGGAGCGCCCCACGCCGCGCGTCGCCCTGGGCCTGGCCCTGCGCGGAGTGGCCAGCAGTGCGATGGATGTGAGCGATGGGCTGCTGGGCGACCTGTCGCACATCCTCAAGGCATCCGGAGTGGGTGCGCAGATCGACACCCACATCACATCAAAATTGATAGCTGCAAGCGCTTACTCATCAAGCGCTAACGGCCAATTTGACCCTGAAATTATCCACCAATGCACCCTGGCGGGCGGCGACGACTACGAGCTGGCATTCACCGCCCAGCCCGCGCAACGTGACGCGGTGGCCGCTGCATCCCACACCAGCGGCACGCCCGTCACCCGCATCGGCACCGTGCAGGCCGGGCCCGGCCTGCAGCTGGTGGACGCGCAAGGCCAGCCGGTAGACAACCGCTACGCCTCGTTTGACCATTTTCGGTAGCGGGCAGCAGGGACCGGCGGGTTTGGCAGCGACTTTTTTTTGCAAAGCATGAATCCTTTTGCGAAACCCGCCGCTCTTGGTGGATGAGGCGCCTGTGTTGGCGCCTTGTCTAACTCACCCCAGGAGCTTTTTCACCATGCTGTACCGCAAGAACATCACCCGCCCCGAAAGCCTGCTGCGCGTTGTCGGGGGCGTCGCTCTCATCGCTGCAGGCCTGTGGTGGCTGTCCGCATCGCCTCTGGGCCTGGCATTGGCTGCTTCGGGTGTTGGCAGCATCCTGAGCGGCGCCTTTGGCTACTGCCCCGCCTGCGCCATGGTAGGCCGCAAGCCTGTCGAGTGACATGAAACGCCTCGCCCCTGAGTCGCCTTGCGCTTTGACCCCCGCTGTCACGATGCCCGCGCAGGGCTCGCGCCGGTTTCCCGGGCTGCGGGTGGTGCAATGCACTGTGGAGAACTAAACCCATGGGCAACCCCATGACCCCACCCACACTCGCCCAGTTGCTGCCCGCCGCGCGCAGCGGTGACGCTGGTGCGATGGAGCAGCTGCTGCGCCTGACCCGCCCCGACATCCGCCGCTATGCGCTGCGCCACTGCGCGGCCACCACGGCCACCGATGATGTGGTGCAGGAAGCGCTCATCATCGTGTACCGCCGCGTGGGTGCGCTGCGCGAGGTGGCGGCGTTTGGCGGCTGGGTGGTGCGCATCGTACAGCGGCTGTGCATGCGCCCGGCGCTGGCCTGGCTCAAGGGCGAGCCGCTGGCGCAGGTAGAGGATGCGCTAGCCTGCTCCCACCGCCCCGACCACGAATTGCGCCACGACCTGGCCCTGGCCATCGACTCGCTGCCGCCCAAGTACCGCGACGCCTTGCTGATGCGCGACTTTGAGGAGCTCACGATTGAAGAGATGGCCGACCGGCTGGGCGTGACGCGCGAGGCCGCCAAGAGCCGCCTGCACCGCGCGCGGTCGCTGGTGCGAGAGTATTTGGTACCTCCCGCGCCGCGTTGATCGCGGCGGTTCGGCAAAGGCTCACTCCGGCTGCAGGCCAATCTTGCGCACCACCGCACCCCAGTGACTCACCTCGTCGCGCATGAAGGACCGCAATTCGTCGCGCGTGGAGCCCTTGAGGTCGATGCCCAGCGTGGTGAGCCGCTCGCGCGTGGCGGGGTGCTCCAGCGCTGAGATGGCCTCCTTGCGCAAGCGCTCGATCACTTCGATGGGCGTGGTGGCGGGTGCCACCAGCGCCCACCACTGGTTGAACTGCATGCCTGCCAGGCCCGCCTCGCGGGCGGTGGGCACCTGCGGCATGGCGGCCAGGCGTGTAGGCCCGGTGGTCATCAGCACCGATATCTTGCCCGCCCCCAAAAGCGCGCTGCCGCTGGCCAGCGTGGCAAAGTGGCCCGCCACCTGCTCGGCAGCCACGTCGGTCAGCGCGGGCGCCGAGCCGCGGTACGGGATGGGGTTGGTCTTGAGCCCGCCGGCACCGGCCAGCAGCTCGGCCGACAGGTGGCTGATGGACCCGTTGCCGCTGTGGGCCAGCGTGACCGGTGTGGAACTGGCGCGCCCGTCTCTCAAGAATCCCTTGATGTCGCCCGTTTTGTATTTGCTGCCGTTGACGAACAGCAGAAGTGGCGAGGTGCCGACCAGCGAGATGGGCGTGAAGTCCTTGAGCAAGTCGTATGGCAGCTTGGCCGTGACGGCTGGCGCAATGGAGTGGGGCAGTTCAACGAGGGCGATGGTGTACCCGTCGGGCGCTGCTTTGGCAGCGGCCTCTGTGCCAATGCGCCCGGACGCGCCCGACCGGTTGTCCACGATCACACTCTGCCCCAGCGATTCGCCCATGCGCTGCGCGATGGCGCGGGCAATGGCATCGGTACTGCCGCCCGGCGCCCACGGCACGATCAGCCGCACTGGCTTGTCGGGGTAGGCGGCCAGGGCACTGGTGGCCACAAGGCAGGCGCAGGCTCCAAGCAGCGCACGGCGAAACAGGTTGGTCATGGCGAGAGTCCTTGGTGGTGGCAAAACAGGGGTTGGTGGAAAGAAAGGGGCGCCGTGGCGCTCAGGCGTCGCGGTCACCCTTGGCGGTGAGCAGCAGCAGCACATGGTCTTTCGGGGCGATGTGGCCCAGCTGGCGCAACTGCGCGGCAGCGCCCACGCAGGCGCCTGCGCACAGCTCCACCCACAGCCCCTGCGCGCCCAGTTGGGCCACGCCCCGGGCTGCGTCGGCATCGCCCACCACCACGGCACCACCGCCTGAGCGCTGCACGGCGATCTGCTGCTGCAGGGTGACGGTGCTGCCCGCTATCGAGAACTGCACGGTGCTGCCGCTGAAATCCGCCTGAGCCGGAGCTCCGGCCAGCACCTGGCTCAGCCGGGCAAAGGGTTCCACCGCCCACAGGCGTGGCATGCGGTCGATGAGGCCTGCGGCCAACAGGTCGCGCAGCGCGCTGTACACGCCCCACAACAAGTCGCCGCGTGCCGTGGGCACGATCACATGGTCCGGCACGCAGCCCTCGGCCACGCATTCGAGGGCCACCGCCCGGTAGCCTTCCACACCGAAAGCCGGGCTGCCCACTGCCGGCATGCTGAAGTTGGTGAGCGCAAAAGCCCCCTCTTCCAGCACCTGCCGTTGCACATGGGCCCAGCGGTCCAGGCCCTGGTCAAACGCGACGCGGCGGGCCCCAAGCCGGTCCAGCGCGCGGGCGAACGGTTCGGGCATGTCGCGGTAGGTGGCAATTTCGCAAGGCAGCCCCGCCGCAGCGCAGTACGCGGCAGCAGACACCGCCGCATTGCCACTGGAGGCCAGCACCACCTTGTGGGCATCCACCGCCATGGCGCGCGTCACGGCCTGGGCCGACATGCGGTCTTTGTGCGACCCCGTAGGGTTCATGCCTTCGTGTTTGGCAGTGATCTGGCGGATGCCCAAAAGCTGCGCAAGCCGCGGCAGGCCGAGGCACGGCGTATTTCCCTCCCCCAGCGACACCCCGTGGGTGTAGGGCAGCCATTCGCCCCATGTATAACCAGAACTGCTTTGCGCAAGTGTGCCCGGCAGCGCGCTGTACACGGCTTCCACGCTCGCTGGTGTGCCCTGTGCTGCGCATGCGGGACAACCGGCGGGTATGTCTTGCACAGGGTAGTGCGCGCCGCAACAAATGCAGCGCAGGCCTGCAAGGCGGGCATTCTGCTGAACTCCGCTCGCGGTGGGTGACAGGGTGCAGAACGGCTCCACACCGAAGGAAACATCGAAAGTCATGCCTGCATCGTAGTCAGGCACGGGGCAGCGCGGTACCATGCCGCAGCCGTTTCAATTAAGCAAAACTTATATGAAGAGCCTGCTTGCGCATGAGACCAAAGAGGTGAGCGCCCGCCAGATCGAGGTGTTCCGCATGGTGATGCGGCTGGGCTCTGCCAACCGTGCGGCGGCAGCGCTGCATGTGAGCCAGCCCGCCGTCACGCAACTGCTGCAGCAACTGGAAGTGCGCGCCCAGCTCACGCTCTTCGACCGGCCCAAGGGGCGCCTGGTACCCACGCCCGAGGCGCATGCGCTGATGGAGGAAATTGAGCGCGTGTATGAAGGCCTGGAGGCCGTGCAGCGCAAGATCGTGGCGCTGCAGGCGCTGGAGGACACCGTGCTGCGCATCGGCAGCCTGCACGCGATGGCCGCGAGCATCATGCCGGGTGTGCTGACCGAGTTCCAGCGCCACTACCCTCGCACACGCTGCCTGCTGATGGTCGACAGCTCCAAGGTGCTGCGCGAGGCGCTCTTCAAGGGTGCGGTGGACCTGGCTTTCCTTGGCGATGAGGCGGACACCAGCGGCCTGGTGTCCTCCACTTTCTATGAACTGCCGGCCGTGTGCGCCCTGCCCGCCACCCACCCGCTGGCCCGCAAACCGGTGCTGGAACTGACCGACCTGCGCGATGCGCCGCTGATAGGCCTGTCGGCCACCGACCCGGCGCAGCGAAGACTGGAGAAGGCTTTTGCAGATGCCGGTATCACACCGCGATTCGTGATCGAAACCCCCTACAGCGCAACGCAGTGCGCGCTGGTGCTGGCGGGTGCGGGCCTGGCCGTCACCAACCCGCTGTTGGCAGCAGAGCATGCGGCCCTGGGCCTGCGCAGCGTTCCTATCGCTGCCGAGGGAATCCACTTTCGGGCCCTGCTGGCCTTCAAGCCGCGCCAGGCCCAGTCGCGCGCCGTGCAGAAGTTCGTCAGCCTGTGCAGACAACGGCTGGTGTAGCCCAGCCCGCCATAGACGATCTCACGTCAGCAGCATCTTTGCCATCGGCCTGCGCGGCGTGGCGGGCACCTCGCCCTGTGCGTAGCCAATGCGGCAGAACATCTGCACCGTAGGGTCCTGCGGCGTGCGCGGCGCGGGCCGCCCCAGCACGAGTTGGTGCACGCGCTCAAAGTGGGGGGCCATTTCGGCAAACTCCTGCACCGCCTGGCTCATGGGGTGCATGCCCACGCCCAGCGCCGTGGCCTGCAGCTGCTGGCGCACATACAGGCGCCCGGTCTGGACCTGGTCGCTGCGCGTGTTGGGCCCGGTGATCCACACAAAACCCATGGCCGTGCGGCTGTGGCCCTCAAAGCGCCCCATGGCATTTTTATAGGCGGCGCTGCCTTCGGCGGGCGGCGCGGAGCGGTCGAACATACCCAGCGCAGATACCGCACGCACAAAGGGCGAATTGATGGAGATGCCGTCGCGGTGCTGCAGGATTTCGCCCGGGCCCACGCGGGTGAGTTGGATGCTTTCCATCATGGTGCGCGGTGTGAGCAGCTCGACCCGCGCGGACTCCCAGCACAGCGTGCGCAGGGCGGGCAGCTGGTCGGCATTGACGTTGCCGCCCACGCCGAGCGGGGCTCCTGCCGGGACGCTGCCCAGCAACTGGGCCAGCAGCGCGGGCGCCACGGCGCGGGTGGTGTCGAAATCGGTCTTGGGTGTGCGGCGCAGCAGTACCTGCGCAAACAGCGGGTCGGGCTGGCCGCCGGACTTTAAGGTGATGCGCGCCACGGGGCGGTCGTCCCAGTCCCTCAGGGCCGCGGGCATCTCGCCCTGAGGCCACAGCAACACGTCGCTTGCCACACCCTGCTGGGCCAGCGCCATCACCAGCAGCTCCAGAAAGGCGCCATGGCCGATGAGTATCTGGCGCCCTAAAGGATCGGTCTGCGGTAGCACCCGCGCAGGATCAGTGCGCAGCGTGACGATTCCGCTCTCGCGCAAGTCCACCAGCCACGGCTGCAGATTGTGCGAATTGGGCGCGGTGATGGCGTAGGCCACGGCGCGGCGGCGCACGTCGGTCTCGCCCACGGGGCCCTTCCAGGCCTCCACCGCCTCGGCGGGATAGTGCGAGCCCACGGCGCCACAGGCGACCAGCGTGCCGGTGGTGGCGGCAGCAATGGTGCCACCACCTGCCAAACGGATGAAGTTGCGACGGTTCATGAGAATGCTCCGGTGATTCAAAAAAGGGGGTTGTCAGGCCATCACGGCACGGGGCGAGCGCAAGGACGTGAGCCCCAAATCCGCCAGCGCCTGGCGCACTGCCTGGTCGAACGGGGTGTGGGGCTCTTCGCCGATGAGCGCGCGCAGGCGGGTGTTGTCCAGCCGGTGGGGCGTGCGCCACAGGTAGCGCATGGCGGCCAGCGCAGCAAACGTGGGCGCCACCACCCCAGCCATGCGCAGCAGCGGCCAGGGCAACTGGCTTACCCGCAGCGCGCCTGCACCGGGCAACCAGCCTTGTTCTGCAGCAATGGCTGTGAAGCTGTGCAGCCACTGCTGCGCGGTGACGTGGTGGCCTGCGACATGCAGGCACTCGAACGCTGCCAGCCGATCACGCGCTTGCGCCACGCGCACAAAGGTGCGGGCCAGGTCGGGCAGGTAGGCCCAGGGCGTGGCCACATCCATCGGGCCGGGCCAGGTGATGCGGCCTCGGGGCAGGTCCTTAGCAATGGCCTGGTCCAGCCAGCTGCCCGTGCCGCTACCAAAGAAGTCCCCGGCGCGCAGCACCACGGCGCGCATGTCGCCGCCCTGCGTGGCGGCCTGCAGGCGCTGCTCCAGCTGCACACGCATGCGGCCCTTGAAGCCTGTGGCGGCCTGGGGCGTGTCTTCGCGCAGCACGGGTGGCATGCCTTCGCCAAAGTTGTAGACGTTGCCGGGCAGCATCAGCGTGGCGCGCAGCTGGCGGGTGACGGCAATCGCCGCGTCCATCAGCGCGGGGGCCTGCTCGCGCCAGGCCTTGTGGGTATAGGGGGGGTTGAGCGCATGCACCACCACCTGCGCGCCTTGCGCCTGGGCGGCCAACGCGGCGGTGTCATCCACCGCCACCGGCATCCACCACACGCCGGGAATGGCGGGCAACGCCGGCCCGCCCACGCCGGGCCGCACCTGGGCCAGCACCTGCCAGCCGGCCTTGGCAAAGGCGCGGGCCGCCGCCAGGCCCAGACGGCCCCGGGCGCCCAGGATCAGCACGGTGGAAGGGTTGTCCGTGGACGGGCGAGAAAGGGGTTGGGTGGACATGTCAGGCTCCATTCGTAAAGGATGGAGTGATTGTGAAAACCTGTGGCCCGTTACACAATTGCCTAACTGCTCATAGCAGCAATGCAAATTTGAATACCCAAAACCGCACCGCTGCAGCCCCAATGCAGGCACCCTACCGCCATGAATCAGACCTTTGACTGGAGCCTGGTGCAGTCCTTTCTGGCCGCGCTCGACCAGGGCAGCCTGCTGGGCGCGGCCAGGGTGCTCAACGCCAGCCAGCCCACCATTGGCCGCCACATTGCCGAGCTGGAATCGCAACTGGGCGTGGTGCTGTTTGAGCGCACCGGGCGTGGCCTGCTGCCCACTGCCACGGCGCTGCGCCTGGCCGAATCAGCCCGTGGCATGGAGGCCAGCGCGCACCAGCTGGCGCGCAGCGTGTCGGGCGCCGAGGTGGGTGTGAGCGGCACCGTGCGCATCACCGCCAGCCAGCCCGTGGCCTGCGTGCTGCTGCCCCCGGTGCTGGCCCGCATGCGCCAGGCGCTGCCCGAGGTGCAGGTAGAGCTGGTGGCCAGCAACGAGGTCACCAACCTGCTGCGCCGCGAGGCCGACATTGCGCTGCGCATGGTGCGCCCTGACCAGGCCAGCCTGGTGGCCCGGCGCATCGGCGCGGTGACGCTGGGCGCGTACGCCCACCGCGACTACCTGCGCCGCAAGGGCACGCCCCGGCAGCCGCCGGACCTGCTGCAGCATGAACTGGTGGGCAACGACCGGCACGAAGAGATCCTGCAAGGCTTTGCCGCCATGGGTTACCCGGTGGAACGCCAGCACTTCGCGTTTCGCACCGACGACCTCATGGCGTATTGGGAGGCTGTGCGCGCGGGGCTGGGCATCGGCTTTGTGGGCAACTACTTGGCCCGCACCGACCCGAACGTGGTGGCCGTGCTGCCGCAGCTGCAATTGCCCGAGCTGCCCATCTGGCTCACGGTGCACCGCGAGATACGCACCAGCCGCAGGATTCGGGCGGTGTATGACTTTCTGGCACAGGAGGTGCCGGGGGTGCTTTAAGTCCGGCGCGGTGTGGTGCGGCGCTAGGCGCGCTCGGGCTGCGGCTGCCCGCGCACGATGAAGTGGCGCGAAAAGCCCAGCGGGCGACTCACCCCGGTCGGCTCGGACAGTAGAGGCACCCTGAAGCCCGGCTCGGGCAGCACCTGGACGCTCCAGTCGGTACCGCCAATGAAGCGAAAGCGCAGGGTGTCCGGCTGGTCAGACTCGAGCAGCGAGAACGAGCCGGTTGAGTAGATGCCGCCCACCGTGGCAGAGTCCAGCAGGTTCAGCTGCGCGTCCAGCAGGTGGATGTGCAGCAGTTCTTCAAAAGGTGTGTCGTCGGTGGTGAAAAGCAGGGTGAACGTCTGCCACTGCGCTGCTGCCTCCAGCACTGCTCCCGGCACCTGGCGCCCCGTGGCTTGCCCGTTAAGCACGATTTCGCACTGTGGCTGGGCATCCTCGGCGAGACCTGCAACGCGAGTTACCGACAACTCCGACGCTGAAAGGACGTGCATGTTGTAGCCGCTCCCGATCACCAGAAAAAGTCCACGCCAAACGCGGCCAGCGCCCCGCCGACAAAAGCCCCGACCGTGACACACACAGGCGCCCCGGGGCCACACGCCAAGCCTGCCAGCGCACCGCCCGCAATGCCGCCACCAATGCCTGCTCCTGTCACAGCCAGCTCGCGGCGCGCGGCCCCGGCCTTGTCTTCTGCATTGGCGACCGAGTAGACCGAGATGGCAATGGACACCACCAACAGCCCGCGCCCTGCGCGCGACAGATTACGCATGGCCGCGGTCACCTTGGGGTTGGAGGTGCCGGCGGATTTGACGATCTCCGCATACACCGCGTTCTTCTGCGTGACAGAAAGGCGGTTGAAGTCCGCAGACGCGCCATGCAGTTGCTGCGTCTTGCGCGCTACCAGCTCGTTGAGCGACTTGCCTTCGCGCTTGAGCCGTTCGGCCATCGCGCGGCCCACCGGGGTGCTGCGCCCACGAATCACTTCCATGATGACGTTTCGCGCCTCTTGCGCCTGCTGCGCGGCCTGCGCCCAGGTGATGCGGCCGCTGGTCGCCTGGCCCCGAAGTTCATTGGCCATGGCCTGAATCTGCATCGAATACGCCTGTCGCGCTGCAGCGTCGATGGTCAGGTGGGTTCCCGCATTGGCAATTTCGAATTCCAGCGCACGGATGGCTGAATCAAAGGCGCTTTTGTCATCGTTGTCTTGCACGCAGTGGCTCCTGAAAAGAGGGTTGGCTTGAAAGAGGAAGAAGAAGCAAAAAGACCGGGTGGCGTGCGCTGCGCTGCATTGCACACCCACCTTGCGGATTCACAAGCCACCGCCCCGCTGAACCTGCCCGGCAGAAGGAACGACGGCCCCACGGCATGCCATGCCATGCCGCGCCGTTTGGTTTTTAAACGCAACCGGGCATGCAGGCTCATATCGCGCCCGATAAATGGTTACAAGAAGTTGACGCCTCTGCCCGCATCACCACGCACCGCATGCCCCCGCACAGGGGACTGCTAGCATCCCATCCGTCCATCTCGCCCCAGGAGCCGCTCCGTGATCCACCGCCCCACCACTTTGCGCCCTGCGCTCGCCAGCCTCGCGCTGCTACCGCTTTTGTGCAGCGCCTTTTCTACCGCCCATGCCCAGGACACCTCCCGCATTGCCCGCGTCACCGTCTACCCCGGCAGCGCGACGGTAGAGCGCGTGGCCAAGGTGCCCGCGGGCGCGCGCAGCCTCACGCTCAGCTGCCTGCCGGCGTCGCTGGATGTGCAAAGCCTGCAGATCAATGCGGACCCGGCCGTGCGCGTGGGTGAGTTCAATGTGCTGACCGAGTCCCGCGACATGGTGAGCGCCTGCGCGAGCCCGCTGGACGGCCGCATTCGCGAGCTCGAAGACCAGATCGCTGGCGTGAAGGCCGAGTCCTCGGCGCTGCAGCTGGTGGATGGCTACCTGCGCAGCGTGGCCAATGTGGGCACGGCGCCCAGCGACCCTGCGGCGGCCAACCGCAGCGCCAGCACAGGCCCCGCGCCGACGCCCGCGCAGATCACCGCGACGGCCGATGTACTGCGCAAGTCGGGCCAAGACAGCTTTGCGCGCGCGCACCAACTGCAGCGCAAGCAAGAAGCGCTGCAGCTGGCCCTGAGGCCCCTGGTGGCCGAGCGCGACCGCGTGGCCAGCCAGCGCGCGCGGGTAGTGTCGGTCACCATCAACCTCGCCACCGAGCGCGAGGCCGAGCTGCGCCTGTCCTACCAGGTGCGCGGCCCCGGCTGGCAGCCCAGCTACCGCGCTACGCTGGACGCCATCAAGTCCACGGTGCTGCTGGAACGCCAGGCGCTGGTGGCACAGAACAGTGGCGAAGATTGGAGCAATGTGCAGCTCACGTTGTCCACCGGTCAGCCCGGCCGAGCCACGCAAGGGCAGTTGCCACGGCCGTGGTGGCTGAATGTGGCGCCACCACCGCAGGGCACGCAGGCAGCCAGCGTTGCCATGATGGCCGCACCAGCGTCCATGATTGCGAGCGGCAGTGGCTTTCGGGCAACCACCTCCGGCGCAGAACAAGAGGCCATGCCCACGTTCGACGTGAGCGCACTCGACAAGGGTTTTGCCACCGAGTTCGCCGTGCCCCAGCGCATCACCGTTCCATCAAGCGGCCAGCGCGTGACCCTGGCGCTGGGCAACCACACGGCCCCCGCTACGCTGATCACCCGCACGTCACCCGCCATGGAAGAGGCCGCGTACCTGGTGGCCCACATGGCACAGCCGCCGGGCGTGTGGCCTGCGGGGCCTGCAGGCCTGTACCGCGACGGCGCGTTTGTGGGCACTGGGCGCATTGACTTCGGCACGCCCAGTGCAGGCGCCCCCGCAGGCAGCACCAGCCTGTCGTTTGGCCGCGATGAGCTGGTTACGGTAGTCACCGAGGCCCCTCCAGGAGTACAAGGCACCGCTGGTTTCACAGGTTCAACCATTGAACGCAAAACGCGCCGCGCCTACAGCGTGCAAAACCGCCACACCACCGGCATCACACTGCAGGTGCTGCACGCCGCGCCGGTGTCGCGCAACGAAAAGATCGAGGTCGAGTCGCGCTACCAGCCCCAGCCGACAGAACTGACCTGGAACCGTACGCCCGGCACCGTTGCGTGGGAGCAGCCGCTGGCCGCAGGGGCCACAGCTCAGTTCAGTGCGGAGCACACCATTCGCTATCCCAAAGACATTGAATTGCTAGAACGGCAATAGATGAAACACCCCCTGAGGCGCTTCGCGCCTTCACCCCTCTCTCGCTGCGCGGGAGGGGGACGCACCCGGTGGCCTGGCGAAGCCAGTTCCACGGGTGCACTGGCCTGGGCCGCGCCAGTTTCACAGGCCGTGAGCGGTGCGAAGCACCATTGAATGTTGATATGACTCCTAGCACCTCATCCGCCCCCCGCCGCCCCACGGTGGCGTTCATGTTTTCGCATCCGGCCCACTTCATTGCGCTGGGTTTCGGTGCGGGCCTGTCGCGTGTAGCCCCCGGCACCGTGGGCACGCTGTGGGCGTGGCTGAGCTACCTGGCGCTGCAGCAGTGGCTGTCGCCCCTGCACATGGGGTTGCTGATTGCGGCGAGCACCGTGGTGGGCTGGTGGGCATGCACCACCACCGCCCGCAACATGCGCGTGGCCGACCCCGGCAGCATCGTGTGGGACGAGGTGGTGGCCTTCTGGCTGGTGCTGTGGCTGGCCATGCCCATGGGCTGGTGGGGCCAGCTGGTAGCGTTCGCGCTGTTCCGCTTTTTCGATGCGGCCAAGCCCGGCCCGGTGGGCTGGGCCGACGGCCTGTTCAAGGGCTTTGGCTGGCGCGGCGGCTGGGGTATCTTGTGGGACGACTTTGTGGCAGCCTTCTGCACCTTGCTGGTCGTTGCACTGTGGAGGTTCTGATGACAAATGTCTCACTATCAAAAAATGAGCTACTCGCGCTTGACCATCAAGCGCTAGAGGCCAATTTGACTCAAATTTCGCTGCAACTCAAGAAGCACCGGCACCTGCTGGCCACCGCCGAGAGCTGCACCGGCGGCATGATCGCCGCCGCCTGCACAGACCTGTCGGGCGCCAGCGACTGGTTTGACCGCGGTTTTGTCACCTACTCCAACGCCGCCAAGACCGATATGCTGGGCGTGCCCGCCGCGCTGATAGAGCAGGACGGCGCCGTGAGCGAGGCCGTAGCCCGCGCCATGGCCGACGGGGCTCTGACCCACTCGCGCGCCCACGTCAGCCTGGCGGTAACCGGCGTGGCGGGCCCCACCGGCGGCAGCGAGGCCAAACCCGTGGGCACCGTCTGGTTTGGCTGGTGCGTGAACGGCCAGACCTACACCGAAATGCAGCACTTTGCGGGCGACCGCGCCGCCATCCGCGCGGGCACGGTGCGGTACGCCATGCAACGCCTGCTGGGCTGGTTGCCAGCCTGAATCTTGCCACGGCGCCGCCGCCTGCACCGTCCGTCATTCATCCCCCAGCCCTCCTCAGCGCCCCGCCCATGACTGCAGCCTGGTTTGAAGGTTTCGACACCCACCGCATCGCCACCACCGGCGCAGAGATTTTTGTACGCACCGGTGGCACCGTGGGCGCCCCGCCGCTGCTCTTGCTGCACGGCTTTCCACAAACCCACGCGCTTTGGCACCGCGTGGCGCAGCAACTGGGGCGCGACTACTTTCTGGTGATGCCGGACTTGCGCGGTTATGGCGATTCATCCCACGCGCCCGGCGAAGCCGACCACAGCAACTACAGCAAGCGCGCCATGGCGCAAGACATGGCCGAGGTGATGATCGCCCTGGGCCACGACCGCTTCTACCTGTGCGGCCACGACCGCGGCGGCCGCGTGGCGCACCGCCTGGCACTGGACCACGCGGCGCGCGTGAAGAGGCTGTGCGTGATCGACATCGCCCCCACGCTCGACATGTACGCCCGCACCGACATGGACTTTGCGCGCGCCTACTACCACTGGTTCCACCTGATCCAGCCCGCCCCGCTGCCCGAAACCATGATCGGCGGCAACGCAGTCGCCTACCTGCACGCCAAGCTGGGCGGCTGGGGCAGCGCAGGCCTTGCCCACATCGAGCCCCATGCCCTGGCCGACTACGAACGCTGCTTTTGCACGCCCGAGGCCATCCACACCGCGTGCGAGGACTACCGCGCCAGCGCAGGCATCGACCTGGACCACGACCGCACAAGCCGCGCCCAGGGCGAGAAAATCGCCTGCGACACCCTGGTGATCTGGGGCGAACACGGCGTAGTGCACCGGCTGTTCGACCCGCTGGCGCTGTGGCAGGCGCAATGTGCGGGCGTGGTGACGGGCCAGGCCGTGCCAGCGGGGCACTTCATCCCTGAGCAATTGCCCGAGGCAACTGCCGACGCGCTGCGCGCCTTCATGCGCTGACACACTCCCTTCCCATCCTTTTTCACCTTGCCGGAAGCCTTCTTCATGCACCACAACGCCCAGACCCTGCAGCGCTTTTACACCGCCTTCGCGCAGCTCGACCACGCCACCATGGCCGCCTGCTACGCGCCCAACGCCACCTTTGACGACGAAGCCTTTTCGCTCAAGGGCCGCGACCAGATCGGCGGCATGTGGCGCATGCTGTGCACCGCGACGAAGAAGCCTGGTGCTGCCGAGCACTGGAAGCTGGAATTCAGCGGCATCGACGCCGATGCCAACGGTGGCAAGGCGCACTGGGAGGCGCACTACCTCTTCAGCGCCACGGGGCGCAAGGTGCACAACATCATCGACGGCACCTTCACCTTCACGCCCGACGGGCTGATTGCCACCCACCGCGACCGGTTCAACTTCTGGAGCTGGTCACGCCAGGCCCTGGGCCTGCCGGGCGTGCTGCTGGGCTGGTCGCCCTCGCTCAAGCGCAAGGTGCGCAGTACGGCGGCGGGGAATTTGAAGAAGTTTCTGGCGCAGGGGTGAGGGGTGGTGTTGCGGAGTCGCAGATCGCTCAGCGCTTTTGGACTTCGGCTCTCGGCCAGGAGCAGCCGGTGGCGGTGCACAGAAGCGGACGTTCAGGGTGAACCCTTCTGGCCATCGTGAGCGATTCGGCGGAATGGCTTGTTAAAACGCCCCCTGCACCTCCAGCAGAGAGTCACTCCGTAGTGCCAGCACTTGCCCTTCTTGGAAGTCGAGAAGCTTGTGCGGTTTGCCTGGCGCTAAATTCACCAAGTAGTACGCCATATCCTCCTGCTTGAACCAGCTTGTCGCAACCAGTTTGGGAGGAGATTGGCTTAAGTCGATCGCGATATACCGCTTAGCCGGATGACGTCTGAACCCTATAGGGACTTCTATCCCCTGCGCCTCACAGTAGCGTAGAACCTTTTCGCTGAGACGTGCTGCCATTGTCTTGGTTGTTTCAACGTTTGAGCTCAGGCCACAACCCGTAAGGGCAGTCGGCCCGCAGAATTGTTAGGTTGCGATACCTGCATTGACCAGTTCCTGATACCACCCCACGCCACCAAACTCTGCTGAGCGACTTCCAAAGAGGTAACTGACCACAAACTCGCTGAGTGAATCCGCAATCTGCTTAACCTCCGAACCTCTTGAATCTTCCACCAGAACGGAGCCGTCGGGGCAGGCATGGTAAACAAACCCCGCTGGGCAACTGGCAAATGCAAGCCCGTACTCCGATCGCACAATTTTCCAAAGTGGATGAAAGCGGATAACGTCTAGGTTCGCACCGTCATAAACCCGCAGGAACGCTACCAACACAGACGGTAGACGCTCCCCAAGAGCAACCTGTACATCGTCGATTTGCAGGTCGCTGACGCCATGGTTCGGTAGGTCGACAAGTGATCTCGAAACCACGCCAGACGCAACCAGCTTTTCTATGAAGAGCTTTACTTCCATGGTTCCGAGCAACCTAACGTTTGACATGAGCGGTGGCCGACCGGCGCAGCCGGTTGGACATCCGCTCGATGGAATGGTTAGGCATCACCGTCGTCACTGTCGTCATCACGATTCCACTGAGCTACGTCTTCGACTGGGCTTGGAAGCCTTCCTTCTAGCTCACTCTTGATCCACTCGGGATCGATGTAGTTGAACTTTGACTCGATGGCCCACGCCAGAAACTCCGCTGGCCCGCCGTTTAGATATGGAGGGGGCGATACAGGCATGAACATCGTGGGCAGCTTTTCCTGCAGTGATATGTAGTTCAGGACAAAGCCGAGCTCCTGAACCACGTGCCATGCAAGAGGATCGGAGATGTCTATCTCGAGCTTCACCCACCAGTACGCATCGGGGGTTGAATCTGACGAGATGACTCTCACTGCAGGGACCCGATTCAGAAACTCGACTAGCTTCGGAAGCCCCTTGGAGACAACTGCAGGGTTGATGTGCTCGGCCGGCGGGGTGACTGCCTCTAGCTTTCGCACGATGTGGGCATGTAGCGTTCGCTTCGCGTCGGCCGCTTCTCGTTCCAGAGCTTTGCGAAGCTTCGATGGGAGTTCGAGTTCCATGTGACGCCTAACGTTCGAGTTAACCTGCCCGCGGAGGTAGGACTTGTAAGCCCGGTGCGCGACGATAGTACAACTGGCGCGGACCGGGCTTACAAGGCCTGCCGTAGCGGGTCAGGTTGAACGAGGGGTTAGGCCGCGCTGCGCCCGCTTGCAAGACGGACCTCGGAGTGACGCATGGCCCACGGATCTCCTTGGACCTCCAAGACTAGGTTGTCTTCAAGCACGTCGATTCGTGCTTGGATGTAGCAGTACGGCAGGTGTTGGTACTTCTGATCGAACGTATCGAGCATTTGCCCGACGATCAGGGCCACCTTCTTCCAAGATGAACTGCACAATGCCACGATCAGTGCATCCACTTCTGCGGCTTCACTGGTAGTTGCTGATCGCATCTGCACCAGCTCTTCATCGGTCGGCTCGTACGGGTAGGGCGGTGCTGAGTTCATGTGCGTGCGTCGGTTCAGCACTCGTCGCTGCGTCAGTCGACTCTGTGCGGTGGCGAGAGATCGGTGGGGAAGTGTCGTGAGGCGAGTGTCGTTCTCCTTGAGGCTGTTCAGCTCACGCCGAAGGCGCTGACCTTGCTGGCACTCGCTCAGTCTTCATTGCGCGGCCTAACGTTCGAGCTAAGCTGCCCGTGGAGGCGTGCGCTGTAAGCCCGGGCTGCGATGATGCCTCATGGGCCGCGGCCCGGGCTTACAGCGCATGCCGTAGCGGGTCAGCTTGAGCGAGGGGTTAGGCCGCACCCGTGGAGACGCCAGGAGCGTGTTGTCAGATGCAGGCCCCGGAGCGTGGCTACTTGAACTGGTTTTCATAGGCTTTCACATGCTCTGGAAACAAGGTCTCGTATAGAGGGTAAGGAATGCCAAGCGCCTCGACCTCGCGGCCTTCATCTCCGTACTCTTCCGACATGTCGCGGATGTACGCGCCTTCGTTTGGAATGAGAGCTCCATCAGGTGTCTGGATCGAGACGGGCCTGACTCCTGTACTGAGTAGGGCAGTAGCTCTGCAGAACACGGCGTATCTCTCGTTTGGAATGAACTTTCCAAAGGCTACGCCCATCGGCGGGTCGCCACTCTCTAGATGCGTGACTCCGATGACTTCGTCATCGGCGAGAACCGCGAAAGTGTGCATGTGCGGCCTAACGTGATGTATCCCGCAAAACCTGCGGGATAAACTGGACCGTGCGGGATATTCTGGACACTGTTTCCTCCTGGGAGTGGCTTGCAGCATATGTTTTCATGGGACGACCTGTTTAAACGTCCAGGTATAAAAATTCCTCGAAACCCGGCATGCGTCAACTCGGCAAACTATAGCTTGCCGTAGGCAGACAACGAAATTTCCAACAGCCGCGTGCAGCAAGTCAAAGGCTGCTTCCGGGCGGCGCTTCTGAACGGCTGCTCAGGGCCGAGGCTGTGTGGAAACGCGCAACGAGCATGTGAACCCGCCCCGTGCCGCGTCATTGCACCGTATTTTCGACCAGCACTGTTGCAGTGCCGTTTCTGGTGCACCTGGAGCCTTTTGA
>NZ_JBKBXG010000015.1:0-72848 GCF_046314175.1 Acidovorax sp. | reverse complement strand
GCGTGAAGGTGAAAGCCGCCATCACCTGGGTGGGCGTGGCCGACGGCGTGAACGCCGAAGTGCGCATGTACGACCGCCTGTTCCTGGACGCCCACCCCGACGCGGGCGGCAAGGACTTCATTGAGAGCCTGAACCCGAACAGCCTGAAGGTGGTGACCGCCATCGTGGAGCCGTCATTGGCCAACGCCAAGCCGGACGACAAGTTCCAGTTTGAACGGCACGGGTACTTTGTGGCGGACCGCGTGGATCACGCGGCGGGGAAGCCGGTGTTTAACTTGGCGGTGGGGTTGAAGGATTCCTGGGGGAAGTGACACAGGAACTCCATCCTTCGCTAGATCAGATAAGAACAGAGGGGGTACAGAGATGGCACAAGACCCGGTTAATAGCTATGGCACTCATGAAGTAATGGAAGCACTTGAGGCTTTGATTCTCGAAAGCAAAGACCGTGCTTTAAACGAAGCAGATACAAGACATAGAGTTATTGACTTCATCATTCACGACTTCCTTTCTTGGCCTAGAAACAGAGTTTCCGTTGAAGAGCATGTGTACCCGGGATATGCAGACTACATTTTAAAGAAGAACAACGACGACGCAATTTTGGTAATAGAAGCCAAGAAAGAAGGCGTCTTCTTTGAAATCCCAGTTGCGTACAACAGTAACGAAACCTCATGTTTCATAAATATCAAGAAGCTCATTTCCGATCAGAGTATTAGCGCTGCAATAAATCAGGTTAGAAACTACTGTTTTGAGCTCGGCTGCGAATACGCCTGCATCACAAACGGACATGAATGGATATTCTTCAAGACTTTCGAAAAAGGCAAAAAGTGGGATAATCTGCAGGCGTTTGTAGTAAGAAATCTGCACTTCTTTCTCAAGGAATACACCAAAGCAGTAAATCAGTTTTCGTTTACTTCAGTGATCGAAAATTCTTCGCTTCCCACACTCCTTACCAGCGCCCCTCCAAAGGATCGAAGCATCTATTTCCCAAAAGAAAAGATCTCTTCTTATGCACATCCAATCACATCAAATCGCTTAGCCACAAGACTGCGGCCGATTGCAAAAAAATATTTCGGAGTCATTGCTGATGGTGACCGCGATTTCATGGATAACTGCTACGTGTCACAACGGGAGTATCAAGGGACTTTCGACGGCATGCGGTCACTTATTAAAGACTCCCTCTCCCCCTATCTCCAAGAGTACGGAATTCAACAACTAGAAGATACAGGCAAGGGCGGGCAACTTGGTGGTCGACTTGCGAGAAATCTAAAAAACAAGCGCGCAAGCGATGTATTAGTACTTTTCGGTGGCAAAGGAGCAGGGAAATCGACATTCATAAAACGCCTGTTACACCACAACCCGCCGCGGTGGCTTAAGGATCGTGCAGCCGTTGCGATTGTTGACCTACTAAATACTCCAGAAGATATAGAAATAATCAGAAAATTTATTTGGGACTCTTTAGTTAATTCGTTTGATACGAATTCCCTCTTGAATGCAGACCGTGAGACGCTTTTAAGCGAACTCTTTAAAGACCGTTTCGATATTGCACAAAAGCAAAATCTTGCGGGCCTCAACAGCAATACAGAAGCCTACAACCTCACTCTAAACAGACTCGTTTCGGAGTGGAAAGACGATAAGATCTATTGCGCACAGAGACTTGTCCAGTATTGGGCGAAACAAGGGAAAGGCGTAATCGTTATCGTTGACAACACAGATCAATATTCGTCTGAAGTTCAAGATTTCTGCTTCACGTCTGCTCAGGAAATTGCAAAACAACTAAACTGCATGGCACTAATTTCCATGCGAGAAGAACGTTTTTTCAATTCAAAAATTCATGGTGTACTTGACGCGTTTCAGAAATCCGGATTTCATATCAGCTCACCCAAACCGTCAGAAGTTTTCAAAAAGCGGCTGGACTACATAGTTGATTTGATTAAGGGCAGAAAGAAAAGCAACGATGGAATGACCTTTGCCGACGACAAGTTCAACACAGATTGCGTCAACTATTTAAATATTCTTACTCGGGAATTCTCAAACGACACGTCGCCACTAAATAGCTTTTTGACAGCCTGCGCCCATGGTGACATTCGCCTTTCCCTCGATCTTTTCAGTAGCTTTCTCTTATCGGGGTACACCAATGTTGACGAAATGATCGGTAGTGGCCATTGGACTTTTAAAATACACCAGGTCATCAAACCGGTAATGGTCCCAACAAGATATTTTTATGATGAGCATCTGAGCGACATACCGAACGTATTTCAAATCCGCTCTCCCAGACACGGATCGCACTTCACGAGCCTCCGAATATTGAGAAAGATCTCCAAAGGGGTTGACATATCCTCTCCAGCGTATTTTTCCGTTGCGGAACTTCGCGCCTATTTTGCAGAGACTTTCAGAATGGTGGAGGATTTTGAAAACAACCTTGATGTACTGTTAAAGCATGGTTTTATCGAATCGAACAATCGCCTTGATTACTTTTCGCCTTTGGTCGATTCAGTGAAAATTACAAACTATGGCTTGTACGTATACCAAGATTTAGCCTTCTATTTCACGTATCTCGATCTGATATGTACGGACTGTGGCATATTTGATCTGCAAGTCAGCAACTATCTGGCTGAAGCTGCAAAAACGGAGTATTCATACTTCACCAAACATGAAAAGGTTGAGCGGATCAAGGTTCGCTTGGATCGCGTAGAGCGCTTTCTAAATTACCTGTTCTCCGAGGAAAACCTCGAACGCGAAACATACTCGCTGGGCATGCCAAAAGAGGAGATGTTTAGCTTCAGGGCAATACAAGACTTCACGAAAGAGAAAGTTGAAATTTTGCGCAGCGCAACTAAGCAACCCAGAGCTCGCGGGAATTGAAAAGGACTAGGGGGCGCATTGGTCGATGTGTCGCCCGCCGGCAACGGGGTCCGATATGGCCTTTTGCCTTTATTGACGATCCAGGTCAGCTGCTATCAATAAGCCTTAAACGTTATTTTCCACGGGAAGTCAGCATAAATGGCAAAGTTTCTTTCGACAACCGGCACAAACTACCACTTGGAAGAACTAATCAAAGGTGCATCAGACCGATTAATACTGATCAGCCCCTTCCTCAAGCTCAACGACCGCATGAAGGAGCTGCTGGCCGACAAAAACCGTCTGAAAATCGACGTTCGCATCGTCTACGGTAAAAGCGAGTTGCAGCCGCAAGAGATTGAATGGCTGCGCGGCCTGACCTACATCCGCACCAGCTTCTGCAAGAACTTGCACGCCAAGTGCTACATGAACGAAGAGATGTGCATCATCACCAGCCTGAATCTGTACGAATTCAGCCAGGTGAACAACAACGAGATGGGCATCCTGATTCAGCGCAGCGACGACGGACAGCTCTACAAAGACGCTTATGAAGAGGCGCAGCGCATCATTCGGATCAGCGATGAAGTCCGGATATCGCTGGAGCGTGTCGCCAGCAGCGAACCTGAACCTGCTGCAACCCAAAGCGTAGAGGCCTCAAGCACCGACAGCGAAACATCTAGTGGCGACAAGGTTCCATCTTCCAAGCTGGCCCAGAAGTTCGGACTTAAAACGGCGCAACTGCTGGACCGGGCCACCGAACTGGGCTATCTCACGCAGCAAGGGGACAAACACGCGCTTACAGCGAAGGGTGAGCAGGCGGGCGTGGAGTTTGTCGCGAAGTCCCGTTTTGGCCCTTACTTTTTGTGGCCGCAGGATCTGGCTTTGCACTGACCCGCAGACCGCCCTCACTCCATGACTGAAACCGAGCCGCGCGCCATCATCATCGCGGGCCCCAACGGTGCCGGTAAAACAACGTTTGCGCGCGAGTTTCTACCCATGGAGGCTCAGTGCCCGGTGTTCGTCAATGCCGATCTGATTGCAGCGGGCCTGTCGCCCTTTGCACCTGAAGTCGCTGCGATTAAGGCGGGTCGGATCATGCTGGCGGAAATCGACGACCACGTTGCACATCGCCGCAGCTTTGCGTTGGAAACGACTTTGTCTGGGCGGGCTTATGCAGCGAAGTTGCTGCATTGGCGAACGCTTGGCTATCACGTCAGCTTGTATTTTCTGCAATTGCCAACGGCTGAAATGGCGATTGATCGGGTAAGGGTTCGAGTGTCGCAGGGTGGCCACAACATTCCAGACGATGTGATTCGTAGGCGGTTTGCGGCAGGGCTGAACCAGTTCGAAAAGACCTACAAGCCCATCGTCAACGCGTGGTTCCTATATAAAAACCAGCACCGACCGCCGATGTTGCTGTCTGAAGGAGTCAACCCATGAGTGCATTAGCCCCCACAACACCCGCCGCCTCAAGCCCCGCCCAAGCCGCATTGGCAGCGCTGACGCGTGCGGGGCTGCGCGCGGCTGAAGATGCCAAGCGGTCAGACACGTACATGGTTGTCGCAGAAAACGGGAAAGTGCTGCATATCAGTCCCCAAGAGTTTTTGCACGGCCGTGAAGAGCAGTCCTCGCCGCCAAGCGGCAAGACCAGCGACTAGCTGACAACCACCATGCACCCCGCAATCGCCCAACACCGCTCCGGCATTGCCGCCATCTGCCAGCGCTACGGTATTCGGCGGCTGGAAGTGTTTGGCTCGGCTGCGCGGGTCAGTGACTTTGACCCGGCGCACAGCGATGCTGACTTTCTGGTGGAGTTTTCGCCAGACGTTGAGCCAGGGCTCCATTCGATTTTTGGTGCCAAGGCTGATCTGGAGGCCCTGCTCGGCCGGGGCGTGGACTTGGTGGAGCCAGGCGCAGTGCGCAACCCCTACATGCTGGCCAGCATCAACCGCCACCGCGCGATCATCTTTTTGGACGAGCACTCGCTATCGGTTTAGTAGCTGCTGGCGCACTTTCTGAAAGCGCTGGAGGCCAATTTGTCTCATAAAAACGCAACGCTACTAAACTCCAACCCATGCGCCCCTCCGAAGCCCTTTCCCTGCATCGCTCGCAAATCCGCGAGATCGCACTGCGCCACCGCGTGAGCAGCGTGCGGGTGTTTGGGTCGGCGCTGCATGGGGACGACACGGCCGACAGCGACCTGGACCTGTTGGTGGAGCCCACCGCGCAAACCACGCTGATGGACATTGGCGCGATCCGGTTTGAACTAAAGCAGTTGCTGGGCATGGAGGTGGATGTGCTCACCCCCAACAGCCTGCCCGCCAGCTTTCGCGACCAAGTGCTGCGCGAGGCGATGGCCGTATGAGCCGAGCGCACCCGCTGCGGGTGGCGGACTATTTGCAGCACATCCTGGAGGCCGTCGACAACATTCAGGACTACACGGTGGGGATGGACTTGGCGGCCTTCCTGGCAGACCGCAAGACATGCGACGCCGTGATTCGCAACCTGGAGGTGATCGGTGAGGCCAGCAACAACGTGGCCAAGAACCACCCCGAGTTTGCGCAGAAACATGCCCATGTTCCGTGGGGCTTCGCCTATGAAATGCGCAATGCACTGGCCCACGGCTATTTCACCGTAGACCTCGCCATCGTCTGGCAAACCGTGCAGAACGACCTGCCAGCGCTGCGGGCGCAAGTAGCAGCACTCTCGCTTTAGATTGCTTCAATTTCGATAGCTGCTTGCGCTTATCCATCAAGCGCCAGAGGCAAATTTCATCTAAAGAACAGCAGCACCACCAACGCCCCTCCATGACGCCTCCGTTCACCCCCACATTCGCCCACGTACCGCCCGGCCCGGTGACTGGTCCCTTGCAGTTGTTGCCCGTCAACGCTGCCGTGGTGGCGGTGCACACGGCCACCGGCGCACACGTAGGCTCGCTCAAGCTGGTCGGTGGGGTCTGGAAGTTCAAGGCCATGGGCTACAGCGCTGCCGGTGGCATGGAGCCAGGCCACGGACCGCTGACGGAGCAGCACAACATGCAGTTCGCTACGCCTGATGCGGCCGATGTGAGTGCCCGGTTGCTGGGATCTCTACTGAATCCGCCGTAAAAGTCACCCAGCTTCAAGCCCCTGGGGGCGCCAAGAACTCAGCGGCAAAATTGCTACGTTTATAGTAGCTACTAGCGCTTACCTATCAATCGCTAGAGGCCTATTTGGCACTAAAAACGATCAGCGAATAGCGCTACTTCGTCTCCCCACACACAAACTCCACCGCCGCACACACCGCCGCCACCTGGGCCTCAATGCACTGCTCTGGCGTGGCGCGGGGGCTGTCGGGGTACACCTCCGTCGTCGTGGTGTAGCGCGCGCCGCTGATGCCCGCGCACAGGCCCCAGGCCTTGAATTCGTAGCGGATCACGCCGGGCTCGGTCATGGGCGAGCCGATGATTTCGTTCTTGTCGTCCGCAGGCGCGATGTGCGTCACCCGGCTGACCGCCTCGATGATGGCCTGATGGAATGCGGGCTGGGGGTTCTCGGTGTCATCCACCAAATAGAAGCCATCCGGGATGCTGCCAGGCTCAAACACCTTGCCGTCGCGCGCGGCCACTGCGGGGCGGTATTCGGATTCGTCGGTGTCGGTGGTTTCGTGCAGGTCGATGTGGGCAGAGAACGGGCCATATTGGCCTTGGTGCTGCGCCACCAGCCGCATGAGCGCCAAGGATTCTTGCGCGGGGGAGCCTTCTTTGAACGAGCGGTTGGGGTCGATGGCGTCGAAGTTCCAGCGCTGAAACCGCTCATACCCCCAGGGGCTGACGCAGGGCACCACCAGCAGGTTGGCGCGGCCTGCAAAGCGTTCGGCTTGCGTATCCACAAAACGCAGCGCGCCGTGCACACCGCTGGTTTCGTAGCCGTGCACGCCGCCGGTGACGAGCACGCTGGGCAGGCCGGGCTGCCAGTTGCGGGTGCGGATGGCGCGCAGGGGGAAGCGTTCTGCGGGGTGGTGATCGTTCTCGTACATCACATCGCCATACAGCTCCACATCAAACCGGCCGCGCAGTGCCTCGATGGCGGTGAGCACGTCGTCGGCGTAGCTGCGCTGGCGCACCTGGCGCGCGCGCCATTGGTCGCGCTCTGCGGCGCCCCAGGGTTGGCCGGGCGTGCCGATGGGATAGGTGTGGGTTTCTTGCATGGGTGGGTGGGGGCGTGGATATTGGACGGGTTGCCCAGGCAGAACCTGGTGCGATACAGAGCGTTCATAGAATACCGCGATGCCCTTCCCCCTGACCCGGCCCCTGCGGCTGGCCACCTCGTCCCTGGTTCTGCTGCTCTGCGCCCTGGGCGCCCACGCACAGAATGCCCCTCCACCCGCCGCCGCCCACACCCCGGCAACTCGCCCTGCGGGCAGTGACCCGGCAGACGGCACCACAACGCCACCGGGGGCCGCTGCAGCCTCAGCACCCACCGGGGCGGATGCCGCCCTGCTGTCGCGCGATGCCCGGCGAATTTATGAGCTGTCGCGCGACAAGCTGGTGCAGATCCGCACGCTGCTGCGCAATGCCAACACGCAGGCGTCGATTGGCTCGGGTTTTTTTGTATCGGCCGATGGGCTGATCGTGACGAACTTCCACGTGGCCAGCCAGCTGGCGCTGGAGCCCGAGCGCTACCGGGGTGTGTACGTGACGATGGAAGGCCAAGAGGGCGAGGTGGAGCTACTGGCGTTTGACGTGCAGCGCGACCTGGCCGTTCTGCGCGCCAAGGGCCGCACGGCGGCAGCGCCGGTGCTGGGTTTCAGGCCCGCCGACGAAGCGCTGGCACAGGGCGAGCGCATCTACTCGCTGGGCAACCCGCTGGACATTGGCTTTGCCGTGACCGAGGGCACTTATAACGGGCTGGTCAAACGCAGCTTTTACCCACGCATCTTTTTTGGCGGCACGCTGAACCCCGGCATGAGCGGCGGCCCGGCGGTGGACGACGCAGGCCGGGTGCTGGGCGTGAACGTGGCCAAACGGCTGGATGGCGAGCAGGTGAGCTTTTTGATCCCGGCCGAGTTTGCGCAGGCGCTGGTGCAGCGCGCGGCCAACGCGCAACCCATCACCCAGGCCGCGCATGGCGAGATGACGCGGCAGCTGATGGAGCACCAGCAGGTGCTGACCGACCGGTTTTTGAAAGCGCCGTTTCGCGAGCAGCGCCACGGCAACTACCGCGTGCCGGTGCCCGACGATGCGCTGGCGCGGTGCTGGGGGTCGGGGCGCGACCCGGCCTTCCCGGGGCTGAACCTGGAGCGCACGCAGTGCCGGGCCGACAGCGATGTGGTGGCGGGTGACTTCAACACCGGCGCGGTGCGGCTGGGCTATGAGGCCTACAACGCCCCCACGCTGGGCGCTGCGCGGTTTGCGCGCATGTTTTCGCAAAGCTTTGCCAACGAGCAGCTGCAGACCCGCGGCAACCGCCACCAAACGGCGGCCGAATGCAGCGAGCGCTTTGTAGACCCCGGCAGCCTGCCGCTGCGCGCGGTGGTCTGCATGTCGGCCTACCGCAAGCTGCCCGGTCTGTACAACATGACCATCCTGGCCGCGTCCACCAACCAGCCCACGCAAGGCATTTTGGGCCGCCTGGACGTGCAGGGCATTGCGTTTGACAACGGCATGAAGCTGGCCAGCCACTACCTGAACGCCTTCCGCTGGGAGGCCGCACCATGATCATGCCCACCCTCGGACTGATCGAAGCCTTTGACCGCCATGGCGCCTTGCTGGCACGCGCACCCATCACGCGCTGGCCCGTAACCGTGGGCCGCGCGCTGGACTGCGACCTGGTGCTGGACGACCCGTTTGTGGCGCCCACGCACTTGCGCATTGATCGCGTTGTAGATGCCCCCCGCACGGTGCAGGTGGAGGTGCTGGAGACGCGCAACGGCGCACGCCTGCAGCGCAAGCCAAGTAGTAAGCACTATGGCCAGGGCGAGCGGTTTGACTGGCCCGACGGCACGCCCATTGACCTGGGTCACACCCACGTCACGCTGCGCCTGGCCGATACGCCGATTGCAGCCGAGCAGCCGCTGCCGCAGTTTCCATGGCGCACGGTGGCCACCACGGCCGTTCTGATGGCGCTGGTGGTGGCCGTAGCGCTGGGGTCGTCGTGGCTGGACGCACGCGATGCGTCCAAATACCTGCAGTCGCTGCCGGGCGCGCTGCTGATGTTGCTGCTGGTGCTGGGTGCCTGGTCGGGCCTGTGGTCGGTCGCCAACAAGGTGTTTGCGGGGCATCTGCAGTTCTGGCGCCATGTGCGCATTGCGTGTGTGGTGTACCTGGTGGCCGACGCGCTGCAGCTGACGACGAACCTTGCCGCGTTTGCGTTCTCGCTGGAGTCGCTGGCGCGCTTTGACAATGTGCTGATGGTGCTGGTGCTGGCCGGGGGGCTGTACGCGCACCTGGCAACCATCCTGCCTCGCCGCCGCGTGGGCCTGGCATGGACGGTGGTGGCCGTGGTCGCGCTGGGCGTGCCGTCATGGCTGGGCGCGCAGTGGCTCAACCGCATGCGCCTGACGGACGCGATGTACATGAGCAGCATCTTCCCCCCCAGCCTGCGCGTGGCGCCTGCCGTGCCGGTGGAGCAGTTTCTGCAAGACACCGAAGCCCTGCGCAGCAAACTGGACCGCCGCCTGCGCGGTGACGGCCTGGCGGAGGAAGAGGACGAGTAAGTGAGCAGGCGGGGCCGGCGTTGAAGACGTGTTTCTCATGTTTGACAAAAGGCCATCCTCAAGCGTGCAAGACGTGCTTCACCGTGCCGGGCGTGCCGGGCGGCCCGGGTGCACGGGGCTGGCGGGCCGGTGATAACACGCAATGCCTTGCCCCGCAAAGCCTTTGCCAAGCGAGCCTATGATTCGGCCCGGCAGCTCACGCGCTGCTGTGGTGCAAGCAAGTTTTAAACACACCAAACAACCCAACAAGCAAACAAGCAAACAAGCAAACAAGCAAACAAGCAAACAAGGCATTTCATGGAAAAAATTCTTTCAGGCATGGGCTCGCTGCTGTACCGCATGCGCTTCACCATGCTGTTTTTCTACGTGGGGCTGGTGGCCATCATCTTCGGCATCCTGGGCAAGTTTCTGCTGGAGACCTTCAAGCTCATGCAGACGCTGCTACTGGGCGACCTGGAGAAGATCGAGCTGATCATCAAGGTGCTGGAGCTGGTGGACATGACCATGGTGGCCCAGCTGGTGTGGGTGGTGGCGCTGGCCGGGGTGTCGCTGTTTGTGACCACGGGGCACTTTGACAAGACCGACATGAAAAAGCCCGACTGGCTTGACCATGTGAACACCTACAACCTCAAGCTCAAACTGGCGTTTGCCATCATCTCCATCTCGGGCGTGCATGCGCTCAAGACCTACCTGAGCGGCGATCTGTCGCTGGAGAGCGTGAAGATCGTCACCTTTATCGCCATCATCCACTTCACCTTTGTGCTGTCGGCCATCGGCATCTCGTTTGCCGAACGGCTCACGCGCGACAAGGCGCACAGCGAGCACTGAAGCCGCGTAAGCGAAGCCGCCGCGCCCGCCGTCCCCGCTCCCCGCTTCTGCCTTCACCCCCCGCATGGCCCGCCGCCCCCACCACCATGTGTACGTTGTCGAGCTGTCGAAAGACGTGCTGCTGGAGCCGCGCTTTCGGCGCTGCAACCCCGGCTACATCGACGGCAAGCCCTGCGTGTATGTGGGCATGACGGGCCTGGACCCGGACGTGCGGTTTGACAAACACAAGGCGGGCATCCAGGCCAACCGGTTTGTGACGCAATACGGCCTGCGCCTGCTGCCTGATTTGTATGAAGGCTTCAACCCCATGAGCTACGAAGACGCGGTGGACCGGGAGATCGAGATTGGCATCGACCTGCGGTCGGCAGGGTTTGGGGTGTGGCAGGCGTGATGCGTGCCGGCTGAATCGACATAAAACCCCAAAAAAGGTACGATGAAACCCAATATGGGTATTTCAACCATCCCCCTCGATGCATCTCCCACTGCAAACGCCCTGTTTCCAAAGGTGCGTCAGCGCGTCTTGGCCGTGCTGTTTGGAACACCGGACCGGAGCTTTTACGCCAATGAGGTGATTGCCTTGGCGCAGTCGGGCACAGGCGCGGTGCAGCGAGAGCTGGCGGACCTGTCAGCTGCGGGGCTGCTCACGGTGAGCAAACAGGGCAATCAAAAGCACTACCAGGCCAACGCCAGCGCCCCCGTGTTTGCAGAGTTGCGCGGGCTGGTGCTAAAGACCATGGGGCTGGCCGATGTGCTGCGGACCGGGCTGGCGCCGCTGGCGGGGCAGATTGAAGGCGCGTTCATCTACGGATCAGTGGCGCGCCAGCAAGACACGGCGCAGAGCGATGTGGATGTGATGATCGTGAGCAGCACCTTGGGCTACGGCGAGGTGTTTAGCGCCCTGGAAGGCGCCACCGTGTCGCTGGGCCGCAAGGTCAACCCCACGCTGTACAGCCTTGCCGACTGGGCTCAGCGCCTGGACAGTGACAATGCCTTTGCCACCCGTGTGTGGCAGCAACCCAAAATCTGGCTGATAGGAAACGAGGCCCAGCTCCATGCACCCAGCACTTGAAAACCTGTGCGGCCCAGGCAAGCAACTCAAAGCCGAGGCTCCGGATGAGAAGGAAATTGCAGGGCTGCTGCGCACTGGCATCGCTCGCCTGCACGATGCGCAAAACACGGCGTTGGCACTAGAGAGCCGTTTTGATCTGGCCTACAACGCCGCGCACGCTTTGTGTCTGGCGGCGTTGCGGCGCATGGGCTACCGGGCAGGTAACCGCTACATCGTGTTCCAGGTATTGCCCCACACACTGGGATTAGGGCCCGAGGTGTGGCGCGTGCTGGACAAATGCCACAACACACGCAACCTGGGCGAGTACGAGGGCATGCTGGACGTGGACGAACGGCTGGTGAAGGATCTGGTGAGCGCCACGGAATCGGTGTCGCAGGCTCTTCAGCAACTGCGCAGCGGCTAGGAGCCTGTCGGACTTGGAAATCGTCGGCTGCAAATTGACCCCAGCGGTCCATTTTTCACCGTCTTTTTGCCCCATAGCTCGGCTATGGGGCTGCAAATCCGGCAAAAACTTGCCTCGCTGAGGCCAATTTTCGCTTTCGACGCTCCAAGTCCGACAGGCTCCTAGCCGCGCAGCCGCCGCGGGCTTGCGCGCAACCACGCCACGAAAATACTCATCTATTCATAGCTATCAACGCTTATCCATCAAGCGCTAGAGGCCAATTTCATTCATATTTTTCACCAACAACCATGAACTTTGCAGACCGCTTGAAACAACTCCCCGCCGCCAGCCACCTCGCCGCCCTGCACCTGCTGGGTGCCGACGGCCAGGTGCTGGCCACCATCGAGAACAAGCCCGGCCAGACCGGGTCGCTGGTGGTGTACGCCGCGTTGGCTGCCTTGTACGGCGGCCGCATCACGCCTGCGGCAGCCAGCCTGGGGCTGGAGTGGTATGCCGAGCACGTGGCGGACGCGCAGGCCTTCCCCGGCAAGCACCCCAACATTGATCGGCTGCTGGCATGGGCGCAGGGCAGCGAGAGCTTTGGGGTTCGCACGGTTTTGGCCTGAGACTAAAAACTGCGGAAGCAGCGGCAGTTAGTCGAAACCGCGCAGGCTTGTTCGTCGTAGGGGTGTGAACACGTGAACTGAACGATATGGTTTAGCCGTTCACGCTTTTATCCACCCAGATTTCCACCCCCAGGAGACCCAAGCATGACGACCAACACAAGCACCGGCACCGTCACCCTGCACCGCGTGCTACGCGCCCCGGCAGAGCGCATCTACCGCGCGTTTCTCAACCCGGACGCCATGTGCAAATGGCTGCCGCCCCACGGGTTTACCGGGCGCGTGCTCAGCATGGATGCGCGCGTGGGCGGGGGCTACCGCATGCAGTTCACCAACTTCAGCAATGGCCAGACGCATACATTTGGCGGCGAGTACGTGGAGCTGGTGCCGGGCGAGCGCATTGTCAACACCGACCGTTTTGACGACCCCAACCTGCCGGGCGAGATGCGCAGCACCATCCAGCTCAAGAAGGTGATGACGGGCACCGACGTCTCCATCGTGCAAGAGCGCATACCGGCTGCAATTCCCACCGAGATGTGCTACCTGGGCTGGCAGGAGTCTCTGCAGCTGCTGGCGCTGCTGGTGGAGCCTGAGATTCCGGGCGAGTAACTCGCACGCCCCTGGGCCCAGGCTCTGATCACTTCAGCGACTTCACTTCAACCACTTGTCTGCCGCCTGCTTGATGGTGCCCCGGCTGTCCACCAGTCCCCACACAAAGCCCATCACGCGCACATAGTCGGCGTCGTCGGTGGGCAGCATGAAGCCCAGGTAGTTCTTGGGCGTCAACGGTGCATCCACAAACGCGGCGTGCAGGCGCGGGTCGGCCTTGGCGTAGTGCAGGGCTTCATACGTCTCGGTGATCATCACGTCGCCCTTGCCCTCGGCAATCAGCGCGGGGATCTCGGCGTTCTTGTCGTGCGTGCTGACCTGCGCGGCCTTCAGGTTGGCCAGCACATAGGTTTCGTTGGTGCCGCCAGGGTTCTTGATGACGCGCACGGCGGGCTGGTTCATGGCGTCCACGCCGGTGTATTTGGCCTTGTCGGCAGTGCGCACCAGGGCCACTTTGCCAAAGGGGGCGTAGCCAGGCAGCATGTCAAAGATGCGCATGCGGTTGACGTTGCGGGTGATGCCACCCACAGCAACGTCGAACTTGTCGCCCTGCAGGTCCTTCACCAGGTTGGGCCAGGTGGTGGGCACGTATTCGATCTTCACACCCAGCTCCTTGGCCATGGTCTCGATCACGTCGATGTCGTGGCCGCTGTAGCCCGCGTCGGTCTTGATGGCAAACGGGCGGTAGTCGCCGGGCGTGCCCACGCGGATGACCTTGGCCTCCATGATCTTGTCGAGGCGGGGGCCCGCTTGCGCGGCGTGGCTGAAAGCAAGGCTGGTCAGCACGGCGGCTGCGGTCAGGGCAAGGTTTTTTTTGGTGATCATTTCTAGGTTTCCAGACAGTGCGCGACGTGTTGGCGCGATGGATGCCAGCACCGAAGTCGCCACAAACAATACAGCAGGCCCACGGGCACAACGGAGCGCGCACGCAGACGGAGGCTCCTGGGGCCTGTGGAGGCATCGGCACCAGCACACACCAGGCACCGCAAGTGGCGTGCCAGAGAAGGGCACTGTGCGGGTGCAAAACCTTGCAGCTCACCTTGGCGAGCGCTCTACTTTTTGTAGCGCATTGGGCTTTGCCGATAAGCGCTGCACCTTCGTTTCTCACCAAACTGAGTTACCCTGCCCGGTTAGCAACAAGGAAATCACCATGAAAAAACTCAACGTCACCATCCAACTCGAAATGACCGTGCCCGACGACTGGGAGCTGGTGGACACCTCCGAAGGCACGCCGGTCATCAAGCTGCCCGATGGCAAGTTCATGGACATCGCCATCGAACCCCTGTTTGCCGCCGACCCTGAAGACCTGTGGGCCAGCACTGAAGACGAGGATGTGCTGGACGACATCCTGGACATGGTGGACAGCGAAGCGGTGACGTACGAGTTTGTGACGCACTGATCAACCCACAACGGGCAGACCCCCCGGGTTAACGCACCCAGGTGATCTATGCCCTTCGCCAAGCAGGGCGGTTAACGCTACGTTTTTGATAGCTGCTAGCGCTTTACCCCAAAGCGCTAGCGCCCTATTTCATTCAAAAATCCCCACTCACAACTGCGAGCGCAGCAAGGCCGTCATCTTCTCGTGCACCTTCTCGCGCAGGGGGCGGTCCAGCCAGGCCTCGTAGGTCACGCGGCGTGATTGGTTGATGTCGTCTTCAAACACCTCTGTCTGGCGCTGGGCAAACTTTGCGTCGTAGACGTTCAGGTTGGCCTCGTCGTTCAGGCGGAACGAGCGGTTGTCAAAGTTGGTGGAGCCCACCGACACCAGCAGCTGGTCCACGATCATGACCTTGCAGTGGTACATGGTGGGCCCGTACTCATAGATCTCGGCACCGGCTTGCAGCAGCTCGCCCCAGGTGGCGCGCGATGCGGCTTTGACGGTTGCCGTATCGGTGTGCTCGCCGGGCGTGACCATGCGCACGCGTACGCCACGGGCCAGGGCGTCCATCAACAGTTTTTGTGTCAGCTCGTCGGGCACAAAGTACGCCACC
The DNA here is from genome assembly GCF_046314175.1 of Acidovorax sp. Classification (GTDB taxonomy): domain Bacteria; phylum Pseudomonadota; class Gammaproteobacteria; order Burkholderiales; family Burkholderiaceae_C; genus Acidovorax. The sequence continues at coordinate 57,812 of NZ_JBKBXG010000015.1, read as the reverse complement.
GACAGGTCGATGCTGCGCTCGGCCGCGGTGATGGCCAGGTGGTACATCAGCTGCATGCTCTCGCTGCCGCTCGATGGCGAGCTGGAGAACATCTGCGCCTTTTGCGTGCCCACCGGCGGCTGCTGATTCAGCGGCGGAAAGTACACGTCGCCATGCAACACCTTGCCGGTGACCTTGAGCCAGTTGTCCAAGAACGTGGCCTGCATCTGCGCCACTGCGGGGCCGCGCACTAGGTAGTGCGAGTCACGCCAGTGGTCGGGGTCTGTGGCGTTGCCCGTCCACTCGGGCGCAATGCCCACGCCACCAGTAAAGCCCACCTGCCCGTCCACCACCAGCAACTTGCGGTGCGTGCGGTTGTTCATGCGGGCCAGGTTGTACCAATGCGGTTTGTGAAACTTCTCAATCTGCACACCCGCCTGCTTCATGTCGGCGAGGTAGCTCTCTTCCATCTTGGCGCTGCCCACCCAGTCAAGCAGCACATGCACCTTCACGCCAGCACGCGCACGTTCGCTCAGCGCGTCGGCAAAGGCCTTGCCGATGTCTCCTGACCAGTAGATATACGTTTCAAACGTGACGCTGTGGCGCGCGGCCTTGATGGCGGCCAGCATGGGCGGAAAGATCTGGTCGCCGTTGAGCAGCTCGGTCACCTCGTTGCCGCCCACAATGCCAGGGCCCAGCAGGCTACCCAGCGCCCGTTCGAACTGCGGGCTGGCGGTGTTGTACAGGCGGGGCAGTTGCTGCTGCACCTTTTTTTCGCCAGCGGTGAAGTTGAGTGCCAGCAGCACAAGGACGCCCGTTACCAGGGCAGTCACAACAACAGTGAACATGGTGGAACGGGGGCGACCCTCTGGTTTTTTCATGGCGAGATTGTGGGCGGCCACGGCGTAACGCACTGTAGGCGGACGTCGCCAACGGCGGGCTGGCGCAGCCAGAGGGACGATGGCCTGGGGCGCGGCGGCACAATGGCGCGCTGAGTCTTTGGTGACTGCCCGCCGAGGCCCTTGGCGCTTGCCCGGCGACACGCGCACCGCGCACCTGGCACCTACTTTCCCATCACCCTTCATGCTTGCCCCCTACCGTGTCTGACCCCGCCGCCCTTCCGCTCCCAATGACCCCGTCAACCATGAACCGCCGCACCGCGGTGCTGGGCGCTGCCAGCCTGCTGGCGCTGCCCGCCGCGGGCCGCGAGGCCAAGCCGTTGCCCCCGCCACCCACGCTGTGGCCCCAGGCCTTGCAGGTGCCGGGCGGGGTGGCGCGTTTGTCGCTGGGCCCGGCGGCCATGCGGCCGGTGGCGCATGTGCGCCAGGGTGATGTGGATGTACCGCTGCTGGTGCAGGGCGACGCGATCGAGTGGACCGCCGTGGCAGGCATACCGCTGGCGGCTGTGGCAGGCCCCGCGCATATCACGGTCATGACAACCACGGGCGCACAGAGGCAAGTGCCCTACACCGTGGCCGCCAAGCGGTACCAGGAGCAGCACCTCAAGGTGTCGCCCCGCACGGTAGACCTGTCGCCCGAGGACCAGGCCCGCTACGAGCGAGAGCGCGACCACCAGCTGCAGGTAATGGCGACCTTTACCGAGCAGCCCGCGGGTGCTGCCTTGCTGTCGCTGCGCATGCAAGTACCGGTGGCAGGACGCCGCTCCAGCTCGTTCGGCCTGCGCCGCGTGTTCAACGGCCAACCGCGCAATCCGCACAGCGGCATGGACATTGCCGCAGCCACGGGCACACCCATCGTGGCGCCGCTGGCGGGCCGGGTGATTGATGTGGGCGACTACTTCTTCAACGGCGGCACGGTGTGGCTGGACCACGGCCAGGGCCTGCTGAGCATGTATTGCCACCTGAGCAGCATGGATGTGCGCGTGGGCGATGTGCTGCAGACGGGCGACGCGTTCTGCAAAGTGGGCGCCACCGGCCGCGTGACCGGCCCGCACCTGCACTGGGGCGTGATGCTCAACCGCACGATGGTGGATCCCGCCCTATTTGTGCCCGCTTGACGAGTACTCACTGCGCGCGGGTCAGACGCTGCGCGCGAGGAGCGCTGTGTCCACACCAGCGCCACCGCGGAACCGGCTTCGCCGGGCCGCTGGAGGCGTCCCCCTACGGGGGAAGACGCGAAGCGGCTCAGGGGGCTTCATTTCAAGTAGTTCATGAACCCCGTGATCACCACGGCATTGAAGAAGTCGATGAACAGCGAGCCCACGAGCGGGATCACAAAGAACGCCTTCACCGACGGGCCGTTGACGGCGGTAAACGCCTGCATGTTGGCCATGGCGTTGGGCGTGGCGCCCATGCCAAAGCCGCAGTGCCCGGCGGCGATGACGGCCGCGTCGTAGTCGCGCCCCATCAGGCGGAAGGTGACGAAATACGCGAACCCGAACATCAGCGCGGTCTGTGCCACCAAGATGACCAGCAACGGCCCGGCCACCTCGGCCAGCTCCCACAGCTTCATCGACATGAGCGCCATGGCCAGAAAGAACGCCAGCGACACACTGCCTACCACCTCGAACTGGCCCAGGGGAAGCTCGCCATTGCGCCAGTCGATGATGTTGCGCACCAGCGCGGCCACCAGCATGGGGCCCAGGTACGACGGCAGCGTCACCCCCATGTCCTTGAGCCAGTTGACCAGCACGGTGCCCGCACCGATGGACACCGCGATCAGGATGCTGGCGTACATCACGGTGTCGTTGCTGCCCGAGCGTGCCAGGGGTGCAGTGCCGGGCATTTTGGCGGCCAGGGTGCCGGTGCCCACAGCGGTTTGCTTCGCGCCGTCCACACCGGACGCATGCAGGCCGTTGCGGCGCATCAGCAGCGTGCCCAGCGGGCCGCCGATCACGCAGCCAGCCACCAGCCCATACGTGGCCGCAGCAATGGCGGCGGGCAGTGCGCCCGCAGCGCCCGCCTGCTCCAGCAGCGGCCCGAATGCGGCCGATGTGCCGTGACCACCTGTTAGCGACACCGACCCCGCCGCCACCCCGATCAGCGGGTGCACGCCCAGCATGGTTGCCAGCCCGGCACCCAGCGCGTTTTGCAGCACCACCAGTCCCACGGCAGCCGCCAGAAACAGCGCCACGCCGACGCCGCCTTTTTTGAGCAGCTCAAAACTGGCCGAAAAACCGATGGTGGTAAAGAACACCAGCAGCAAAAACGCGCGCATGGTGTCGTAGAACTGAAAGGTGAACCAGTTGGCCTGGTGCCCCACCAAGGCGATGAGCGAGAACACCAGCCCGCCAATGATGGGCCCGGGGATGAAATAGCGCGACAGCACGCCCACGCGTTTTTTGATGAATTCGCCCACCACCAGCAAAACAGCGGCGATACCGATGGTCTGGGCAATGTCGAGCTGAATGGTGACCATGGCGGTGTCTCCTTGAGGCCTTGTTGAGAGGACCAGGCAACACTTGCCCAGATGAATTAGCTATTTATTAGATAGCTAATAGCGCTTGCTGGAGTAGCGCTGGGGGCCGATTTTATATCTAACGGCGATGCAGTTCCTTCGGCCAACGGCTGAACCGGGTGTCAGACACAGCCCCGCGCAGCGCGGCTATGCTCAGCAGCCGCCACCTGCCCCGTCAACCCCCGCCACCCGCCATGCAAAGCCCGTTTTCATGACCGTACGCCTGATCCGCTTCAACAAGCCCTTCGGCGTGCTCAGCCAGTTCACCGCCGAGGGCAAATGGCAGGGCCTGAAGGACTACATCGAACTGCCCGGCGTGTATGTGGCCGGGCGGCTGGATGCCGACAGCGAAGGCCTGCTGCTGCTGACCAGCGACGGCAAGCTGCAGGCGCAGATTGCCGACCCACGCTTCAAGATGGAGAAGACCTACTGGGTGCAGGTGGAGGGCATACCGGACGACGCTGCGTTGCAGGCGCTGCGCCACGGCGTGGTACTGAATGACGGCCCCACCCTGCCCGCCCGCGCGCGCCTGCTGGAACCGCCCCCTGCGGTATGGCCGCGCAACCCGCCCATCCGCGAGCGCAAGGCCATCCCCACGGCTTGGATCGAACTGGTCATCAAGGAAGGCCGCAACCGCCAGGTGCGGCGCATGACGGCCGCCGTGGGCCACCCCACGCTGCGGCTGGTGCGCGCGGCCGTGGGGCCGTATTCGCTGGAGGGGCTTGAACCGGGGACGTGGGAAGCCTGCTGAGGCATCGCGCTGCAGGTGTGCACTGCCGAGGTGCGCTGCAATGTTCTGGGGACCTACGGATGCGGTCGCAGCTAGCGCGTGGAGCGCCGCTGAACGCCGCCCTCACGCCACCGCGTTCAGCAACAGCCCCGTCGTCTGGCCCGAGGCATTCACAAACGGCACGCTGCGGACAGCAGGTGCGTTGTTGGAAATGGCATTGGCATTGGCATTGGTATCGGCGTTGCTGGCCGCCGACACCTTGCCGCGCGCCGTGGCAGAACGCTCGTTCGCATCTGACGCCTGGGCAGTGAGGTTGTCAGCCCGGGCTTGCTCCTGGTCGGCTACGCGCTGCGCTGACTGCGCCTGTGAGCCAAGCGCACGCGCTGTCTGCTCCGCCTGCTGGGCCTCGCGGCGGGCGGCCTGCAGCGCATACGATGCGCCGGATGCGCCAGACAGTACTGCGATGGAAGTGGCCATGGCAAAAATCGCTGGGGATGAAGATTAGGCGGCGTAGATGGCAAGACTGCGCACTACGCCCTACGCTCAGCGCGCTACCGAACCCTCTGAATCGGCATAGGCGCGGCGCAATTGCGAATCTGCCTGGGCGCGCACGCCGCTGGCGTCCGACTGCTGCGCCGTCTGCTCCGTCGCCTGTGCAGTCTGTGTACGCCGGGCTTCCTGCGCCGCATCGGCTGCGCTGGCGGACTGCTGGGTTGCGGTAGCGGAGCGGGCGTCGTCAGTAGACTGCCGTGCCGCCAGCTCCTGCGCGCGGCGGCTGAGCGTGACCGTGGTGGCCTGGGGCTGCTGCGCCGCATTGCCTGCAGCCGCAGCCGTGCGCTGGGTGTTTTCGTCGCCTGCCGCAGGGGTGCGGGTCACGCCCTGGTAGCGGTTGGTGGCGGACGATGCGAGCGAGGTGACTGAATCCATGGAAGGTCTCCTTCAAGGTGGTGCGCGGGCACCTGCGGCAAAACGGCGCGGTTCGATGGCATAACTGAATGGCGTGTCTCAGCCGCAGATGGTGTTCCAAGCCACTGCAAAAGTAAAGTGCATCGTCGGATACCCCCAGTGCGGAAGTCTCTCAGGCCCCAAATCAGTCCGCCTGCGCCTGGTCAATCACCAGATAGCGTTTGACCAGATCAAAGAAGCTTTCATAAAACCCGTCTTTGGAGATCGTCTCGCTGCCCACCTTGACCAGCGATTCGCTGCTGGACGAGAACGGCAGCGACACCGACCCGATGGCGCCCACGCCCAGGCTGGCGGAGTTGTTGGTCTTGCGCAGTGCGTAGGTGTCTTGCAGCGCGGTCACAAAACCCAGGCTGACCTTGCCGTCGTTGGCCTCGGGCACGCAGACCACGCGCACCACCATTTGCAGGTGCGACTCAGCTTCGGGCTGGAAGCTCTTTTTTCCCTCCACCAGGTCGGCCGTGGACGACGTGATGATATAGCCCTGGCTGAGCAGCGCCCGCCGTGACGCCTCGCAGGTCTGGCCCGGTGTGGCGTCAAACAGGCGCGAATAGGTGGCAACCGAACCGAAGCTTTCTTGCACCCCAAAGGTCTTGGTGCCCCCGGTGGCCGAGCAGCCCGCCAGCCACAGGGCCGCGGCGCTGGTTGCCATGACGGCGAGCGCCCGTGCAATGCTGCGGGGGGCGCTGGCTGTCAGCGATTGGGCGGGCTGGCGTGACGTTGTAAGAAGGCTCAAGACCGGGGACTCCTGGTGCTGTGTTGTCTGCATCGGTTATTGACGGTACGCCCGCCGACAGGTGTCGTGCGGGGCAAAAAAACTGTCTGAATGAGTTCGGCGGAACGAGGGCTGTGATGACGAGCGCCAGAACCGGGTTCCGGGGATTTTAAAAAAGCACCTGCGTCGGCGGCATGACTGCTCCAAGGTGCCCACGCGCCCACAAACACTCACTATGAGGCCAAGGCGGTGCAACTGAGACTGAGTCGCGCCGAGTCAACGTATCAAATTGCTGCGGGGTGTTCGGGTCTGAAAATCAGGTTGCTCAGATATTTATAGCTGCCACCGCTTACCCATCAATCGCTAGAGGGCATTTTGATTCATATCTTGTCCACAACACGCTCAACTCAACCCGCCCAGCCTGTGGGACGTGTTGAGCACCCGCGTGCGGGTAGCCCACGGCCGGGAGCTACACTATTGATAGCTGCTAGCGCTTATGAATAAAGCGCCAGAGGCCAAAAACACTTGATTTTTTGGCCCCACAAGCGGCAGGTGCCGCCACCGCACCACCTGCCACACCCGTACCCCGCCCTCCCTTCTCCCCCCTCTTTTGACCGTGCCCCTCGCCGCCTCCCTGCTCTGCCTGGTCGTCGCCATCAGCGACGGCGATACCCTGACCGTGCGCTGCGGCGCGCCCGGCGCCTACCAGCCATTGAAGGTGCGCATTGCCGCCATCGACGCGCCTGAGTCGCGCCAGGCGTTTGGCCAGAAGTCGCGGCAGAACCTGGCGCGCCTGTGCTTCAAGCAGCGCGCGACGCTCCAGCCGATAGACCGCGACAGCTATGGCCGCACGGTGGCCAACGTGCGCTGCGGCGGCACCGACGTTGCGACGGCCCAAGTGCGCGCGGGGCTGGCCTGGGTGTACACGCCCTATGCCAGCGACCACCCCCAGCTGGCGCCGCTGCAGCGCAAGGCGCGGGCCGGCGGCACGGGGCTGTGGTCGCAAAAGCGGCCGCTGGCGCCGTGGGACTACCGCCACCGGCATGCACGCTGAGCCCCGCCGCACGGGCACCCAGCAGACATCTTGTTAAGCCGATAGCATCGCCCGCTCGCTCCATCCGTTGCCATTGCCCCAGCGACCCGCTCAGTGACCGAACCCTCCACCCCCTCCACCCCCTCCACGCCCTCCACGCCCCCACCCGACGCCGCGCCTGAAAGCGTCTACCGCCACGCCGGCTTCGTCTCCTTCCTGATCGCCCGCGTGGTCGCCGTGGTGGCCACGCAGGTGCAAGCCGTGGTGGTGGCCTGGCAGGTGTACGATCTGACGCGCGAGCCGCTGGCGCTGGCCTATGTGGGCCTGGCGCAGTTTCTGCCCATGCTGTGCCTGCTGCTACCCGCAGGTGATTTGATCGACCGCTTTGACCGCAGGCGCATTCTGGCCATCAGCTGGTCGGTGGGCGCGGTGTGCAGCGCCTTGCTGTGGTGGCTGGCAGGCCACGGGGCCAGCGGCGTGGCGGGCATCTATGCGGTGCTGGTGCTGTACGGCTGCTCGCGTGCGTTCTCGGGCCCGGCCATGCAAAGCCTGTTGCCGCAGATCGTGCCGCGTGCCCAGCTGGCGCAAGCCATTGCCGCCAACAGCATGCTCATGCGCACCGCCAGCATTGGCGGGCCGCTGCTGGGCGGCTTCTTGTATGCGCTGGGCGGTGGCGAGCTGACGTATGCCGTGTGCTGCGCGTGTTTTGTGCTTGGCGTGATGCTGCTTTTGAGAGTGGAGGTGGCGTATGCCACGGCGCCCGGCCCGGCGCAGGGCACGATGCTTGAGCGCTTTGGCGCGGGCATCGCGTTCATCCGCTCGCGGCCCATCATTTTGGGCACCATTTCACTCGACCTGTTTGCCGTGTTGCTGGGTGGCGTGGTGGCGCTGCTGCCCATCTACGCACACGAGGTGCTGCACGTGGGCCCTGCCGGCCTGGGCGCACTGCGCAGCGCCATGGCCGTGGGCGAGGTGGGCGCGGGCCTGTACCTGAGCATGCGGCCGTTCAACCGCAAGGTGGGGCGCACCATGTTCATCGCCGTGGCGGTATTTGGCGTGGCCAACCTGGTGTTTGCGCTGTCTACACTGTTTTGGCTGTCGTTTGCAGCGCTGCTGGTGGCGGGCGCGGCGGACATGGTCAGCGTGTACATCCGCGGCGCGCTGGTGCAGTTCTCCACGCCCGACACCATGCGAGGACGGGTGAACGCAGTGAACATGCTTTTCATCGGCTCATCGAACGAGTTGGGCGAGTTTCGCGCGGGCACCAGTGCGGCGTGGCTGGGCGTGGTGCCAGCGGCCATTGTGGGCGGCCTGTGCACGCTGGGCGTGGTGGCGACCTGGGCCACCGTGTTCAAGCCCTTGCGCAAAGTGGACCGGTTTGAAGAAGCGGCCAACGCACACTGACGTTGACCGAATTCCCCGCAACGGCTACGGCGTTGTTGCGTTAAAGGTGCCGGTCAGCAGCTCGGGCAGGCGCTCCACACCCATCTTGAACCCGCAGGCCTGCGCATGGCCCCCACCGCCCATGCTTTCGGCCAACGCGATGCAGTCAAAGTTGCGCTGCGAGCGCAGGCCCGCTTTCACGCCCTTGGCACCTGCGCTCCACATCAGCGCAAAGGTGCCGGTCTTGGCAGACAGGATGTCGCCCACCAGGCTGTGGAACATGCCAGGCGCATTGACCATGAGGCCTTCGATGCCGTTGAACACCAGGGGTTGTGCGCCCTCGGCAATGTCAGTGGCGAGCTTGCGGTATTTCTCGTCCATGGCCGCGCCGCGCGCCATGAAGCTGGTGAGCTGCTCGGGGGTGAAACCTGCGATCTCCTGCCAGCGTGCAAAGCCCTGCTCTTCCATGTCGAGGGCCGAGAGGAATGCAGCGCTTTCGTCGAACTCCCACTTCCAGATGTCGCGGTCTTCCACGTACTGCAGCAAAGGGGGCACGGGGAGGTGCGGGTGAAAAAACTCCCACGCCAGCCGCGCGCCCGATTTGTCCATGTCAAAGTGCACCACGCCACAGCGGCAGGCAAAGCCGGTGAGCTTTTCGGCGGCGCTCTTGTGGTGGTCTAGCATCACGAGCTTGGCTGCGCGCTCGTCAATGGCGTAAAGAATGTCGGCAGAAAACGAAAAATCGAGGATGTAGACCGTGCGGCCCGTCACCGGGGGGAGGTCCTCCACCGTCTTGATGTCGCCGTGGTCCAGCCCCAGATATTCAGCGCTGTCGCCGTAATACAGCCAGGCGGCCAGCGCGGCGCCAAAGCCATCGGGGCAATTGCGCCCGTGGTACAGCACCAGAGGGGAAGGGTCGTTTTTATTGGGGGCAACCAGCAGTTGCAGGGGGAGAATGGATTTCTTCATGGCCGCCAATTGTCGCGTGCTGCCCGTAAAGAGGCGAGCAAACGATGGCAACCGCCGCCGTAATCAGCGCTGAACGGTTCGCGCAGCACGTACCCCGGGGAACCATCCTTGTGCCGCGCCCCTCCACCTTTTTCCGATTTTTTTCACGCCGCCCATGCTCAAGACACTCAAAGACCTGTTTGACAGCTTCACCCAACCCAACGCCAGCCAATCCCCCGCAGAGCGCGAGCACGCCGTGCAACTGGCCGCGGCCGTACTGCTGGTGGAGGTGGTGCGGTCCGAAACGTCGATGGACGAGGCTGAGCGCACCGCCATGGTCACCGCCCTGCGCAGCAAGTTTGCGCTGAGCGACGACGAGCTGGAGCGCCTGCTGGAGCTGGCGGTGACCACATCCAAGACCGCCTACGACTACCAGCGCTTTACTGGCAGCCTGAACGACCACTTCACACAAGACCAGAAGATCCGCCTGGTGGAAGCGATGTGGCAAGTGGCCTATGCGGATGCACACATCGACGCCAACGAGAACCACACCATCAGCAAGGTGGCGGGTTTGCTGCATGTGACGCATGGGGAATACATCGCGGCCAAGATGCGGGCGAAGGAAGAAAGCCCCCCCTGAGTCGCCTGCGGCGCCTTCCCCCCCGAGGGGGACGCCGCCCGTACGGCGGGGCGGCCCTTGCACGGCGGCCGCTGGTGGGGGCCGCGCGGGCTCGACCGACTGTGGACTGGCTTCGCCCTTACACCGGAAGCCAGCGCCACCAGAACGGTTTGCGCTCTTCCTTGGCGCCCCGCGCCCGCAACAGCGCCACAAAGGCTGTGCGTCCATGACGGCGCGCTGCCTCCAGCGGGGTCATGTCGTCAAAATCAGACCGCAACTGCGGGTCGGCGCCGTGGTCCAGCAGATAGTGTGCAATGTCGCTGTGGCCATGGATGAGGCTGGCCACCAGGGGCGTGCACAAAATCTCGGGATGCTGGTAGTTGGGGTTGACACCCGCGTTGATGTGGTAGCGCACCAGCGCCAAGTCGCCTTCCACTGCGGCGGCGTACATGTCTTTCCAGTCTCCACCTGACATAACGTGAACCCTCTGCACAAACTCAATGGGATGCAGTGTAGGCAGGTGGGCGTGCGGCACAATGCGCGCCTTCCCTAACCCCCTTCATTGATGTATTCATCGCACCCCCTGCACATCCTCTGGCGCGACGAGCACCTGGTGGCCGTCTACAAGCCTGCGGGCTGGCTGGTGCACCGCACGGGGCTGGACGCGGGCGAGACGCGGTTTGTAATGCAGACCCTGCGCGACCAGCTGGGGCAGCATGTGTTTCCGGTGCACCGGCTGGACAAGGGCACCTGCGGCGTGCTGGTGATGGCGCTTCACAGCGATGCTGCGCGGGCACTGTCACAGGGGTTTGAAAACCACGCTACGCACAAGCGCTACCTGTCCATGGTGCGCGGCTGGGCGCCCGAGGCCATCGAGGTGGACCATGCATTGAGGCCCGACGATGCCCCACCCGATGCGGCGGTGCAGGACGCACACACCCGTTTTAGGCGCCTTGCGCAGCTCACCCTGCCCGAGGCCAGCGATGCGCGTTTTGCCAGCACGCGCGCGTCGCTCGTCGAGGCGGTGCCCACCACCGGGCGGCGCCATCAGATCCGCCGTCACCTGAAGCACCTGGCGCACCCCATCCTTGGCGATGCTACGCACGGCAAGGGCCCCATCAACCGCTGGTGGGCAGAACGGCTGGGGCAGCAAAGGCTGTGGTTGCATGCGTGGCAACTGACGGTGCCTCACCCGGTGACAGGCGTTGCGATGACGTTTGACAGCGGGCTGCAATGGCCTGCTTTTGGTGGCTGCGACACGGCGCAAAACACCCAAGACCCAACCGCCAGCCCCACGTCTGACTGGCAGCAGCTGTTTGCGCGGTTGCCGTGGGACAACGCAAATGAGACACCAAGCGCCTGAAGCACCGTAACGCGGGCGACACGACGACGGCGCACCCGTCGAAATAATGGGCACTCCAAAAATCAGGAGACTGCGTCCATGACCCCACCCGCCACCAACCGCGTCCTCGCCCACACCGGCGCGCGCTACCCCATCATCCAGGCGCCCATGGGCTGGATCGCGCGCACGCAACTGGCGTCGGCCGTGTCCCGCGCGGGCGGGCTGGGCATCATCGAGACGTCATCCGGCGAGACCGCCAACTGCCAGGCCGAGATCACCCAAATGAGCGCGCTGGGCCTACCGTTTGGCGTGAACCTGCCCATCCGCTTTTTGAAGGACGACGCCATGCTGCGCTTTGTATGCGCGTCGGGCGTGAAGTTTGTGACCACCTCGGCCGGCAGTCCTGCCAAGTTCATTGCTCCGCTCAAAGACGCCGGCATCACCGTGTACCACGCGGTGCCCACGGTGGACACCGCACTCAAATGCGTGGACGCAGGCATCGACGGCCTGGTGGTCGAAGGCGGCGAAGGCGGCGGCTTCAAGAACCCCGAAGAGGTCTCCACGCTGGTGCTACTGCAGGCCATCCGCGCGCGCGTGGATGTGCCTTTGGTGGCGGCAGGCGGCATCTGCGACGGGCGCGGCATGGCAGCGGCGTTTGCGCTCGGGGCCGAGGCTGTGCAGATGGGCACGCGGTTTGTCAGCTGCGCCGAAAGCCCGGTGCACGCAAACTACAAGAACGCCATCGTCGATGCGGGCGTGACCGGCACCTGGATGCTCAACACCAAGGCCAGCCCCTGCATCCGCGCGCTCAAGTCCGAGCGCACCCTGGCCATCCATGAGGCGGGCCTGATGCCCGCCGACAGCTTTGAAGGCATCCAGCGCGTGTACTTTGACGGCGACATGGAGGCCGCGCCTGCGCTGGCGGGGCAAACCGTTGGGCTGATTGACTCTGTCAAAACCGCGCAGCAGATCATTGACGACACGGTGGCAGAGTTTTTTGCCATCAGCCAGCGGATGGGTGCGATGGCGGCTGCGCGGGCGTTTGGCTGAGATGAACGGGAGTGTCGGGTATCAACGCCCTTCCATGCGCCTACCCCGCCGTACCCTGCACTAACCCGCTTTTGCACCCAAAGCGTGCATCCGACGCTTCCACTTGGCCACGCCCTCCTCGCCCAGTTGCTCCACGCTGCCCACCAGCGTTTCGTTCACCGGGGCAATGCCCACAAAGCCCAGGATGTTGCGCTCCAGCGACTTCACGCTGTGTGCGCGAAAGTACCAGCGGTACACCAGCGCAGGCATGCCCATGGTGACCACAACGCGTGCGCTGCGGCCTGTGAGTCCTTTGTGGCCAAAGGGGTTGCTGCCCTCTGCGGCAAACGCAAACCCGGGTCGAGCGACCTGCTCCAAAAACGCTTTGAGCAACGCGGGCATGTCACCCAGCCACAGCGGAAAAAACAGCACGATGTGCTGCGCCCAGCCGATGTCGGCCTGCGCTGGTTTGAGCGATGCGGGCAGCAGGCCCAGTTCCCATTCGTGCTGGCTGCGCAGCCAGGGGAAGTCAATGGCGGCAATGTCGATCTGCCGCACCTCGTGCCCCGCGGCGGTGGCGCCGTCTGCATAGGCCTGCGCCAACGCGTGGCACAGGTGGGGGGCGGTGGCATCTGGGTGGCCCTGGATGAGCACGATGCGTTGGGGGTCCATTCAAGCTCCTTGTGGGCGTGCCAAGTCCCAAACCGATTCAGACTCTGCGCCGCTCTGACAGGTTCAACCCGTATTTTTCGGAGACATATTGCAGCCGCCACAAACTATTAAATTGATAGCTGATAGCGCTTTACAGATAAGCGCTAGAGGCCAATTTGACCAGATATTTACAGTATCAAACGGCAAGAACTGTAGGGCTGTGCGTCGGCTGCGTCCTACCCACGCCCGCGCGCCACGCCGGTAGACGGCCGCCCGGCGCTGCGCGACAGTGCCCCAGCAAAGCGCTTTGACACGAACCACGCGCCCGGCGCGGCGCATCCTCCCCAAGACACTGTCCGCCCAAAGATCCCATGACCCCAAACATCTCTCATCCCCATCAGCGCGCCATCGCCCGCACATCGCACCGGGGTTTTGCATCATGAGCAGTTGGTGGCAACAGATTGCGACCACGGTGGCATCAGAATTTTCTGATGTACCCGACGTGGCACAGGCGACCCGCATCGTGGTGCGCCTGGGCATGGCAGGGCTGCTGGGCGGTCTGCTGGGATGGGAGCGTGAGCACGCAGGCAAGGCGGCCGGGGTGCGCACCCACATGCTGGTCGCCATGGGCGCCGCACTGTTCGTGCTGGTGTCCCAGCAGGCAGGCATCGGCCCTGCAGACAACAGCCGCGTGCTGCAGGGCATCATCGCAGGCGTGGGGTTTCTGGGCGCGGGCACTATCCTGAAGGGCGACGGAGAAAACCAGGTCAAGGGCCTCACCACCGCCGCAGGCATCTGGCTGACCGCCGCCATTGGCGTGGCGGCCGGGCTGGGGCAAGAGGCTACGGCGGTCCTCACCACGGTGCTGGCGCTGGTGGTGTTGTGGGCCATCCCCGTGATCCATTTGGCGGTGGAAAACCGCTCCCAGAAAACAGGCCCGCGCCGCTAACTCACCTCAACCGAAGCGCGGCCCATCCTCACTCATACAAGGACTTCAGCGGATGGCACGCCGACGCATGACCCCCCAGGCTGCGGCGGCCATCAGGAACATGAGCAGCAGGCGCCCCCATTCCGAAAGTGTCGGGATGGCGGCGGCTCCGCCCGGCCCGGCAGCCAGTACCGCAGGGCCTCCGGGGTCAAGGATCACGGCGTTCGCAAGCAGATCGTCATCACCCTGCTGACCGTCTACCACGGTGAGCGTGATGGTGTTGCCGGAAATCACAGCACCTGGATACGCATACCAATGAGGCGTCTGGTTGGAGGGTGTGGCTCCGTACTTCCAGTATTGCGTTCCCCGGGGCAATGCCGTGGGATAGGTGAGCTTGACGGTAAAAGAGGAACCTGGAACGCCGCTGATCACCACCAGATCGAACAAGCCCATGGGGAAAGACATCCCGCTGGGTGGCGCCTCCGAAGGCGACTTGGGATGCCCAGTGAGGGGAATGAAGCCTGCGTTCTGAAACTTGCCTGTGCCAGGCTCTGCAAACACCCAAGCGGGGGTCGATATGTCTGCCGCAGCAGGGCCTGCAGGCGTTGTACCCGTTACACCAGGACCTGCCGTGGGCGGTGGCGCCACCGTGAATGTTTGCTGCACATCCGGCGCGGCGTTATAGCTCGCATCTCCGGCTTGCGATGCGATCACACGGCACGTACCAATGCCCAGCAAGCGCACCGTGGTGCCCGTGACGGTACAGACCAGGGGCGTATCGATTGCAAACCTGACGGTCAGCCCTGAACTGGACGACGCAGTCAAAGTGAACTCGGGATTGCCAAGTACCTTGTTGCTCAGCGCTGCAAAGGTGATCGTCTGCAACGCTTTGCCCACCGAGATGGCAACGGTGTCAGAAATTGCCTCGTATGTCGCGTCGCCGCCCTTGGTTGCGGTGATTTCGCAGACACCGATAGCGGTCCCCGTCACTGTAGTGCCCGCTAGAGAACATGCCGCAGCCCCCGAGGTCACGGCGTAGGCCACCGCACCGCCGCCTGCACCTCCGGTGGCAGAGAGGGTCGATGTGCCATTGAGAGCCAGTGACGACGGTGTCGCAACCGCTGTCAGCGTCGGCTGTGCCGCCTTGACCACCAGCACCGCCACTGTGGCGGTGGCAGCTCCGTAGTTGATGTCTGCAGCCTTGGTGGCCGTCACAGTGCAGCCGCCAACACCAATGCCGGTCAAAGTGTTGCCCGAAACCTGGCACTGCCCACCTCCGGCCGTTACAGCAAATGCCACCGCACCCGTACCGGACCCGCCGGAGGCCCCCAGCGTAGCAGTCCCGAGGTAGGGAATCGCGGAGGGACTGGCGGTGGCAACCAGAGGCGCCTGGGCGGCCTGGTCCACCTGGATGTCCACGGTGGCGGAAGCCGGCTCATACTGGGCATCGCCAGCATTGGTGGCGGTTACTGTGCAGGTGCCGGGCGTCACCCCAGTGACCACGTTGCCCGACAGTGAACATGACGCCGCGCCCGCCGTGATGGCCAAACTGACAGCCCCAGCACCCGACCCTCCGGATGTCACCAGCGTGGATGTGCCATTGACCGTGATCACTGCTGAAGGTGTCGCGCCGACGGACCAGCCCACTTGCAGAGCCCGTGTGACAGTGATGACTACCTGACCCGAAACCTCGTTATAAAAAGCATCGGCCGCGCGCGTGGCTGTGACGGTGCACGATCCCACGCCCACCCCGGTGACGACATTGCCTGCAACGGAGCAAGAGCTCGCGCCTGCGGTGACAGCAAAACTGATGCCACCGGACCCGGACCCACCGGAAGCGCCCAGTGTGGCCGTGCCATTCAGCGCAATGGTGCTTGCCGACGCGGTCGCCGTCAGCGCGGCCTGGTTGGCCTTGCTTACGGTGAGATCGACAGTGGTTGTAGCCTGCAAGTAGTTGTCGTCAGACGCTTTGGTGGCGGTGATGGTGCAGTTGCCAATGCCTGTGCCGGTGACCGTTGAGCCCGCCAGCGCACAATTTGCAGCTCCGTCCGTGACGGCGTAGCCCACCGTGCCCGTGCCCGTTCCACCCACCACCGACAGGGTCGACGTGCCGTTGTAAACCACGCTGACGGGGCTGGCCGAAGCGGTCAGCACTGCTTGCTGACCCTTGGCGTTGGTCAGTGCCAGCGTGGTCTGCAAAGCTCCAGCCGTAGCCGTGATGTTGTAGGCTCCAGCCAGCATGTTGGCAGTTGCGTTCAGCGTAGCGATGCCGCTCGCATTGGTAGTGGCGGTGCCGCCAGAATCCAGCGCGGCAGACGCACCCGCTCCGGGCGCGGTGAAGTTGACCACCACGTTCGGCAGCGCGCGGGAATCCACATCAAACACCTGCACCTGCAGCGGCGTGACGAACGCCTGGCCGATGGGTGTCGACTGAGGGGCGCCGGCCACCACATCCATACGGTGTGGCGGGCCAAAGGGGTCGATACGCAACACCAGTCCATTGGCGGCCGCAACGCTGGCAGAAGCACCTGTGGTGGGGTTCGTCAAACCCGCAGCGCCAGAGGTGGTCACCCCGCCGACCGACAGGATCGTGTCTGCATCAACGAGCGTGGCAGAAAGGGCGTGCATGGCATCTGCCCCGCTGGTGCCCAGAAAACCCGAGTACACCAACGACGCAGGTGTGGAGCGAGCAATCTTGGTTAAAAATCCGTCTTGCTGGCCGGGGCGCGTGGTGGTGATTCCGCTCTGAGCCACCACCGGAAACCCCGTGCCGACGCTAGTGGATCCCGTGGCATAGAGGGCTTCACCATCATCCGCAAGTGCCGCAACATAGTCATAGCCCGCGCCACCCAGGTAGGTCGCAAACGGCGTGGTGGGGTGCAAACGGACGACAAATCCGTCCATGTTGCCACCTCCAGTGTTCTGCGCCCCTCCAGCAATGAACCGGGCCCCAGCGTCGTTCGCCGGAAAATTGGGGGCATTGGTTTCACCCGCCACAATGACAACCCCCTCGGAATCGACCACTACGGCGAGCGCTCGGTCCATGCCCACCTCTCCGTTTTGCGGCAGAGATCCTGTCAGGATCTGCATCTGTGCGCTGCTCCCGTTCGCCGCGACGAAGGCAACGAATGCATCCGCCGCGTCGAGAGAACGGGAAGCCAATGCCGTGCGAGAGCCGGTCAGACTGGGCAGGCCTGCCGTGGAATCGGTGGCGCCCGCCACGGCCACGCTGCCGTCCGGCAAGAGCGCGAGAGCGTTACCCATCTCATCCCCACCGTTGCCGCCGATAAAGCCCGCATAGTCCAGGCTGGTGCCACCGGCAGCAACCCGTGCCACAAATGCGTCCATGCCGCCGGTGCCCAGCTGATCGCCACCATGGCTCAGGTTCGGACCGCCAAAGACAGGGAACGCCGGGGCTGCAGTGGTGCAGCCGGCCACAGCACTGGTGGTACAGACAGAAAAACCCGTCACATAGGCACGGCCCAGGCCGTCCACCGCAATGGCATTGGCTTGGTCGTCTTCGGCTCCGCCAATGAAGCCCGAATAGGTCACCGAAGCGCCATTGCTGCCCAGTTGCATCACAAACGCGTCACGATCGCCTTGAGTCTTTGTGCGGCGAAACCGGTTGTCGGCATCGGCGCCTGCGGTCGGGAAATTGGTGGAATGCGTTGCACCCGCCAGATAGATGCCGCCGATGGAGTCAAGCGCCAGTCCATGGCAAGCGTCGTTGGCACTTCCGCCCACATACGTCACAAACTGGGCTACCCCTTTGGGGTCGAACTTGACTACAAAGGCGTCATCACCGCCGCGATCTCCCAGGCCACCGGTGGTTGGCAGGTTCAGCGACTGTGTGGAACCACAAGCAAAGGTGTTGCCATCATCGTCACGGGCTACCGAAAACACCTGGTCATCGGCGTTGCCGCCAACCAGCCCCGAATACCCGGTCCAGGCGGGGTCGATGATCAATGGCTTGTTGACATCGTGGGCAGCCAAGGTGAAACCGATACGCCAGCTGCGTTCGCCAGCTTGCTCGACCCGGTAGCGTGCAGCCACCGGTATGCGACGCTGGCCATCTGGCTGGAACACCACCGGAGCGGCATCCACCAGCACCTCGTCGCCCAAGCGCCATTGCAGCGAACCATCCGCCTGCAGGCTTACACCATCAGCCCCGTCCACACGCCAGACCACGCGCTGCGGATCGGCACCTGCAACCAACTCAAACTGGTATTTGAAGCCCCCGGCGTCGCCCGCAAAGACGGCATCCACGCCGGGCCACACGCCGCGATAGACAACAGAACCGTAGCTCTTGAGACCTGTCTGCCACTGCGTCCGATCTCCCACAAGCCAGTGATACACCGTGGGTGAAGCCTGGGCGCCTTGTGGTGTAGCCCCGGCCGTGTCCTCAAAGCTGTACCGCAGACCGCCATCATTGATGGTTTTCGCGCCAAAGGTGTGCGACTTGGCCGACGCAACTTGCGCGCGTCGCGACTGCAACAGGACACCTGTGGAATCAAAAGCGATTTGACGCCCGCCTGCGGCCGCACGAAAGCGTGCTGCAGCATCGCTGGCGGGCATAGCGACAAAGCGGTTGTCGCGCCCTGCGAACTCGCGCTGCACGACGGGCTTGGTTTGCGACCAAGAAGGCATTGCGCAAGCGACTAGCGCCAGTGCAAGAACGGTACAACGCATGGTGGAGGTCACTACAGGACTGATCGAAAAGGGGCAGGTCGAGAACAATCGCAAGAAGGGTCGCAAGCAACAGATCAGGGTCGCGGTGGAAAAACACCTTGCAACGCAATGATGAAATAAGCCGTGAGATACGGAGGCATGTTGTTGTGCGGCTGGTTGCCGCCCGCCGAGGTGACCATCTCCGACCCCATGGGCTCGCTCGGCACTGTGTTGGCATACGCGCGCGCTGGCGACTGCCCCAGGCTTGCACCAGAGGGGTCGGCCACCGCCGGCCCGGCTGCATTGCCGCCGTACACCATATGGGTGTGCACCGGCATTTCCGAGGCCGTCAGGGTCACCGTTTCCAAACCGCCCGACTGCCCGAGGTCGTAGAGGGACAAGCCTGGCCCCTGCCCGGGCATCATGGGGGCACGCCCTTGCAAATCGGGCAAGGCGAAGTTGCTCGTGCCGTTCCCACCGTATGTGGTACCCAACAGCGAAAACAGGGCGGTGTTCTGCGAGAGAGGCAGCAGTTGCCCGTCGCACCAGGCCCATCCCTTGGGTGCGAAGTTGAAGGGGACAATGCGGATTTCCGCAACAAAAGGGTCGGCCATGGCGCGTATTCGTTAGTCTTGAACGATCAGGTGGGCGAAGGAAAAATGCCTTGTAGAGCTATCACAAAGCTCAGCGTGAGGAAGGGGGGCCAATTGAGATGCGCCTGTGCCCCACCGACGGTCGTAATGGAATCTGTCCGGGTAATCGCTGTCGCCGACGTTGCATAGCTGCCACGCGATGCGGCAAATGCGTTGCCTGCAGGGCCCGTAGCGCGTCCGACCGCAGAGGTTGCCAGGGGGGTGTGGGTGTGCATCGGCAACTCAACCACCGACAAGGTGTGGGCCTGCTCTCCGCCGCGCTCTCCGAGAATGTGCGACCCGCCGACATGGATGGGCATGCGCGCGCGAAAATCCGGTAATGCAAAATTGACTCGCCCATCCCCTCCAAACGCTATCCCCAACAGGGAAAAAAGCGCCTGATTCTGGTTGATGGGCAAAAGCTGACCGTTACAAAGCGCCCATCCCTTGGGCGGATAGGCAAAAGAGACGATGCGGATCTCGGAGAGAAAAGGTTCTGCCATGGCGTCAGGTGGGAGACGGATAAATGCCGAAGAGCGAGATGATGAAATGCACGCACAGGAACGGTGGCCGGTTCTCATGCGGCTGGTTTCCCCCCGCTGGGGAAAGTGTGCCTGCATGCATGGCCTGCGCGGCGCGGCCTGCGTTTACAAAAGTCTTGTAGTCACGGTGCCGGGCGGGTAGCGACCCACCGGGCGATGCCACATAACCGGTTCCCGCAGAAGCAAGCAGCAGATGTATATGGTTCGGGATCTGGTTTACGGTCAACCTTATTTCCTCTTCCCCGCCCGTTTCCCCAAGAAGGAATGCATTGCCTTGGTGAATGGGGATACGACCACGCAAATCCGGCAATGCAAATGTGGATTCACCGTCGCCGCCGTACGTTGTGCCGATCAACTGGAAGAGCGTTTCATATTCAGATATCTGCAGTCGCTGCCCTTCGCACAGGGCCCAGCCGACAGGAGCAAAATTTCCAGCGAACATACGAACTTCGCCAACATAAGGTTGTGCCATGAGCGCTGCAGGCAATTCAGCCTGCGAATTTTGAGGGATAGATCAGACAGGAGAAAGGAATGCCGATGGCATCAAGCCACGCGAGGCATGCCTATCTCCAAAAGCGAACGCGAATATATGTGGAGCAGGGCCGTGGTGCAAGACAAATATGGCGCTGCAACAAAATCTGAGGCAAGATCGCCCCGCCCAATTCCAAGCCTTGTCCGGCCCGCGATTGAGGCCGAAACCTTGATTCAATTCGACGATGAACCACCAAAGACGCTCTCTTCTCAAAGCTGCCGGCATCGCGCCCGCTGCTGCTTCGACGGGACTTGTTCATGCAGCACTCCGCCCCACCGCACCAGCGCTGACAGGGACATTGTTGCGGAGTCATTTCGTTCCATTGGAGGGTGAAGCTTTCGCATTCAGCATGAGCGGTGTGCAAGCCAAGGCTGTGCTAAAGCGCGCAATCGCGTTGCAAGAAGCCACAGATGAAGACCGCAGCTTCCGTCTGCTATTCGCGCCTTCGCAACCTCACTCGTTGGCTCAAGGCACTTGGGACGTTACGCATCCAAAGTTGGGAACACACGCCATCTTTGTCAGCCCTAACGACGCCAATGGTCAAGAGATCGAGGCAATCTTCAATCGGCAGACCTGACCGGCACGGGCCGCCGTCGCATGCGTCTGTAGACGCCCTCAACACCTTCGTCGGCAAAGCCCTCGCGCCCGTACAGCCGGTATGCCGGGTTGTTAGATTCCACGAACAACAACGTATCACGAGCTTCGCGGTAGGCACGTCCAACCACTGCACGCACCAGCGCCGTGCCCCAGCCCCGCCCCCGCCAAGAAGGCATGAAAGCCAGATCCATCAAACGCAATGGGCCAGGGGCCGTACCAAGATACAGACGTCCCACGGGAACGCCTTGGTGTTCAATCACAAGAAGCAGTGCGCCAGGGTAGTGCGCGCGGTAGTGGCGATCTTGCAGCGCAAATTGCGAATCTGAAAAGGCTTGGCGTTCAGTTTCGGCCCAAGGCGTCAACATCAATTCCGGATCGCGTACTGTGCGATACAGCGCGCGCAAAAAAACGAGATCGGCCGCATCCGCTTCGCGCAGTTGCAGTTCGGCCGGAATGCCTGACAAGCCAGTCTCACACGACATGGGAGAAGCAGGCTTCATAAAAAAAGCCCTCTGTCTTCTTTGCAGTGGGGGTCATGAACACTGCGAAGTCCCCGAGGGAGGAATGCCGCAGTTGGTAGGTCCCTTGCTCGATGGGGGCATTCAACGGCCCTTTAAACCAAATGGCGAACTGGTGTGTTCCTGGAGCGGAAGGCGATTCGGTGACACTCTGCACATCCAGCGGTATTTCCGCTACGCCCGATGCGGCCGACACGTATACCACCACCTGCTGATTCACAAAACCCAACGCGTCGGCCCAGGTTAACTGACGAGAAAAAAGAGCAGGATCCAGCATGCGCACTCCACTAGTCGACCAGAAACAGACACTGCAACGCCACACACGACCCAAGGGCCAAGCCGTTGCCAAAAGCACCTTAAAAGGCCCGATGAGTATAGCGATGCAGCATGCGCAGAATGCCTTCGAGGCACGGTGAAGGGCAGCGGATTTCGATCTCGACTCATCTACACTTTTGCGGCTTTTCCAGCACCCTGCACTTCTCCCATTCCATGTTCCCTGCTCAATCTTCAGCCAGTTCTGAGAACCTGCGCGGCATCGTTGCCATGGTGGTGGCGGTCGGGTTTTTCTCGGTGATGGACGCTCTGCTCAAAACCCTGTCGGCCCACTACCCCGCCATGCAGGTGGCGGCGCTGCGGGGGTGGGCGGCGCTGCCGCTGGTCGTGCTGTATGTGCTGTGGCGGCGCGAAGTGCCGGGCTTGCTGAAGGTGCGCTGGCCGCTGCACCTGCTGCGTGGCGTGCTCAATGTGTCGATGCTGGCGCTGTTTGCGTATGCGCTCAAGGAACTGGCGCTGGCGGAGGCGTACACGCTGTTTTTCATCGCGCCGTTGCTGATCACGGCGCTGTCGACCGTTGTGTTGGGAGAGAAGGTGCGAGGCGAGCACTGGGTGGCGATTGCGCTGGGCATGGTCGGCGTGGTGGTGGCACTGCGGCCCAGCCAGGACGCTCTTTTTACCGTGGGCGCGCTGGCCGTGCTCGGCGCTGCAATAGGCTACGCGGTGTCGGCCATCACCGGGCGGGTTCTGACACGCACAGACTCCAGCGCCAGTCTGGTCTTTTGGGCCACGGCCTTCCTGGCACTGGGTGCCGGGGCTCTGGCCTGGCCAAACTGGGTGGGTGTGGAGCAGGCGCACTGGCCGCTGGTCGCGGGCCTGGCGGTGACGGGGTTTGCGGGCCAGTTGGCGATCACCCAAGCTTTCAAACATGGGCAGGCCGCGGTGGTGGCGCCGTTCGAATACACGGCACTGGCCTGGGGCTTGGGGCTGGACTGGGTGCTGTGGCACACGGTACCGGGGGCGTCGACCTTGTTGGGAGGCGCCATCATCATTGGCAGCGGGTTGTATCTGGTGCGCCAGGAGCGCAAACGACCGGTGGCGCCGAGCTGAATGACACACCGCACTCACTCACTGACTCACTCACCCATTCAGTGATTGGCGGCCCCGCCCGTCTGCCGTGCGAGGCTCGGTCTTACATGCCACTGCCCTGCACGCCGTTGTAATGGTGCGATGACCACAGCGGCAACGCCGCAAGGAGATCGCAATGACACAAACAACACACCCCACCTACAAAACCCAACAAGCCACCATCCATGGGCACGTGACTTACACACCCGGCGACGGCGCACCGATTGCGATTCCCGAAGGCGCCGCGGAAGTCATCAACAGTGGCGACAGCGCAACCCTGAGCTGGACGGTAGAAGAAGACATCGTAGGCTCGGCATCGTTGCCCCGCGACCAATTCAACCAGTATGTGAAGGACGGAAAAATCCGCCTGAAGAACTAGAAGAAGCCCCGCTTCGAATGCTATGAATTTGATAGCCTATCGCGCTCTATGATCAAGCGCTAGACCCCAATTTCATTCAAAGAACACATGCAAGCCGAAGACATTCTTCATTTCTGGTTCGAAGAACTCTCCCCCGCCCAGCACTTTGCACAAGAAGACGCCATCGACGCCATGATCCGCGTGCGGTTTGGGGCCGCGTGGCAGGCTGCGCAGCGGTGCGAGCTGTGGGCTTGGCGGGCATCGCCAGAGGGGCGGCTGGCAGAGATCCTGGTGCTGGACCAGTTCTCGCGCAACATCCACCGTGGCTCACCCGTTGCGTTTGCGCAGGACGCGCAGGCCCTGACACTGGCGCAAGAACTGGTGGCCGGGCGACATGACAGCGCACTGACGCCTGCACAGCGTGCATTTGCCTACATGCCCTACATGCACAGCGAGTCTGCCGCCATCCACACCCAGGCCGTGGCGCTGTTTGACCAGCCAGGGCTAGAGAACAACCTGAAGTTTGAAGTGCAGCACCGCGACATCATTGCGCGGTTTGGGCGCTACCCCCACCGCAACGCAGTGCTGGGCCGCACGTCCACCGCGCAAGAGCTGGCGTTTTTGCAGCAGCCTGGCTCGTCGTTCTGAACCAGGCAGCGCGGCTTACAAGGGCCGCGTCAGGTACACCGCTTCGCGGCCCACGATGGGTTCACGCGTGGGCATCATCACGGTGCAGTCGTCGCACAGGGCGCGTATCTCCAGCGTGCCATCGGTGGCAATCAGCTCGTCCTTGGCAAACACCTCAAAGCCTTCAATCGGCCGGGTAAAGGCAAAGTCCGGCGTGCGCACCATGCAGGTTTCCAGCAGTTCATAGCGGCGCTGTGCGCCCGGTGCAGGGCGGCCGGCAACGGCATCCACCAGACCAAAGTGCGCCAGGAAGTCCAGTGCAGCCGCAGTGGCCACATCGGCCGCCGACTGACGGAAATGCTGTCCGCATTCCACCACCAGGGCCACACCGTCTCCCGTCGCCTGGCCGTGGCGGCCATGCTGAATCAGCGGCGTGCCCGACCCCAACCCGCTGGGCATGACCAGATGCACCGGCGGGTTGCCAATGGCCAGCGCCACTTCAGCATTGCGCGGGTAGGCCGGGTATACCCAGAAAGGCTGCACGTCCTGGCTGGTGGAGTGGATGTCCAGAATGTGATCGGCCGCAGCCACCACGGGGCGCAGCACGCGCGCACGGTCCAGCTCGGGGCTTGCTGCCGTGCCGTCCAGCTCGCCCGCAGACCACACGCGGTTGAGGTTGTGCACCAGCTGGCGGCTTTCAAACGGACGGCTTTGGTCAAACGACTCGTAGGCAGCCACGTTGGCAAAACTGATGGTCAGCGTGCCGATGAGCGGGCGCACGCCCGTGTCCAGCAGGTGCGTGGCAGCCACCATGCCGCAGATCTCGTTGCCATGCGTCAGCGCGTTGATCAGCACGTGGGGGCCAGGCTTGCCGGACTCGAAGCGGTGCACGTAGTCGATGCCGACATTGCCTTGTCGATACGCGGACAGGTCGCGCGGCAGGACTTCAAACACAGGAGGATTCTGGGACATGGCAGTGAATTAGTAAGACAACACATCATTGTCAGCCCAAAGCCAGAAGCCTGCAGGCCGGGGTGTAGGATGCCCGCCGGTTGTTCATCGCCCTGCTGCACCATGCCCATTGCCCGACTCTGCCCGCTGACCGATGTTGCCGCCCTGGTCCCCGCCGACTGCTGGATCGCCAATCACCTGGCCAGCAACCCCGACGAACTCGGTGGCGAGACGGTGTTGCACATTACCGGCGATGTGCAATTGCCGGAGTTGCACCTGGACGCGCCGCTGGCCACAGGCAGTGCACTGCGCACATGGTTGCAAACCCATGCGGGCAGCATCATTGGGGCAAGCGCGCCCGGCACACCGTTTCTCATCCTCATCGAAGGCAACCTGCACATCGACGGTGCGCTGACCTGTGACGACACCGACGGCACCACGCACCTTGTCGTGACGGGTAATGCACACATGCACAACGCGGTGTTGGGCGGCCAGCTGCTCAGTGTGGGCGGCGCGCTCAGTGTGGCGGACCTGCTGTGGGGCCACTACAACCACGGCGAGCTGCGGGTGCACGGCGGGCTGACGGCCCGTGTCGCCGTATTCACCGACGAATACCACCTCGATATCAACGGGCCCGAGCAGGTGGAGTTTTTGATGGACGAAGTGCGCAGCATTGCGCACCTGGCAGAGTTCTCGTGCGAGGTGGTGGCTACGGTGTTTGGCCCCGAGTTTCTGGACGCTGCTGCCCCTGGCGCGGACGGCATCAGCGCCCTGCTGGACCGCGATGCCGTGGTGGCTGCCGTGCGCGGGGGCGACAGCGCAACACGCAGCAGCGACGATATCCAAGCTCTGTTCCCCATCGCCCACGACCTCTGCGCCGACAACGCCATCAGTATCGACAACATTTTGGCCGTGCTGCGCACCCCGGTGATCGCGTATAAGCAACACGAGGCCTACGGCTGGTTTCAGCAAACCGACTTTTCGCTGTGCAGGCGCCATGTGGACGAAGACAAAGACCAGCGCGAGGACAACGTGTTCATCACGGTGTGGAAGACCTGGGACTTTTATCTGTCGGTTGAACAAGTGCCCGATCACCAGGGGCTGCTGCAGCGCTTGGCCGCCTTGTTACTGCGACGCACCGTGCCCACCCCGCGCCAGCTCACGCTGATCTACCGCGGCTACACCGACGGCATGCCCGGCGAGTGGAAGGCCCTGGCCCCCGACACCGCCCCTGCCGCATGGGCCGCATGCCAGCACGCCTGGCGAGGCGTGCTCGACTACGTGCGCAAGGCCGTGGGCCAGCACCGCGCGCGCCACCCGCTGCACCAGCGCCTCAAGGCAGAGCTGACCGCCGCGCGCATTGAGTCCCTCACGTCATTGCCGGTGTTCACCGACCGCTACAACGACTGGTGGGACAGCGATAAAAACGGCTATTGGGAAGGCAGCATCTGGGTGGGCGCGCGCCAGCCCTGCATGCACGACGGAGAGCCCTGGGGCCGCGCACTGAAGCTCAGCTGGAACAACGGTAGCGACGCGCCGGGCGATGAGGAGTTCAACGCACACAGCGCCTACCAGATCGATGTGAACGAAGCGCGCGATGGGCCTGCCGTGGTGGAGTTCAGCTATTCGCAGCGGCAAAACGACAGCCGCGCCACCCTGCCCACCTGCGCAGCCGACCACATAGCGCGCCTGCTGCGGTTTTACTCGGCGGTCGAAACACGCATCCGCACCCAGCACGAACAAGACCAAGCCCGCCGTGCCCAAGCGCTGCGCATAGAAGCCGCCGTGCACCTGCTGGCCACACCGCCACTGGCGCCAGATCTGCCCGATGCGGCGGTATTTCCTGTCGAGCTGATGATGCTGTCCGACCGATGGCAGGCAGACGGCCAAGGCTACGTGGCCGCCATCCGCTCGCATGTGATGGGCGCAGATGCAGCGGCCAGAAGGGTCACTCATACCCCTGCAGACAGCGAGAACGCCGATGAAGAATGGGCAGAGAGGGACGATGAGAAAGTAGCCAATGGCGACACGGAAGAAGCAGCGCTACCCGAAGACCCGCGCGCGGCCGCCGCCCCCACGGTGCTGCAACTGGCCCGCGTGGTCAGCGCCTGGGCCGACGAGGACTTGTCCCAACGCTTTCGCCAACGGTTTGCTTTCGCCCCCGATGCCTATGCGAACCTTGCGTCCACAGCGGGCACCTTCATTGGCCCCGTGTTTGCGCTGGACGACGGCCGCGTGGTTGCACGCATCGGGCCGGTGTACGAAGACACCGCGCACTGGGTAGCGCTGCAGGGCCCGCAGCACACGCCGCTGCCCGCACTCAAAGGCGCGGGCCGCTCGCCCGACCGGCGGTGTTTTGCACAGAGTGATGGCCAGTACGTCACCACGCATGACGGTTTCGGCGGCCCGGTCATCGCACGGTTTGCGCTGCCCCGAGGCAACGAAGGTTTACCCACGAACGGGCAGCATACGCAGCACGTGCGGCATGTGCAGGCCGTTGCAGACCCCACGGCACAGCGATGCGACGAACTGATCCCCTTCAGCGACGGCCAGCGCGTGCTGCTGGCCAACCCTACGGGCATCTATCTGCTACACGCCCTGGGCGCCCAAAGCGCTCAGGAATCTGAGAATGCCCAGGGCCACATCCAGCGCATTCACCCGCAGACCTTTGACGAAGATGGCCCCTACACCTGGCCCAAGAACCAGTCCGACGAAGACCAAAGCGCAGTGCTGTCCCTCAACATGCTGCACATGGCCTTGTCCCCCGACGAGCGGTACATCGCCGTGGGCGACCAGGACAGTGTGCACATCCTGCTGAGCGCTGACGGCGAAGTGCTACGCCGCTACGAACCCCTGTCGTCCTACCCGCACCACGCCGCTTTCTCGTATGACGGCACACAGCTGTTTGCCAACTCCTGCCACCTGTACGGCGGTTGCACGCTGGCCGCGCCGCTGGATGAGGCATTGCCCGCCCTCGCCGCAGGCGCTGAAGATACGACGCAAGAAGCCCCCGCCATCAACACCCAGTGGCGCATCTACGCATCTGCCACATTGCCAGGCACGCTGATCGTGGGGCACGCCCACGGCTACCTGCACGCGGTGGACGACACCGGCCAAACCCTGTGGCGCCACCACATCGGCAGCTCCCTCAGCGCCATCGACGTGTCGCCAGACGGCAGCACCATCGTAGCCGCCAGCTACGGCGGCTACCTGGTCACGCTGGCACGCGTGGAGACAGGCATGGACCCGTATTCGATGGGCACGTCGCCGTACGTGGAGACGCGGCGGTGGATCTTTTGGGGCGATGAGGCGAGGCCGTTGTGCTGGTAGCTATGTGGGAAATTGCCTGCTCAGACGCCCACCTGCGGCATGGTCAGCAAGGTATGCAGACCTTCGCCAAGCACCAACATTGCATTGAAGCGCCAGTTCAACGTGCCATTTCCAATTTCTGAACGGCAGGCCTTGCTTGCCCTCAAGGGCGTCGGCCCTACCGTCGTGTTTCGCCTGGAGCAACTTGGATTCGAGTCCTTCGCTCATCTTGCAAAGGCCAACGCGCTGGATATCGTGTCGAATGCGGCTTCGCTTATCGGCTCAAGTTGCTGGAAAAACAGTCCGCAGGCACGAGCGGCGATTTCGTCAGCGATTGCGCTGGCCCAGCAGCGCGAAATGAAGTAGCGGAGTGATGGCTATCGGCCAGGAGCGGCCGGTGGTGGCAGATGAAAGCGGACGCTCAACTTAGAGCTAACCGGTACGGCGCGGCTCTGTCGAGCAACGTTCAGCGACCAAGCGAGCGAGGTTGAGGGCCGGGTTGGGGATCTTCACAGTCCATCTGGAATTCCAGATTTGCCGTCGATCTTGGTGATTCGCCATTTTGAGATGTCTTCTCTCTCGAACTTGATCTCATAGTCAAAGGAGTTCTCGATGCCGAGGAGGCAAACACAAAATCGCTTCTTTGGTTCTGGCTCACAGTCCCAAAGCTGCCGACCCAACGCGTTCAGGGCGTCGTACATCGCACTTTCTTTCATTGCAGATACGAGGAAAACGCCATCAGGCGTTACGTATGACGCATTTGAACCGAAACGGAATTCCTCCGACTCGAAACGCCAGAATGCGCGGTTCCACGTGGGAGCGATGCGACAGACGGCAGACATGAATTCCTTAGCTAGCGCGATGACTACAGGGGATGACTTATCGAAATCCACGGTTTCTCCTAAGTGCCCAACGTTTGAGATGAGAGGCACTTGGAGGCCGTAGCCGGAAGCGTCCTCTCGATTGATGGGCTCGGCGCCGGCTCACTCCCAGGAAGCCGCCGTCTTTTCAAGTCTGTTCCAGCGATACACATGAACGCGCCATCCATCTTTTCGACCCATTTGGTGCCTGAAGTCTCTTGCCGACATTCCATCTTGAAATTCTGAGCGATAGGCTGGAACGACCAGGTGCATTCTTGCGCGGAGGTCTTCAGGCAGATGATCAAAGAGCGCAATCTCCGGTGGTGCGATTGCTAGGACTTCGAATTCACTTGCTGGCTGAAAACGTGCGTCCGCAACGGTGATTTTTCCTGGCTGCAATTGGGACAAATCAATCGCATTGAAGCAATCGAGAAGTCTTTCAGCAATGACTTCGGAATAGCTATTTGATGCCGACGTCTGAAAGAGGCGCCCCTCGCCAGAAAACCAAACCAAGCATTTGACGGCCTCTCTCGGAGTCTCTATATCGAATGCCAACACGTTGTGCCGACCAATGGTGATTTCGACTGCATCCCATTGCTCTTGTTTGAATACTTCCAGCAGTTCCATACCGACACCTGACGTAATTTTGACCGCAAAACCTGCGGGATAAGCTGGACACTGATTACTCCTGGAAGTGGCTTGCAACGACCGCTTAGGGACAGCCACCCCACAGTCGGCTCAGGGCCCAAAGCGCTCCGTCATAACGTATCTGCAGCTGCAAACCAAGAGCTGAAGTATCCGCCAGCCACGCCGCCCAAATACCTACTGCAGCACAAGCTCCACCCGCCAGTTCTTGGCGCGCCCCTCATCACTGCTGTTGTTTGCCACAGGGGCGAGTGACGCAACGCCGTTGCTCAGACTCGACTGGCAGCAATGCCGTTGTCTTTGGACAAGGCAGCCGCCAGCGCATCGGCGCGCCGTTTAGACAACGCCAGGTTGCTGTCAAAGCCGCCCACGCTGTCGGTGTGGCCCACCACGAGCAGTTTGACGGTGGGCTCGGCTTTCAGGAAGGCGGCGATCTGGTCCAGTGATGGCTTGGATTCGGGTTTGACGTCGGCCTTACCGGTGTCAAAAAGGATGCCGTAGATGGCAACCTTGCCGTTGGCGGTCATGGACTTGCTGATGTCCGATGCAGCTACCACCACCATGTTCTGCTCCATGGCCTTGGTTTCCAACACATCGACGGCGATGTAGGCGCCTTGTTTGGACCTGTAGTCGCGGTCGTCACGCGTCCATTCGATGGACACCAGGCGCGCGGTGGTGTTGCCCTTCTGGAAGGTGCCGGTGCGAGTGCCCCCGGCCTCGGCGGCGTACATCACGTATTCGCTTCGGTTGTTCCTGATGAAGTCGCGGCCGGTGCTGCTGAAGCTGGCGAGAAAGTTGGTCCACTGCCCTGCCGCTCGGTGCGTGATGAGTCGTACAGCACCGCAAACCCGTTGGCCGCCAGTTCGTTGGCGTAGTTGCGGTACAGCTCCAGTGCCCGCGTGTTGCCGGGTGCCTCGTACCAGATACGGGTGAGTTTGCCCTCCTGCTGCAGCGGCGGCTTGATGTAGCGCCGGGTGTCGCGGCCTGCCAGGTCGTATTCCTTGAACGTGGAGGTCTGGAACTCCACCTCATCAAAGTTGCGTACCTCGTACCCCACGATGGCGCTGCCGGCAAAACGCTTGAGCGCCGGATGGTCCTTGGCGCCCGCAAGGTCTTGCGCCGTGGCTGCGCCCCAGCGTTGACGCGCTGACGACCTGCGCGGGTGATGGGGAGCCAAGACTGGAACTGAACTCCCTCGCCCGAAAGCCACTGAAAAGCACGTTGCACCACTGCTGTGGCGCCCCCGTTGTGGCGTACCATCCTGCGCTGCGGTCCCATTCCGAGACCTTTACAGGAGGCACCATGGCCAAAGGCGAACAACGCAGTAACAAGATGGCGAAGAAACCCAAGAAGGACACTTCGCTCCCCAAAGAAGGCAGCGGGTCTGACCGCCCCATGCCCCCCATGACCGCCGTCATCCCGCGCGGCAAAGACAAGAACAAGTAGGGTCCGCGGCGCTGTGGCGCCACCGTCTCTATTGCTCCTGAATCAATAGCTGCTAGCGCTTACCCATAAAGCGCTAGCAGCTATTTTTATATGTATTCCTTCGCATCCCTCGATCTGCGAGCCTGCATGGGGCCGACCGCCTACCCGTGGGCCTGTTCAGCGGCAACCGGTGCAAGGCGGGCCAGCCAGTCCGTGTCAGGCTCGGGGCGGCCAAACAGGTAGCCCTGGTAGACGATGTCGGGTGCGCGCTGGCTCAAGAAATCGGCCTGTGCACGGGTCTCCACGCCTTCGGCCACCACGCGCAGTCCAAAGTGGCGGGCCACTGACAAAATGCCTTCCACCAGCACGCCGTCGTCGGCGTTGGTGGGCGCGTCGTGCACAAACGACCGGTCGATCTTGAGCTCCTGAATCGGCAGGCGCTTGAGGTAGGCCAGCGACGAGTAGCCCGTGCCAAAGTCGTCCAGCGACATTTCCACACCCAGCGTGGCCAGCTCGCGCATCTTGGCCACCACGTCGTCAAAGTCGTCAATCACCAGGCCTTCGGTCACCTCCAGCGTCAGCAGGCGCGGATCGGCGCCGCTGGCTGTCAGCAGCGCCCGCAGTTGCGGCACGAACCGCGCCTGCCGAAACTGCCGCGCACTGAGGTTGACCGACAGCCGCAGCCGCCGCGCCTGGAACGCGGGCTGGGCCAGCAGCGCGCAGGCCTCGGCCAGCACCCAGCCGCCCACGCTGACGATGAGGTCCGATTCTTCGGCGATGGGGATGAACACCCCCGGCGCCACCAGCCCGTCGCGCGGGTGTCGCCAGCGCACCAGCACTTCGGCGCCGGTGAGCTGGCCGTGTACGTCCACCTGCGACTGCAGGTACAGCCGCAGCTCGCCCGCGCCGATGGCCTGGCGCAGCTCACGCTCCACCCGAAACCGCTGCTCGGCCGCCTCGCCCATGCCCTGCTCAAAAAACTCGGCGCGCCCGCCGCCCGCCTGCTTGGCGCGGTGTAGCGCGGTGCCAGCGCGGCGCAGGGCATCGTGTGCACCGTCATCGGCCGTTTGCGGGTACAGGGTGATGCCCACGCTGGCACCCAGCTGGGCCTCTTCAGTATCGCCATCCAGCCGCAAGGGGCGCAGCAGCGCGGCCTGCAATTTTTCGGCAAACATCAGGGCCTGGCTGCCGGCCACCGGCACGTCGGCGCCCAGCCCGTGCAGCACCACCGCAAACTCGTCTCCGGCCACGCGCACCAGCAGGCCCTGCGCCGGCAATATCTCAGACAGGCGCAGCGCCACCGCACACAGCAGGCGGTCGCCCATCTCGCTGCCGCGCGCGTCGTTGAAGGTGGTGAAGCGGTCCAGGTCCAGCAGCAACAGTGCGTGTTGTGCCCCCGGTGCGCGCCCCGCGCTCGCCTGCAGCACCGACAGCCGCTCCATCAGCG
Organism: Acidovorax sp.; assembly: GCF_046314175.1. GTDB lineage: Bacteria > Pseudomonadota > Gammaproteobacteria > Burkholderiales > Burkholderiaceae_C > Acidovorax. Next base: position 25,563 of record NZ_JBKBXG010000015.1, on the reverse strand, counting down.
TGAAGCGGTTGGGCAGGCTGGTGAGGCTGTCGAAATGCGCGAGGCGGTGGATTTCATCGGCCGCACGCCTGCGCTCGGTGATGTCCTGTTTCAACTCTACATAGTGGCTCACATGGCCGTCGGGCTGGCGGATGGGAGCCACCACCACCGATTCGATCAGCGCCTGCCCGTCCTTGCGGTAGTTGACCTGCTCGCCCGCCCACGAGTCGCCGCGCGCCAGTGTGGAGCGCAGACCTTCGCGCTGCGCAGGCGCCATGCCATTGCTTGAATAGTTGGCCGATGCCCCACCCACCACTTCATCGCGCGCATAACCGGTGCGGCGGACAAAGGCATCGTTCACATATTCGATGTCTTCCTGCAGGTTGGTGATGACGATGCTCTCGGGGCTTTGCTCCACGGCGCGCAGCAGCTTGCGCAGCTCGGCCTCGCTGGCGGCCAGGTTGGCGGCGGTCTGCTGCGCTTCTTGCACGCGGTGCATGTAGTTGCGGCGCGACAGCAGCGTGGCCGCCGCCGTCAGCACCAGAATGCCCGCCAGGTAAATCGCCCCCGCCACGCGGTTGGCAACCTGCACCGGCTTGAGCACGCCTTGAACATCGGCCCAGATGAAGCCCATAAACAGCAAGGCGGTCAACCCTACCAGCGTGAGAGTGGCTCGCACACCCAGCAACCAGCCTGCCAGCACGATGATCACGGGGTAATTGAGCAGGTTGGGGCCGTTGACCCCGCCGTTGCGCGCTGCCACCAGCGACACCGACACCCACACGCCCCACACCAGCAGGTGGGCCGCCTGCGTCCAGCGGCCCTGGCGCGCCAGCAGCAACGCGGTGCCACCCACTGCGCTCGCCACCAGATTGAGCGCCACCCGAGCAGGCTGCACCGATTCGTCCAGCAGCAGCAGCAAGCCAATCATCACCCCCAGCAACATCACCGCCCAGCCCGTAACGCTGACCAGATGGCGGGTGGTGGCATCGGGTTGATGCAGCAGCGGGGTCACAGAGGCTTCGGCCATGGCGAATGGGGTTGCTGGGCGGGAGACCATCGTAACCGCGGCTTTCTGAATCAGCTACCGGCAAAAACACCACGCGCGTCCAATGCGAACCTCAACCGGGCCGATGTCGATCCTTCAAAAAATGTAATAGTGTTACAGTAATGTTGTAACATCAACTTTGAGGGATTTCACTATGAATCGACACGCTTTCTTGCGCCTGGGCGCACTCACCGTGGCCTGCGCTGCTTTGCTGGCCGGTTGCGGCGGAGGGGGCGGCGGCGCAACCGACACCGACGACCATGCGGGCGAGCGCATCGACTCCGCAGGCCGCCTGGCCGTGTTGCAGGCCGACAGCGCCAACGTGCGCATCTGGGACCTGGACGAGGGCAAGCTGGCCCAGTCGTTCGCGCTGGACCACCCGCCGGCCGCCGTGTACGCCAGCCCGGGCGGCCGCTACGCCATTGCCCTGCAGCGCACGCAAGACCAGGCCCAGTTCATCGACGGCGGCCTGTGGCAAGAAGACCATGGCGACCACCTGCACGACTACCGCCAGGCACCCCGCCTGCTGAGCCTGCGCCTGCCCGCCGTGCGCCCCACCCATTTCGAAACGCACGGCAGCCAGGCCGCGCTGTTCAACGACGGCCTGGTGGCCGACAACAAGAACGCCGAAGTGGTGTTGCTCAGCGATGCGGGCATTGGCAAGGGCACGGCAGACGCGCGCCTGCCGCTGCCCCTGCCCATGCATGGCACAGCAGAGCCGTTGGGCGAGCACCTGCTAACCACCTACCGCGACCCTGCCAACACCAGCACCCTGCCCGTGCAGGTGGATCTGTACCGCCGCACCACCACCGGGTTCACGTTTGCGCAGCGTTTTGCGGAAGCCTGCCCCGACCTGCATGGCAGCTTCACCAATGCAAAACACACGGCGTTTGGCTGTAGCGATGGCGTGCTGGTGGTGAGCCGCTCTGGCACGGGCGCCAGCGCCACCTTCACCGCACGCAAGCTGCCCAACCCTGCCGACATGCCCACGGGCGTGCGCATTGGCACCATCAAGGGCCACGACAAGGTGGCGCAACTGGTGGGCCTGGCATCGCCGGGGCATTTGTTCGTCATCGACGCCGACGCAGGCCGCATCACGCGCCTGAACTGGGCAGAGGGCCGCACCGTGCGCGCCCAGGGCTTTGACCGCGCAGGCAGCAACTACGCGGTGCTGGACGACCAGGGCGCGCTGCACATCACCAGCCCCGCCAACGCTTTTGCCACGCGTGCCAAGGTGAACGTGGTGGCGCAGATGCCCACGGCCGCGCCCTTCCCCAGCATGGTGAGCAGCCTCACACGCGATGAGTTGTTGGTGTCAGACCCAGCGGCCCGCCAGGTGGCAGTGGTGGACGTGCCCGGCGCTAAGGTGGGCAAGCGGCTGGACATGGGCTTTGCGCCCACGGGTCTTGCCTGGCTGGGTATTGCGCCCTGATGCCCTGGCGGCGCCCACGGCCCTCACCGGCCGCGCGCGCCGCTAAACTGCCGCGCATGCCTGCCAAGAAAAAGTCCATAGCCTCCCACAGCCACGCCCCCCATGCCATGCCCGATGCGACAGACCCGCAGGCCCTGGGCCAGTGGCTGGACGCGGCCCGCGCGCACTGCAGCCACAACGGCACGCAGTTGACCGAGCAGCGCCGCGAGGTGCTGGAGCTGCTACTGCACCGCGGGGGCAGCGCCAAGGCCTATGACCTGCAGGCCGACATGCAGACCCGCCACGGCCGCGTGGCCCCCACCACGGTGTACCGGGCGCTGGACTTCTTGATGGAGCAGCGCTTGGTGCACAAGGTGGACGCCACCAACACCTACGTGGTGTGCACCGACGCTGAACACGACCACCCCAGCATGATGCTGGTATGCACCCAGTGCGGCGAGATCACCGAATGGCACGACGACCCGCAGTTCAACGCGTTGAGCGCACAGGTGGCCGCCTACCTGCCCGGGTTTGAGGCCCGGGGCCTGGAGATCAAGGGGCTGTGCCAGCGCTGTGGCGACAAGGCACGCGCCGCAGGCTGAGCGTCTTTACAGCGATCAATCCTCTTCGCTGCCCGGCGCAGGCTCGCGCACACCAGACCCTTTTCCTTTGGACTTGGCACGCGCATCCTTCTTGGCCTGGCGCTTGGCGTCTTCGGCCAGGCCTGCAGCGCGCCAGGCTTCAAACTCGGTGGGCGTCTCCAGCGTCACGCGGCCCAGGATGGCGGTGCGAAAGTCGGTCATCACAATCTCGGCAGTCTTTTGCAGGTTGACCTTGCCGCCGCCCAGCATGGCGCCGCGTTTGCGGCCAATGGCTTCGAGCAGTTCTTCGTCGTGCATCTCGGCCACAGCGCCTGCAGGCAGGCCCAGCTTGTAGCGCGCCTCCAGCAAGGGCGCATAGTTTTTCTGCAGGCGGCGCAGCAGCTCCAGCGCCACCAGTTCCTCGTCATACGCGTTGCGGCCCACCGCGCCGCTGGCGGCCAGGTTGTAGCCACTCTCTGGCACCACAATGCGCGGCCACAGCATGCCGGGCGTGTCCCACAGGTAGAAGTCGTCGGCCAGCGTGATGCGCTGTTCCAGCTTGGTGATGCCCGCCTCGTCGCCGGTCTTGGCCTGGCGCTTGTTGCTGAGCGTGTTGATCAGCGTGGACTTGCCCACGTTGGGCACGCCGCAGATCAGCACGCGCATGGGCTTGGCCATGCCGCCCCGGTTGGGCGACAGCAGGTGGCAGGCGTCAATGAGCTTGCGCGTGGGGGCCGGGTCCGACGCATCCAGCGGCAATGCCCGCGTATCGCTCTGGGCGTTGTACCAGTCCACCCACAGCGGCGTGCGGTCGGCATCGGCCACGTCCTGCTTGTTGAGCACCTTGAGGGTGGGCTTGTGGCCCGTGATCTCGGCCAACAGCGGGTTGGCGCTGGAGCCGGGCAGGCGCGCGTCCAGCACCTCGATCACCACATCAATGTCCTTGATGCGTTCGGTGATGGCTTTACGGGTCAGGTGCATGTGACCGGGGAACCACTGGATGGCCATGCGGGGGTACTTTCTTATTGATTCAAAACGATCTAAGGGTGGCAAGGATAATCGCGGTCCCAACTTGCCCCGCGCCACGGCGTATTTGACCTCCATGCCAGCACCTCTCGACACCCCGCGCAAAGCCGCCGCCAGCAAGGCCGACAAGGAAGTGCTGTTCAAGAGCGTGACCTTGGCCCTCATCGGCCTGGTCATCTTGCTGGCGCCCTACGTCGCCCGCTCCACCAGCGTGCGCGATCTCATGAGCCAGGCGGCCCTGGTGGGCTGGTTCGCACTGGTGCTGGGCATTGCGTTTGGGGTGCAATACGGCATGCGCCGCGCCAAGGCCGGGCGCCCCAAGCCGTGACTTCCCTCACCATCACAGCCCCAGCCCGCGCTGTGGACGGCGCGACCGCGCAGCAGATGTTCCAGTCGCTGCAGCAACGCGCTGCAGACAGGGGCATTACGCTGCGCAACCCGCCGCCCGAGCCCACGACCTGCTGTGGGCGCGGATGCAATGGCTGCGTGTGGGAAGGTTTTCTGGACGCCGCCGAATATTGGCGGCAAGAGGCGCTGCTGCAGCTGCAGGGCTGAAATGAGCGCCTGAATACCTGACGGGATACCTATCTCAGATGGTTTTCACACCCTCTCCCCTGGTGGGAGAGGGCCGGGGAGAGGGGGTGAAACGGGTGCGGCGCAGGTGCAGCCCCCTCTCCCCAACCCTCTCCCGCAAGGGGAGAGGGGGTTCACCCCCAGCGCCGCAACTGTGCTCAGGCTGGCGTTCCCATCTGAGACGGGTACCTAACCAGGTCAAAATAGCCTCTAGCGCTTGATGGGCAAGCGCAAGCAGCTATCAAATCAGGAGTTTTCTGACGCCCGCGCGCCCCATCACCCAAGCTCTTTCACCGACATGTACTGCTCACGCCATTCTTCAAACGGCAGCGTGTCCGCCGCCTCAATCGCCTTTTGCGCGGCAATCGATTCGTCCGCCATGGCCAGGTAACGCGCCTGTTGCTCAGGCGTCCAAGGCAGACCCAGCAACGCGTCACGCGCATCGATGGACTGCTGGCGGGCAAACGACTCAAAGCCGCAGCCGTGTTGGCGGGTGATGCTATCGAGCACGCGGGCCGATGGTGTGCGATCAGGCGCGGCCATCAGCGCGCGGGCGTCGCGCAGTGCGGCGCTGTAGTCGTCGGTGCCATGGGTAGCATCCAGCGCAGCGGCCAAGGGCTCGCAGGCGGCCAGCACCTCGGCGCCCCATTCGGTCAGCAGCACGCTCTGGCCGTTGCGCGACAGGTGCAAACCGGGTTCGCGGCCCCGCTCAGCAGTGAGGTGCTGGTTCTGCTTGAGTTCATCAATCTCGGCCGGTGTGTCGGGCGGGCTGTCGGACAGCAGGCAGTGCAGCAAGAACACATCCAGCAGGCGCATGGTGGGCGCGGTGATGCCCACCGGCACGAACGGGTCCAGGTCCATCAGGCGCACTTCGACGTATTCGACACCACGCTCGCGCAGCGCGTGCAATGGGCGCTCGCCGGTGCGCACCGTGCGCTTGGGGCGGATGGTGCCGTAGAACTCGTTTTCGATCTGTAGCAGGCTGGTGCCCAGCTGGTTGTAGTCGCCGCCCGGGTTGCGCACGCCCACGGTTTCGTAGGCTGCGTACGGCTTGGTCAGCGCCTCGTGCAGCGAATTGGCGTAGCCCGTCAGGCCGTTGTAGCTCACGGCCAGCGTGGCCTGCGCGTCGCTCTGGTAGCCTAGGCGCCCCATGCGCAGCGACGTGGCGTGGGGCAGGTACAGCGCGCTGCCGCCTTCCATGGGCTGCAAGCGGTGCTCGCGGCCTTCTACAAAACAGGGGCACAGCGCGGGTGACGCGCCAAACAAGTACAGCAGCACAAACGCATGGCGGCGGAAGTTGCGGATCAACGAAAAATACTGCTCGCTGTCCACGCCCGGCAACGACCAGTTGTAGTGAATGCCCGAGATAGTCTGCATGCGGCGGCCGTAGCGGTGGCCCAGGCCCATGCGGTACACGCTCTTGGCGCGGCCGATGTTGGAGCCGCCATAGCGGCCAATCGGGATCGTCTCGTCGGTGGGCAGGCCGCATGGCATGCTGGATGCCCACAGCAGCTCGCCGCTGTCCTTCAGGGTGTGGTGCACGAACTGGTGCACCTCGGTCAGTTCATCGAGGCACTGCTGCACGCCCTTATGGGCGCCGGTGATCAGTTCCAGCTGCGACTCGCTGTAGTCGGTGGTGACCAGCGGGTGCGTAAGCGCCGAGCCCAGCGCCAGCGGATGGGGCGTAAGGGCCAGGCCGCCGGTGGGCAGCACGCGCAGCCCTTCCTTTTCGATGCCGCGGCGAATCCCTCCCAGGGCTTCCGCCGGGTAGGCGGCCAGTCTCTCGTGCAATTTGCTCATATCTTTGTACCGATCCATCTCTTCTGTCGGCCCGGAACTTAGCACGTAGCAGGCTGGCGCGCCCAGACGGGCGTCAAGCCCTTGCGGCCAAAGCGCGTCCAACCTCGTTGGTTCCTTGTGCGGCACCGCTTTGTGGTACCTGCTCGCCCGCGCGCTCCGTCACCTCGGCCAGGCGCGCTGCCAGCTGCTCGGGCACGTCAGCGCCAATGCCCAGATGAACACCCTGGGTCAGGGTGATATGGGCCGCTTCAAACGTGCCCGCACCTGCACACAGGATGGTGCGCGTGGGCGCGCTTTCGTGCGCCAGCACCAGCATGGCAGGCACCACGGCCTCGGGCTTCAGGGCATCGAGCACCTCTTGCGGCATCAGGCCTTCGGTCATGCGCGTGGCGGCCGTGGGGGCCAAGGCGTTGACGTGGATGTTGTACTTGGCGCCTTCAATCGCCAGGGTCTGCATCAGCCCCACCTGGGCCAGCTTGGCCGCGCCGTAGTTGCTTTGGCCGAAGTTGCCGTACAGGCCGGTGGACGACGTGGTCATCACGATGCGGCCGTATTGCTGCGCCACCATGTGCGGCCACACGGCCTTGCAGCAGTTGGCAGCGCCCATCAGGTGCACGTCCACCACCAGGCGGAAATCGTCCATGCTCATCTTGGCGAACGACTTGTCGCGCAGGATGCCCGCGTTGTTGACCAGCACATCCACCCGGCCCCAGGCATCGATGGCCTGCTGCACCATGGCCTCGACTGCGGCAAAGTCGGTGACGGATGCGCCGTTGGCCAGCGCCTCGCCGCCCGCAGCACGGATCTCATCGACCACGGCCTGCGCAGCACTCACGGTACCGCCGCTGCCGTCCACCGCGCCGCCCAGATCGTTGACAAGTACCTTGGCACCGCGTGCGGCCAAAGCCAGCGCATGCTGGCGGCCCAGACCACCGCCTGCGCCCGTCACGATGGCCACACGGCCTTTGAAATCAATACCCATGGTGAAGGTTCTCCTGTTGTCTGAATGACGAAGTGAAATGAAGCGAAAAAAGCCTGGCAATTGCTCAAAGGCATTGGCGCCGCGCGCTGCACTGTAAGCCACGCACCGGGGGACAGCCGGTTGCGCAGGCGACTGGATGCAGGGAGCCCAAGCCTGCCAAGCCCCACAGGTCACCACGTCCGCGTGCACACGCACAGCACATTGGGAATAATCTGCCTCGCGACACCTTTCCCGGGCACCGCCCCGCTGCGGCAGCCCATTACTCACAATTTCATAGCTATCAGCGGTTGTTCAACAAGCGCTAGCGGCCATTTTTACCAAGGATTTCCCATGAAAGCAGTCTGGAACGGCGTAGTGGTTGCGGAGAGCGATGACACCGTGGTGGTGGAAGGCAACCACTATTTCCCCGAAAGCGCACTCCACCGCGACTACTTCACCTTCAGCAACCACAAGACCACCTGCGCCTGGAAGGGCCAGGCCAGCTACCTGTCGCTGCTGGTCAACGGCGAGATGAACACCGACGCCGCCTGGTTTTATGCCGACCCCAAGCCCTCGGCCGAAGAAATCAAGGGCCGCGTCGCGTTCTGGAAGGGTGTGAAAGTCACGGCTTGAATGTCCGCCTACGGGTTATCCCTGCCAGCACTGGACAATCATGTGGATAAGTTTTGACAAGCCCTGTATGACGACTCCAAGTGCTTGATTTGTAAGGGAACACCCTGCACCGCCTATTTTTTAGGCAACACAGGAAACATTGGCGTCTGTTATCCCAGCTGGCACTGGACAAAGGTGTGGACAACCTTGGATAAGCCTTGTATGACATGTTTAAGTGATTGATTTACAAGGACTATCCTTGTGATGCACAAAAAACAGGCAGACTCGAAATCCAATTGAACTTTGCTGGCAGCCGCCTTCAGAAGGCCTCAAAACCGCTGGTTGTCCCTGCCCGCACTGGACAATCTTGTGGATAACTCTGAACAAGCCTTGTATGACAGTTTTAAGTCATTGATTTACAAGGAAACTTCTTGTACCGCCTAAAAAACAGGCAGTTCCACCGGATGGAGCGTCTGCGGTACAGTCCACGGCAGCGCACTTTGGATTGCTATAAACTTCATAGCTTATAGCGCTTATCAAACATGCGCTAGACGCCAAAAACACCCCAATTTTCCGTGTCCACTGCCTCACTCCAGCACAGCCCCGCCGCCGAACGCAACCAAGGCCCCATCCTGGCGCACCTTCTGGCCCTGCTGCCACGCATTGGCGCCGCGCTGGAGATTGCTAGTGGCACCGGCCAGCACGCCGCGCACTTTGCGGCCGCCCTGCCCGGCTGGACCTGGCAACCCACCGACCAGCACGCCACCCACTTTGGCTCGATCACCGGCTGGGTGGCACAGACCGGCGCCCGCAACGTGCGGGCGCCACAGCGGCTGGACGTGCTGCATGACCGCTGGCCCAGCGAGGGCACGGCGTTCGGCGCCGCGTCGTTTGACCTGATCTACTGCGCCAACATGCTGCACATCGCGCCCTGGGCCTGCTGCACGGGGCTGATGCAAGGCGCTGCGCAGCACCTGGCACCCGGCGGCTACCTCGTCACCTACGGCCCGTACCTGGAAGACGGCGTGCCCACCGCGCCCGGCAACCTGTCTTTCGACGCCAGTCTGCGCGCGCAGGACGCCAGCTGGGGCATCCGCCGCATCGAAGACGTGGCCGCCGTCGCTGCCCAGGCAGGTCTGCAACTGGCTGCGCGCCATGCAATGCCCGCCAACAACCTGCTGCTGGTGTGGACGCACGCAGCCCGCAACCCCTGACGAAACAAGCCCCATGAATACACCCACGGCCGCCCCCTTCTTCATCGCCAAGATCGAGCCTGATGGCCAGCAGTGCGACGCCTGGCCCGAGCAGCCCCTGCTGCTGTCGCTGGAGCAAGGCGGCATCGACTGGCCCAGCTCGTGCCGCAACGGCACCTGCCGCACCTGCATCGGCATGCTTGCCGAAGGCGAGGTGCGCTACGCCATCGAATGGCCAGGCCTCACCGCCGAAGAAAAGGCCGAGGGCTGCGTGCTGCCCTGCGTGGCCTACCCGACGTCGGATGTGGTGCTGCAGGGCGCGGCCATCTGAGCGGCGGCAAGCGCTGAGCACGTGTTTGCGGTCTCTGCAGGGCAAGACCTGCCGCGCTGGGCGTGCGTGAACTAAAATCGCGCCTTTGTTTCTGCAGTGGCTTGCTGACCAGCGGGCCCCTGTAACGCTGCGGCAGCGCCGCATCGCATGTTCTTTGGGCGGTTCTGGGGGTTCTTCGCTGGCAACACAGCCGGGGCCCCGACCACAGGGACCTGCGCTGCGCCGCACCGCTGACACGCAAGCGGCCCCAACGAAAGCCTTCATTTCATGACACCCCCCCTCACCCCCGTGCCGATCTCGCCTGTCGAGGACATCGTGGCCGAGATGCGCGCCGGGCGCATCGTCATCCTGGTGGATGAAGAAGACCGCGAAAACGAAGGCGATCTCGTCCTGGCCGCCGACCATGTAACGCCCGAGGCCATCAACTTCATGGCCCGCTTCGGCCGGGGGCTGATCTGCCTGACGCTCACCCGGGAGCGCTGCGAGTTCTTGAAGCTGCCCCCCATGGCGGCGCGCAACGGCACGGTGTACAGCACGGCTTTCACCGTGTCCATCGAGGCGGCTGAAGGCGTGACCACCGGTATCTCGGCCGCCGACCGTGCCCGCACCGTGCAGGTGGCGGTGGACCGTGGCAGCAAGCCCACCGACTTGGTGCAGCCCGGCCACATCTTTCCGCTGCAAGCGGTCGATGGTGGCGTGCTGATGCGTGCAGGCCATACGGAAGCCGGTTGCGACCTGGCCGCCATGGCGGGCTGCAGCCCCGCATCGGTGATCTGCGAGATCATGAAGGACGACGGCACCATGGCCCGCCTGCCTGATCTGCAGCTGTTTGCGGCAGAGCACGGCCTCAAGATCGGCACCATTGCCGACCTGATCGAGCACCGCAGCCGCAATGAGTCGCTGGTAGAGAAAGTCGGCCAGCGCACGATGCAGACCGCCTATGGCGAATTCACCGCCCACGCGTTCCGCGACAAGCCCAGCCAGGCCGTGCACCTGGCGCTGGTCAAGGGCCAGTGGAACGCCGACGACGTGGTGCCCGTGCGCGTGCACGAGCCGCTGTCGGTGTTCGACGCACTTGAAGTCAACCGCTCCATGCACTCGTGGGGCCTGGACACCAGCCTGCAGTACCTGACCAAACAGGGCAAGGGCGTGGCCGTGCTGCTGAATTGCGGCGAAACGGCAACGCAGTTGCTGGCCCAGTTTGAAGGCACGGCCCGCTCTGCCCAGGCGCCCGAACGTGGGCGTATGGACCTGCGCACCTACGGCGTCGGCGCACAAATTTTGCGTGAATGTGGCGTGCAGAAAATGGCCCTCATGGGCCAGCCGCGCCGCATGCCCAGCATGGCGGGCTACGGCCTCGAAATCACCGGTTTCATCCCCAAAGAATAAAGAGCAGGATCACATCACTATGTTTGGCGCAGACAAAGGCACCGCAGACCGCCTGGACGGCAAGAAACTGCACATTGGCATCGTACAGGCCCGCTTCAACGAGAGCATCACCAACACGCTAGCGGCTGCCTGCCGCGCAGAGCTGCTGGCGCTGGGCGTGCAAGAAAAAAACATCCAGCACGTGCTGGTGCCCGGTGCGCTGGAGGTGCCCGTGGCCCTGCAGGCCATGGCCGAAAGCGATGAGTTCGACGCGCTGATTGCGCTGGGCTGCATCATCCGTGGAGAGACCTACCACTTCGAGCTGGTGGCCAACGAATCCGGCGCGGGCGTCACGCGCCTGTCGCTGGACTACCAGATCCCTATTGCCAACGCCATCATCACCACCGAAAACGTCGAGCAGGCCATCGCCCGCCAGACCGAAAAAGGCACTGATGCCGCCCGCGTTGCGGTGGAAATGGCCAACCTGCTGGACGATCTGTCATGAGCGAAAACACCCCCACGCCGTCGTCCGCACGGCCTCCCAAGCAAGTGCGCACCGGACTCAAGAGCACGGGCGTGCGCAAGGCGGCGTCCAAGTCCAACCGCAGCCGCGCGCGCGAATTCGCGCTGCAGGCGCTGTACCAGCACCTGGTGGGCGGGAACGATGCGCACGCCATCGACGCGTTCACGCGCGACCTGGCGGGCTTTCACAAGGCCGACTCGGTGCACTACGACGCGCTCCTGCACGGCTGCATCAACACCGCCGCTGACCTGGATGCGCTGATCACCCCGCTGCTGGACCGCAAGATGGCCGAGATCTCGCCCATCGAGCACGCGGTGATGTGGATCGGCGTATACGAGTTCCTGCACTGCCTGGACGTGCCTTGGCGCGTGGTGCTCAACGAGTGCATCGAACTGGCCAAGGAGTTTGGCGGTACCGACGGCCACAAGTACGTGAACGCCGTGCTCAACGGCTTGGCCCCAAAGCTGCGCGCGGTCGAAGTAGCCGCCGACAAGGCCTCTGGCGTGTCGCCATCTACACCAGCGCCCACCGACGACGCCTGAGCGCACCGCCGAACGACCTCTGCGCGTGCAACCCGCCGCCACGCACCTAGCCTTCTCCCTTTTGGTTTTGAACCAACGCCCGACCCGCAACGGGCAGGACCTTCCCATGAAGTTTTCCACGCGCGCCAAGCGCATCGAACCGTTCTACGTGATGGAAGTGGCCAAGGCCGCGCAGGCCCTGGCCCGCGAGGTGGCGGGCACGCGTGAGCCGATGATCTTCTTGAACATCGGCGAGCCGGATTTCACGGCCCCGCCGCTGGTGCAGGAGGCCGCAGCCCGCGCCGTGCACAGCGGCACCACGCAATACACCAACGCGCTGGGCCTGGACGCCTTGCGCGAACGCATCAGCGGCTGGTACCAGAGCCGCTTTGGCGTGAACGTGCCTGCGCGCCGCATCGTGGTGACGGCGGGCGCATCGGCCGCGCTGCAGCTCGCGTGCTTGGCGCTCATTGAATCAGGCGACGAGATCCTGATGCCCGACCCGAGCTACCCCTGCAACCGCCACTTTGTGAGCGCCGCCGAGGGCAAGGCCGTGCTGCTGCCCACCACGGCGGCCGAGCGCTACCAGCTGAGCGCCGACAAGGTGCGCGCCGCCTGGGGCGAGAAGACGCGGGGCGTGTTGCTGGCATCGCCATCCAACCCCACGGGTACTTCGATTGCGCCCGATGAGCTGCGCCGCATCCACGACGTGGTGCGCGCGAAGGGCGGCATCACGATGATCGACGAGATCTACCTGGGCCTGTCGTACGAGGAAGAGTTTGGCCACACGGCGCTGGCCATCGACGACAACATCATCAGCATCAACAGCTTCAGCAAGTACTTCAACATGACCGGCTGGCGCCTGGGCTGGATGGTGGTGCCCGACGCCATGGTGCCGGTGGTCGAGCGCCTGGCGCAGAACCTGTTCATCTGTGCAAGCACCGTGTCGCAGCACGCGGCGCTGGCCTGCTTCGAACCCGAGAGCATTGCCGAGTACGAACGCCGCCGTGCAGAGTTCAAAGCGCGGCGCGACTTCTTCATCCCAGCGCTGCAGTCCATGGGCCTCACGGTGCCGGTGATGCCCGACGGCGCCTTCTACGCCTGGGCGGACTGCACGCAGGCCGCCGAGCGCCTGGGTGTCAGCGGTAGCTGGGACTTTGCGTTTGAGCTGATGCGCCGCGCGCACATCGCGGTGACGCCAGGGCGTGACTTTGGTACGGCGGAGCCCGAACGCTTCGTACGTTTTTCCACCGCCAACTCCATGGCGCAGCTGCAGGAGTCGGTGGCGCGGCTGCGCGGCGTGCTGGGGTAACGCGCGATGGCGTTCGAGTTCCCCATCCGCGTGTATTGGGAAGACACCGATGCGGGCGGCATCGTGTTTTATGCCAATTACCTCAAGTTCTTTGAACGGGCCCGCACCGAGTGGCTGCGGTCGCTGGGCGTGGGCCAGCAGCGATTGCGGGAACAAACCGGGGGCATGTTTGTCGTAACCGATGCCCAGTTGAGCTACCACCGCCCTGCACGGCTGGACGATGAACTGATTGTTACCGCCGCCCTGCAGGCCACGGGCCGCGCATCGTTGACAATAGTGCAGAGCGCGCTCCTGAAACCAGAGCAGATGAACGAACAAGCCCCGTTGTTGCTGAGCGAAGGCACCATCCGCATTGGATGGGTGGACGCTGCCACCCTGCGACCCGCAAGAATTCCGAACACCCTTCTGGAACAACTCACACCATGAACTCCCAAGACATGTCCATCATCAACCTGGTGCTGCAAGCCAGCTGGGTGGTGCAACTCGTCATGCTGTTGCTGCTGATCGTCTCGGTCGCCAGCTGGGCCGCCATCTTTCGCAAGCTGTTTGCCTTAAAGCGCGTGAAGACCCTGAACGACGACTTCGAGCGCGATTTCTGGTCGGGCACCAGCCTGAATGACCTGTTTGCCAGCGCGGCCCAGAACGCCAAGCAGGCAGGCCCCATGGAGCGCATTTTTGCCAGCGGCATGCGCGAGTACCAAAAGCTGCGCGAGCGCCGCATTGTGGACCCGGGCACTTTGCTCGACGGCGCACGCCGCGCCATGCGCGCCAGCTTTCAGCGCGAGATGGATGTGGTGGAGTCCAGCCTGTCGTTCCTGGCCTCGGTCGGTTCTGTATCGCCGTATGTGGGCCTGTTCGGCACGGTGTGGGGCATCATGCATGCGTTCACCGGCTTCGCAGGCATGGAGCAGGTGACCCTGGCCACCGTGGCCCCCGGCATTGCCGAGGCGCTGGTGGCCACCGCCCTGGGCCTGTTTGCCGCCATCCCGGCCGTGATTGCCTACAACCGCTTTGCCCGCGACATTGACCGCGTAGCAACTCACCAAGAGACCTTCATCGAAGAGTTCTCCAACATTCTGCAGCGCAACCTGGGCGCCCAGCCCGCACCCGCAGGCCCGTCGGCCTCCGGCCACTGAGCACGGAGGCGCCACATGCCCGCCATGGCATCCCGCGGCCGAGGCCGCCGCACCATCAACGAGATCAACATGGTGCCGTTCATCGACGTCATGCTGGTGCTGCTCATCATCTTCATGGTGACGGCGCCCATGCTGACGCCCGGCGTGATTGACGTGCCCAGCGTGGGCAAGGGCAAGAACATGCCCAAGGTGGTGGCGCAGGTGATCGTCAACAAGGACGGCTCGCTGCAGTTCAAAACGCCTGAAGCTACGCGCAGCGTGACCCAGCGGGAGATTGGCGATGCCGCCAGCCGCTGGCAGAAAAGCCAGGGCGATGCCAATAGCGCGGTGGTCATCAGCGCCGACAAGGGCGTGCAGTATGAAAACGTGGTGAAGGCCATGGACGCCCTGCAAAAGGCCGGCGTGCAGCGCGTAGGCCTGTCTGTCAAACAAGGCGGCTGATCCGCTCCGCTCACCTCGCCTTTTTTCACACTCCATGCACGCCCAAGACGACCGCGACCAGTTTGCTCCGCCCAGCCCCCCGGCACGCCTGCGCGCCATCGCGCTGGCGGTGCTGGTGCATGGGGTGCTGATCGGCGCGCTGACGTGGGGCGTGAACTGGAAGAGCAGTTCCGACCAACCCGCCGTAGAGGCAGAACTGTGGGCCGCCGTGCCCCAGCAAGCTGCGCCGCGTGCGGTGGAGCCTCCACCACCTCCACCGCCGCCGCCCACACCGGAGGTCAA
Source organism: Acidovorax sp. (assembly GCF_046314175.1). Classification (GTDB taxonomy): domain Bacteria; phylum Pseudomonadota; class Gammaproteobacteria; order Burkholderiales; family Burkholderiaceae_C; genus Acidovorax. Next base: position 10,465 of record NZ_JBKBXG010000015.1, on the reverse strand, counting down.
AACACCCACACCGCCGCCCCCACCGCCACCCCGCGCGGTAGAACCGCCCGACACGCGCGAAGCCGACATCGCCATCGAGCGCGAAAAGAAGCGCCTGGAGCAGGAGAAAAAAGCGCGCGAACAGCAGGCAGAGCGTGACAAGCGTGATCGCGAACGCAAGGAAGACGAGCGCCGGGACCGCTTGGAGCAGGAAAAGAAGGAACGCCTGCAAAAGGACAAAGAGCGGGAAAAAGAAAAGGAACTGCGCGATAAACAGCTGGCTGAACAGAAAAAAGCCGAGCAGGAAAAGCAAAAGAAGCTGGCAGAAGACAAACGCAAGGCGGAGGAAGCCGCCAAGCGCAAGGCCGAGGCCGAAGAAAAACAGCTCGCAAAGCAGCGTGAAGAAAACATTCGCCGCAACCTCGGCTTGGCAAGTGCCACCGGCGGCGAGACAGCCACGGGTACGGCCCTGCGCAGTGCGGGCCCGTCGGGCACCTACGGCGGCAAGGTGGCAGCCAAGGTCAAGCCCAACATCGTGTATCCCGACATGCTGTCGGGCAACCCGCGCGCCGAGGTGGAGGTGCGCCTGTCGCCAGACGGCACCATTGTGGGCAAGCGCCTGGTGCAGTCGAGCGGCAACAAGGCCTGGGACGATGCCGTGCTGCGCGCGCTGGACAAGACCGAGACCCTGCCCCGCGATACGGATGGACGCGTGCCGTCATCGCTGACCATTGGATTCCGTCCGCAGGACTGAGCAAGGCCAAGGCTGGCGGCGTCGGCCTCATCACTCGGAATTTTTAAGCCCAAATGACCTCTAGCGCTTATCCAATAAGCGCTAGCAGCTATCATTTTTATACTAATTGGCTGTGATTTGGCTGTAAGCGCCACTGCGTCTTGTGCCAAAGCGCTAACGCTCCAAGGCCCTGCGCGCTTTTCGGCACTTTTCAGTGCTGCAAGTTGCTATCAAGCGCTGTCAGGTGGTGTAGTGAGCCGATCAGCGCGCATGGGAACACGCTCAGGATGCGCCCCCCAGGCCCTGCACAAATTCCGCCGGGTTCATCACCCGGTCGGGGTACAGACACACACGGTTGCTGCCGGCTTCCTTGGCCACATACATGGCCGAATCCGCATTGCGCCGCAGCTCGGCGTCGCCGCTGCCATGCATTGGGTACAGTGCGACGCCCACGCTGGCTGACACTTGCACCACCCGCCCGTCCAGATCAAAAGGCCGTGACAACGCCTCTCGGATCTTCTCTGCCACCAGCAGCGCATCGTGTTCCGCGCCCACAGTCGGCAACAACACCACGAACTCGTCGCCACCGATTCGGGCCACGGTATCGGACGCGCGCATGACACCGAGCAGGCGTTCAGCCACGGCCTTGAGCAGGGTGTCGCCCACCGTGTGGCCATGTTGATCGTTCACAGGCTTGAACTGGTCGAGATCCAGAAACATCACGGCCAGCATGCGGGCTTCGCGGTGAGCAGCCGCCATGGCCAGGCGCAAGCGGTCTTCCAGCAGGGTGCGGTTGGGCAGATCGGTGAGGGGGTCGTGCTGCGCCATGTGTTCAATGCGCTGTTCGGTGCGGCGCCGGTCGCTGATGTCACGCGACACCCCCAGGATGCCCACAAACTCCCCATTGGCGCCATAGATGCCCGCGGTGGACACCTCGGTCCAGACCGATCCGCCGTTTTTGCAGGGATGTTCCAGCTCGTTTCGCTGCTCGGGGAACCGCTCTCCACGCTTGACTGCGCCGATCCCTGCCCGGAGCAGGTTGCTCGCCAATGCTGCCGAGCTGGGGGCAAGGGCTTCACCCATCGTCTGTGCCATCACCTCTGCCACGGTGTAGCCCCGCAGCTTTTCGACCGAGGGGCTGACATAGGTGCAACGGCCTTGCAGGTCGATGGTCCAGATCACATCGCTGGCATGGTCGGCCAGCAGGCGGTGGCGCTCCTCGCTCACGCGCAGCGCGTCCTGGGCCCGTGCCCGCTCGATGGCAATGGCCGCGAGCTTGGACATCTCCTCGATCAGCACGATGTCCGACTCCCCCGGTGCCTGCGGCCAGCGGTGGTAAATGGCAAACGTCCCCAGCACCTGGCCGGAAGGGGAACGGATGGGTTCTGACCAGCACGAAGCCAGCCCCGCCTGCGCCGCGAGATCCCGAAAGTCCACCCAGTAGGGGTGAGTCTGAATGTCCTGCACCACGACCCGCTCGCCCGTGCTGGCCGCTGTGCCGCATGACCCGCGCGCCGGGCCAATGGCCGCGCCGTGGATGGCGGCGTTGAAGGAGTCAGGCAGGCTGGGCGCCGCGCCTGTCAGCAGGCACTGCTGCTGGGAGTCGAGCAGCAAAATGCTGCAAAGCATCTCGGGGTTGCCCGCCTCCACGCCGCGCACCATTTCGTGCAGCAGAGTCGGCAGCGGCGAGTCCTGCGCCAACAGCCCCAGAATGCGGCTACGCACCTGCTCGCGCTGCGCACGCCGGTCACTATCAGCCAGCACCCGCACGAGGCGCCGATTGGTGCGAACGGCATACCACGCGATGCCCGCACCCAAAAGCGCCAGTACTACGACGATGACAAGACTGCTGAGGCTGACCAACGCATCGTTCTGATGGCTCCACAGGCCTGCGGGAGGCACTGTCTGCGCCTGCGCCTGCGCCGACAGCAACAGCGCAAGGGCAAGCCCGAAGGGCCGTACCCGCACGGCCATTAGCACCAGCTTTGCACAGCGGAGCATTGACTGCATGTTTTGCACAACACCTACACAGACACCATGAGCGATTACTCCAGGTCAGGGGGCGCAGCGGGCGAACAGCCCCAGACACCCTTTGTTACCGATTCACCTTATCACGCCACCGGGCAAGGCGCCATTCGAAAATGACAAGGATGCCGCAGGCGGTTACCAGCAGAACTTCCGAGGATTGGTGAATGTGTCGGCTATGGGCAGTGCGATTGGCAGCGGCGTGAGATGCCGAGACTGGCGGAGCGCTGTCGCCGACCATGGATGGACGCTTCAGCGCGCCCGTTCCCCAAGCCAGCGTTCCGCATTGAGCTGTTGCTTGAATCGCGCCCAGTCCAGCGCGGTGTTGCCGTGGGCGTCCTTGCGCGCGAGGTCAACGCCACGGGCCTCGAACCATTGCAGCGCCTCCACCCTGCCCCTGCCAGCCGCCAGCATGGCGGGCGTCTCGCCACGGCTGGCGAGGGCCGGCTCGTCAACGGCCTGGCCTTGCGCGGCCAGCCAGTCAAGGCACGGAACACAGCCGCTTTGCGCAGCCATGTGCAGGGGGCCCCAGTCCCAGCGGTTGCGCGCTGACAGGCTGGCCCCGGCCTGCACCAGGCGCCGGGCTGCTTCCAGGTTGCCGCCATAGAAGGCACGCAGCAGCGCGGTGTCGCCCCGCTCGCTGTCCTTCTGGGTCTGGCGCAGGTCGGGCTTGGCGCCAGCGGCCAACAAGGCCTCGATGTGCTCCAACTGGCCCCGGTGCGCCGCCAGCATGAGCACGCTGGAGCCGTTGGGCGCGAGCAGGTTGGGGTTGGCGCCGGCGGCCAGCGCGGCGCGCAGGGCTGCGGCGTCGCCGGCGTTCTGGGCATCGAGCAGGCGGCCATCCACGGCGGAATACGACACGGCGGGAGCAGCCGTCTCGCCCGCCGAAGTGCGGTGCCTGGTGCCAGCCACCTCGGGCCCCACGACCCACCAGACCACCAGGGCCAGCACCAGCAGCGCGCCCCAGGCGGGGCGGGAGTGCTGGACCCGCTTGGGCCGCTGCATGCCGGCGGCACAGCGGCCGCGCCGGTGCCCCCAGGCCTGCGCGAGTGATTGGCCCAGGGCCGTGGCCGCCGCCTCGCCGCCCAGACCGGGGGTCAGCCGCACCAGCGTATCGCCTGCCCCGCGTGCGTAGACGGCGTGGTAGCGGTGTTCGCTGGCACCGCTGCCCGCGGTGTAGAGCAGCTTGTGGGCCAGATTGCGGCTGGCATCGCCGGGCACGGTGTCGGCGCGCGACCAGAGCCAGGAGTGGCGGCGTGCGGTGATGCCCCCGTCCTGCACGGTCAAGGTCCAGCGGCGGGTGGCGGCATGCAGGGCAAAGGCAGCCAGGCCGATCCAGGCGCCAGCCGGGAACAATCCACGGGGCAGCACCAGCCCCTGTGCGCCCAGGCGCCCGTTGATGGCTGCCTCCAGCACCAGCCCGGCCAGCACCAGGGCGGCGGCCCAGCGCCAGCCGCTCTGGCTGAATCCGTAGTACCAGGCCTCTGGGGTCTCCTGCAGCGTGACCGCAGGGGACAAAGGCAGGGGGGCATCATTTGCTTCTTCGGCCTCGCTCAGCGGCGCGATGGGCACCACCTGGCTCCAGGCGGCGCGCCGGTCAAAGCGGTCGGGCAGTTCATCGTCGCCACCACCACCGAAGCTGCGCGGCGCGGCCTGCACGGGCAGGTCGTAAGCCAGCTCCACCGAGCCGTCTGGCCCGTGCAGCAGCTCCAGCCGCCAGTCCACGCGCTCGCCAGAGCGCTGGCTGCCGTGGGGTGGCGCGTCGGCTGGCAGATCGAAGCGCGCGACCAGCCGCAGCCCGCCATCGGCCGTGCGCTGCATGCGCGCCGCTTCGGTGAAGGACTCCACACAGCGCTCGGGCGAGCCCGAGCTTGACTCGTCCACCCGGTACTGGGCCAGGCGCAGTTGCGGGCGGTTCTCTTGCTGGTGGGCGGCAGCGCGCTCGGTCAGCAGCAGTGTCAGTTCCACCGGGTGGCCTGCGCGTGGCTGGGCTGGCAGCGCCGTGAGCGCCGCGCCCGCATAGCGCCAGGCCCGGCGCGTCTGGTGCAGAGACAGGCCGATCAGGCCCACCCCCACCATGACGAAGATGGAGATGAAGGCCTTGGCAAACCAGGGCGCGCCGTTGCTGGTCCACAGCATGGCGGCCATGGGGAAGGCAATGCCGCACCAAAAGACCGTGAAGAACCAGGTGGCACCCGCCGACTGGCTGGCGGAGGCCTTTTGCAGGGGCTTGGGCGAAGCGCCCAGCTTGGCCTCCTCCTTCGTGCTACCCCCGCCCAACAGGATGTGCAGGAAGAACCAGGCCGCCACCAGCCCCACGCCGGTGAAGACCAAGGCAAAGGGCACGCGGAACATCTGCAGCCCCCAGCGGATGGAGGGGTCGATGAGGGCCTGCGAGGGCGCCTGCGGGTTGACCATGATGGTGATGGACTGCCCACGGGACTGTGCGCTTTGCAGCAGCCCGTGCCAGTGCTGATGCCAGTCGCCGATGTTGTCTGCACCGGCACCGGGGTCGAGCCCCACCCGCGTGCCCTCGTACTGCCGGCCCGCGAATTCGTAGCGGTAGCGGGCGTGCACCCGGTAGGTGGTGCTGTCGCTGGAGGTGTGGCGCTTGAGCTCGGTGCCCAGCACCTCGGCCGCCACGGGCTGCCAACTGCGCACCTGCAGCGCCGCCTGGAGCGTCTGCGCCAGGGGCTGGAGCCCCGCAAAATAGCCGCCCAGACCAAAGGCCGCTGCGAAGAGCCCGCTGAACAACAGCATCCCCAGGCGCTTGCCCAGGGTGTCTATCTTTTCGGGTTTGTTTTCTCTTGCCATGGATGTCCCTCCATTTCTTTTTGTTGTTATGGGCGTAGCGTGCAACCCAACAATGACATTTGCATGACAAAAAAATGGCTCATGCATTGCGAATACGTGACATGCAGAATACGCAAGGCCATGAAAAAAGCGGCTCCGAGGAGCCGCTTTTTAGTGGGGGACCGATCAACGATCCTCCAGAAAGCCTATCAGGCTGTGACGCCGTCTGCCACTTCCTTGAACTCGGCGATCTGGTCAAAGTTCATGTACTTGTAGATCTTGTCGCCGTTCTGGTTGATGACACCGATGTCCGCCAGATACTCTTCCTTGGAAGGAATGCGGCCCAGCTTGGAGCAGATGGCCGACAGCTCGGCCGAGCCCAGGTACACGTTGGTGTTCTTGCCCAGGCGGTTGGGGAAGTTGCGCGTGCTGGTAGACATCACGGTTGCGCCTTCCTTGACCTGCGCCTGGTTGCCCATGCACAGCGAGCAGCCCGGCATTTCCATGCGGGCGCCGGCCGCGCCGAACACACCATAGTGGCCTTCTTCGGTGAGCTGCTGGGCGTCCATCTTGGTGGGTGGGGCCATCCACAGCTTGACCGGGATGTCCTTTTTGCCTTCGAGCAGCTTGGACGCCGCGCGGAAGTGGCCGATGTTGGTCATGCACGAGCCGATGAACACTTCGTCGATCGCAGCGCCGGCCACGTCCGACAGCGTCTTGGCGTCATCAGGGTCGTTGGGGCAGCAGACGATGGGTTCGGTGATCTCGGACAGATCGATCTCAATCACGGCGGCGTACTCGGCGTCTTCATCCGGTGCCAGCAGCTGGGGGTTGGCCAGCCAGGCTTCCATGGCCTTGATACGGCGGCCAATGGTGCGGGGGTCGGCATAGCCCTGGGCGATCATGTTCTTGAGCAGCACGATGTTCGAGTTGATGTACTCGATCACGGGTTCCTTGTTCAGGCGCACCGTGCAGCCAGCGGCTGAACGCTCGGCCGACGCGTCGGACAGCTCGAACGCCTGTTCGACCTTCATGTCCGGCAAACCTTCAATCTCAAGGATGCGGCCCGAGAAGATGTTGACCTTGCCTTGCTTGGCCACGGTGAGGTGGCCCGCCTTGATGGCGTACAGCGGAATCGCGTGCACCAGGTCGCGCAGGGTGACGCCAGGCTGCATCTGGCCCTTGAAACGCACCAGCACCGATTCAGGCATGTCCAGGGGCATCACGCCCGTGGCGGCAGCAAACGCCACCAGGCCGGAGCCCGCGGGGAAGCTGATGCCGATGGGGAAGCGGGTGTGCGAGTCGCCGCCGGTACCCACGGTGTCGGGCAGCAGCATGCGGTTGAGCCAGCTGTGGATGATGCCGTCGCCGGGCTTGAGCGAAATGCCGCCGCGCGTGCTGATGAAGTCGGGCAGCTCGTGGTGCATCTTCACGTCCACGGGCTTGGGGTAAGCCGCCGTGTGGCAGAAGGACTGCATCACCAAGTCGGAGCTGAAGCCCAGGCAGGCCAGGTCCTTGAGTTCGTCGCGGGTCATGGGGCCGGTGGTGTCCTGCGAGCCGACCGAGGTCATGCGGGGTTCGCAGTACGTGCCAGGCACCACGCCTGTGCCCTCTGGCAGGCCGCAGGCGCGGCCCACCATCTTTTGCGCCAGCGTGAAACCCTTGCCAGTGGCAGCGGGTACCTGGGGCAGGCGGAACAGTGTGGATGGGGGCAGCCCCAGTGCTTCGCGGGCCTTGGTCGTCAGGCCGCGGCCGATGATCAGCGGAATGCGGCCGCCGGCGCGCACTTCGTCAAACAGCACTTCGCTCTTGACTTCGAATTCGGCAATCACATTGCCATCCTTGAGCGCCTTGCCCGCGTACGGCAGCAGTTCAATCTCGTCGCCCATGTTCATCTGGCTCACGTCCAGTTCGATAGGCAGTGCACCAGCGTCTTCCATGGTGTTGTAGAAGATGGGAGCAATCTTGCTGCCCAGGCAGACACCGCCGAAGCGCTTGTTGGGCACGAACGGGATGTCTTCGCCCGTGAACCACAGCACGCTGTTGGTGGCCGACTTGCGGCTCGAACCCGTGCCCACCACGTCGCCCACGTAGGCCACGAGGTTGCCACGCGCACGCAGGTCTTCGATGAACTTCACCGGGCCACGCTTGCCGTCTTCTTCAGGGGTAATGCCGTCGCGCTTGTTCTTGAGCATGGCCAGCGCGTGCAGCGGGATGTCGGGGCGACTCCAGGCGTCTGGGGCGGGCGACAGGTCATCGGTGTTGGTCTCACCAGTGACCTTGAGCACCGTGAGCTTGATGCTCTGCGGCACTTCGGGACGGCTGGTAAACCACTCGGCATCGGCCCAGCTTTGCAGCACGGCCTTGGCGAAGGTGTTGCCCTTGTCGGCCTTTTCCTTGACGTCATGGAACTGGTCGAACATCAGCAGCGTCTTCTTGAGCGCTTCGGCGGCGACGGAGGCCACAGCCGCGTCGTCCAGCAAGTCGATCAGGGGCGTCAGGTTGTAGCCACCCAGCATGGTGCCGAGCAACTGCGTGGCGCGCTCGCGGCCGATCAGTGTGCAGACCTCGGTACCGTGCGCCACGGCGGCCAGGTAGCTGGCCTTGACCTTGGCAGCGTCGTCCACACCAGCGGGCACGCGGTGCGTGATCAGGTCCACCAGCATGGCTTCTTCGCCGGCAGGGGGATTCTTGAGCAGCTCGATGAGCTCGCCCGTTTGCTTAGCGCTCAAAGGCAGGGGTGGGATGCCCAGAGCGGCACGCTCTGCCACATGGTCACGGTAGGCTTTCAACATCATTTTTCTCCGGTTGCGTTCTAAAGTGGGGCGGTGTGCAGTGGCACCTTTGGCACAAAGGCCTTAGGGCCTAGTGTCCCGAGTTGGAAGTTCGTTGAGTAAAGAAATCTGCCGAAATCGCTGTCAAGCTAGGCGCAAAGCGGAGACATGCCGGGCGGCATGGCGAGTATTTGCAACGACGCATGGCGGGGATTGTCGGTAGATTTATTCAGCGAATTTCCAACTTGGGGCACTAGCAGCACAGGGCATTTATTCGTTGTTCCTGGGGCAGGGCTTGTGTTTCTGAACCCGCCGCAGTGGCGACTACTTGAGGGGTTCCAGCACGCTCACAGGTGGGTTCTTCTTGATGGCTTCAGCCACCAGCATTTGCTGCGGGCTCATGCACTCGTCAGCCAGCCGCTGACCGAGCTTCTGGTTCATCAGCATGGATTTATTGCCGATCTGCAGCCAGACGGCGCCGCCCTTTTGGTCTTCCAGGCGCACCGTGCCGGTCGTGGTGGCCACGGGCGACATGTGGTACTTGAAACCCTTGCCCTCAATGTGGAAGAGCCCTGGGGTCGCAGTGTCCGCCGTCACCGTCACGAAAGCGCCCAGCTCGCAGGGGATTCGGCCGACGTGCACACGTTCGGCAATCTCCAGCTCGGCGGGCGAGAGTGCGGCCTCGGCAGCAATGATGCCCGCAGCGACCTGACCGGTTGCGCTTTTGAGCTGGGTGCGGCTGCTGGTGGGGTCAGCCTTGGCTGTCTCGGCCTTTTTGGTGGTTTTAGTGGTTTTAGTGGTTGTTTTGGCTGCAGCGGCCTTGTCGGTGGACTTGGCTGCGGGCTTGGGTGCCGCTTTGGCGGCGGGCTTGGTCTCAGCCTTGGATGCAGGCGCTTGCGCCAGGACGAGGGCTGGGGCCAGCAGCATCAGGGCAGAGGCGATGAAGGATTTCATGAAAAAAGAGTCCTGCGTGGCGAAGTACTGAGAAAGGTTCAGGAACAAAGAACCCCGGAAGACGGTGCGTCAAACCAATGGCGCGCCGGCAAAGGAAGTGCGCGCCCGGTGCTGTGGGCGCGCTCCAGCACCTGCCAATAAAAGCGGTAGCTGGCTCGGTCATGCAGCTTGCCCCCAAAACTGATTGGAGCCCAATCAGCGTTTGCGGCAGCAGCTATTATTTTTGAAGCAATATCAATGTCATCCTGCCGCGGCGCAAACGCCTGCAGGATGGGGCGAATCTGTGCAGGATGGATGCTCCACATGCGTGTGTAGCCCAGTTCCTGCGATGCGCGGGTAGCCGCAGCCTGCATGGCAGTTGTGTCATTGAACTCGGTGACCACGCAGTGCGATGGCACCTTGCCATGGGCATGACAGGCGGCGGCGATCTCCAACTTGGCGCGCACGACCAGCGGGTGTTCGAACTGGCCACGTGAACTCATGCCATGCACGGGAATGGCACCGCCGTGCGCCGACACGAAGTCCATCAGGCCAAAGCTCAGGCTTTGCACGCGGGGGTGCGCAGCAATCTCGAATGAACGGTGCACCGCTGCTGGGGATTCGATCAATACATGGATGGGCAACTGGGCGGCAGAGGCGAGTTCCAGTGCACGCTCTGCCTGCAGCACATCGTCCACCGACTCCACCTTGGGCACCATGAGGTGACACAGCCTGTGGCCAGCCTCGCCCGCAATCGTGGCGACATCGTTGGCGAACGACGGGTGGCCTACCGCATGAACGCGCGCAGCGACACGGGCATCGGGCGCTGCGTTCAAGGCCAGGGCCGCCACCAAAAGGGCGTGGTTTTTTTCGAGCCCCACGGGCGCGCCGTCTTCACAGTCGAGGGTGACATCAAAAACGCAAGTGCCGAACTCTTGCGTCATTTCGGCCTGCAACTGCAGGCTCTTGCGCATGCGTGCTTCCACGCCGCTGTAGTGGTCGCAGACTGGCAGAAAGCCGGTCTGCGCCTGGGCACCCAGCAGCACATCGCGGGGATGCGGTGCTGGAGCCGACGATGAATGGGGTGGCGCAGCGCCCTGCCCCTGTGCGGGGACCCGGGCGGCCCGAAGGCCCGATGCCTGTGGCGTCGGCTGCATGGCGCTCACCTGGTTTACAGCAGGTGCTTGACGCCGTCTTGCTCGCCTTGCAGCTCAGCCAGCGTGATGTT
>NZ_JBKBXG010000014.1:0-73284 GCF_046314175.1 Acidovorax sp. | reverse complement strand
ACGATGTAGGCGTCCTGGACTTGTTTTTGAGCCATGGTGTTGACACTCCTTCAATTCTTGGGGGGGCGGCTGGAAGGAATCCAGGCCCACGTAAATACACATTCGACCGGCTCCACACCGGCTTCGTCGGTCACGGTGACCGCAACCTGCACCTCGCCCTTGTCGCTGGCCTGCATGGCGGCGCGCTGCTCGGCGGAGAGCGTGGCCACGGCCTTGAGGCCGCCCGTGGCCCGCTTCTTGAACGCCATGGAGAGCTCCTTGGCCAGCGGGATGCAGTCGTCGCGCACGTTCATGCCAACCACCATGCCGGTGGCTGTTTCGGCCAGCAGGTTCATGGCCGAGGCATGCACACCACCGATGTGGTTCTGCACGCGATGAACGTTGTCCAGGTGCACTTCGACGCGCTCAGGCGTGAGCGACACGAACTTCACCCCGGCCGTGCCGGTGAAAGGCACGGCCCGGCGCAGGATGATGTTCTGCACAAAGCCCCGCATGAAGGCGGGTGCCTCGTCCAGACGCATCAGCGAGCGCTGCAGTTTGTTGGGGGCGTGGTCCGTCATGGTGATGGCGGTCAGTTGCGGACTGGCTTACCTGTCGAGAGCATGCCCAGGATGCGCTCATGCGTCTTGGGCTGGGCGATCAGGTGGCAGAACGCCTTGCGCTCCAGCGTGAGCAGGTAATCCTCGCTCACCAGTGCACCCGCGTCCACATCGCCCCCACAGACCACCTCGGCGATCATGGCGCCGACTTTGAAGTCGTAGGCGCTGATGAAACCGCCGTCGCGCATGTTCACCAACTGGGCCTTGATGGTGGCCAGACCGCTGCGGCCGGCCACGGGGAACAGGCGCTTGTGCGGTGCACGCCAGCCGCTGGCGGCCATGGACTTGGCTTCGTTGATGGCGACGAAAAGCAGCTCGTCCTTGTGGGGCACGATGACGTCGCTGTCCAGCAGGTAGCCCAGCTTGCGCGACTCCAGCGCGCTGGTGCCCACCTTGGCCATCGCGGCAGCGGTGAAGCCTTCGGTCAGGAAGGGCAGGATGTCCTTGCTTGTCGAAGCTGCCATGTTCTCCGCCGCACGGCGTGCGATGTAGGTCAGGCCGCCAGCGCCGGGCACCAGGCCCACGCCCACTTCGACCAGGCCGATGTAGCTTTCCATGTGGGCCACGCGCTTGGCGGAGTACACGGCCAGCTCGCAGCCACCGCCCAGCGCCATGCCATGGATGGCAGCGACGACGGGCACCTGGGCGTAGCGGATGCGCATCATCAGGTTCTGCAGCTCCTGCTCGATGCTTTCCACCGCATCGGCACCGCCGACCATGAACGCAGGCATGGTGGCTTCCAGGTCCGCGCCCACGCTGAAGGGGGCGTCGCCGGACCAGATGACCATGCCCTGGTACTCGGCCTCGGCCAGCTCCAAGGCTTCCATCAGCGCTTCCATCACCTCGGGGCTGATGGCGTGCATCTTGTTCTTGATGCTGGCGATCAGCACCTGGCCATCTAACGTCCAAGTGCGCAGCGCCTTGGACTCCGCAATGGTCGTACCGGCCGTGCGCCAGTCGGGCAGGTTGGACTCGCCCAGCAAGGCCTCGGGGAAGATCTGGCGCTCGTACACCGGCAATTGGCGGCGGGGCACGAACTTGTTCTGCGACGCGCTCCACGAACCTTCTGCGGTGTGCACACCACCGGCGTCGGCCACGGGGCCCTTGAAGACCCACTCGGGCAGCGGTGCCTTGCACAGTGCCTTGCCAGCGTCGATGTCCTCCTGGATCATCTTCGCGACTTCGAGCCAGCCTGCTTCTTGCCACAGCTCGAAGGGGCCCTGCTTCATGCCGAAGCCCCAGCGCATGGCCTGGTCCACGTCGCGGGCGTTGTCGGCAATGGTGCCAAGATGCACGGCGGCGTAGTGGAAGCTGTTGCGCAGAATGGCCCAGAGGAACTGGCCGGGTGCGCCCTCAGCGTTGCGCAGCAGGCGCAGGCGTTCAGCGGCGGGCTTCTTGAGCATGCGGGCATACACCTCGTCGGCCTTCTGGCCGGCGGGCACGTACTCTTCGCTTTCCAGCTCGAAGCGCATCACATCACGGCCGACCTTCTTGAAGAAGCCTGCCTTGGTCTTCTGGCCCAGGTTGCCCAGTTCCAGCAGCTTTTTCAGCACGGCGGGCGTGCCAAAGCTTTCGTAGAACGGATCGGTCTCGATGCTCAGGTTGTCCTGCAGCGTCTTGATCACGTGGGCCATGGTGTCCAGGCCCACCACGTCGGCGGTGCGGAAGGTGCCGCTCGATGCACGGCCGAGCTTCTTGCCCGTGAGGTCGTCCACCACGTCGAAGGTCAGGCCGAAGTTCTCGACTTCCTTCATCGTGGCCAGCATGCCGGCGATGCCCACGCGGTTGGCGACGAAGTTGGGGGTGTCGTGCGCGCGCACCACGCCCTTGCCCAGGCCGCTGGTCACAAAGGCTTCGAGCTGGTCGAGCACTTCGGGCTGGGTGGTGGGGGTGTTGATCAGCTCCACCAGCGTCATGTAGCGCGGGGGGTTGAAGAAGTGGATGCCGCAAAAGCGCGGCTTGATGCTCTCCGGCAGCACTTCACTCAATTTGGTGATCGACAGGCCCGAGGTGTTGGACGCTAGGATGGCGTGCTTGGCCACGTGGGGAGCGATCTTGGTGTACAGGTCGAGCTTCCAGTCCATGCGCTCGGCAATGGCCTCGATCACGAGGTCGCATTCCTTGAGCAGGTGCATGTGCTCTTCGTAGTTGGCATGCTGGATCAGCGCCGCGTCGTCGGCCACGCCCAGGGGCGAGGGCTTGAGCTTTTTCAGGCCTTCGACGGCCTTGGTGACGATGCCGTTCTTAGGGCCTTCCTTGGCAGGCAGGTCGAACAGCACCACGGGCACCTTCACGTTGACGAGGTGGGCGGCAATCTGCGCGCCCATCACGCCTGCGCCGAGTACGGCGACTTTTTTCACTTGGAATCGGGACATGGGTTGGGTTCCTGGTTGGGGCGTTGCGCAACACCGCAGGGCGTGCGCAGCGCCGCGGGAATGGGGTTTACTGGACGCGGATCCAGGTTTGCGTGCGGCCAAAGGGGCCGATGGAGCCCCGCACTTCGAGCTTCTTGCCGCCGTCTATGGGGGTCATGCGCAAGGAGTAGTTGCGGCCGTTCTCGGGGTCGAGAATCTTGCCACCCTCCCACACCTCTTTGCCATCGGCTTTTTTGGCGCCACGGATGATCTCCAGCCCGAGGATGGGCTTGCCCTTGCGGTCGTCCGAGCATTCGTCGCAGATGTCTTCGGGCTTGGCGTCCTTGGTGAGGCGCTTTTCCAGCGCCCCGTTCAGCACGCCGCCGCCAATGTCACGGATGCGGATCTCGGCCTTGGCCTCACCGGTCTTGTCGTCGATGTTGCGCCACAGGCCCTCGGGCGACATCTGCGCCCAGGCGGGGAAGGCGCTCGCTACCAAAATAATAGCTGCTATCGCTTTATACATAAGCGCTCCGTGGCAAAAAGGCTTGAAATCCGCACCAGTTGTCGATCAGGCCAGGGCCAGATCGGTGTCCATCAGCACCTTGCTGCCGGCACGCGCAGTGCGCATCAGCATCACGGTTTCAGGGAACAGCTTGGCGAAGTAAAAGCGTGCGGTCTGCAGCTTGGCGCCGTAGAACGGATCGGTGTTGCCAGCGGCGATCTCGCGCAATGCCACCTGGGCCATGCGGGCGAACAGGTAGCCGAACACCAGGTGGCCGGCCACGCGCAGGTAGTCCACGGCGGCAGCGCCCACTTCGTCGGGGTTCTGCATGCCCTTAAAGCCGATTTCGGTGGTGAACTTGGTCATCTGGTCGCCCAGCATGGCCACGGGGTTGATGAACTCGGCCATCTTCTCGTTCACGCCTTCTTCTTCCACCAGCTTGCTGATCAGCTTGCCCAGCTTCTTGAGCGTGGCACCCTGGTTGCCCAGCACCTTGCGGCCCAGCAGGTCCAGCGACTGGATGGTGTTGGTGCCTTCATAGATCATGTTGATGCGGTTGTCCCGCACGTACTGCTCCATGCCCCATTCCTTGATGAAGCCATGGCCGCCGAAGACCTGCATGCACGCGTTGGTGCTGATGTGGCCGTTGTCGGTGATGAAGGCCTTCACGATGGGGGTGAGCAACGCCACCAGCTCTTCAGATTCGGCACGCACCTTTTCATCGGGGTGGCTGTGCACCTTGTCCAGCAGCAGCGTGCAGAAGATCTGCAGCGCGCGGCCGCCTTCGGCATACGCCTTGGCGGTCAGCAGCATCTTGCGCACGTCGGGGTGCACGATGATCGGGTCGGCGTCCTTGTCCTTGGCCTTGGTGCCGCTCAGGCTGCGCATCTGGATGCGGTCCTTGGCATAGGCCAGCGCGTTCTGGTAGGCCACTTCGGTCAGACCCAGCGACTGGTTGCCCACGCCCAGACGGGCGGCGTTCATCATCACGAACATGGCCGCCAAACCCTTGTTGGGCTGGCCCACCATGGTGCCGATGGCACCGTCCAGCGCGATCTGCGCGGTGGCGTTGCCGTGGATGCCCATCTTGTGCTCCAGGCCCGTGCAGAAAATAGGGTTGCGCTCACCCAGCGAGCCATCGGCACTCACATTGAACTTGGGCACCACAAACAGGCTGATGCCTTTGCTGCCCTTGGGCGCGTCGGGCAGGCGGGCCAGCACCAGGTGCACGATGTTGGGGGTCATGTCGTGCTCGCCCGCCGAGATGAAGATCTTGTTGCCGGTGAGCTTGTAGGTGCCGTCGGCCTGAGGCTCGGCCTTGGTGCGCAGCAGCCCCAGGTCGGTGCCGCAATGGGGCTCGGTCAGGCACATGGTGCCGGTCCACTCGCCGCTGGTCAGCTTGGGCAGGTACAGGGCCTTTTGCGCGTCGGTGCCGTGGGCGTGCAAGGCTTCGTACGCGCCGTGCGACAGGCCGGGGTACATCGTCCAGGCCTGGTTGGCCGAGTTCATCATTTCGTACAGACACTGGTTCAGCACAAACGGCAGGCCCTGGCCGCCGTAGGCGGGGTCGCAGGAGAGCGCCGCCCAGCCGCCTTCGACGTACTTGGCATAGGCGTCCTTGAAGCCCGATGGGGGCTTCACCTCATGGGTGGTCTTGTCCAGCACGCAGCCTTCGGTGTCGCCGCTGATGTTGAGCGGGAACGTGACTTCAGCAGCGAACTTGCCTGCTTCTTCGATCACCGCGTTGATGGTGTCCACATCCACTTCGGCGTAGGGCGGCATCGCCTTGAATTCATCACTGACCTTGAGCACTTCGTGCATGACGAATTGCATATCGCGCAGAGGCGGCGTATAGGTAGGCATGGTTTTACTCCTTGGATGGGGTGGTTTGGTTGGAAACTTTGCGGCGCGGCACGGAAGCGACTTTGGGGGCCACCTTGGCCGCCTTGACCACTGCTGCAGGCGCGCTGTAGCGCGCAAGAATGTTGTGAAAGCCCCGGATGGCGCGGTCCAGCGAACCGGGGTTCTGCAGAAAACGGGCTTCGTAGTGCAGGGCCAGGATGAGGCCGTGAATCTCGAACAGCATCTGCTCAGGATCCACGTCGGCCTGCAACTCGCCCAGCTCCTTGCACTGCTCGATGGCGCGGCGCATGGCGCCGTGCCAGGTCATGACCGAGCTGGCCAACGCGTCGCGCACAGGGCCCGTACGGTCGTCAAACTCGACCGCGCCACTGATGTAAATGCAGCCCGAATCGATTTCGATGGAGGTGCGCTTCATCCAGTTGTCGTACAGCGCATGCAACCGGGCCAGCCCGCGCGGGGCCGACATGGCGGGGTAGAACACTTCCTGCTCGAAGCGGGTGTGGTACTCGCGGATGACCGAAATCTGAAGCTCTTCGCGCGAACCAAAGTGCGCAAACACGCCCGACTTGCTCATACCGGTCACGTCGGCCAGCGCACCAATCGACAGCCCCTCCAGCCCGATGTGAGTTGCCAGCCCCAGTGCCGCCTCCACAATGGCCGCCTTGGTCTGCTGGCCTTTTTGCAAGGCGCGGCCCGTGCCACTGCGAGCGCGCGGAATGCGGGTGACCTGGCGGGATTCAGTGGTGGCGGGCATGGTGCAAATAAAAACGAACGTTCGTTCTATTCTGCAGCAAATTCACCGCCGGGCAAAAACCCCACGGAAAAATAGGGAGGTGCGCCAAAACCCCTGTTGCGGCAACGCCACCGGGGTGCGGGCAGACCGCCCGCGCCTGTGGAGTTGGCTTACAGCATCAGCGACAAGCTGGCGTCCAGATGCTCTGTCGGCATGCGCTTGAACCCCGAGCGGGCATACCGCTGCAACCGTCCCACGGCAAAGGCGGTCAGCACGCTGGCGGCGACCTGGGCATCCACTGTCGGGGTGTCAGACCCCGCGGTGGTTGCGCGCAGGCACTGGCGCAGGGTGGACTCGATGCGGTCAAAGAACTGATTCATGCGCTGCTGCAGGCGGTCATGCTCAAACACCAGCGCGTCGCCCACCATCACGCGCACCATGCCCGGGTTGCGCTCGCCAAACTGCAGCAGCACGGCGACGATGCGCGCAGCCTGGCGGGCGCCCATTTCGGCGGCTTGGGCGGCCTGGGCAGGGTCCGGCACATCGCGCCCGGTGATTTGCTGCACCAGGGTGAACACGGTCTGCTCGATGAAGTCGATCAAGCCTTCAAACATCTGCGCCTTGCTGGCGAAGTGCCGGTACAGGGCGGCCTCGCTGACCGCCAGGCGTGCGGCCAGCGCTGCGGTGGTGATGCGCTCGGCGCCTGGCTGCTCCAGCATGGACGCCAGCGCCTGCAGGATCTGCACACGCCGCTCCCCGGGTTTGGGCCGCTTGCGCGCCGCAGGGGTGTCTACGGTGTCGGCTGTGCTGGCGGGCTCAGGAAGGGGCGAGAGTTCGGACATGCAGGACTGGGGCTCTGTTGGGGCCATGCGGCCGGTGGCACCCTGTGGCCCAGTCACTCGCCGCGTAGGCGAAACCAGTCTGCGGCAGGGCGTAAATCATGTGTGGAAATGATTCTCGCACAGGGCCTGTGGCACCTTACCCACGGTACCGGTAGCGAACGATGACGGGGCTAAAGCCGGAACACCACCGTCACCAGAAGCCCGTGTCCCTGCGGGCCAACGCCCAGCGTGAGCGACGCCCGGTGCACGCGCGCAATCTCATCCGCAATGGCCAACCCAAGGCCGGTGCCCTCGCCCACCGTGCCCGGCACGCGGTAAAACCGTTGCATGACGCGCGCACGCTCGGCCTCGGGCACACCGGGGCCGTCGTCTTCAACCTCCACAAATACGCGCGGCGGTCCCGCCCGCCCCTGGCGCATGCCACAGCGGATGGTGACGATACCGCCCGGGGGCGTGTACTTGATGGCGTTGTCCACCAGGTTGGACAGCAGCTCGCGCAGCAGCCAGCCATGGCCGGTGACATGCACGGGCTGCACATCCAGGCCCAGGTCCAGCCCCTTGCCGGTGGCGGGGTCCAGAAAAGTTTCGAGCAGCGTCTCGCACAGGTCTTTGAGATCCACCCGCTGCGGAGGCTGTGCATCCAGGCTGCGCGCATCGGCACGCGACAGCGCCAGCAACTGGTGCGCCAGTTGCGAGGTGCGGCGCGTGGCATTGCGCAGCTTCTCGATCTGATCCGCACCCAAAACAATAGCGCCTTGCGCTTTACCATCAAGCGCTAGAGGCATTTTTCTATCAAAATCTGGTAAAGAAACGCGCGGCGGTGCGGCCGCCTTGGCCATCATGGCCCACGCCTCCACCTGGGCCTGCAGGCCGGCCAGCGGGGTGCGCAGCTGGTGCGCCGCATCGGCCACAAAGCGGCGCTGGCCTTCAGCCTGCGCGTTGACCAGCGCAAACAGGCGGTTGAGAGAATGCACCAGCGGGCGCACTTCGCTGGGTGACGAGGACTCGTCAATCGGGCTCAGGTCGCGCGGCGACCGGTGCTCCACCGCCTCGGCCAAGTCCACCAGCGGCTTGAACGCCCGGCGCACCGCCCAGTGAATAGCGAGCGCCGCAGCCGCCACCAGCACCAGATTGGGCAGCAGCACGCGCAAAAACAGTTGCTGGGCCCACTGCTGGCGCGGGTCAGACCCATCGGCCAGCGCCACCACCAGCTCGCCCGCCCCGGTGCGCCCGCGCAGCACCGCCACCCGGTAGGTCACGCCACCAAACTCCACGCTGTGAAACTCGGGCGCCTGGGTGGTGGGCACCGCGCTGTGCACCCAGGCATCGCCCAGCAGCAATTTGCCGTCCACGTCGCGCACGCTGTAGCCTGCAAACCCCGCGTTCTGGCGCAGAAACTCGTCCACCGGCGGCGCCAGCAACAGCAAAGGGGGTTCGTTGTCGCGAATGGGAGGG
Organism: Acidovorax sp.; assembly: GCF_046314175.1. Lineage (GTDB taxonomy): Bacteria > Pseudomonadota > Gammaproteobacteria > Burkholderiales > Burkholderiaceae_C > Acidovorax. The sequence goes on along the minus strand of NZ_JBKBXG010000014.1, from coordinate 64,933 downwards.
GCCAGCACCGAGTCCGCCAGCGCGGGTAACAGCCGCAGCAGGCGCTGATCGTGCCCCCCCGCAGCCTCGTCGGCCGAGCGGTAGTCCAGCCACACGCCCACAAACGCCAGAGCACACAGGGGCAGCACCAGCATGAGCAGCAGCCGGTTGCGCAGGTCGGAGGTCATGGCGCGCAGCCCGGGCCGCTGTGCGGGAGTGGACCGGGGTTGCGTCATGGCGGGCTGTCAATCAGTCTGCGGGATTGGCACCGGGTCAGGGAGCCTGCAGTTCCAGCCGGTAGCCAAACCCGCGAATGGACCGCAGCGCCACCCCATGCGGCTCCAGCTTGCCCCGCAGGCGCGAGACATACACCTCGACCGCGTTGGGCGTGATCTCCTTGTCCCAGCCGGTCAGGGCCTGCAGCAGCTTGTCTTTGCTGGCAGGCTTGGGGGCATTGATGAGCAGGTATTCAAGCACCGTCCACTCGCGCGGACCCAGCTCGATCACCTGCTCGAAATCTCCCGTGCGGATGCTGGCGCGGCGGCCCGCCGTGTCCAGCTCCAGCGGGCCAAAACTGAGCACTGCCGTGGTGGCGGCCTGCGACCGGCGCAACAGAGCACGCAGGCGCGCCAACAGCTCGGGCAGCTCGAACGGCTTGACCATGTAGTCGTCCGCCCCCAGGTCCAGCCCCTGCACCCGGTCGTGCAGCGCGTCGCGGGCGGTCAGGATGAGCACGGGCATGGCGGGGCTGGCCATCTCGGGGCGGCGCAGGCGCCGGGTCAGTTCCAGCCCGTCCATCGCGGGCAGGCCGATGTCGATGATGGCTGCGTCAAACGACTCAGTGCGCAGCACCTCTTCAGCGCGCTCACCACTGCCGACCCAGTCCACCGCATAGCCCGCATCGGCCAGGCCCAGCTTGATGCCGCTGGCCACCATGACGTCGTCTTCGACCAATAGCAAGCGCATGGCAGACTGGGAAACGGGGTCAGTGCGACCGGATCATGGTGCCGTAGGCCTGATCAGTCAGGATTTCCAGCAGCATGGCGTGCGGCACCCGGCCGTCGATGATGTGCACCGCGTGGACGCCCGCCTTGGCGGCATCCAGCGCCCCGGCAATCTTGGGCAACATGCCGCCGGAAATGGTGCCGTCGGCAAACAGCGCATCAATCTCGCGCGCAGTCAGGTCGGTCAGCAGATTGCCTGCCTTGTCCAGCACGCCAGGGGTGTTGGTGAGCAACATCAGCTTTTCGGCCTGCAGCACGGTGGCCAGCTTGCTGGCGACCACGTCCGCGTTGATGTTGTAGCTCTCGTTGTTCTCGCCAAAGCCGATGGGGCTGATCACCGGGATGAACGCATCGTCCTGCAGCGCCTTGACCACGCTCGGGTCGATGGCCACGATGTCGCCGACCTGGCCGACGTCGTGCTCAATGCTCGGGTCCTTGGTGTCCACCAGCTTGAGCTTTTGGGCACGGATCATGCCGCCGTCACGGCCGGTCAGGCCCACGGCCTTGCCACCCGCCTGATTGATCAGACCCACGATGTCCTGCTGCACCTCGCCCGCCAGCACCCATTCGACCACTTCCATGGTCTCGGCATCGGTCACGCGCATGCCCTGGATGAACTCGCCCTTCTTGCCCAGGCGGTTCAGCGCCGTTTCAATCTGCGGCCCCCCGCCATGCACCACCACGGGGTTCATGCCCACCAGCTTGAGCAGCACCACGTCTTCGGCAAAGTCGGCCTGCAACGCAGGGTCGGTCATGGCGTTGCCGCCGTACTTGATGACCATGGTCTTGCCATGGAACTTGCGGATGTAAGGCAGCGCCTGGGCCAGGATTTCAGCCTTGTCGCGTGGGGCAATCGAAAGAAGGTCGGTCATGGAGGCGTGCCATCCGGTGAAAACTGTGAGGCGCAAATTGTGCCGCATTCACGCGGCACTCCCACACCAAACTTCGCAAGGGCGAGTGGCTGCGCTTTCAGTGGCGCAGCCAGTGAGGCACTTTGAAGCGCACGATTGCGAAATACGCCATCACGTAGCTGATCACAAACAGCGCGCAAAACGCCATCAGCAGCGGCGTATTGCTCCAGAACAGCACTGCGGGCACTACCGTAAGCAGCGTGAACCCCCACAGATACGGCGACGTGCGGTTGTTGCGCATCAGCACACGGCGGGACTCGTCGTCATGGAACACGCCCCGCACGATGCGCCGATAGATCAGCTGGTGAAAATGCAGCGCGTCCGCCACGCCCGGCGACACCCCGCGAACCGCCTTGCGGTAGATGGAGAAAACCGTCTCCCAGACTGGATAAATCAACAGCAGCATGGGAAACCAGGGTGACACCTCCGAATTGCGCTGCACCAGCGAAATGCTCGCCAGTGCAATCACCACACCCCATACATACGCCCCGCCGTCCCCGGCAAACAGCATGCCGCGTGGGTAGTTCCAGACCAGGAACCCTGCGGTAGCGGCGGCGGTGGATACCAGCAAGGCCGCCAATGCGCGGTCCCCCACCTGCAAGGCTACGTGTGCCAGTGCAAGGCAGACGATGAGCGCCACCATGCCTGCCAGGCCGTTGTAGCCGTCGATGATGTTGAACGCGTGGGGAAGGCCAGCGACGGCAAGAACCACGATGGCAATACCCAGCCAGGGGGCAGCGGTCAGCACCGCATCCGCTACAGGCCATCCCAGGCGCGGTAGCGTCATATCCAGCAGCGCCACTGCCAGTACGCCAGATGTTCCCGTCAGAATAAGACGGTACCGAACGGACAACCGCTGGGTCATGTCTTCGGCGATTCCCCCAAGTGCAGCGGGCAGCAGGGCCACCAGCCAACCGCCGACCCACAGCCCCAGCCGAAGCGAGCCGGGGTCTCCCCATTGGAGGGTCTGCAGCATGCCCAAGCCCCAAGCAACGCTCATGCCCAACAGCAGCGCGGCACCGCCCAACCTGGGAATGTCACCCAAGTGAAATCGCTGCGGCATGGCCTCGCCATAGGCTGCTGCATGCTCCCGCCCCCATCGAACAATGAGCCCTGCAGCCAGCGCCGCTATCAAAAAACCAACCACAGACAACCAAATCATGGGGTGCCGATGGTACCTGTGCTGGCTGACGCCGACGTTAGCAACTGTAGCGACTGGCGGTATACGGGGGATCGCCACAACCGGAAAAGGCTGCGAACATGCCAGATCAGATGTCTCGCACTGCGGCCGCTGGCCCTCTGCCCCGCGTGGACGACCTGCGCCTCGGCTCGCACCAGGGACAGCCTGCCAAGTCGCAAGCGAAGGCAAATATCCACGTCCTCGCAGTACATGAAATAGCGCTCGTCAAACCCGCCCAACGCATGCCACACGGCCCCAGGTAACACCATGCAAGCGGCATTTACCCACTCCGCCTTGGTTTCTTTGCGCCCCAACAAACGCCTTTGCAGCAAGCGCAGGGGCGATGGCACCTCGCGCTCGCTGTCCTGTAACCGGCCATGTTCATCAAGCTGATTCGGGTAAGCACACCCGACCCCGGCCACGGAGGCGGTGGCCAGCAATGCGGCAAACGGGTCCAGCCCGTCGTCCAGCAAGCTCACATCAGGGTTGAGCACGCACACAAACGACTCAGTCGCTTCAGCCAGCGCACGGTTGTGGTTTGCGCCAAAGCCCAAAGGCTGTGAATTGCAACGCACTTCCAACGCAAATGGCCAACCGCCCCGAGGGGGCGCCAGCGCAGCTTCAGGCACGTTATGTGTCAGCACCACGCGCCCGACCGAGCCTGCACAACGCGCGGCTAGCTGCTCCAACAGCCGCTGAACAAGGGCCCCGTGTCCGTGACTGACAATGGATACGACCAGGCCCCGAGGGGGATGTGTGTCGGTTTGCGGTCGATTCATGGGCCTGTATTGTCGACTGCCGCCCGCAGCGATAGGACAACAACGTGCACGCAGTCCGGCCAAACCGCCCCGGCATAATTCGCAGATGACGAATTCCATTGACGATCTGCACGTCTACTTGCGGTCCATTGCAGAGGGAGAACGCACGTCCCTCTCGGTTTTGGCGGGTTTGGTCCACGAAGGCGCCACTATTTTGGACCTGGGCTGCGGCAGCGGCGCCCTGGGGCAGCACCTGAAAGAAACCCGCCGTTGCACATCCGACGGGGTAACACTCAGCCAAGCGGAAGCAGACCACGCGCGCCCGCACTACCGCCGGGTGGAGGTAGACGACCTCGAAACGGCTGACCTCCGCACGATGTTTGGCGGCCAACAATACGACTACATTGTCTGCGCCGACGTGCTGGAGCACCTGCGGCGCCCCGAACAGGTGCTTTTGGCCTGCCGCGACCTGCTCGTGCCAAGCGGCCGCCTGTTGATATCGGTGCCAAATGCCGGCTACAGCGGCTTGGTTGCAGAATTGTTGGAAGGCGAGTTCCGCTACCGTGACGAAGGACTGCTCGACCGCACCCACTTACGATTTTTTACCCGGCGCTCGCTGTTGCGCTTCCTGACCGAGCAGCGGTGGTCCCTCGACAGCGTGGACACGGTGACACGCCCGCTGCCCGAGTCGGAATTCCAGGTCGCGTTCGACCAGCTCCCGCCCTCTGTGGCACGGCACCTGCTGGGCACCCCTGACGCGCTGACCTACCAATTTATCTGCGCCGCCCACCCCGTAGAGCAGGCACCTGCCCTCCCCGGAAGCGCCGCAGCGCCAAACGTCGGCGCCGAGCCAGCGCGGGCACTGTTCACAGCCCAGCTTTACCTGGGCCAGGACGGGAATTACCGCGAGGACTGCAAGCTCACGGTAGCCGGGGTCATTGGCCAACAGCGCCAAACCTTGCTGTTTGAACTGCCCAGCAAAGACCTGCCCACGACGCGGTTGAGGCTGGACCCAGCCGACAGGCCCGGATTTGTGCATCTCCACAGCCTGCATCTACACACCGCCAGCGGCGAAACCCTGTGGCAGTGGTCGGCAGATGCCGACGGCAGCTCAATGCTGGCGGGCACACTCCACCAGCAAATTGTCTGGCAAGCACCTTTCCCTGCTGCGTCGGGCATTCTGCTTCTGCTCACCGGTGACGAACCGTGGTTTGAACTACCCGTCGCACCCGACGCTCTGGCCCGCGCACCGCGCGAAGGTTTGCGCCTGTCCGTGGAACTGGGCTGGCCCATGTCAGCCGACTACGCAGCATTGGCCGGCACAGTCTCACCGATGCTTGAAGAGCAGCATTTCCTGCGCAGTCAGGTCGGACGGATCCCGCATCTCATGCAGGAGCACGAAAAGCTGGCGCTGGAGCACACCCAGCTGCACCATCTGCATGCCGAACTGCATCGCCAATTGGCTGCCGAACAGCGTGAGCGCCACCACCTCTTTGCAGAACGCGACAAGGCCCAGCAGGAGATCACCCAGCTTCACGGCCAACTGCGCGGCATGGCCGCCCACGTGGACAACCTGAGCAACCTGCGGTCGGTGCGGTACACACGCGCACTGAGCCGCTGGCTGCGCCCTTCCAGAATCGAGCCCGTGCAGGCAAGCGCTGCGTTAACGTCCGCCGCCCAAGCTGCAGGCTCCACCCCCATCCTGATTCAGGACGCCACCACTGCACCCGCGCCTATGCGATCACCTATTAGCGACACGGTAGACATCATTGTTCCGGTGTACCGAGGCTTGGCAGACACCCAGCTCTGCGTGGAATCGACGCTGGCCAGCCCCGTCACAGCGGGCTATCGGCTCATCATCATCAACGATGCGAGCCCCGAGCCCGCCGTGACCCAGTGGCTGCGCGAAAAAGCGGCCCAGGAGCCACGCATCACCCTGCTGGAGAACGAGCACAACCTTGGCTTCGTAGGCACCGTGAACCGCGGAATGAAGCATTCGCAGCACAACGACGTGGTGCTGCTCAACAGCGACACCGAGGTCGCCAACGACTGGCTTGACCGCCTGCGCCGCACCGCCTACGCATCCACCAAGTCAGGCACAGTAACGCCGTTCTCCAGTAACGCCACCATCTGCAGCTATCCGGTATTTTGTGCGGCCAATCCTCTACCGGACGGCCATACCACTGCAAGCCTGGATCGCTTGTTTGCAGCAGCCAACGCAGGGCAGGCCATTGATGTGCCCACTGGCGTTGGTTTTTGCATGTACATCCGGCGCGACTGCCTGAAGGAAGTGGGGTGGTTCGACGAAGAGCACTTCGGCAAAGGCTACGGCGAAGAAAACGACTTCTGCCAACGGGCACTGACCCTCGGATGGCGCAACCTGCACGCGCTCGACACCTACGTGCTGCACACGGGCGGCGTGAGCTTTGGCGAAAGCAAGAGCCCACGCGAACAAGCAGCCATGGCCACGCTGCGCAAGCTGCATCCCAGCTATGAACCGCAGGTCATGGCCTTTGTGCAGCAAGATCCCGCCTGCGCCGCCCGCCTGGCGGTGGACTGGCTGCGCGAGACCCGTGGCGGCAGCAAGCCCGTTGTCCTCGCGGTGCAGCATGCCCGCGGCGGCGGCACAGAACGCCATGTGCTGGAGCTGGCCCAGACACTTGCCGGCAAAGTCACATTCCTTTCGCTCAGGCCTTCCGGCTCGCACCATGTGGTGCTGCAACTGGTGGCAACCAACCTGCACCCGCCCGAAGGCCAGGCTTCGCAGCAGCCCATCTCCGCCCTGTCTGATACCTGGCGCGCCGTGTTTGACCTGAACGAGGAACAACCGCAACTGCTGGAGCTGCTGCGCACCGTGGGCGTTGCGCACGTGCATTTCCACCATCTTCTTGGGCACCACCAATTCAGTTGGCATTTGCCCCAAGCCCTGGACGTGGGTTATGACTTCACCAGTCATGACTTTTACAGCTTTTGCACCAACATCACGCTAACGGGCAAGATCAACCGGTATCAGGCAGACAAGCACGGCGAATGCTGCGACGGTACGCACCCCCCGTCCATGCCACCCGTGGCAGAGCAGATCACCGACTGGCGGATCCGCAACCGCATTTTTCTGGAGGGCGCGCGCTTCGTCCTCTCCCCCAGCCTGGATACCGCCCAGCGCATGCTCGCGGCGTTCCCCTCGGCGCGGGTGCGGTTTGCACCGCACACCGACCTGGATCATTCGGCACATCAAGCACCCCAGCCTCGGCGTTTGCAGCCGCAGCAACCCCTGCGCATTGCAGTCATAGGCGCACTCAGCATCATCAAGGGAGCCGAGGTGCTGGAAGCCACCGCGCGCCTGGCCCAAAAGAACGGCTCGCCGCTGGAGTTCCATCTCATCGGCTACGGCTACCGCCACCTTCAGACCAGCGGCACGGCGCTCACAGTGCATGGCGAATACGAGGAGGCCCAGCTGCCCGCGCTGCTCCAGCGCCTCGCACCAGACGTCGTCTGGTTCCCCGCCCTGTGGCCAGAGACCTACAGCTACACCCTCAGCGCCGCGCTAGAAGCTGCTCTGCCCGTCGTTGTTCCTGACCTCGGCGCCTTTGTAGAGCGTGTGGCCCATCGCCCCTGGAGCTGGGTGCAGGACTGGTCCAGCACGCCCCAGCAATGGGTGGACCTGTTTGCACACATCCGCGAGCAGTTCATCGATAGCTCGGCTGCAGCGGCCCTGACAACCGCAGCGCCCGCAGCACCCGATCTACCCCAGCCGCTTGCCACATTGCAAGAGAAACTCGGCCCCTGGAGCTATCCGCGCGACTACCTGGCCTTCATCCCTGAGGCACCTGCGGCACCTGCGGATGCAAATGGCGCCACAGCGGCGGCCTATGCCCCCAAGGCGCAGCAGATTGCCCGTCAGTTCGTGGCTGCCCAGGCAAACTCTTCACCGCAGGTGCACACCGGCGGCCTGCTGTACCGTGGGGCGCTGCGCTTGCAGCGCATGCCGATGCTCGGCTCGGTGATGCGGGCTGTGCCCCAAAGCTGGCGTTACCGCGTTAAGCGATTGCTAAGCCGCTGAGCTTTTCGATCTGTGAACGAATCCCGCGTCATCGCAGTGGTGGTGACCTACCAACCTGACGGGCCGGCACTGGCACGCCTGCTGCAACGGCTGGTACCACAAGTGCAACACACCGTGGTGGTGGACAACACTGACGAGTCCTGTCGCCCCTTGCCACCGCCACCCACCGGCACAGTGCAGACCTGGCTATCGCTAGGACGCAACACTGGAATCGCCCACGCCCAAAACCTTGGCGTGGAACATGCACGGCAGCTGGGTGCCACCCACGTGCTGTTCATGGACCAGGACAGCTTGCCGCCCGAAGGCATGGTGCCCCAACTGCTCCAGTCGTTGACCGCTGCAGCGCCAGATCACCGCGTGGCTGCCATTGGCCCACTCTGCCGCGACATCAAGACAGGCCGCATTACCCCGCTGATACAAAGACGGGGCTGGCGTATTCAACGGGTGCAGGCCAAAGGTACGGCCCCCATCCCGGTGGAATACATTCCAGCATCTGGAACACTGGCAGCGCTCTCTGCACTAGACCGCGTCGGCTTGTTCCGGGCTGAGTACTTTATTGACCGCGTAGACGTGGAATGGTGCCTGCGGGCAAGACACCTGGGAATGGGCATCTGGGTAGATCCACGCTGCGTGATGCAGCACGACCAGGCAACACGCGCAGTTCGGCTGCTGGGCCGCACCCTGTACATCGGGCGTGACTTTCGCGCGTACTTCCATGTGCGCAACTCCGTCGCGATGGCAGCCCACGCGGCCATTGCACCCTTTTGGCGGTGGGACCAGATCATCAAGACCCTGCCGTACGTTGTGCTCTACACCCTGGCTGCACGCCACGGCCGGCTGCACATGGCAAAAACGCTGCTGGTCGCGGTGTGCGATGGACTGCGGGGCCGCATGGGCAAGGGCCACTACGAGAGCAAGCCCCTACGGTAGAAATCTATTCAGGGGCCTCTCAAACGCTTGCATAGCGAGGTCACTCTTAAAATAGTAGCAGCCACCGCCTTCCAGCACAAAATTTTAAGACGATAACTACTTAAAACTCAATGCAGAAGAGCGCAAGCAGCTGCAAATTTCATAGCACATCATCGACCCCATGTGCTTCGCAGCTCAAGCTACGGCTTCTGCAAAAGTAAGAATATTTCGTTGTTCAGCAGCAGCTCGTCGGGATACTGGCCCTTGAGCCCATCGGGTATCGCCATATCTACTTGGCGGCGCTCTTGCCGGGCCACCACGAAGCCGGCCTGCCCGGTCAGTTGCACCAGTTCGTCGGCAGTGAGGCGGTTCAAAGCCTGGTACTCCTTGAACACAAAACGCTTGTAGCCCTCTACCCCAAAGTCTGCAAAACCAAAATCCACCTCCGAGGCATCCATAGGGCCCTCGTGGTTCTGGATGACCTTCCACAACTCGTCTTCGCTGGCCAGCAGATGGTGCCAGGGCACATCGTCGTAGCGGCGCAAATGTGAGCCAAACGGTGAGTAAAACAGCGGCTCGATCTGAATGAAAAAGTAGCCCCCTGGGCGCAAGCAAGCATACAGGTCGGCAAAAATCGGCGCCAACTGGTCTCGCTGCACATGCTCGAAGGTAGACCAGCTCATGATGCCGTCTACCAGTTCACGCCTCCCCGCCAACGGTGCACCGGGCGTGATGGTTTCAAACGTCAGTGCCGACGGAATGCGCCGCATGCCCAACTGCTCACGTGCAATGCGTGGGAGCTTGGCGTATTCGCGCCGAATGTCCACCCCGTGGATGGCCGTGGCCCCATAGCGCAGCACCAGCGAAAGGTCGGTAATGCCGTCGCCACAGCCAAAGTTCAGCAACCTGGCCGTGCGCATATCCAGCACACTGCCCACCCATTGGTGCACCACATCGGCCGCGTACTCAAAATGCGCGCGAAACCATTCGTCGCTGATTTTTTTTGCATCCCAAGGGGCAAGGCCCCACAGGCGCTCTTGCAGCGCAAGCACCCAGTTTCCCGTCATGTCATCTCCACCAGTTGTTGCTGTTCACGCACTATGCGCCTAAGGTTTGCGCAAAACATAGGCGTCCTGATGGTTCCAGAAATGCACGGGCGACTTGTGCACCAGCTTGTCGGCTCCCAGGGTTTCGGCAATGCGCGCCAGCACAAATGCCTCCGACGTAAAGGTGGTGCCGTACTCTTGCTCATCAATCGCGGTGGATTCGCTGGATGCTGCAAAAAAGTAACCCTCTTCGTCCAGCGTCACATGGTCAAAATTGGCAGCCTTGATGCCGTGGGTGCTGACCACCAGCAAGCCACCGGGCGCCACCGCCTCATACAGCACCGCAAGCCATCGCGACCAGGTGGCCCTTGGCAAGTGGCTAAATAGTGACAACACAAACACCAGGTCATAGCTGCCCGGCCATTGCACGTCCTCTGGCACGCTGGCTGACAGGAACCCGTTGACGCCAAAAGTGGTGCGCGAGAACTCCACCGCACTGGGCACCACATCAGACACCACAACCCGCTCAGGCCCAAGGGCCTTGACCAGATGCCGCGTAAACCGCCCATGGCCACTGGCAAATTCCAGCACGCGCGGCATCTTTAACAGGGGCTGGTCTACCGCCTCCAGCAATAGCATCAGTTCAGACAGGGTGCGCCAGCCATCGGCCAGGTAGTCCCGCAGGGGGTTTCGACTGGAATGGTGGCCCCGAAAGAAACCAAAAATATCGTCATGCTCAGAGATGGTGCAGTCCAGCCCCATCACATTGTTGAACGACCCCACCAGATCATGCTTTTCGATCAGCGCATGGGCGGCCAGCACCACGTCACGCTCATCGCGGGCACGCACCAGCACCTGGGCTGCACCCACTCGGTCACCTTGCGCCAGTAAATCTTGCCCTTCTTGCAGCAGGCGCTGCCCCGCACTCAACGCGGAAGGTGTAGTTGTCATATGTTCTCAACCAAAAACCATCAAAAATGTTCGATTATCGGATCCACGTCGCGAGCGGGGCTGTGCGCTTTGGAGCCGCTGTCTGGTCATGCCCAGTGGTGCGGCAGCCGCACAAGCCCTGGCAAGGGCTTGGGAAAGATAAAGCGGAAGTGCAAGAACTGAAACCATTCGTCGTACACCGCCAGACCCGTCTCGTCGAACAAGAAAGCGCTGATCACGTAGTCGCCGCTGTGCAGCGGCAGGTCCGGAAAGGTCAGCACGGATTGCCAGGTGCCATCGGCCTGCAAAACCGGTGCCGCACCGTCCTCATGCGTGGCCAGCGATGTGATGCCGACCCCTTTGGACTGCTCGATCATGAAGCCGATGTGGGGCCGCTCATCGCCCCGCCCGCGTGCGCGAATGGTCACCACCAAGTCTTGCCCCTGCAGCACGGGCGGCTGACCGGGCTGCGAATCGTCCAGGTGGGCCACGTCAACGGCCAGAATGCAGGCACTGCCACCACTTTGCGCAGGCATGGTTCGCGGTGTCGCGCCCGAGCCATTCACAGCGCCCTGCTCCGAGTCGCCGGGCAATGCCGGTGACGTTGCTGATGCCTCACCGGGTTGGCTGACATCTGCCTCAGCATCCGCTGCGGCCTCTCGCTCGCGGGTGTGTACGTCGTAGGCGGCCAGCACGGCCTCGGTGTTGCCGAACTGCTCTACGCTGCCGCCCTTGAGCCACAGCGCACGGTCGCACAGATGGCGAATGTGGTACGGGCTGTGTGAGCAAAACAAAATGGTGCAGCCGCTGTTGCGAAACGCCGTGATGCGCTCCACGCATTTTTTCTGAAAGTTCTGGTCACCTACCGCCAGCGCCTCGTCGATGATGAGCACATCGGGCTGCACGGCCGTCACCAGTGCAAAAGCCAGGCGCACCGTCATGCCAGACGAATACGTTTTTACCGGCCTGTCCAGCGCCTCACCCAGCTCGCAAAATTCGATGATCTCGGGCTCCAGCCGCGCCATTTCATCGTGCGCAATACCGATCAGGCTGCCCGCAAAATACAGGTTGTCGCGCCCACTGAAGTCTGGGTGAAAACCGGCACCCAGCTCCAGAATGGCGGTAACGCGACCCACCCGGTCGATGCGGCCGTGGCTGGGTTGCAAGGTGCCCGCCAGCAGTTTGAGCAACGTGCTCTTGCCTGCCCCGTTGTCGCCAATCACGCCAATGCACTCGCCGCGTTGCAGCTCAAACGACACATTGTTCAGCGCCCAGTGGCTGCGGTGCGTGGCCTTGCCGGTAATCAAAGCCTTGAGACGCGCACGGGGCGTGGGGTACAGCTTGTATTCTTTGCCCACACCCTGCACGCGAAGCACGGTGGCACTACCGTCCAGTGCAGGTGCAAGAGCAGGTGCTTTGTGGCCTGCCGTGCTGTTGATCGTTTTCGTCATAGCCAATCCACCAACTGGTCACGGCTGCGTTTGACCACCACATTCAAAAGCAATGCGGTCACCGCCAGCCAGACCAAGGTCACCCACCACACACTGACGGGTGGCCAGGCGCCCTGCAGCAGTATTTGTTGGTAACCCACTACCAACGCTGTCATGGGGTTAAACCACAGCACCCAACGCCAGTTCTCCGGAAACAGGGTCAGCGGAAACAAAATGGGCGACAGGTAAATGCCCACCGAGAGGAAGAAGTTGACAAGCTGCACTGTGTCGCGCAGCGCAGCGGCAAGTATTGCCAGTAAATAGCCCAGCAGCAGACACAACACCAACTGCAAGCCCAGCAGGACCACAAAGCCCAGCAGGGCGCCATTGAAGTGATGCAAAGGTGCATACACCAGCGCCACCACCACCAACAGCGGCCCATAGATGAGCCCACTGGCCAGCACTGCTCGCGCAGTAAAAAGCACGGGCGGCAGCGGATTTTTATGCAAAAGCCCACCGGCTTCGATAAGGCTGTTCATGCCGCGAGCCACTGCGTCGCAAAAGGCCATCCACGGCAAGGCGCCCACAATGAGAAAAGTGCCCACCGCATGCGGCGGGGCGCCCTCCCCCAGTCGCATGGAGAACACTACGTCAAATACCAGGTAGTAGGCCGCCACTGTCAGCAGGGGTTGCAAATAGGGCCACAGCACCCCCGCGGCGGTGCCGGTGTGACGGGCTGCCAGTTCGCGGCGGGTGAGCACCCATACCAGCGCCCGGGCGCGCCACAGCGCCTGGATTTCATTGAACAAGATCAGCATGGCGCCAAGGGCAAATTCGCTATCAACATCACAACTCAGATCACCTAAACGAAAACCCGCCCGGAATGGGCGGGCGGAGATGCTCAATACTCAGCAGACGTACACAAGGGGCGCGCAAGCAGATGCCCGCCCCTTCTGCGCAGCGGGCTAACCACAGGTCTGCCCATGGTGCGCCAGCATCAGTACTGCGTCAGTACGGCATCACTTTGCAGTTTTGTAAGTGGCTGCAAAAGCCTCTATGGCTTCTTGATTGATTTTTGCGCCTTGTTGAATCTTCTGCGCCTCAGTGGCTCGCGCGTCTTGGGCGGCAGTGGTACGCATTTCCTTCATCAACTCTTCACGCACTTCTTCGAACGCACGAATGCGTTGGGGGCGGCGTTCATCCAATTGCAGAATGTGGTATCCAAATTTTGTTTCCACCACACTGCTCAGCTCACCCGGCTTCTGCATGGCAAACGCTGCGGTTTCAAACTCTGGCAGCAAACGCCCACGGGCAAAGTAGCCAAGGTCACCGCCCTTTGCAGCACTGCCGGGGTCGGCTGAGCGCTCTTTGGCCATTGCGGCAAAGTCTGCACCTTTTTTTAGCTCATCCAACATCTGCTCGGCCTTGGCCTTGGACTCTGGTGTTTTCTCGGTCAGCAGAATGTGGCGAATCTTCACCTCTTCATCCGCCTTGAAGCGATCTGGCTTGGCGCGGTAGTTGTTGCGAGCCAGAGCCTCCACGGCCGCGTCGGACGGCACGGCTTTTTTGTCCATGTGCTCCAGCATGGCGTCGGACAACACCTTGTCGCGCGCAACCTTCAGAGCGGCGGCCACCTGCGGGTCTTTGTCCAGGCCCTCAGTAGCGGCCTGCTCAGCAAATACCCGGCGCGCATAGAGGTTAGACGCTACCTGCAGCACGGTTTCGGGCTTTTGCAGCACCACACTACGCATCTCCAGCGGCATGCGCAAAGAGTCGGCCTGCATGTCCTGCACGGTAATGGCGACAGAGTTGCCTTGGATGAGAACGGCAGCGGGGTCGGCAGCCTGGGCGGCAGTAGTGGCGCCCATCATCATCAACGCAGCACATGCGGCCGCAACTCGGGCTTGTACAGAAGAACGGTGGTTCATGGTGTGTTTGGTCAATCAACCAGTTTCAAGCAGTTAAAAAAAAAGGCGGGGGAACCCCCCCGCCTTTTTAGATCGCATTGCTGCGATTAAGTGCCCACGAATTACTTCGTGAAGCGGTGTGGCCAAGTGATACCGTAGGTGCCAACGGTGCCAGCTGCGGCTTGTGGGTTCGTCAGCTTGATGAACGAAGAACCCAGGATTGGCAGGCCAGCTTGCGAGTTGTAAGTCGTTGCATTGGCGGTCGTAACAGTCGTGGAACCAGGTACTGCGTACGTTGGGCCAAGGGCTGTAGTGAACGCGTTGCCAGTGCTGATCACGCTCCAGCCGTTGGTGAACGGACCGGAAGCAGCGCCAGCAGCCACGTTTTGACGTGCCACGGAGGCAGCCAGCACGGAGTTACCAGTGTCAGAGAAGCTCAGAACGCTGGTTTCGCCGCAGAAGCGAGTTTGCGACACGGAACCTGGCGAGAACACAGCACCGGATGTGCGCGACTGCTCTTCACGATCATAGAACGCTTGGCCAGTGGAATTCACGCAGATCAGACCACCTTGCAGGGCGGTGTTTTCTGGAGCGAACCAAGCAGCGTAGTTCGCGGCAGCCGTACCAGTGGCGCTACCGTTGTCCAGCACTGTGTACAGACGGTAGTTGTTAGCCGTGGTCGACGTAGCAGCGTAGTTAGCAGCAACGCTGTAACGACGGGTAGGCATCGAGAACACCCAGTCAGTCTTGGCCGAGATGGAAGCGTCGTTGGCATACTGGTTCGTGATGGAGTTCACGGACAGAGCACGCGTCAGGTTGTAAGCCTGAACGCGGGTATCAACAACAGCAGTACCACCAGCATTCAAGGTGTAAGGCGTAGACAGGTCTGGCAGGTCGTAGTTGGCAGCGCGGATAGCAGCAGTAGACACTGCAGCGTTGGCGTTGTCACGTGTGAAGCTCACGCGGAACAGGGGGTCCGACGAGAAGCTTTCAGGCGTAGGAGCTGCAGTGGCGTTTTGTGGGAAGTGCACAAAGTTGCCGCGACCAGCGGTAGTGCCGCCAACAGTCGTCACAGCCGTCAGAGCGGTGGCAGCACCAGCGAACGTGGTCGATTGAGCCACGTTGATGATGTACCAGTCACCCATCAGACCCGTGGTAGGTGTGTCCAGACCCAGACCGCGAGCGGTAGCTTGGGTGGTCACGTTTGCCAGGGTTGCGTTCAGCGTTGCAGCCGTGCAAGGAGCGACGCCACCAACGTGCTTGATAGCTGTGTACAGCGTGCTGTTAGCGTTGCGGTTGGTGCCGTACATCAGCGTGCCGTCGATGTCAGCCATGTTGAAAATTTCAACGTAGCCTTCACGCGTTTGCGCAGGGATGTCACCAGCCATGGTGCTCAGACGGTCGGTAACGAACGACTGCGCAACACCCTTTGCCAGAGCAGGCAGCGTGCAGGTGCCGTCAGCAGTGGTCAGTTGAGCAACGCCGTCAGCGCCAGCAGTTACAGCCGCAGTCCATACGTCGCCGGGCGACATGAACACTTGGAAGTCAAGAATATCGTCAGAGTTGGCGGCGGAGCGGAAACGCACCTTGGCCAGCTTGCCGTGCACCGTGTCGGTGTTGACAACGTGCAGAACGGTCATGTTGCCGTTTTGCGCATTGAAGTAAGGCACCACCAGCGAGTGGCCCGTGCCGCCTTCCGTCACACGCAGATCGCGAGCGTTGGTAGCGGTTTGCAGCCATGCTGTACCAGCGGTAGTAGCATCAGGAACCCACACGCCATTGGCATTGATGGTACCTGCGTCGGTGCCGGAAGGGCCAACACCCGTACCACGCACCACATCTGCGGAAGCGATGCCGGCAAAGCCAAGGCCACCAATCATGGCAGCAATGCTCAGGGCCAGAACATTTTTCTTCATATCAAGAACTCCAGTTAAAAAAGTTGGTAAGCGCAACTACCACGATTGATTACGCTAAGGGATGGTAGCACAGCGTTTCGAGACGTTCTATAACGCTGGCACCGCAAAAAACCTGTTTGTTGAAGAAATGCAACACTGTTTTATCTGTGGCGCAGCTCCCTCCCGCAGGGGCGAATGGCGCACCGCCCGTCAAAACCCTTACAGGTCTTGATGGTGCCACCACTGGCCGTCCTCGAGCAGCCAGGTCTCGTCGAGATACGTGTCTATATTACCCATCTTCAGCCCAGCCAAGGCGGGCGTTACACTGAGTTTGATGCGCGCCACACACTTTTCTGGCTCGCATGTGACTTTTGTCACCTCTACGCCTTGCACCGCAGCCGCCGTGCCGAACTGCATCTTGAACTGATCCAGCGTGCGCACCTTGCGGTATGAGGGTGGCACCAGCGCATACACCTTGTCGATCTGCCCTGCCTGACGCGCCTTCCAGTAGGCGGTGGCGCGCTGCTCTACCGCAGCCTCGGGGGTTGATGGTGACATGGTGGCGCAACCAGCCAGTACCAGTACAGACAACGCAAGAGCGCCAGCGCCCAGGCGGCGCGAGATGATGTTTGTAGCCATGGTGATCATTCAGTCCTTATGAAAACAGTGCGTTGTTATTACGAATCCAAAGCTACGCGCTCGCCAGCGGTAGCTGCGTTCAGCCCAAACCCCGGTTTTTGTTTATGCCTGCAGCGGGACTTTTCCAGCTACGCCTACCAAGGTCAGTTCGACGGGGCACCGCGCTGGGGTACGGAGTCAAGCACGGGAGGTTTGGTTCCGATGCCCAGGTTCTCAATGCCTTGCAGGCCTTTGAGCCGGTCGCGCAGGTCTTCACTCACCTCGCGGATATCTATGTCGGTGCGCACAACGCGTGGGGTGATGACGACCATCAGCTCGGTGCGGCCCATGTTGACGGAATTGGAGCCAAACAGCTTGCCAAACAGCGGAATGTCTTGCAGAAGGGGGACGCCAGACTTGCCCGTGCTGGAGTTGTCTTTAATCAGACCACCCAACACAATCGCCTCGCCAGAACGCACTGCCACTTTGCTGCTGATCTGCCGTTGTAGGAAAGCGCGCTGACCATTGGCCTCCGTAATAACTGCGCCTACGTCGGTGACCGTTTGGTCTATTTGCATGGTGACCAGATTGCCAGAGTTGACGGACGGCGTGACGGTAAGGCCCACGCCAGTGTCTTTGTACTGAATGGTGCTGGTAGTCACCCCTGTGGTGGTGTCCGTGATGGGGGTAGTGGTGCTGGTGCGAATAGGCTGCTGATTGCCAACGGTGATAGTGGCTGTGTGGTTGTCTAATACCATCAGGGATGGGCTTGATATGACCTTGACGAGCGACTTTGTAGCCAGCGCCGTCAATGTCGCACGGACGTCGTTGAGCGAACGGCTCAACGTATAGGAAAACCCCTGGGCCAGCCCGCTGATGACACCGGTTTCATTGCCAGTGAGCTGGCCGTTTCCGCGATAGTTAGAGTTGTTGCGGCTGTCGTTGAAGGCCCACTGCAGACCGTACTCCAAGTCATCGCCCAGCGTGACTTCCACAATGGTGGCCTCGATCAGGACCTGGGTGGGGGGCAAGTCCAGGCGCCTGAGGGTGGATTCAATCTTGGAATACTCAGACCGCGTGCCCCACACCAGTATGGAGTTGTTCAGCTCGTCTGCCATAACGCGGATATTGCCGATACTGGCAGCAACCACTCCTTGCTGGCCGCCTTGGGTTGTGTTGGCCTGGTTGTTGCGCCCCAGGGCACTTGTGGTACCGCCACCCTGAAAGCTACCGGCGCGGGAAGTGCCCAACTGGTTGCCACCGCCGCCGCTCAAGCTGCCACTGTTGCCAAAGGCGTTGGAAACCGAATTCTGTCCAAACGTATTGCCCATAGCAGTTGATAAGCCAGGGGCAATACCAGTGCTTGTGGTTCCACCGCCCTGACTTTGCCCGCCAAAAATGCCACTGAGTACTGATGCCAAATGGCGAGCATTGCCGTTTTGCACCTTATATATATGGAGCTGGGCCTCAGCCCCGTTGTCGCTGGGCTGGTCCAGCCGTTCGATCCAGCGGCGGGCTTCTTCCAGATACGCGGCACGGGGGGTTACCACCAAGATGCTGTTGAGCCGCTCGATGGGCATGATGCGCAGAGCCCCGAACAGCGGATTACCCTCGCCCAGCATGGCGGCCGCGCTAGAGCCGCCAGAGGGTTGCGTACTGGCGGACACAGCGCCCCGGCCAGTAGGCTGAGGGGTCTGCGTAGGTGCGGCAGCGGCACCTCCGCCGCTGACCAGCGCAAGGGCAGCTTCCACCTCTTTGATAGACGCATATTTGAGCGGGAACACGCCGACTGACATGCCCTTGAGCAGGCTGACGTCAAACGTGCTGACCATGTCCAGCCAGCCCTCGGCCTGAGTGCGCGTGCCAGCCAGCACCAGCAGATTGCGCAGGTTATCCACGCGAACCAGGGACTCGGCGGGCATCATGGGGCGCAAGATAGTGGCCATTTCTGCTGCGCCGATGTACTGCAGGGGCACAATCACCACGCCCTGGCCGGGCGGCAATGGGGCGCTGCCTGATGCTTGCCGAACCGTGCCGCCAATGGTTTTAAGCACCTCGACCCGCCCTACGTGATAGGTGCCACGCGCATCGCGCACCAAGCCCAGGCCGTTGGCCTGTAATGCGCTTTCCAGCAAAAATGCCGCTTGGTCAGGCGTAACGGGGTTACGCGTTGCCAAGGTCACTGTGCCCGCCAAGGGGGGGTGCAGCACGTAGTCCACTTTGAGAATGTCGCCGAGCACGGTTCTGACCACCTGGGCTACCGGTGCCTCTTCAAAGTTCAGAGAGACGGCCGGCCCGTCAAGGCCCGGCACGGGTTTGGCGGGCCCGGTGACTTTGTCATCGCCGCGGATGATGCGGGGCTGGTTCACTGCTGCATCAGGCACAGATGCTGCCTCTGCTGGAGCCAGCGCGGGTGCTGCGGCCTGCCCGCCAAAAGCCGGGCCGACAGGAGCCTGGGCCGCCGCCACTTGACAGGCGGCCAGCGCCACCACGGTGAATGCATATTGATAAGGTGTCATTTCTGCGAAGAGTAAAACTCTTGGGTGTCTGGTGTAGGGAGAATGGCCGTCGATGGATTCGAGGGGGCGTTCTTAAAAAGCGATGACCGGTGGAGCGACTGTATGTTCCATAGCATGGTGTGATACGGCTAACACTTAGCGGCTCCCACCAAAGGTTGCTCGCCGGGGGTCGGGCGCATTTCGGGCAGGAGCGCCCCCTTGCGCGCCTGCTGCCCCCGCAGCCGCGTCGGCAGCAGGCGCTGGCTGAGCTTGTGCGGCGGGAGGGGAGGCAACCGGCAAACCGGAGTAGCTGGTCAAGGCGGCTCTTGGCAAGGTCAGCGAGCGGCTTTGTCCAGCCCCTGCAAATGTCACTGTGCTGCCGGAGATAGACTGCAGCGTCCAGCCGCCCTCTATAGACTCATTCAATCGAACCCTGCGGTCTTTGCCGGCGAGGTTGATGATGACACCGCCCCCGGCACTGCTGCTGAAAACGCCCGATATGCGGGCTGTGGTCAATGTATCCACAGGCGCAGGTGCTTCAGGCGGGGGCGGTGGTGGCGGCGGCCTGCGCGTCAACATGAAAAGCGGGCGATCCAGCATCGCAACAAATTTGCTGGTGTCTACCTGCGCGTTACCCGGCAAGGGCGGAATCATCTGCGCGTAGTCGGTCTTCTGCGCAGCAGGCGGTGTCCACGACGAGTTTTTGATCGCACCTTGGGGAGTAACCCAAAGCCACGCCAGAAGCGCCGCCAACACAAGGTTGATGGAAATGAGTATTGCAATGCCAGGGCGCTTCATGTGCGCTCCCGCAAAACACTGAACACAAAGTTCACTGACAGCTTTGGCTGAAATTTAGGGGGGGTGTTACCCAGACCACCCAGCACCTGTACTTCAAATTCGTCCACCACGATGACAGGTAACTGGGTAGAAAAAACGGCCAGCGCACTTTGCACTGCCAACCACTCGCCTTCCGCGCGAACAGTAATTGGAATGCGCTCGTAGCCTTTGACGGCCTTGGGCGGCAGCACCTGGCTACTGCTGATTTGCAGACCGGAGGTGCTCAATATCTCGCGCACGCGCTGTTGGGCAGCATTCCCGGCTACGGCAGCATCTTGGGCCGCCGGATAGACATACCGCACTTGCGCGTCTTTAGCCGCAGCCAAGGCGGACGTGATTTCGGCGCGTTGCTCGTCCAGCCCCACAAGGCGGGCATAGCGTGGCTCCAGCTCTGCCAGTCGAGCCTCAGCCCATTGATGTTTTTGCAGCACATAGAAACCACCGGCCAATAGCGGGAGCGTCAACACGACCGCGAGCCCGGCCAAGGCCATGATCTCTTTGGATTTATAGCTTTTCATCGGGAGCTTTACGGTTTGGCGGGCGCCGCAGCGGATGCCGCACCAGCAGTTGCTGGAGCAGGACTTTTAGGCGCCGCAGGGCGTGTAGCCACGCCTCCAAATGTGGCGCCGCCTCCAAACGTGGCAGCCCCTGGCGATGGCGGAGCGACAGGCGCCTTTGCTGGCGCGGACGCAGCGGCGGAAGCACCAGCACCCAAGCTGCCATCCGTGTTGGCAGCCCCCACAGCGGGGAGCGCACTAGCGACAGGGGAAGGGGGAGCTGGCGCTGTCGACTGCACAGCGGCGCTCTGAACGCCGAACTGCTGAGGGTCCAACACAAATTCAATAACAAAAGACTCTTTGGGAGCGCCGGGCATCCGCGTTGCCGCAGAAGGGGCGCGCACATCACGCAAGCCTGGCTGCTCGCTAAGCAATTGCATCAGTGCTGAAGCATTGCCGGTAAGACCCAAAATTGTGACTTTGCCTGCTTGCAGTCTCACTGTTTGCAATGCAGTGTCATCAGGCAATACCTGTGTGAGCCGGTTCATCAGGGTAAGGGGTTCGATTCTTCCGCCGAGGACCTCTGCCAACGCCGAGAGTTTTTCGGCCGACTGGAGAAGCTCTTCCCTTTCTCGCACGGCAGGCGCGGCGCGTGCAGTAATGCTCTCGTAGGCGCGAACGGCCTCGATAGCGCGCAAACGGAGCTGGGCGGTCGGTGTGATGGCAATGGCCAAACACAATAAAGCAATCGTCAGCAAAAGCCCGTATCCCAAGTGGCGCCACCGGGCGGCCTGCTTGCTGCGCTGCGCCTCACCAAACCCGATAAAAACGATAGGGGCGCCCGTATTTGCGCTGCGGGCCCAAATTTCAGGATCACCTGCTTTACCGAGCCGCGCGGACTGCGTGTCGATATATTGTTTTGCCTGCTTTTTTGAAGCCAGCGCCACCTCCAGGGCGAGAGCCCCACCTGCAGTCGGCTTGACCGAATAGCCCCAGATAACGTTGCCTGCGCCGAAGGGGCTGACGCTCTGCGCTTCCAGTGCAACGGCACTGGCAATGTCCTGCGCTGCCATGGACGGCAAAACAAGTGCACGTCTCAATACGAGGGCCTCAGGCAATTCCAGCGCGACACATCGGACGCTACCCGGCTTGACTGCTGACCCAGAAACCTGAACACCGTCAAGCCACAGCGACTCCGCGCCATTCTCCTGCAATAGACGCACCGGCACTGCGGGGGTCAGCCATGACAACAAGGGCGACTGGTACACCCCTTGCAGAGCCTTGCGTGTGTCGCGCCAGACCGCATGAAGATCAACGCCCAGAAAACGGGCATCAGATGAAATGGTCGGCATATTGCTTACTTGGTCACTGCGCGTGACAGGGGTTCAAAACTGCGTTCTGTATAGAGTGTGCGCCACGGAAGTCCGTCACGGGAGCTGCGACCCAGATCAACAACCCGGGCGACGCGCATCTGAACGCCGTCAGCCAAGGGCACCATGGCCTCAACTCGGTATCTGCGAACAGAGGACACGGCTGTGTAAGAAGGGTCTAACGAAGTGGTGTCAATGCCTTCGGCACCGCTCTCTCGAGCCTGCAAAATGCGGCTGGCTTGCGCAGCGTCGCCATTGGTGAGAACGGTCAGCACCCCCAGCGGCGCCGCCATAGGGTTCACACGCCCACCAGCCCTGACGTAGACGGTCAACAGCGGCGAAAGTCTAGCATAGAGGTCGTAATCCACCCCTGGCACGCGAAGCAGGTCTTCGAGTGCCTCAAAACGGTCTGCCTGATTGCTAGGACCCAACTTGCTGCGAAGCTCCACAGTGGACTGGGCGAGGGCCTGGGACGCATCTGCAGAAAGGCCACCGGCAACTTCATAGAGACGCGCGAGCAGTGGCACAGCTGCGCTGTTGATGTCGATGAAGCCATTGAGAGGCATGACTGTCACCGCCATCAGCACGCCGCGATAGGGAACGTCTGCATGGATGGTTCTGGAGATGGGGTTGGGCCGGGACGCAAGCTCCTGTAGTGCCAAAGCAATCGCGGCATCTCCTGCTGCCTGAGCGATGACACCTTGGCGCAGTGAAGAAACAAGACTCACTTCATCCCGCGCCAAACGGCTAAACCCTGTAACAAGAATAGCCAGTGCAGCCACCACCCACAGCACGGCAATCAACGCCATGCCATGTAGGGGCTGCATGGGCAGCATGGGCGGCATGGGCCGCCGATCCTGGGTACTTGTATTTCTCATGGCTGCTACCTGGAGCCTCCGCCGAAGACGGCCTCTCCAGACGCCACGCCCGACAAACCGGCAGGCGTAGCCCTCATTGGGATCACCAGATCAGGCCAGCCACCTGAAGCGGTGCGTAATGAGATCAGGACTCGGTCGGGGAGGGAATCGTTTGATGCCCAGCCATCGGTCCAACGCGGTTCATTCGTCGTCGTGTTCGCGTACCGCAAGCGAAGTTCAGACACTTCGTCCAACAAGATGCGTGACTGGGCTTGTGACCAATCAGGTTGCACTATTGCACTGTCCCAAGGTAGAAACTGGATAAGAAGCCCATTGCGCCCCTCCGCCTGCCCGACAAACAGGCGAAAGAAGCTGCGGCCACCGACCCCGTGTCGGGCGGGCATGATCCCGATCCAGGTCACGCTGGTCGGAGTGCCCTCAAAAAAATAAGGCTGCTGCCCTACTGCGGTAGGTGCGTGTAGCCGCTGAACGTGCATACGCCCAAGAACCGCGCGCAAAAATGCAGTCGTGACCCGAAGTTCGTCTGCCTCCAGAAGCCTGCTGTCGACTCTTTCACCGGTTTGTGCCGTGGTGCGCAAAGCCGACCCCATGCCCAGTGCAATCAACGACAGGAGCGACATGACCACCAAGATTTCAATCAGCGTGAAACCCCGGTGAGAGTTGAGCTGGGCCTTCACCGCGCGCCCTCCGTGGGCACTGGCGTGCGTTCGGGCATTAACGTATGCAGTTCGAGGCTCCTCGCAATTGCCCCGTCATTCCAACGGACCGCGAGAGCAATTTCATGCAGCTTGGGCACATTCGGCCCATCGGTAGCAATTGGGTAGGGCGCACTGGCAACCTGCCAGGAAAATCCTTCGGATTCTCCGGACTCCCGCCAACCCTCTGGCCCCACCGAGTCACGCATGGACAGAATGGAGTCGGCCAACAAGGATGCTTTTTGATGACGTTCTGCAATACCCACCGCCCGCGCACTAGACCCGGTGGCGCGATAGAGCATGCCCAACGCAAGCGCCATGATGACAAAAGCGATGAGTAGCTCTAACAACGAGAAGCCACCCTGCCGTGAACTCTGCATTCGAGTCATGGGAGAAGCGCTTCCTGGGAAACTCGGCCGGACAACCAGTCCACTTGCAAGCGCACACCGCCGCTGCCACCAGAGCGTACAAGGTCGATGCTCCCGCCCGTAGCGCCGCCGTCTGCAAGAAAACGGATCGCCGCAACCCCTTCGGCAGACAACTCGGTGCCTGCTACGGTGGCGCGCACCGTCAATGATTCGGGAAGTGGGTGTTCGGAGCGGCCTTGGAGACCGTAACTGCGCTGCTGCAAGTTGACGCTAAATCGTGTTTCAGCATGGGTTGATGCTGCCTGCTGCCTGGCAGCCCGAAGCTCTGACACCATGGTGCGAACAACGTCGCGGTACTGCGCGGTGTCCCTCATCTTCTGATAGGCAATTGGCGTGATGCCTATCAAAAGCGCCATGATGGCGAACACCACCAGCAATTCAACGAGCGTGAAGCCGCCATCACGCCGCATGATTCAATAGCCCGATTGCGTTAAAAAATCAGGGCGTGTTTCGGATATCGGCGTTTTCGCCGTCACCACCGGGCGCTCCATCAGCCCCCAGAGACAGTATTTCAATCCCGCCGTTCGACCCCGGATTCGCGTACCGATACGCGCGCCCCCAAGGGTCAGTGGGGACCCCGCCCTTGAGGTAGGGGCCCGTCCAGCCATTCACATTTCCTGGACGCTTTACCAGGGCCTCCAGGCCTTCCTCTGACGATGGATATCGCCCAACGTCGAGCTTGAAGAGCTCCAGGGACTTATCAAGATCCGCGATTTGTACTGCGGTGGTCTTGGACTTTGCGCCCCCAAGCTGATTCAACACCCGAGGGCCCACCAAGCCTGCCAGCAGCGTCAGAATTGCCAAGACAACCAGCAGTTCAATCAGCGTGAAGCCACGCGCTGGTCGTGTACGCACGAGAGAAATACGAGCGTGGCGTGAATCTGTACTCACCATGTGAAGCGGTTCCTTGGTCAAACAAAAATTATACGGCGAGGTCATTAATGGACAGTATGCCCAGCAAGATGGAGACGATGATGGCGGCGATCAATACCCCAAGCACCAGGATGAGCGCTGGCTCGACGAGTGTCAGCAGTCGTTTGATGCCGGTTTCCACCTCTCGGTTCAATATGTTTGCCAACTCCAGCATCATGGGTCCGATTCGTCCGGTCTCCTCGCCCACACGAATCAGATTGATGGCAAGAGGCTCAAAAATTCCTGTTGCCGCCACAGCATGAACGACCTTGCCCCCCTCCTTGACGATGGGCGCGACCTTGGCAAGCGCCTGCTGCAAAACTGTGTTTCCCACTGTCTCGGTCGCTATGTGCAGCGCTGTCAGCATTGGAACCCCATTGCCCAGCAACGTACCAAGGGAGCGGGAGAACAACGTAAGCTGATATTTCAAAGCGAGCGGCCCCATCAGCGGCAAACGCAGTAGCCGCGCCTGCCACCAGGCACGACCAGAGGGTGACTTGAACCAGCGAAGCATGAGGCTGCCAACAACCAGCGCGACAACGCCCAGCACCAACCCATAGCTTGTAAAGGCTTGGCCCATCGACATAACGAGCCGAGTGGGTAATGGAAGTGCATCGCCCATGTCCGTAAACAGCTTCTCAAACTGAGGAACCACGAACCCCAGCATGGCAATCAGCGACAGCACCGCGACCCCCAGCAAAATTGCGGGGTAAATGGTTGCAGAGATTACGCTTTCACGCAGCGAACGTTGGCGCTCCATGTGCTCCACCAAGCGGTCGAGCACTGCAGACATCTGCCCGCTGGCCTCCCCAGAGCGCACCATGTTGATATAGAAATCTCCGAAAAGGTCTCGCCGCTGGCTGAGCGCTCTGCTCAACGGCGTACCGCCCTTGACCGCCTCCAGCGTTGCCTTGACCAAGGCCGCGACGCTCGGCTTGTGGCTCATATCAATCAAAACACGCAGGGCGTTGTCCAGCGCGAGCCCGGCGCGCAACATGATGGCCAGTTCCGATGTCAATGCGAGGACGTCTGCGGAGCTGACGGGACCTTTGTCCACGCGCCCCTTGCGCTGCATCGAAACCGGAGACTGCCCCTGCACAACTGCCGCCCCCTCCCCTTCTGCCACTTCATCCACGTTCAGGGGAGTAAGGCCTCTTTCCCGAAGTTGCTTCATCACGGCCGCAGGCCCGGCTGCGGTGAGGTGCCCCTCCTGGACCTGCCCAGAAGACGACGCTGCGCGCCATGCGAACTCAGGCATCGGACTGGTCCTGGGTAACACGTGCCAGCTCGTCCAGCGTCGTTACTCCCGCGGCTACTTTGCGCAAGCCATCCTCGTAGAGACTCAGCATGCCGGCCTTCGCAGCGATAGCGTTCAACGCGCTGGCGTCGCGGCCTTCGATGATGGCGCGGCGCATGGGCTCATCCAGCATCAGAAGTTCGTGAATGCCTGTGCGGCCTCGATATCCTGACTGCCGGCAATGCGAGCAACCCACCGCGCGATACACAACCTGCCCGGGCGCGCTGAAACGTGCCAGCCCGCTGCGCTGGAGAATCGCGTCGTCAGGGATGTAGGGCTCTTTGCACTGGTCACACAGCGTGCGTACCAGTCGCTGCGCAAGAACGCCGTTGACCGCTGAGGTAATGAGGTATCGCTCGACACCCATGTCCTGCATACGAATCACGGCGCCCGCAGCCGTGTTGGTATGCAAAGTGGACAACACCAAGTGCCCTGTCAACGCAGACTGCACTGCGATCTGCGCGGTTTCGCCATCACGCATTTCGCCAATCATGATGATGTCGGGATCCTGGCGGAGAATGGACCGAAGGGCGTTGGCAAACGTCAGGTTGATCTGAGAATGAACCTGGATTTGATTGATGCCGTCGAGCTGGTACTCCACCGGATCCTCCACCGTAATGATTTTCTGCTCGGTCGCATCAATCTTTGCAAGCGCTGCATACAGCGTGGTGGTTTTTCCTGAACCGGTGGGCCCTGTCACGAGGAGAATTCCGTGCGGCTTGGCCAGCAATGTATTGAAACGAGCCAGTGTGTCTTTCTCGAAACCCATTTTTTCGAGTTCTAGCCGTACGCTGGCGCGATCGAGCACCCGCATGACCACGCTTTCGCCGTGAACGGTTGGCACGGTAGAAACGCGCAAGTCCAGTTCGCGCCCCTTCACGCGGGTCTTGATTCGACCATCCTGAGGCAAACGCCGCTCTGCAATATCAAGGTGTGCCAACAACTTGACGCGGGAATTAACCGCCGCACTCAGCCTAGGCGGAACCAGTTCTCCCGGATGTATGACTCCATCTACGCGGTAGCGCACATGCAGGCCATCATCGAACGGCTCCAGGTGAATATCTGACGCTCTCAGATCAATCACACGCCCAATGATGGAGTTGACGAGCCGGATGACAGGAGCCTCGCTCGCCAGATCCTTGAGGTGCTCGACAAAATCCCCGCTGTCGGATCCATCCCCAAACCCGTCATCTTCAAGGTCGGACTCTTCTTCGACAGGCTCCGCAAGGGCCTTTTCAATATCTGACTCCAGCGCCAGATGCGGTTGAATGCGGTACCCCGTGGCCAAATGCAACGCCTTGACGACAAAGGTATCCTGAGGCACAGCCATGGCCACGTGCAGCAGGCCATTCTCGACGCGCAAAGGATAAACCGCGTTCGCCTGCAGAAAGTCTGGAAAAAGTCCCTCGATATCGGGCATGAGATCGGGAAAGCCATCGGCAGAGACCTGCGGAATACCGAGCTGGACGGATAGCGCGCCGGAGACATCGGCTTCTGAAACGAGCCCCAAGCGTACAAGTACTCGCCCCAGCATCCCCCCCATTTCCTGCTGAGCAGACACGGCGCGATCCAAGTCACGAGCGCTCAGCTTGCCCGCTTGCACGAGCAGATCACCAATGCGAGGGCGCATGACGATGTCGACGCCCGAAGCCTCTGCGACGGTCGAAAGTGTTGGTATGGTCATGAATGCATGTATTGCGATGTGGAGGACAAAACGTACCGCCCCCAGAGCCTGTTCGGCTCAACAGAATGGGCGAGAGTGTAGCGGTAGCACAGCTACCAGTATTCTGGCCAACGTACGGCGCTTTGTTACGAGAGCTCCAATGGGCAAGGTCGAATTGGGAAGACTCCCTTGTTGCCAATTCACCTGTATTCACATTCGATTTCCGCTCCGCCGCTTTGCTCTACAGTCACAAACCGGCTGAATCTCCTGTACTGATATCAACACATGACAACACCGACCCCGGGCAGAATGCCGACCGCTGTGTTCGTAGCCGCAGCATCGGTTGTGCTGCTGGCAGGCTGGGCAGGCCTTGCGGCGCTCTCTGATACCGCGCTACCCCACAAATCCAAAGTAGCCCCCTTCCTGGTGGCGCCCATGGTCGGCGTTGTGGACACTTGCCTCCTGCTCCCTGAGCGGCCCGCTCAGACAGGGAACGATCGAAACGATTCGTTGAATCAATCGTGCACGGGCCCCAACGGATCCGCGGCCCAGTTGGTGAGTTCAACTTTGACGGCTCTTCACCCAAGCACTGAGCGGCACTCATCCGCTCCTGTGGGCTACACCTTACCTGCACCGCTGCTGCAACTGTTCCGCCAAGAGGTCAATGGTGATTGGGCCATTGACGCAGAGCGGATTCAGAGAATCGTACGAACCATACGGGATACCAGCCACCCGGTCATCCTTTACCTATTTTCCACCCACTTTGCAACTGACGCACCGCTGGAAAAAGAACTTGCGCAAGACCCCAGCAACTTGGCTCAGACGCGCGACGGGTCGATGGCACAAGGCCGTTACTACGACTCGGCAATCAACAACTGGACCTTTGCCAGCACCACCACGGAGCTAACAGCTCGGCGCACGCAGGCAACCCAAGCGCTTCTCAAAGAGATATGCAAGCTTCCTACGCAAGACATTGCAAAAATCAGAGGCGTTACCCTTTTGGGTGAGCTTCACCACCTGTTTCCTGATTTTGAAGCAGGCATGGGATTTGATGCGCCTTACCGGGTTACAGACTACAGCCCGGCCTCCATAGGAGGTTTTCAAAACTATCTGAAAAACGAGTTTCACCGTTTGGATCAGTTAAACCGGGTATTGGGTGCCGACTACAAGTCCTTTGAAGAAATTCAGCCTCCATCCCGTGATATCCGGTCAGAGCCCCTACAGCGCTACACCGAACACATCGATTCATTTGCACACGGGACCTTGCCCGTGTCGGGCTGGGCTTTCACCGAGCAGTCCAGTGGTAAAGCACCCGCATGGGTCCAGATCTACCTGAACGGAGAGCTCATTAGAAAAACACCCGTCGACAAAGGTAGACAAGACGTGCTGCTCGCCAAACCAGCATTTGGCAATGCCAACACTGGCTGGCGAATAGACATTGATTTTCGGCGCCTGCAGCCAGGCATGCATCGCATTGATGTCTTTCTGGAATCTTCACCCGGCAAGTTGTCTGCGCTAGGCACCAGGGAAATAGCGGTCATGGACAAGCGCCAGACGACACCCATGTTGCAGCCGCAGAAATCTCTACCGGAACACTCGCCACTTGACGAGTCAGTGCAAGCGCATATCGATCAACCCAAAAGCCAAGCGTCTTACTACTACAACCCTTTGGTACCGCTGTGGCACGACTTCAGAGGTCAGCAGATCGTTGACTACTTGCGCTTCTTTGACAAGGTGGTGAGTCAGTCTTGCCTAGCCTTGACCCCACGTTACACACACCAGATCATTCCGTTTACCAACCCTAGCTGGGATGAGAACAAGTTTGCCATTGCGCCGTCTCTGAAGGCTCGGCACACCGAAAGTCTCAAACTCGGGGTCAGCTTATACGGTGAGGCATCATATGGTGACTCTTTCAACCAGTGGTATGCAGCAACAGGCCACCGCAGCTACGGAGTCACCGAGTTTCACCCCCTCAAGGAGATGACAGCGGATGAGCTGGGGCGCACGCTGGCTGTCCATGCAAGCCGCGGCGCAGATTTTTTGTCGTTTTTTGTTGAGCCATATTGGCGAGGCGAAATCGTGCTGCGGGGTCACAACCTATTTTCGTTCGATCCAGGTAATCACCAGTTTGGCTCAGACACACTCTACAAATCGATGCAGGAGCACTTGAAACAGTCTGGCAAACAGCCCGACGAACAGAGAAAACGTTAGGAGACTGTCGGACTTAGGGCGTCGAAAGCGAAAATTGGCCGCAGCGAGGCAAGTTTTTGCCGGATTTTCAGCCCCATAGCCGAGCTATGGGGCAAAAAACGGTGAAAAATGGACCACGGGGTCAATTTGTAGCCGACGATTTCTAAGTCCGACAGCCTCCTAGGCAAACAGTTCGGCTTCGGAAAACAAGAGGCCCTTTGCGTCCTTCGGCGAAAGAACCGGCGGTTGATCGAGCTTCCAGTCGATGGCGAGCGTCGAATCATTCCAGGCAATACATCGCTCATGCGTGGGAGCGTAGTAATCCGTTGTTTTGTACAAAAACTCGGCGACGTCACTCAACACCACAAAACCGTGCCCAAAGCCAGGTGGCACCCACAGTTGATTTTGATTGGCCTCACTAAGTTCTTCAGCTACCCACCGACCAAAAGTCGGCGAGCTTCTTCGCAAATCCACTGCAACATCCAACACGGCCCCACGCACCACGCGCACCAGCTTGCCTTGGGGTTGCTGGATCTGATAGTGCAGGCCTCTCAGAACCCCCTTGGCGCTACGGCTGTGGTTGTCCTGTACAAACTGGTGGTGAGTTCCCGTGGCTTCGTCGAAGGCGCGCTGGTTGAAACTCTCAAAGAAGAAGCCTCTGGAGTCACCGAACACGCGGGGCTGAAAAAGAACAACATCGGGGATGGCGGTGCGAACTGCTTGCATACAAGAAACCTCAACGAAAAAATCAAACCAGCACCGTTCGCAGAAGACCTAGTTCAAGTCGTCTATAGCGAACGCCTGAGGCGCCAGACCTTGCACCCAACGCTCGTGCATGTATACGTACGCTCGCTCCAGATCAGAAGCAAACCGGGCGGAGTCGAACAACGGCAACTGCGCGCGATTCTCGGCAATGCGACTCTTGAATTCATGGAGCAGTTGAGGGTCGGACGCCAGCCGGTAAGCCAAATCCTCATACTCTTGAAGCGAGTGAGCAATGAGTTCCGGCATGCCCGTCGCAGTCAAAAGACTTGCTGCCACACGGCCCGCGAAGGTTTGCCCTTTGTAAGTAACTACGGGCACCCCCGCCCATAGTGCATCGCTTGCAGTCGTGTGGGCGTTGTACGGTAATGTGTCGAGCAGAACTCCTGCATGTGTGTGACGGGCCAGATGCTGCGCCAACGGCAGACGGCGAGCAAAGACCAAGCGCTCTGGCTCTACCCCTCGCTCCATCGCAGCACGCCGTAAGTTCTCACGCGTAGCTACCTGCTCACAAATCAGCCAAAGAACGCTGTCCGGCACGCGCTGCAATAAGCGCATCCACGCGTCAAAAAATTCAGGGGTAATTTTGTAGCAGTTGTTGAACGCTGCGAAAACAAATCCTTCGGTGGGCAACCCCTCTGCCAGTCGATCTGGCACACGCTCACAGATCACTCGGCTGCTGTCATTCACTTGGTAACTGTGCGGCATCTGCACAATTTTCTCTGTGTAGTACGGCGAATGGGCGAAGGGGGTAACCATGGGGTCTCCTATGACATAGTCGTAGGCAGACTGCGCCATTGTTCCAGGGTAGCCCAAGTAGTTCACCACTATGGGAGCGGGTTTACGCAGTAGTACGGATGTCCGGGCACCTCGTGTGTATCCCTTGAGGTCGACCAAAATATCAACCTCCATCAATGCAATTTGTGCCGCAACGGAGTCGCTGGCCGCATCACGGACATCAATAAACTGGTCAAAGGCCTGCTGTAGCCTTTTCCTCATGGGAGAGCCATCATCAGGCCCAAAGGAAAGTGCGACGATCTCGAAACGAGACCGATCATGCCGCTCAAACAATTCGGCTGTAAGGTGCGCAGTCGCGTGCTCATGAAAATCCGAGGAGAGGTACGCCACCTTGATTCGAGCGCGCTTCGAAGTCCGGGGCACGTGCTGCATCGGCACAAAAGACTCTCGATGAATGATGGCATCACCAAAGACTTTGGCAGCACGGAAATGTATGGCGGGGTCTTCGGTGAACGATAGCGACTCGAAAGGTAGCAGAGCATGAGTCTCCGCAGCAAGCAAGTGTGATTCGACTTGCCTACGGACCAGATCAAGCCCCGTCCACTTGCAACACTCCATGCTGGCGCGCCACAGGCCCATCAAAGCACCAGGGTGATGGGGTGTCAGTTGCAAAACTTTCTCGAATGCCTCGATGGCTTCAACTTGTCGGGACAAAGCAAGCAGTGCCGTGGCACGAGTCTGCCAAGCGGAGGAGTAGTCCGGCGCTATGGCAAGCGCCTCTCCAGCCGCGGCAAGAGCGGCCTCGGTGGCTTCCAGGTCTTGAAGGGCATTGGCAAGGTTGTTCCATGCCATCGGATCCGCTGGATTCACGGAAAGGCTTTTGCGGATCAGCTCAACCGCTTCTTGGGGATGTCCCAATTGACCGGCCACAGTCCCAGCCAAGTGCAAGGCCATGGCGTGCGTGGGACTCTGTGCAAGGATGGCTCGGTAAACAACCTGGGCCTGGATGCGCTGATTGGTCTTCTGAAGCGCCAAGCCGTGCTTCAGCTGTTCGAAAAACGGATCTACCCCTGCTGTGTGCATGCCGAAAACGTCATTTAGTAAATGGTGTCACGAAGCAGTCGATTCAAATACTGCCCATACCCGCTCTTGGTCAGTGGCAACGCCAAACGCTCCAGTTGCGCGCTGTCAATCCACTGGTACCGCCAGGCGATCTCTTCTGGGCACGCAATCTTCAACCCCTGGCGGTGCTCCAGCGTGGCAATGAACTGCCCTGCCTCCAGCAAGCTCTCGTGGGTGCCGGTATCCAACCACGCGTAGCCACGCCCCATGATCTCCACGTTGAGCCGCTCTTTTTCCAGGTACAGGCGATTGAGGTCGGTGATCTCATACTCGCCCCGCGCTGAAGGTTTGAGCCCTCGGGCCAGTTCCACCACCTGGTTGTCGTAAAAGTACAGCCCCGTCACTGCGTAGCTGGATTTGGGGGTCAGCGGCTTTTCCTCCAGCGACAGCACCTTTCCATTCGCATCAAACTCCGCCACGCCGTAGCGTTCGGGGTCTTGCACATGGTAGGCAAATACACTGGCGCCCTCGGTGCGGGCCATGGCACTGCCCAGCAGTTCATGGAAGTCGTGGCCGTAGAAAATGTTGTCGCCCAGCACCAACGCACTGGGCGAATCGCCAAGGAACCGTTCTCCAATGAGGAACGCCTGCGCGAGGCCATCGGGGCTGGGCTGTACGGCGTATTCAAGGCGGATGCCCCACTGGCTGCCGTCGCCCAGCAGTTGCTCGAAACGCGGTGTGTCCTGCGGGGTGCTGATGACGAGGATCTCGCGGATGCCCGCCAGCATCAGCGTGCTGAGCGGGTAATAGATCATCGGCTTGTCGTACACCGGCAGCAGTTGCTTGCTGATGGCCAGCGTTGCCGGATGCAGTCGGGTGCCGGAGCCACCGGCGAGGATGATGCCTTTGCGTTGGGTCATGTCAGGATGCCATTCAAAGGATTTCAGCAAGCATGCGCGCTACGCCCGCCTGCCAGTGCGGAAGACGCAGCCGGAAGGTGTTCTGCAGCCGGGTGGTGTCCAGGCGCGAATTGTGCGGGCGCGCGGCGGGCGTAGGAAACGCTGTCGTGGGCACCGGAGCCACCTCGGTTGCTTTAAATTTGATAGCTGGCTGCGCTTGTGCAGCAAGCGCTAGAACCTCTTTTGCATATAAATGCCAGTTGGTTTCACCGGCGGCCACGCAGTGGTACAGACCCGCATCCTGGGGGTGCTGCTGCAGGTGGCGCAAGGCGTGGGCCGTTACATCGGCCAGCAGGTCGGCGCCGGTGGGGGCACCCCACTGGTCGTCGATCACCGTCAGGCGCTCGCGCTCCTGGGCCAGGCGCAGCATGGTCTTGGCGAAGTTGCCGCCGCGTGCGGCATACACCCAGCTGGTGCGCAAGATGAGATGCCGGGCGTTTGATTGCTGGATGAGTTGCTCGCCTTCGAGCTTGGTGCGACCGTAGACGCTCAGCGGTGCCGGGGCATCGGTTTCCACCCAGGGGCGGGACCCGCTACCGTCAAACACGTAGTCGGTGCTGTAGTGCACCAGCCATGCTCCCAGCTTGGCGGCCTCTTGCGCGATGGCGCCGGGGGTCGTGGCATTGAGGGTGCGGGCGAACTCGGGTTCGCTCTCGGCCTTGTCTACCGCCGTGTGGGCTGCAGCGTTGACGATGACATCAGGGCGCAGGGCGCGCACCGTGTCGGCGACGCCAGCCGGGTTGGCAAAGTCTCCGCAGTGTTCGGTGCTGTCGAAGTCGAGCGCTGTAACAGTACCCAGCACCGACAGACTGCGCTGCAGCTCCCAACCGACCTGGCCGTTTTTGCCGAATAGCAGGATGTTCATGTGCGGGCGTCCGCAACGGTCAAAGACTCTTGCGCGTACTGGGTCTGCACCCAGTCGCGGTAGGAGCCAGTCTGCACGCTGGCCACCCAGTCGGCGTTGTCCAGGTACCACTGCACTGTCTTGCGAATGCCGGTGTCGAAGGTTTCCGCAGGCTTCCAGCCCAGATCCCGCTCGATCTTGCGCGCGTCGATCGCGTAGCGGCGGTCGTGGCCTGGGCGGTCCTTCACGTAGGTGATCTGGGTGCTGTAGCTCTTACCGTCGCTGCGGGGGCGCAGCTCGTCGAGCAGGCTGCAGACCATGTTCACGATCTCGATGTTGGGCTTCTCGTTCCAGCCGCCCACGTTGTAGGTCTCTCCAGCAGTGCCGGCTTCCAGCACGCGGCGGATGGCGCTGCAATGGTCCTTCACGTACAGCCAGTCGCGCACCTGCATGCCATCGCCATACACCGGCAGGTTCTTGCCCGCGAGCGCGTTCACGATCATCAGGGGGATCAGCTTCTCGGGGAAGTGATACGGACCGTAGTTGTTGCTGCAGTTGGTGGTGAGCACCGGCAGGCCGTAGGTATGGTGCCAGGCACGCACCAGGTGGTCGCTGGCGGCCTTGCTGGCGCTGTAGGGGCTGTTGGGCTCGAAGCCACGGGTCTCGACGAAGGCCGGGTCGGTGGGTGCCAGCGATCCGTAGACCTCGTCGGTGGACACGTGCAGGAAGCGAAAGGCCTCGCGCTCATCCTGCGGCAGGGCACTCCAGTAGGCGCGCACGGCTTCCAACAAGCGGAACGAGCCGACGATATTCGTCTGGATGAAGTCTTCCGGCCCGTGGATGGAGCGGTCTACATGCGACTCGGCTGCAAAATTGACGACCGCGCGGGGCTTGTGCTCGGCCAGCAGGCGGGTCAGCAGGGCGGTGTCGCCGATATCGCCCTGCACAAAGACGTGGCGCGCATCACCCTGGATGCTGTCCAGGTTGTGCACATTGCCTGCGTACGTGAGCTTGTCGAGGTTGACCAAGGGCTCGCTGGAGGCAGCAAGCCAGTCAAGGACAAAGTTGGCGCCAATGAAACCTGCGCCGCCGGTAACCAGAATCATAGGGTGGACCGTTTTGAAATGCCTTGCGGCAAAGCCTGCGATTATCCCACCCGGCCCGCTGGCGGTGCCGTAACAGAATTCAACAGCCGGGCGGGCTCACCTCGCGTCAGAAGTGGATGCCGCGCATCATCTGCTGCAGCGCCACCGCCTCGGCCGACAGCTGCGGCTTGGCGTCCTTGCTGCCCTTGGCAGCGGTGGAATCCGGGAACATGCGAAAGCTGGTGTTCATGGTGATCTGCGCCACGCGCGGCACCAGCGCATGCAGCAGTTGGCCGGTGATGCCCAGGCGCGTGGCTATGCGCACCGGCTTGAAGATGCAGGCCTGCGCGATCATGTCGGCGGCCTCCTCGGGGCTCAGCGTCGGCACGTTGTTGTAGATCTTGGTCGGCGCGATCATGGGGGTGCGCACCAGCGGCATGTTGATGGTGGTGAAGGTGATGCCCTGGTCGGCAAACTCGCTCGATGCGCAGCGCGTCCACGCATCCAGTGCCGCCTTGCTGGCCACGTAGGCCGAAAAGCGCGGCGCATTGGTCAGCACGCCGATGGAGCTGATGTTGACCACATGGCCCTTGCGCTTGGCCACCATGCCGGGCAAGAAACCCATGGTGACGCGCAGGCAGCCAAAGTAGTTCAGCTGCATGGTGCGCTCGTAGTCGTGAAAACGGTCGTAGCTCGACTCGATGGCGCGGCGGATGGAGCGGCCCGCGTTGTTGATGAGAAAGTCCACCCCGCCATGGTTGTCGATGAGCAGCTGCACGAAGCGGTCGCAGTCGGCCATGTCTGCGATGTCGGCCGAATAGGCGATGAACTCATAACCCTTGGCCTTGGCTTCGGCGCAGGCTTCGTCCAGTTTGTCCTGGTCGCGCCCGCAAATCACCGTGGTGGCCCCCGCCTCGGCAAACTTGTGCGCCGCCGCCAAGCCAATGCCCGACGAACCGCCGGTGACCAGCACCACCTTGCCGGCCACAGTGCCCTTCAAGCTGCGGTCAATGAACAGCTCGGGATCAAGGTTGCGCTCCCAGTAGTCCCACAGGCGCCAGGCATAGTCCTTGAGGTTGGGGCAAGTCACGCCCGAGCCCTTGAGCGCTGCCAGGGTCTCCCGGCAGTCAAAGCGTGTGGGGTAGTTCACGAATGTGAGCATGTCCTCGGGCAGGCCCAGGTCCTTCATCACAGCGTTGCGCACACGGCGCACGGGCGCCATCGCCATCAGACTTTTCTTGATGCCCTTGGGGATGAAGCCCAGCAGTGCGGCGTTGATGAACAGGTTCATGCGCGGGGCGTGCGCAGCGCGGCTGAAGATGTCGAGCACGTCGCCCACGCGGTAGCCGACCGGGTCCACCAGGTGAAAGCATTTCTTGGCAATAGACTGCTGGTGGCTTATGACGTTGAGCGCGTTCACCACGAAGTCCACCGGCACGATGTTCACGCGCCCGCCTTCCAGGCCGACGGTGGGCATCCAGGGCGGCAGTAACTGGCGCAGGCGCTGGATCAGCTTGAAGAAGTAGTAGGGGCCGTCGATCTTGTCCATCTCGCCGGTGGTGCTGTCGCCCACCACCATGGCGGGGCGGTACACCGTCCACGGCACCTTGCAGTCCTGGCGCACGATTTTTTCGCTCTCGTGTTTGGTCTGAAAGTACGGGTGGTCCAGGCCCTCGGCCTCCTCGAACATGTCCTCGCGGAACACGCCCTCGTACAGGCCCGCTGCAGCGATGGAGGAGACATGGTGGACGTGCCCGGCATCGATGGCCTTGGCAAGGTCGACCGTATTGCGGGTGCCTTCAATGTTCACAGCCACCTGGGTTTCTTCGTCGGCCCCCAGGTCGTACACCGCAGCAAGGTGAAAAAAATGGTCGATCTGCCCCTTGAGCTTTCTCACGTCCTCCGAGGCGACTCCGAGCTTCTTGGCCGTGAGGTCGCCAAACACCGGCACTGCGCGTGCGGCCGACACGCCCCAGTAGCTGCGCAGGTCGGGCACCTTGTCCGCACTCTCCTTGCGGATCAGGAAATGCACCACCGCCCCTTTGCGCTCCAGCAGCTTCTTGACCAGCCGCTTGCCAATGAACCCCGTTGCCCCCGTCACGAAATACTGCATGGATAGCTCCTCTGAAATCTCTTCATTCTTGCGCAGGGCTTGCGCGCCCCGATTCAGCACAAACCCGTGCAGCCTCTGCGCTGGCCAATGCCACAGCACGATCTCCCGCTAGGTGCAATGCTCTACGGTTTTTAGGAGCGCGTGCCTACACCTGCACGGCGCTGCGGCGTAAAGTGCGCCCATGCGTCAGCGGCAACCGGCTCTGACAAACCCAACCAACCGCACAACGGAGGCCCCATGGTCAAGAAACTGCAGAAACTCAGCGCCGACAAAAAGAAGAGCAACGCCCAACTGTCCAGCACCGTCAAGGACTCCGCACAGCAGATCTGGCTGGCCGGCCTGGGCGCTTTCTCCAAGGCACAGGAAGAAGGCGGCAAGGTGTTTGAAGCCCTGGTCAAGGAAGGCCTGACCATTCAGCGCAAGACCCAGTCTGTGGCCGAAGAAAAAATCACCGAAGCCACCAGCCGCGTGACGACCATGGCCAGCGACATTGGCACCAAGGCCCAGGGCCAGTGGGACAAGCTGGAGAACATCTTTGAAGACCGCGTGGCCAAGGCCCTGGCCAAGCTGGGCGTTCCTTCTGCCCGTGACCTGGAAGCCCTGAGCGCCCGCGTCGACGCCCTCGCCAAGGGCGCCAAGGCCGCCCCGGCCAAGGCTGCAGCTTCTACGAAGCCTGCCACCAAAGCCCCAGCAAAAAAGGCGCCGGCCAAGAAAGCCGCTCCCCGCAAGGCTGCGGCCAAGCCTGCCGCCAAGGCCGCGCCCGCTAAGAAGGCAGCCGCCAAGAAGCCGGCAACCCGCACAGCAGCCTCGGGCGCCAGCACCCCAGAGTCCAACGGATGATTCACGGCATCGTTCAAAGGACGATCCACTGACCACGCACCGGCAGCCGTCTGAATCCGACGGCACACCGGATGCACAGTGAATGCAACGGCCGACACGCACACAGCGTGTCGGCCGTTTTTGTTTTGGTGAACCCGAGCAACTGCGCTACAAGCAGCCATGCGGAGGCATTTCAACGCCACCCACCATGCGCCTCATGTCGCAGTGCAGCAATTCTGCGTGCGTTAGAGTAGCCACCAGAGACATCGAAACAACGACACACAACGACGCGAAGGGGCCCGCACACATGGTGAAGAAAGCGCCACGCCGCACCGCAGAACGCATCTTGGAAGTGACGCTGGACCTGTTCAACCGGTTCGGTGAACCCAACGTCTCCACCACCCTGATATCGGCCGAGCTGCGCATCAGCCCCGGCAACCTCTACTACCACTACCCCGCCAAGGACGAGCTGATCAACGCGCTGTTTGATCGGTACGAAACCTCACTCACCGAGCTTCTGGCCGCTGCCGATGGCGTGCGCAATGTGGAGGATGCGTGGTTCTTCATGCACACGCTGTTCGAACTGATCTGGCAATACCGTTTTCTGTACCGCGATCTCAACGACCTGCTGTCCAAGAACCGCCGCCTGGAGACCCACTTCCAGGCCATTTTGAAGAACAAGACACGCGCCGTGCGCACCATGCTCGACGGCATGGGCCGCGCCGACGCACTGCACATCGACTCCCGCGAGCTGGAGGCCACTGCGACCAGCATGGTGGTGGTGCTGACCTACTGGCTCAGCTTTGAGTACGTGCGCGACCCGCGCCGTGCACTGGAGCCCGAAAGCGCCCAAGCCGCGCTGCTGCGCGGTGCGCACCATGTGCTCAACCTGCTCATGCCGTACCTTGAAAGCGGGCAGCGCGCACATCTGCTAGAGCTGGTAGGGGCCTATACCGCTACACCCCCTGGCTGACAAGCTGCAACACCCACGCACGCTACGGCAACACATAACCCAACAAGAACTTCAGGAGACAAGCACCATGGCCAAATGGACCCCCTTCCCCCACGCGGGCGACTACGCGTTCGATGCCACAAGCGTCAAGAAGCAATGGGCGCGGTTGCACAGTGGCGATGCCGAGCCGTGCCCCAAGGACGCTGCGGTGCTGCAGGCCTGGGCGTTGTTCCACAACGGTGACTTCGAGAATGCTGCCGCTGCAGGTCTGGCTGCGGGCGGTGCGGGCATCACGGTGGCAAACAAGGCCACATCGATCTATGCCAACTACCTGGAGCAGAAAGAGAAAACCCGGCTGGACCTCTTCACGCAGGTCGCAGAACGCGCCGAAGCCCAGGCCGCCAGCGAGCCCGACAACGCCAACGCCTGGTACTGGCATGCCTATGCGCTGGGACGCTACAGCCAAGGCATCAGCGTGGCCAAGGCCCTGGCGCAAGGCCTGGGCGGCAAGGTGAAGGAATCGCTGGAGAAAGCCATTGCGCTGTCACCCAAACACGCCGACGCGCGCATCGCGCTGGGTGCGTTCCATGCCGAAGTGATCGACAAGGTGGGATCACTCATTGGCGGCATGACATACGGCGCCAAAAAGGACACCGGCTTGAAGCTGTTTCAGGAAGCGCTGAAGCTCAACCCCGGCTCAGCCATAGGCATGATCGAATACGCCAATGCCCTCGTCATGCTGGAAGGCGACAAGAAGATGCAAGAGGCCACCGTGCTCTATGAAAAAGCCGCTGCCAGCGAACCCGCCGACGCCATGGAACGGCTCGACGTAGAAATGGCGCGTGCCGAACTCGAAGAGGAATAACACGCCCTTGGGCTACCGCCGCAGGGCTTGGGCTGCGCCCTGTTTTTTAGGTGAGCGAAACGGCTGGCGCATCAGCAAAGCGCCGCGATGCGATCTCCAGCAGCCCGTCAAAAATCAGGTTGTCCACCAGCTCAAACGGGCGCGTCATGCTGGGCGCCATCTTCCAGCCCGCGCCGCCAGTCATCAGGCACGCGGGCTCTTCGCCGCAGTGCTGGATGACGTGCTGCACCATGCGCTCCACCGCGCCCGCAATGGCGTAAGTGCCGCCGCTGGTCAGCGCGTCGCTGGTGTTGGTGGGGAACATGCGCACTTCGCCCGTGGGCACGTGCAGGCCCGCAGTGCCGGATTCGAGGGCGCGCAGCATGATGCCGTGGCCCGGCAGGATGAGGCCGCCCATGAAACGGCCGTCGGCGTCAATGCACTCCACGGTGACCGCCGTGCCCACCATCACCACCACCAGTGGCCGTGCGGCGCCTTGGGTCAGCACATGGTGGCGCGCGCCGATCATGGCGACCCAGCGGTCCGAGCCCAGGCGCGAGGGGTGGTCGTAGCCGTTGGTCAGCCCCGCCTCCTGCGCCGACGACACCACCCACGAGGGGGTGACATCCCAGAGTTCCATTTGCTCTTGCACGCGGCGCTTGACGGCATCGCCCGCCACCACGCAGCCCAACATGCGCTCCGGGTGGGGCAGCGACGCCCAACTGCCTTCGGCCAGCCGGTCAATGTGGTCGAGAAACTCGGCGCCATGCGCAATGAGCGCAGCCCCGGGGCGGGGAGCGTCGTACAACGCCCATTTGAGACGGGTGTTACCGACGTCGATGGCCAAGAAAGTCATGCGGCGGATTATCCCGAGTTTTGTTCGAGGGACTGAATGGGCGGCGACATGCCATGCCTCACAGCAGGCACACCCCCCAACATTGTGAAAAATCGTTTCGCGCGCCTGTCCGACACGTCGTCGACAGGCTTTGCCGCTACAGTGGCCTTCCTTGTTTCTGCAACATCAGGAGGTATGACATGGGTCTTTTCAGTTTTATCAAGGAAGCCGGCGAGAAGCTGTTCGGCGGCAAAGAGGCACAGGCAGCAACAGCCGCAGCCCCTACGCAAGACGAACTCAATGCCAAGGCAGCCAAAGCCATCGAGACCTACATCACGGCACAGAACCTGGGCGCCAGCAACTTACAGGTCGCCTTTGAAGGCCCCGAAGGCAAGGTCACCGTAAAGGGCACAGCCCCCACACAGGCCGCCAAAGAAAAAATCACCCTGTGCTGCGGCAACGTGGCCAGCGTCACCAGCGTCGACAACCAGATGGATGTGACCAACCCCGAGCCCGAAGCCCAGTACCACGACGTGGTGCGCGGCGACACGCTCAGCGCGATTGCCAAGAAGTTCTATGGCGACGCCAACAAGTACCCCGTGATCTTCGAGGCCAACAAACCCATGCTGAGCCATCCCGACAAGATCTACCCTGGCCAGAAGCTGCGCATTCCGCCGGCTAAGTAACCCCCTGAGTCGCCTGCGGCGCCCTCCCCCAAGGGGGACGCACCCGGTTGCCCGGCAGAGCCGGTTCCACGGGTGCACTGGCTTGGGCCGTGGGGGCGCTAAGGCCGCGACGAGCTGCACGCGGAGACCGCGCGGAGAAGCAAAATTTTGAACAAATCGGCTGCTAGCGCTTGTCCATAAAGCGCTAGCAGCTATTTTTTTGGGAGCATCAACCCTGCTTCCACGGCAGGCCGTGAAAGCGCCAGCCGCCCTTCTTGCCGCGCTGGCCCGCCGCATCGGCGTCGCCTTCAAAACCTTCGAGGATGTTGTACGCGGTGATGCCCAGTTCGGTGGCGCGGCGGGCGGCGGCAATGGAGCGCACGCCACTGCGGCACAGCAGCACAGCCCGCGCGCCGTCCGGCACAGCCGCACGCATCTGCGCATCAAACTCCGCGTTCATGGCCATGCCCGG
The DNA here is from genome assembly GCF_046314175.1 of Acidovorax sp. Classification (GTDB taxonomy): domain Bacteria; phylum Pseudomonadota; class Gammaproteobacteria; order Burkholderiales; family Burkholderiaceae_C; genus Acidovorax. Next base: position 22,891 of record NZ_JBKBXG010000014.1, on the reverse strand, counting down.
CCACTGCTTCCAGGCCACAGGCACAGCACCCGGCACATGGCCCACCCACTCGCGTTCAGCGTCGCTGCGCACGTCCACCAGCACAGCCTGGCCTGCCTGCACCCATTGCCAGGCCTGCTGGGGCGTGACGTCTCCTGCATAGCCTTCGGCGGGGGTCATCGTTGGTTCGGTCATCGTCAGGGTCCTTTCAATCCCACAAAGGGGCCGGTTCATCACGCAGGCGGCTGCGCAGCTGGGCGTAGTCGGGCACCACGGTGGCCACGGTGTCCCAGAAACGCGGGCTGTGGTCCATCACGCGCAGGTGGGCCAGTTCGTGGGCCACCACGTAGTCGATGATGGCTGGGCGGTAGTGCAGCAGGCGCCAGTTCAGGCGGATCGAGCCATCGGCCTTGGCGCTGCCCCAGCGGGTGTTGGCGCTGGACAGGCGCAGGCTGGCCCAGCGCACGCCCAGCAGCGGGGCGAAGTGGTCCAGCCGCGTGGTGAAGTGGCGGCGCGCGTCGCGCATGAGCCAGGCCTGCACGGCGTCGCGTATCTGGGCGGGGTTGGCGCTGTGGGGCAGGCCAATGTGCAAGCTGCGCGCAGCGCCACTGCCCTGCTCCACCGCTGCGACCAGCGCCCCGCCCTTGCCCGCAAAGCCGTGGCTGGGGTCCAGCACGACCGTCAGCGGTTCTCCCAGGTACGGGAGAACAGCCCCATTGGTCCAGACGATGCGGCCACCTTCCATGCGCTGCTGGCGGTCGCGCGCTTCTGACAGCTTGCGCAGAATCCAGTCGGACTTCTCGCGCAGCGCGGCATCGACCGCACCCAGCGTGACCCAGCTGGGCGCACGCACCGCGAGACCATCGGCCCCGACAGTGAACCCGATGGTGCGGCGCCGTGCGCGCTGCAGCGCGTAGGCCACCACGGCATCGCCCAGCAGCACTTCGCGGCTGGCTTGTGGGTGGCGGAACTCGGCGGGGGACAGCAGCGATGGCAAAGGCACAGCAGGTGCCGCGGGTCGATTCACTACTGTTTTAGGAGCTACCAGCGCTTGACCATCAAGCGCTAGAGGCACTTTTGGCTTGAAATCTGCAACACTACCCCCCGGCGCTGCAGCCGGTGCCGGAGCCGCAGCCGGTGAGGGGGGCGGGTCAAAAAGGTCCAGCGCCAACTGCACAAGCCGCTGCATCACGATGGGCTACTTTCCGTGGGGCGCTTCGGTGTTTCTGGCGGGCGGGATGACCACGGCGGGGTAGGCATCCGGGTCCAGGCGGCGCATCTCAGCCTCGATCCAGGCTTCCACCTCGCGCATCAGCTCATCGGGCTTGCGGCCCACGCTGGAAATGGGTTTGCCGATGGACACATCCACCACGCCCGGGCGCTTGATGAACGCCTTGCGCGGCCAGACTTTGGCAGATGTGACGGCAATCGGCACCACGGGCGCTCCGGTGTCGATGGCCAGACGCGTGCCGCCAGTCTTGTAGGTGCCCTTTTGCCCCCGCTCGATGCGCGTGCCTTCGGGGAACATGATGATCCAGACGCCCTTGGCCAGCAGTTCTTTGCCCTGCTGCACCACTTTGTGGAAAGCCTGCGTGCGCTGGTCGCGGTCGATGTGGATCATGTCCAGCCGCCCGATGGACCAGCCAAAAAACGGCACGTGCAGCAGCTCCTTCTTGAACACGTAAGCCAGGGGGTGCGGCATGATCGCGGGCATCAAAAACGTCTCGTACGTGGACTGGTGCTTGACCAGCAACACCGCCCCCGCGTTCTCGCCCTGCGGCAGGTTCTCCATGCCCATCACGTTCGCACGCACGCCCAGAAGCACCCGCGCACTGCTGATGCAAAGCGACAGCCACGCCCGCGCTATGCGGTACAGAGGACGGCCGCGCATACCGAACAGCGAGCCCAGCATGATGGCCAGCGTGTAGGGCACCACGGTAATGCCCATCCAGAGAAAGTGAATGACAGAGCGGATGAAAGCCATTTTTATAGTGTTTTTGGCCGCTAGCGCTTATCCATAAAGCGCTGACAGCTATCAATTAAATAGCAATACGAAACGAGCGATTCGAAACATCAGACGATGACAGCCCCAGGCACCGGCACCGAGGCATGCACGGGCACAGGAATGGCCGATGCCAGCACCACGGGCAGCAACTGGTCCACAAAATCACCCAGACTGGCATGCACCTGGGTGCCTGGCGGCAACCCGGCAGGCAGCGCGCCCCCCGGCAACACATGGGCCGACTGCCCCGTGCACACAAGATGCAGACGTGCACCTATTGCGGCCCCCGCCTGCAAGTGTGCCGAGCTACTGCCCACCACCTGCACATCATGGCGCTCCACCCCGTAGCGATCACAAATCTGCTCCAGCAAACCAGGCAAAGGCTTGCGGCAGGTGCAGTCTTCGTCGGCTGCATGGGGGCAATAAAACACCGCATCAATGCGCCCGCCCACGGCTGCCACCTGGCGGTGCATCTTGGTATGAATGGCGTTGAGCGCCATCACATCAAACAAACCCCGCCCCAGCCCCGGCTGGTTGGTGGCCACCACCACATGCCAGCCCGCGTGGTTGAGCCGCGCCACGGCTTCGAGCGCGCCAGGCATGGCGCTCCACTCATCTGCCGAGGTGATGTAGTCGTCCGCTACCAGATTGAGGGTGCCGTCGCGGCCGAGGATGACGAGTTTCATAGGGTGGGTGTGCCTTGTGAGAAGCGCCAGCCTATCAGCTTGTGCAAACCGGTCAAACCGCCAGGCGAGACAGGTCGGCCACGCGGTTCATGGCGTTGTGCAGCATCTTGAGCAAGCCCAGGCGATTCATCCGCACATCCAACTGCTCGGCGTTGACCATCACGTCGTCAAAGAAGGCGTCCACCGGCGCGCGCAGCACGGCCAAGGTCTGCAGTGACGCGGTGTAATCGCCCGCGTCGAACTGGGCATTGGCCTCGGGCACAAAGCGTTGCAGCGCGGCGTACAGGTCTTGCTCGGCTTTTTCCTGCAGCAGGTCGGGGTTCACGTGGGCGTCCACGGCGCCCTCGACCTCGGCCTTCTTGAGGATGTTGCCGACGCGCTTGTTGGCAGCGGCAAGGGCTGGGCTTTCGGGCAAGGCGGCGAAGGCGCGCACTGCGGCCAACTGCTTTTCGACCAGCGCCAGGCGTTGTGGGCGCAGGGCCAAAACAGCATCGACTTCCTGGGCGCTGTAGCCCTGCTCGCGCAGGCTGCCGGCGAGGCGGTCGTAGATGAAGTCAGCCAACGCAGCAGAAGCATCGGTGATTTTGTCGCCGAATGCAGGGACGGCACCGGCCAGCAAGGCACTCAGGTCCAGGGCCAGGTCTTTTTCAACCAGCATGCGGATCACGCCCAGCGCATGGCGGCGCAGCGCAAACGGGTCGCGGTCGCCTGTGGGCAGGTTGCCGATGCCGAACATGCCGACCAGCGTTTCCAGCTTGTCCGCCAGCGCCACCACCACGCCTGCCGTGTTGCGCGGCAAAGAGTCGCCCGCAAAACGCGGCTTGTAGTGGTCTTCAATGGCGTGCGCAACGGTCTCGCCGAGGCCGTCGTTGAGCGCGTAGTAGCCACCCATGATGCCCTGCAGCTCGGGGAACTCGCCCACCATGTCGGTCACGAGGTCGGTTTTGGCCAGTTGCGCGGCTTTGTCGGCATCAGCGACCAAAGCCGCATCGCCCAGTTGCGTTGCGATGGCTTTGGCTATTGACGTAACGCGCTCCACACGTTCACCCTGCGTGCCCAGCTTGTTGTGATAGACCACCTTGCCCAGGCCTTCGGCGCGCGAGGCCAGGGTTTTCTTGCGGTCTTGGTCAAAGAAGAACTTGGCATCGGCCAGGCGTGGGCGCACCACGCGCTCGTTGCCGCCGGTCACAAAGCTGGTGTCTTCGGGGCTGATGTTGCTGACCACCAGGAACTTGTTGGTGAGCTTGCCTGCGGCGTCCAGCAGCGGGAAATACTTCTGATTGGCCTTCATCGTGAGGATGAGGCATTCCTGCGGCACATCGAGAAACTCGGTCTCGAACGAGCAGGTGACCACGTTGGGCCGCTCGACCAGCGCGGTCACTTCGTCGAGCAGCGCTTCGTCTTCGATGGGGCGGGCGCCATTGCCCACCTTTGCGGCAGCAGCGGCCAGCTGGCGGGCGATCTCGGCCTTGCGCTCGGCAAAGCTGGCGATCACGGCGCCGTCCTTCTTCAGGGTGGCGGCGTAGCTGTCGGCGTCGGCCAGCACCACAGGCGACACGGCGGCTTCAAAACGGTGGCCGGTGGTGCTGTTGCCAGCGGTCAGGCCCAACGCCTTCACGGGCACCACGGTGCTGCCATGCAGCGCAACCAGGCCGTGTGCGGGGCGCACGAAGTTCACGCTGGTCCAGCCGGGCAGTTCGCAATCGGTCTCCAGCTGGTAGCTCATCACCTTGGGGATGGGCAACTTGGCCAGAGCTTCGAGCAAGGCCTTTTGCAGGCCTTCCTGCAGCGTGGCACCGGGCACCACGCTGTCGTAGAACAGGGCCTCGGCCTTGCCGTCCTGCGCGCGCTTGAGCGCCGCCACGGCGGCTGCCGGGTCGGACACGTCAGCGCCCAGCGCCTGCAGCTTTTTCAGCAGCGCGGGCGATGCGTTGCCGCTGGCGTCGAGACCCACCGTCACCGGCATGAGCTTTTGCTGCACGGCCTTGTCGGCCGCTTTTTCTGCGACAGCCGTCACATGCGCGGCCAGGCGGCGGGGTGAAGCGAAAGGGGTAACCACGGACGCTGCGGACGCCAGGCCCAGGGCCTTGAGCTGGTCGGCCAGCACGCTGGCAAAGGCATCGCCCAGCTTCTGCAGCGCCTTGGGCGGCAGCTCTTCGACAAACAGTTCAACGAGAAGATTTTGGGTCATCATGTTCTTGTTCTCTTTCGTCCGCTCAAGCGGCCTTCTTGGCCATCTGTTCCACCCACTCGCGCGGCGCCATGGGGAAGCCCAGACGCTCGCGGCTCTCGTAGTAGCTTTGTGCCACGGCGCGGGCCAGGTTGCGGATGCGGCCGATGTAGGCGGCGCGCTCGGTCACGCTGATGGCGCCACGGGCATCCAGCAGGTTGAAGCTGTGCGCGCCTTTGAGCACCTGCTCGTACGCGGGTAAGGCCAGCTGCTGCTCCATCAGGTATTTCGCCTGCTTTTCGTGCGCATTGAAGGCGGTGAACAGAAAGTCCGCGTCGCTGTGCTCGAAGTTGTAGGTGGACTGCTCCACCTCGTTTTGTTTGTACACATCGCCGTAGCTCAGGGTGTCGGTCCACTTCAGGTTGTAGACGTTGTCCACGCCCTGCAGGTACATGGCCAGGCGCTCCAGGCCGTAGGTGATCTCGCCCGTGGCGGGCTTGCAGTCGATGCCGCCCACTTGCTGGAAGTAAGTGAACTGCGTGACTTCCATGCCGTTGAGCCACACCTCCCAGCCCAGGCCCCAGGCGCCGAGCGTGGGGTTTTCCCAGTCGTCTTCCACGAAGCGGATGTCGTTCTTTTTCAGATCGAAGCCCAGCGCTTCGAGGCTGCCCAGGTACAGCTCCAGGATGTTGGCAGGAGCGGGCTTCAGGACCACCTGGTACTGGTAGTAGTGCTGCAGGCGGTTGGGGTTCTCGCCGTAGCGGCCGTCCTTGGGGCGGCGGCTGGGCTGCACGTAGGCGGCCTTCCAGGGCTCGGGGCCGATGGCGCGCAGGAAGGTGGCGGTGTGCGAGGTGCCTGCGCCCACTTCCATGTCATAGGGTTGCAAAAGGGCGCAACCCTGCGCGTCCCAGTAGGACTGCAGCTTCAAAATGATTTGCTGGAATGTCAACATGGCGTCTGTGGCTGAGGCACTGGCAAGCCAGGGCTGGGCAAGTAAGGGGGAAAGAAAAAAGGCGGTGTGCGTGCCAAGCCCGGCGCCTGCAGCCCACAAAGGCAACCAGGGCGGGCATCGCGCGCGCAACCGGTCATTTTACGGCGCTGCGGTGGAGCCGCGCTGGAAACGGCGCATCAGGCCCCAAGCCAATGAAAAATGGCCCCCACGCTCCCCAGGGGGGTGCTTTTCATCTTGGGGCGGCCCGGCAATGAAAAAAGGCCGGAGCCCTTTTGGAGCCCCAGCCTTCCCAACCAGCCACGCGGGCTATAAGCCGGTGCGTACCAGTGGCCACACAGGTGTGGCCCTCAACGCCTGCATAGCGTCAAAATTTGGTGTCAACCCTTGGGTCAGTATTCCCAAAAAATGCGTTGCAACTCTTTGCTGTCATTGGTCTTGGTGACGGCCACCATGGCCAGGATGCGGGCCTTTTGGGGGCGCAGGTCGTGGGCCACCACCCAGTCGTACTTGTCGTCAGGCTGCTCGGCATTGCGCAGCACAAAACCATCCGGCACGCGGGCAGAGCGAACGATCTGCACGCCCGCAGCACGCAGTGCCTTGAGCGAATCCACCGCCTGTGCCGCCACCGAGCCGTTGCCCGTGCCGGCGTGGATCAGCGCCTTCACGCCAGCCTTGCCGTAGGCTTCGATGCCCGTGGTGTTCATGTTGCTGTAGCCGTAGACGATGTCCACCGCAGGCAGGGACTGGATATCGTCGATGTTGAACTCTGACTGCAGGGTGTGGCGCTTGACCGGGGCGCGGAACCAGTAGTTCTTGCCTTCCACCACCATACCCAGCGGGCCCCATTGGCTCTTGAAGGCCTCGGTTTTGATGTTGATGTGCTTGTGCACGTCGCGGCCGCTCTGGATCTCGTCATTCATCGTGACCAGCACGCCCTTGCCCGCGGCGTCCTTGCTGGCCGCCACGCTCACGGCGTCGTACAGGTTCAGTGCACCGTCGGCCGACAGGGCCGTGCCAGGGCGCATGGAGCCGACCACGACGATGGGCTTGTTCGTGCGCACGACCAAGTTCAGGAAGTACGCGGTTTCTTCCAGCGTGTCGGTGCCATGGGTGATGACGATGCCGTCCACATCGGCCTGCTTTGCCAGAGCCGAGACGCGCTGGCCCAGCTTGAACAGGTGGTCGTTTGTGAAGCTCTCCGACGCGATCTGGAACACCTGTTCGCCCGACACCTTAGCCACGTCGGCCAACTCTGGCAGACCTGCCAGCAGCTTGTCGACCGGCACCTTGGCGGCTGCATAGGTTGCGCTGTTGGCTGCTGATGCACCGGCCCCGGCAATGGTGCCTCCGGTGGCCAGCACCACCACATGGGGCTTGGCGGCCTGGGCCATGGCGACGGCCGAAGCGGCGGACAGCAGCAGGCCGGCGAGCCAGCGGTGAGCGGGTTGTGAAATTCGCATGAAGGAGGTCTCCTGAACGGTGTTCTGAATTTCGCAGGGGCGGACGGCCGCATTGTTTTTGACTGCCCTGCGCCCGCCATGTTGTCGGCGGTGCGGCATCCTATGAGAGATCAACACACACCCATGCGGAATAATCAGCTGGTCTCTGTGAATTTCACTCACAGCGTGTCTTCAAGGAACAGGCGATGAATCTGCGACAGCTGGAAGTCTTCCAGGCGGTGCTCCAGACCGGCAACATGAGCGCAGCGGGGCGCCTGCTGTGCATCACCCCGTCGGCAGTGAGCAAGGCCATTGCACACACCGAGCTGCAATTGGGCTACCGCCTGTTCATGCGCACCCCGGCAGGGCTGACCCCCACGCCGGAGGCGCAGGTGCTGGCGGCAGAGTCCACCGGCATCCACCGCCAGCTGGATGCGTTGCGCCGCACCGCCCGCAACCTGGCCACGGCAGACACGGGCGATGTGCGCCTGGCCGCTATTCCGGCGGTGAGCCACGAGTTTTTGCCGCACCTGCTGCAACAACATGCGCTGCGCTACCCCCAGGTGGGCATAGAGGTGCGCACCATCCACCAGGACCAGATGACACAGGCGCTGCTCACGCGCAGTGTGGATTTTTGCCTGGGGTTTTACAAACACCCGCACCCGCAAATCCGCAGCGACCTGCTGGTGAGCGGGCGCCTGTACCTGGCGGTGGCGCAGTCGGTGTGGATGCGCCAGCCGCGCGCTACATCGCGCAGCGCGCGGCTGGCGCAGGCGCCGGTGATCCGGCTGGTGGGGGACGACCCCATGCGGCAGTCCATTGATGACATCGCGCAGCGCCTGGGCACACCCGCAGTGCCCGGCATGCAGGTGCAGACGTCCCAACTGGCGCTGGAGCTGGTGCGGCTGGGCATGGGCTGGACGGTGGTGGATTTTTTGACTGCCACGCACCTGGACTCGGCGACCATGGTCACGCTGGAGCTGCATGAGCTGCCGCCCATTTCGCTGTACAGCTACCACGCGCGGTCGTCACCTCCAGGCTTGCAAGCCACGCGCATGCTGGCGATGCTGCCGGGGCTGCTGCATGAGGCGCTGTCGCCCCGCGCTGGCGGGCAATCGTTGCGTTGAGCGCCCAGACCGCCCACAGCACCCACAGCGCCAAAAGAAAAGGCCCGCCACCCAAGGGGCAGCGGGCCGCACAAGGCGTCAATGCGGGATCAGTTATCCCAGCGGCGCAGCACCAGGCTGGCGTTGGTGCCGCCAAAACCAAAGCTGTTGGACAGCGCCGTGCGAATGGGCGCATCCACCGTTTCCCGCACCAGGGGCATGCCCTCGGCAGCGGGCTCCAGCGTCTCGATGTTGGCTGAGCCGGCAATGAAACCCTGACGCAGCATCAACAGGCAGTAGATCGCCTCTTGCACACCGGTAGCTCCAAGCGAGTGGCCGGTGAGCGACTTGGTGGACGAGAAGCGCGGAATCGCATCACCAAACACTTCACGGATGGCGCGCAGCTCGGGCACGTCACCCACCGGCGTGGAGGTGCCGTGGGTGTTGATGTAATCGATGGGCTCGCTCACCGTCGAGATGGCCTGGCGCATGCAGGCGATGGCGCCATCACCTGACGGAGCCACCATGTCAGCACCATCGGATGTGGCACCAAAGCCAATGACTTCGCCCAGGATGGTGGCACCGCGCGCTTGGGCGTGCTCCAGGCTTTCGAGCACCACGGCGCCGCCGCCACCCGACAGCACGAAGCCATCGCGGTTCGCATCGTAGGCACGCGAGGCCTTTTCGGGCGTGGCGTTGTATGCGCTGGACATGGCGCCCATGGCGTCAAACAACAGGCCCATGCCCCAGGTGACTTCTTCACCGCCACCGGCAAACATCACGTCCTGCATGCCCCAGGCGATTTGCTGGGCGGCCGCGCCAATGCAATGCGCCGACGTGCTGCAGGCCGAGGTGATGGAATAGTTGATGCCCTTGATGCCGTAGTTGGTGGACAGGCAGGCGGACACGGTAGAGCTCATGCAGCGCGTGACCTGGTACGGCCCCACGCGGCGAATTCCCTTGCTGCGCAGGATGTCGGCGGCTTCGATCTGGTTGGCGGGCGAGCCGCCGCCCGAGCCCATGATGAGCCCGGTGCGCGGGTGCGACACCTGATCCGGGGTGAGTCCCGCTTCGGCAATCGCGTTGGCCAGCGCAATGTGCGCATACGCCGCGGCATCGCCCATGAATCGCAGTTGCTTGCGGTCGATCAGCTCTTCGAGGTTGATCTGCGGCACGCCGGCCACCTGGCTGCGCATGCCCAGTTCGGTGAACTGCGGCATGGCGCGGATGCCGGAGCGGCTTTCTCGCAGAGATTGCGACACGGTGGCCATGTCGTTGCCAATGCACGAAACAATGCCCGTGCCGGTGATCACCACGCGTTTCATGCTGCTGCTCCTTGTTCGGCTCCGGCAGGTGCGGCGACCTCTTCGCGCTTGAACAAGCCGACGCGCAGGTCATTGGCCACATAGATCTCCTGGCCATCGGCCAGCAGACGCGCATCGCCAATGGCCATGACCAGCTTGCGCTTGATCACGCGCTTGATGTCGATCTCGTACGTCACCAGCTTGACGTTGGGGCCCACTTCGCCTGTGAACTTGACCTCGCCCGCGCCCAAGGCACGGCCCTTGCCCGGCAGGCGCAGCCAGGTCAGGTAAAAACCGATGAGCTGCCACATGGCATCGAGCCCCAGGCAGCCTGGCATGACCGGGTCGCCCTGAAAGTGGCAGTCAAAAAACCAGAGATCGGGACGCACGTCCAATTCGGCGCGGATCTTTCCCAGCCCGTGCGCGCCACCATCGCTGTCGATGTGCGTGATGCGGTCGAACATCAGCATGGGCGGCAGCGGCAAGCGTCCGCTGTCGGCGCCGAACAGCCGGCCTTCGCCCGAGGCAATCAGTTGTTCGTAGGAAAAGGAATCTGCCATTTTCAGTCGTGCTCCAGAACAGCGGGTGGCCCGCTTCAAATCATCGTTGTACGCAACCCAAGCCCCGGTTGCGGGGCTCCATTATCAAGGCATAGGGAGTCAACTCTAAACAATGTGCGCTCAAGCCATCCGCTCAGCCCCTGAGATCGCGTGACCTGGGTCAAGGGTAGCGCCCCGTGCCGCCCCTCTGGTTTACCTTCACCCACAGCGCCACCAACAGCGTCAATCCTGCCAGCGACCACAGCGGCCAGAGACCCCAGCGGGACACCCACCACGCATACGGGGTGATCGCCCAGCCGTTTTGCGCATCCAGCCCCCGGCCGTGCACCTCGCCCTTGAGCACGCCACGGGTATGGCGCTCTAGCTGGTGGGTGACCACACCGCGGTGGTCAATGATGGCCGTGGCGCCGGTGTTCGTGGCGCGCACCATCGGCCGCTCGAACTCCAGCGCGCGCATGCGGCTGATGTGCAGATGCTGGTCAATCGCGATGGTGTTGCCAAACCAGCCAATGTTGCTGAAGTTGACAAACACGGTGGGCGCCTGGGCCGGGTCGGCAAACCGTGCGCCCAGTTCTTCGCCAAAAAGATCTTCGTAGCAGATATTGGGCGCAATGCGCTGCCCCGCCCAGGCAAACGAGGCCTGCCCGACGGCGCCCCGGTTGAAGTCGCCCAGCGGGATGTCCATCATGGCGGTGAACCACTTGAAGAACGGCGGGATGAACTCGCCAAAGGGCACCAGATGGTGTTTGTCGTACCGATAGGGCTCACCGCTGTTGGCTGGGGACAAGGCCAGCACCGAGTTGGAATAGCCCAGCGCCTCGTCGCCCATCGGAATCCCTAGCAAGGCCGCCTGGCTGCCCTGGGCGTAACGGCTCTGAAGCCCCTCCAGATAGCCCGGCATGAGCTGCTGCGGCAGCAGCGGGATCGCCGTCTCGGGCGCGACGACCAGGTCCGCCTTGGCGTCCCGCAGGGCCTGCGCGTACCACTGCAGTGCAACCGGCACCCCACTGCCCTGCTGAAATTTCTCGTCTTGCGGGATGTTGCCCTGCAGCAGCTCCAGGGTCATCGGGGGCACCCTGCTAAGGACAGTTGAACTGCATGCGCAAAGTAGCTGCGGACTCAACCCAGCGGTGACCACCACCAGTGCCAATACCCAGGTGCGCCAGCGACCAAGATCCGCGCCACGCAACTGCACCCCATACATTGCTAGCACCGCAGCCACGGCCCCGATGCCGTAAACGCCCCCGTAGCGCGCCAACGCCACCAGTGGCCCATCCACATGCGCATAGCCGCCCGCTCCCCACGGGAAGCCCGTCCACAAGGTGCCACGCGCCAGCTCGGCCAACAGCCACAGCGCTCCGAAAAGTAGAGCAGTCAGCGCTTTACTGGCGGGCGCTAGATGGCAAAAAAGCCCCAAAACAGCAGCGTAGTAACTGCCCAGAAAGGCGGCTAGCCCCAACACCGCCGCCACTGCCAGCGGGGCTGCCAGGCCGCCATAGGTGTGCAGGGAAATGAACAGCCACCAGAAGGTGCCCGCCAGCCAGGCCGTGGCAAACAGTCCGCCCATGAGCGCGCCGCGCCGCCACCCTACGGCCTGGTGGGCATGGGGCCGCACCAGCCAGGCCAGCACTGCCATCGACACCAGTTGCAGCCACCACAATGCCTCGCCGCTCCAGGGCCATGCCAGCGACGCGGCCTGCGCCAGGCCGGCGGCCACGGCCAAAGGAGCCTGCAGGGCAAGCCGCTGCCCTGCCGGGGAATCGAACTGCGCCATCAAGTGCTTGCGCTGGTGTCTTCGACCCGCGACACCTTGAACCAGCGCACAGCGCCGCCCTTGGTGTGCAGCACCACAAAGTGCAGCCCCCCCAGCTGGATGTGTTCGCCGCGCTTGGGCACATGGCCCATTTCGTGGGCAATCAGGCCGCCAATGGTGTCGAAATGCTCATCGACGTCACTGCCGACCACGGAGGTATCAAATGCCTCGGACACGCGCTCGATGGGCGTGTCGCCGCTCACACGGTAGGTGCGGTCGGCCAGGCCGAAAATGTCGCCTTCGTCTTCGGGGATGTCGAACTCGTCTTCGATCTCGCCCACGATCTGTTCCAGCACGTCCTCGATGGTGATGAGCCCGGCCACGCGGCCAAACTCGTCGATCACGATGGCCAGGTGGTTGCGGTTGCCTCGAAACTCGCGCAGCAGGTCGTTCAAGCCCTTGCTCTCGGGCACAAACACCGCCGGCCGCAGCAAGGCGCGGATGTTGAGCTCTGGCGCGCGCTGCAGCTTGAGCAGGTCCTTCGCCATGAGGATGCCGATGATGTTCTCGCGCTCGCCCTGGTACACCGGAAACCGCGAATGCGCGGTGTTGATCACCACGTGCAGCAGCTCTTCGTACGGTGCCTCGATGTTGACGAGGTCCATGCGGGGCGCAGCCACCATCACATCGCTGGCCGTCATGTCGGCCATGCGAATCACGCGCTCCAGCATCACACGCGACTCAGCGCCGATGACTTGGTTGTCTTCGGCTTCGGCCAAGGCGTTGATGAGTTCTTCCGTGGAATCGGGCCCCGGGTTGATGAACTCGGCCACTTTCTGCAGGAAGGTGCGCTTGTCTTCCCTTTCGGGCAGACGCCCGGGGTGCGCGGGGTGCGGGTCAGACACTGTCTGGCGTGCAGGACGTGCGGTAGTGAATCAGGCCCCTAGGATAGCGGATTGTCGTGACGACAGGCCACTTGCGCTGCGCGGCTCGCGCTCTGCAGCGCCCGCAGGCTTATTCGGCAGACTGGTGGCGTGCGTGCTGAACACCACTGCGCACTTCCTGCACGTTGGCCAGAAAGTCCCAGAACTGCTTGGCCTGCTTTTTGATCTGGTAGTCCACCTCGGCGAACTGCTGCTCCACGATCTCGGCCATGCGGGTGTCCAGGCTGGCGGGCGGAATCTGCAGGTACGCCTCGGACTCCGAACCATCGCGACGCACGGTGGCACCGGCGTTGCGCGCGATCTTGAGCATGGCGGTGTTCTCTGACAGCGCATGGATAAACACCATGTTCACGCCTTCATTGCGGGCGTGCATCACGGCCCGCTCGAACAACCGTGCGCCAAATCCACGGCCACGGGCCTGCTTGAGTACGGACACGCCAAACTCGGCGCAGTGTTTGTGCTCAGGGTGCTCAGAGAACGCCAGATGGGCCATCGCGATGAGTTCAAGGCGGCGGTTGTAGATGCCAAAAATCTCGTCGCGGTTGAAATCGAGCTGCTCGGCATAGCGGCGAATCTGCTCGTCGTTGGCCGCATAGCCAAAGCGCAGATAACGGTCCGCAGGCTCCAGCTGCAGCAAGTGCTGCGCGATGCGTTCACGGTAAGAGGGGCCAAGGGCGCGAATGGGGACCATCACGGGTGTGGGGGTTTTGTTACGGCTCTCAACAAACGGGCGACCCGCCGCTGGGCGAAGCATGGCTTTGCTGATGTACCAGGAAGCCTTCAGCCAGTCTTTGGTTGCGATCATGGAACCAAATATAAGGGTTTTCCCGAATCATTTCCAGTCCGAATTGCTGCGGTGCAACAAAATAAGAGAGATTGATCTATTGGTGCTGAAAATTGGCTCCAGCTCTTATCCGCCAATGGTTTATAGCTATATTTTTCAACAAAGCCGCTGTTTTATCGTCAGGCGTTAGCATCCTCAAGTCCGGTGCCAGCACCCGCGCTGCCGGGTCACGTCAAGGGTACTGCGGGGCGGGGCTGGCGGCAACCCGCAGATGCAGGAGGTTCTCCTACTGAACCGGAACCAATGCCACGGCCCGGGTCGGGGTTCTGGATGCGTGGGCGTCGGATGTGGCAGTGTTGTTTGCACAACGCTGCAAACCTGGGGCCTCTGTGGCCAGGGCGGTACGTCCCGGCGGAAGGTTCAGCACACCCGTTCGGTCCAGCGACAGAGCGACCTCGTCGCCCAATTGCAACTCCAGGCGGTCAAGACCTTCAGAGTGCTGTATCTCAACGCGCCCATGGTATGTCTGCAGGCGAACGGACTTCATGTGCTTTGCATTAACTTCCAGGTCCTCGTGACGTCCGACACGCGGACGCGTTAGGTGGCGGCACTCGGAGGAGCGCACCTCCAGCGCCTTGATACGTCCGCTCACCCTAAGCTGTTCGCCTTCAACCGTCAGCACTTCCATCGGTACAAGCACATCGACAGAGCTTTGCTCCAATTGCAAATGCGCGATGTGAACAGGTACTTCGATAGTCTGAATCCAGTTCTTGGCGCGGGAACGGCCATGCGAATTAGCGGAAGAAAACATACGAACTCGCAACACCAACGTATCGCCATCCACCGACGCGGCAATCCAGCTTGATGGTGCCAAGATGCCCAATGTTGCGTCCTCATCAGCCACTCTTGGAAAAATGCGCAGGTCAGAGCCCACACCGACTCGCACCGACGTCGCTGGCACATAGTGTTCCGAGGGCTCGACTTCTTCAACCCGCAACCGGGTCACCCCAACAAGGTCGGAAGCCCCAACCACATGAATACGCTCGGCAACCGAAGAGGCTTTCAGTCCGTCCCACCCGCTGATCGCTACCAGCCCCCAGAAGCTCGCCAAAACCCCGACGAAAAGCCAGAGTCCTGATTGGCGCAAAGCCGTGTGTTGTAACCAGCGGGTCATCAGCTCAGCTCCTTGTCGCGGAGGTGCAGATAGGCCTGCAGCCACAACAGCAGGGGCAAGACCAGCCACAGCGTGGCATTGATGGCGTGTACAGCAATGGACACGGACGTGTTGCTGAAAGACCACCATGCTAAAAGCACAGTACCGCTGGCTCTGGCCGTGGCACTGACCAAAATGGTCATCAAGAACAGGACAAAAACCAGTGCCATCGTCTTGAGCATCGCCGCACGCCGGAAGTACAGCGACCCGGCCACCGCCAAAGCCTGCAACGCCCACAGTGCGATCAGAAAACCCACCTGCTGACGCGCTGAAAACACCGAAGAATCATGACTGTGTGGCCACATCGGCACGAAGAGCGCGTGCTTCGCTGCATCAAAACCATTTGAGGGGAAGTCCAGCGCGCCAATGGCCAGCACGATCTGCCGGACGGGCCAAGTGAACGCCAGAAAGAGCAGGCTGTAGCACAGCGGGTAAAGCACAGCCACGACCAGGACGCACAGCAGCCACTTCTCAAATACCGATGCAGGCCGCATGAGCGTCAGGAGCGCCGATTCACGACGCGCCATCGCTTCAAAATAGCGAGCGGCGAAAACGAACCCGGTGAAAAAAAGCCCCCAGAGATAGAGCACCTGCTGGATCCAGGTCGGGAACTCGCGCCCCGAAGCAAGAACCAGCATGAACAAAAGCACCACCACAGCGAGCATTCCCACGACCAGCATATGCCCCAGATACTGCCTGCGCTGCTCGGCCCATTGCGCCTTCGACAGATGCAGGAACCGGGCTGCGGAGAAGAAACTGGAAGTGCCCGCTCCCAGGTCGATGTGTGTGGACACGGTCATGCCAACTCCTTGTCACCTTCAGGGAGCGCTGCCAGCAATGTGTCGCGGCTCAGGCTGAGGGCTTTGTATAGGAGCTCAAGTTGTACGGTGCCTACCGAGCCAGTGCTGTCGGCATCGCGCGCCGCCACATACGCCGTGTGGGCGCCCACAGACTCCTGGAAAATGATGCTGGGGACGGCGCTCAACTCGTCTGCACTGCGGGCAACGCCCATGTGCAGCCGCTGCGCCAGATCGCTCATCGTGGACGACAACGCCAAACGCCCTTGGTCGATGAACCAGACGTGGCTCAGGATGCTTTCCAGATCGTGCGCTTGGTGGGTGCTGATCAGCACCAGCCTGTCGGCCTGCTCAGGGCGCTGCATCAGTTTGCGAAACTGCCCTCGCCCTACGATATCGAGCCCGTTAGTGGGCTCGTCCATCAGCAGCAGCGGGGTGCTGGTGGCCAGTGCAAAGGCAATAGCGGCCTTCTTTTTCTGACCCAGGCTCATAGCTTCGAAACGCATGTCAGCAGGCACCTCCAACTCAACCAAGTAATCACCGAAGCGCTGCACGGAAAACCGGGGGTAAAACAGGCCTTGCGTCGTCGCCAGTTGTGTTGGCTTGAGGTTGGGCAGATGAAATTCCTCGGGGACGATGTAGACGGATTCCAGCAGGTTGGGCGACCGATGGCGGGGGTTTTGGCCCAGCACCCGCAACTGGCCGCCCCAGGGTGCTAACAGGCCGCAGATCAGCTTGAGCAGCGTGGATTTGCCACTGCCGTTGCGGCCAAAAACGCCATAGATGCCAGGTTGCTCAACATGGGCGGAGAAGCCTTGATATAGCGCGCTACGGCCATAGCCGAACTGCAGGTTGTCGATAGCGATCATGAACAATCCGTAACACCCTCCAGCATTGAGGGCCGCGGATTCTTACACAGGCACAGCCGTCGTCGCCTTCACCCGGTCCAGCACAAAACTCGTCTTGCAGTCCTGCACGCTGGGGTGCTTGAGCAGCGTGTCCATGATGAAGCGGCTGTAGTGCGCCATGTCGGCCACCACCACGCGCAGCAAATAGTCCATCTCGCCCGTCAGGGCCGCGCATTCCACCACTTCGGGCCAGGTTTGCACGCTGGCGCGAAACAGGTCCATGGGGTTGCGTTTGTGGCTTTCGGTGTGTTTTTCGAGCCGAACGTTCAGGTAGGCGGTCAGCCCCAGGCCCACAGCCTCTGGCGGCACCAGGGCAACGTAGCGGTTGATGACGCCGGTGTCTTCCAGCCGCTTGACGCGGCGCAGCACGGCGCTGGGGGACAGCCCCACCTGCTCGCCGATGACGTCATAGGTTTCACGGCCGTTGTCTTGCAGACGGCGCAGTATGGCCCTGTCCAGCTTGTCGAGTGCGTTGAAACCGCTCATGACGCAGGATTCTACGAAACAGCGGGCCCGTGTTGCAGCCCACACTGCAGGCGCGGGTATGTCCCGATAGTGACTCTGCGGGTGGAATACAAAAATTGATCTCGCAAAAAAGAACGGTCGTTCGTTTTTGCGAGACATAAAAAACCATATCAACGGAGACAACACATGACCGGATTTCTCAGCCGCCTATTGCGGCGACTTGCGCTGGCAGCCACTGCAGGGCTTTTGCTGCTGGGGGCCAGCGCCCATGCGCAAAACGGCTACACACAAACGCGCTACCCCATCGTGCTGGTGCACGGGCTTTTTGGTTTTGATTCGGCCTTGGGCATCGACTACTTCTACGGCATCCCCAATGCCCTGCGTCAGGGCGGAGCCAAGGTCTATGTGGCGCAGGTGTCAGCCGCCAACAGCACCGAGGTGCGCGGCGAGCAGTTGCTGGCGCAGGTCAAGACCATCCTGGCGATCACAGGTGCCGCCAAGGTGAACCTGGTCGGCCATTCGCACGGTGGGCCCACCACGCGCTATGTGGCAGGCGTGGCGCCGCAGCTGGTGGCGTCGGTCACGTCGATTGGCGGGGTGAACAAGGGCTCGCGCGTGGCCGACATCCTGCGGGGCGTGGCGCCCAACGGGTCGGTGTCTGAAACCGTGGCCAACGCTGCCGCCAAGGCGCTGGTGGGCCTGATTAATCTGACGTCGGGCGGTACCGGCCTGCCCCAGATGCCCACGGCGGCGCTGGACTCGCTCACCACAGCGGGCTCTGCCAAGTTCAATAGCCGCTTCCCGCAGGGCGTTCCCACGTCGGGCTGCGGCAATGGGGCAGAACTGGTCAATGGCGTGCGTTATTACTCGTGGACCGGCACGCAGCCGCTGACCAATGTGCTGGACGCCAGCGACGGGCTGCTCAGTGTGCTGGGCCTCACCTTTGGCGAAGCCAATGATGGCCTGGTATCGGCCTGCTCCTCGCGCCTGGGCAAACACCTGGGCGACTATCGCCAGAACCACCTGGATGAGGTCAACCAGCTGCTGGGCCTGCGCGACTGGTTCTCGACCGACCCGGTAACGCTGTACCGCCAGCACGCCAACCGCCTGAAGACGCTGGGCCTGTAAGCCATGACAAGACCCCGCACTCTGACCGGTGTCTGTGTGGCACTGGCCGCCGCCACGGCCGCCATGGTCTGGTGGCTGGTCCCGCAGACCCAGCATGGTGCGGTGGATCAGCGCCTGGCAGCCGGGGCCGCAGCGGCGCACCACAGCGGCGCGCCGCTGCGCACCGCCGCCCGGCCCATGGAAGACAGCTTTTTTGCGGCCCGCCGCGCAGCCGAATCCGACCACAGCGCCGACCCACTGCTGGTGGACGGCCTGCGCGACACGCTGGAAGCACTGCTGATGCAAGCGCAAGACGACGGCGCTGCAGACCCCGCCACCCTCAAGCAGCGGCTGGCAACGCTGGTGGGCCAGCACTTCCCGCCTGCGCTGGTGGTGCGGGCATTGGCTCTGGCCGAACGTTATGTGGACTACCGCGTGGCCCTTGGACAGCTGCGCACGCCCCAGGACCTGACGGACCCCTACGCACTGCGCGAGTCGCTGGAGGCCCGCCACAAGGTGCGCCAGCAGTTTTTTGACGGCCCCGAACACGACGCGCTGTTCGCCCGCGAGGCCGACCTGGACCGCTACACCCTGGCCCGCCTGGAGATTGCGCGCAACACCCAGCTCACGGCCGAACAACGCGCACTGGCCTTGCGCCAGGCCGACAACGAACTGCCCGAGGCCCGCCGCGCCGAGCGCGCTGCAACCACCGAACACATGAACGCCGCCGCCCAGACGGCCGCGTTCAACGCACAGAACACCGACGAGCGCACGCGCCACGCCGCGCGCAGCGCGCAGTACGGCGAGCCAGCCGCCCACGCCATGGCCCAGCTCGACCGCGAAGAGCAGCACTGGCAGCAACGGCTCGACCAATACAGCCAAGCC
This sequence comes from Acidovorax sp., assembly GCF_046314175.1. GTDB lineage: Bacteria > Pseudomonadota > Gammaproteobacteria > Burkholderiales > Burkholderiaceae_C > Acidovorax. The sequence continues at coordinate 3,837 of NZ_JBKBXG010000014.1, read as the reverse complement.
CAGGCGCAGCAGGGTGACGGCGCTGCGCTGCAGCGGTTGCGCCAGCAGCTTTTTTCGAATGAAGAACAGCAGCGCATTGACGCCGCGCTGGTGCTGCGCAAGCTGCAGCCCGCCGCTTCCGGCTCCGAAAAAACCAGCTCGGGCGGCTGATCACCACTGAAGGCTCCTTGGCGCCCCGCCCCCCCGCAAGGCGCTCAGCGCGAGCCCAAAGCCTTCAGGCTGCGCGGAATATTGATCATTCGCAAGATTCCTGCAAACCAGAGGCCAAAGCCTCTTGATTTCGCCAGAAACATGAGGCAGTGCGCGCCTACAGTGCATGACATTGATCAACGAATGTCGGAGACGCCCATGAACGCCGCCCTGCCCCAACAAACCACCGCCCAGCTGGACGCCTGGGACAACCCCATGGGCCTGATGGGGTTCGAGTTCATTGAGTTCACCTCGCCCACTCCTGGTGTGCTGGAGGCGGTGTTTGAAAAGCTGGGCTTCACGCTGGTCGCCAAGCACCGCTCCAAGGATGTGGTGCTGTACCGCCAGAACGGTATCAACTTCATCCTGAACCGCGAACCCCACAGCCAGGCCGCGTACTTTGGCGCCGAACACGGCCCGTCGGCCTGCGGCATGGCCTTCCGCGTGAAAGATGCGCACAAGGCCTACCAGCGCGCGCTGGACCTGGGCGCCCAGCCCATCGAGATCCCCACCGGCCCCATGGAGCTGCGCTTGCCCGCCATCAAGGGCATTGGCGGCGCGCCGCTGTATTTGATCGACCGGTTCGAAGACGGCAAGTCCATCTACGACATCGACTTTGAATTTATCGAAGGCGTGGACCGCCGCCCTGCAGGCCACGGCCTGAACCTCGTCGACCACCTGACGCACAACGTGTACCGAGGCCGCATGGGTTTCTGGGCCAACTTCTACGAGAAGCTGTTCAATTTCCGCGAGATCCGCTACTTCGACATCCAGGGCGAATACACAGGCCTGACCTCCAAGGCCATGACCGCGCCCGACGGCAAGATCCGCATCCCGCTGAACGAAGAGTCCAAGCAGGGCGGCGGCCAGATCGAAGAATTCTTGATGCAGTTCAACGGCGAAGGCATTCAGCACATTGCGCTGATCTGCGACAACCTGCAGGACGTGGTGGACAAGCTGGGCATGGCCGGCGTGCAACTGGCCACGGCGCCCAACGACGTCTATTACGAAATGCTGGACACCCGCCTGCCGGGCCACGGCCAGCCGGTGGCAGAGCTGCAGTCGCGCGGCATTCTGCTCGATGGCACCACAGCCGACGGCACTCCGCGCCTGCTGCTGCAGATCTTCTCGACCCCCATGCTCGGCCCGGTGTTTTTCGAGTTCATCCAGCGCAAGGGCGACTACCGCGACGGATTTGGCGAAGGCAACTTCAAGGCGCTGTTCGAGTCGCTGGAGCGCGACCAGATCCGCCGTGGCGTGCTGAACGCCTGAGACGACGGATCAGGGAACCTAAAGGGTTAACCCTGAGCGGATGCCTATACTGCGCGCTCCCTGGAACTCAAAAGGACCCACGATGCCGCTCCATCGCATTTTGCTCAGTACCGCCCTGTTCAGCATGGCCACCGCCGCGCTGGCACAGAACCCTGCTGCGCCCCTCACCATCGTGGTGCCCTACCCCGCCGGTGGTCCGCTGGACATCTCGGCCCGCATCGTCGCCGAAGGCTCCACCGGGCTGGGCACCATCACGGTAGAGAACAAGCCCGGCGCGGGCGGCGGCACCGGGGCCGACCTGGTGGCCAAGGCCCCAAAGACCAGCAACATGGTGCTGATGGGCGCCGTGGCCACGCACGCAGTCAACCCCTGGCTGTACAAGAACTTCCCGTACGAACCGCTCAAGGACTTCAAACCCATCGCCTTGGTGGCGCGCACGCCCAATGTGCTGGTAGTGAACGCGCAGCAGGCCGCCACGCTGGGCATCAAGACCACGCCCGACCTGGTGGCGCACCTCAAAAAGAACCCGGACCAAGCCAAGTACGGTTCGGGCGGCAACGGCAGCATCGGCCACATCTCGGCCGAGATGTTCAAGTCACTCACCAATACCAAGATGGGCCACACGCCGTTCCAGGGCTCCAAACCCGCGCTGGCGGCGCTGGAGTCCGGCCAGGTGCTGATGGTGTTCGACAACCTGGCTTCGGCGCTGCCGCAGATCCAGTCGGGCAAGCTGATGGCGTTGGGCGTGACCACGCTCAGCCGCAACGAAGCGCTGCCCAACGTGCCCAGCATCAACGACAGCGTGCAGGGTTTTAACGTGTCCACCTGGTTTGGGCTGTTCGCTCCGGCCTCGCTGCCCGATGCGGACGCACGCCGCTATGCCACCGCGTTCTCGGCCGCCATGCACTCGCCCGCAGGCAAAGAGAAGTTCAAGAAGATGGGCATCACGCCCGAAGAGCTGACGCTCGACGGGTTTGCGCAGTTTGTGCGCTCGGAAAACAGCAAATACGAGTTTCTGATCCGGGCCGCAAAAATCAAGATCGATTAATAGCCGTCGGGCAGGTGCGCGCCACTTTCTCGGCGCGCAGGGTCATGGCGGCAAAGGAGCAAAAAATGGGACAAGCCCCCGTCGTCTATGGCCAATCCACCCGCCCACCCCGTGGCGACTACTCGCGCGCCAACGCGGACTACACCTGCCCGCAGGACTACGCGGCCTACACGGCAGCCGACCACGAAACGTATCGCCGCCTGTACGAGCGCCAGCGCGCCCTGCTGCCTGGGCTGGCCAGCCAGGCCTTCATCGACGCCCTGCCGTCACTGGGCGCCAGCGACCGCATTCCGCGTTTTGAAGAAGTGAACGAGCGCCTTTACAAGGCTACCGGCTGGGAGCTGGTGGGCGTGCCCGGGCTGATACCCGAGGTGCCCTTTTTTACCCTGCTGGCCAACCGCAAATTCCCGGTGACGGACTGGATCCGCAAGCCCGAAGAGTTCGAGTACATCGTCGAGCCCGATATTTTTCACGACCTGTTCGGGCATGTGCCGCTGCTGTTCAACCCCGTGTTTGCGGACTATGTGCAGCGTTATGGCCAGGGCGGGCTGAAGGCGCAGGGGCTCGGGTCTTGCGAGATGCTCTCGCGCCTCTACTGGTACACGATCGAGTTCGGGCTGATCCGCGAGGCGGGGGAGTTGCGGGCTTATGGCGCGGGGATTTTGAGTTCGTCGGGCGAGCTGGCTTATTCAGTGCAGAGCGCGGAGCCGCAACGGATTCCTTTGGCGCTGGAGAGGACCATGCGCACGAAGTACAAGATCGATACGTACCAGCAGACGTATTTTTTGATCGACAGTTTTGAGCAGCTGTTTGAGATGACGGCGGCGGACTTTGCGCCGATTTATGAGCGGCTACAGGGGCTGCCGGAGTTTGCGGCGGATGAGCGGGATGCGGTGGTGGCTTGATTTTTTGAATGAAATTTGGCTTTAGCGCTTATCCATCAAGCGCTGGTAGCTATTGTTTTTGTAGTTTCCAGTTTCTTCTTGTCCCTGATCTGTCGAAGTCGAAGCTCGCTTGCTGAGCTGACGGCGTGCCTGGTTTCAGGGCGGAGGCCGGGAGTCGCCCGGCATGCGAGTAACTTTCTTTCGCGTCGCCGAAAGAAAGTCACCAAAGAAAGGGCGACCCCACTGCCTGCGTCCCTTCGCTTCGCTGCGGGCAACCTGTGGTGCTCGCGGGCGGGGTGCGCCGCAGAACTCGCTGCGCGCTGGCGCGCTCCGCTCAAACAACTGCGGCGAGCTAGACCACGAAGCATGTGTGTCCTTCGGCACACATGCCACCCCGCCCGCTGCGCTCCTCGGCGCATACAGAGGGGATTGGGGAGAAACATC
>NZ_JBKBXG010000013.1:0-73437 GCF_046314175.1 Acidovorax sp. | reverse complement strand
TTTTTTCTTCACCACCAACAACCCAGATCAATACCTGAACCACCAGCAGAACTACCAACTACGCCCTACATCTCTGCAGCACCGCGTTAGTAGCGAAGCCCTCGACTATAGCACCGTTTTTTAGGGCGGGGAAGAAGCCGGGGTCGAAATTTCGAGATAGCTACTTAGTCAGGCTCATCGCTGCCTCCAGCGCATCAACGAACAGATAGGCAACGTCACACCCCGTCTGATCAAAGATCTCCTGGAAACATGTCGGGCTGGTCACATTGATCTCCGTCACGCAATCGCCGATCACATCAACGCCCGCCAACAACAGCCCACGTTCCTGAAGGATCGGGCCGAGCGCGTTACCGATTTCCCAGTCTCGAGCAGACAGCGGCCGGGCGACGCCCTTGCCACCCGCAGCAAGATTTCCGCGCACTTCACTGCCTTGGGGAATGCGCGCCAGGCAGTAAGGCACGGGTCTACCCCCGATGATCAGCACCCGCTTGTCGCCTTCCACAATCTCCGGCAAAAACTTCTGAACCATCACGCTCTGTGCCCCGTTGCGGTTCAGGGTTTCGGTGATGCTGCCCAGATTGAGGCCGTCGGGCCCGACACGGAAGATTCCCATCCCGCCCATGCCGTCCAGGGGCTTGAGGATGATGTCCTGGTGTTCGCCATGAAAACGCTTGATGTCTTCGGCATTGCGCGTGACCAGCGTGGGGCCGATGAACTCGGGAAATTCCATGATCGCCAGCTTTTCCGGGTGATCACGCAACGCGCGGGGTTTGTTGAACACCCGGGCGCCGTCGCGCTCGGCCTGTTCGAGCAGATGGGTGGCATAGAAGTACTCGCTGTCAAACGGCGGGTCCTTGCGCATGAGCACAGCATCAAAATCGGCCAGCGCAACGCTCCGCTCGGGGCGCGCGTCATACCAGTCCACCGCATCTCCGGTCAGCGTGATCTCCTGCACATGGGCTGTCACCTTGCTGCCGCGCTGCCAGCTGATGTGCTGGGGCTCACACACCGCCAGCGTGTGGCCGCGCCGCTGCGCTTCGCGCATCATGGCGAAAGTGGTGTCCTTGTAGATCTTGAAGCTGTGTAGGGGGTCGGCGATGAAGAGCAGTTTCATGGTGTCTGGAGAAAAGGATGGGCGCGTGCCGCCATGCGAGGCAGAGCGCATACATATATGTAGGTAGCAAAAGGGCAACGCCAGGAGAAGCCTGAGCCCCACAGGGCACGTAGTCGCTCCGCAGAAATCAGTCGCCTTTGGAGCGCGAACGCCCGTACTGTTGCACAAATAGTGCAAAGCTGCCTGCGACTACGCCCCAAAAGGCCGAGCCCACACCGGCTATCACCACCCCGCTGAGGGTGACAAGAAAAGTGATCAGCGCCGCCTCGCGGTGCGACTCGTCCCGCATTGCACCGGCAAGGGCGTTTCCGATAGTGCTCAGAAGCGCCAGCCCGGCGATTGCAACCACCAGTTCTTGGGGGAACGCCGTCAGCAGCCCGGTGATGACGGCACCAAACAACCCGATCGCCACATAAAGTGCGCCGCACGATACGGCTGCGACATAGCGCCGACTGCGGTCGGCGTGCGCTTCTGGCCCCATGCACATCGCCGCCGTGATGGCGCTGAAGTTGAGGGCAAACGCACCAAATGGCGCCAGCACCAGGGTGGCCAGCCCTGTCAGTGTCAATAACCGGGACACAGGCAAGTCATACCCCGATGCACGAATCACGGCCACCCCAGGCAGGTTCTGTGAAGCCATCGTGACGACAAACAAGGGGATGGCGAGGCTGACGGCGGCCGCCACGCTGAACTGGGGTGCCGTAAACACCGGCACCGCCAGCTCCAATTGCACGGCCGACCAGGCCATCTGCCCCTGCAGAGCCACATACGCCACGGCCACTGCCAAGGTGATGACAACCGCATACCGCGCCGACAGTCTGCGCGACACCAGGTACACAACCAGCATGAGCACCACCAGCGGCAGCGCCGTCTGGGCCGCCGTGAACGCCTGCAGGCCAAACCGTGCCAGCACCCCGGCGAGCAAGGCAGCGGCAATTTCCATCGGAATACGGCTCATCACCCGCTCGAACCAGCCTGTGGCGCCCGCCAGCGTGATCAGCGCGGCACTGACCATGAACGCCCCCACGGCATCGCCCATGCTGAACCCACCTGAGGCACCGGCCGTGGCCAGCACGGCTGCCCCCGGAGTAGACCAGGCCACCATGACCGGCTTGCGCAAGACAAGGGACGGCACCAGTGAACACAACCCCATGCCCAGCCCCAGCGCCCACATCCAGGACGTGATCTGCGCGGGCGTGGCACCGAAAGCCTGGGCGGCCTGAAAAACGATGGCCACCGAACTGGTAAAGCCCACCAACACCGCGACGAACCCAGCCGTGGCGGCCGAAAGGCTCAAATCTTTGAAAAATTGCATGGGCCAGATTCTGGCACTCTCCCCTGATCGCGCCCCGCCTTGGTGCATCACAGGGATGCATACCCGCAAACGCTATCAACTTAATAGCACCTAGCGATTGATGGATAAGCGCCAGAGGCCAAAAAGACCAAAATCTTCAGATTTCGATCTTGGAACCCAGCTCCACCACCGCATTGTTGGGCAGGTGCAGAAAGTCGGCAGCGCCACTGGCGTTGTGGTGCATCTGGGCAAACAACTTCTCGCGCCAGGGCGCCATGCCGCCACCCATCGTGGGTATCACCGTGTCACGCGACAAGAAGTAGCTGGTGGTCATAGCCTCCAACTCGCAGCCGCGGCCCCGCAGCAGCTCCAGCGCACGCGGCACATCGGGGTCGTTCTTGAAGCCGTAGTGGATCACCACCTGCCAGCAGTCGTGGCCCAGCGGCTCCACCTGCAGGCGCTTGTCCAGCCCGATCCAGGGGGTTTCGTGGTTGTGCACGGTGACGAACAGGTTCTGCTCATGCAGCACCTTGTTGTGCTTGAGGTTGTGCAGCAACGCGTTAGGCACCGATCCACTTTCTGCGGTCAGGAAAACCGCCGTGCCGGACACCCGCGTGGGCGGGCTGATGAACACCGACTCCAGAAAGTCCTTCAGATCAATGGCATCGGCACGCAGCTTGTCGTTGAGAAGCCGGCGGCCTTCCTTCCAGGTCATCATCAGCGCAAACACGATGCCGCCGATCATCAGAGGGAACCAGCCGCCCTTGAACAGCTTGAGCAGGTTGGACGCGAAGAACGCCAGGTCCACCACAAAAAAGCATCCCGTGGCAGCCACACACAGCGCCAGCGGATAGCCCCAGCCATAGCGGATCACAAAGAAGGTGAGCGTGGTGGTGATGAGCATGTCGAGCGTGACGGCAATGCCGTACGCGGCGGCCAGGTTGCTGGACGAGCGGAACATGACCACGGCCAGAACAATGGCAAAGAACAGTCCCCAGTTGACCAGCGGGATGTAGATCTGCCCCGTGTCACGCACGCTCGTGTGCTGGATGTTCAGGCGCGGAAGGTAACCCAGCTGGATCACCTGCTTGGTAACGCTGAACGCGCCGGTGATCAGCGCCTGCGACGCGATCACGGTGGCCATGGTGGCCATGATGACCAGCGGGATCAGCGCCCAGTCAGGCGCCATCATGTAAAACGGGTTCTTGACGGCCTCGGGCTCAGCCAGCAGCAGTGCGCCCTGGCCAAAATAGTTGAGGGTGAGCGCAGGCATGGCCACCGCAAACCACGCCAGCCGAATGGGACGTTTGCCAAAGTGGCCCAGGTCGGCATACAGGGCCTCGGCCCCCGTCACGCACAGCACCACCGCGCCCAGAATGATGAAGGTGGTCCCTGGGTAGGCCCACATGAACCCTAGCGCATGGTGCGGGCTGATGGCCCACAAAATTTCGGGGTGGCCCACGATGTGCGAGACACCCAGAACCGCGATGGTGAAGAACCACACCAGCGTAATGGGGCCAAAAAACTTGCCGATGCCGCCTGTACCGCGCTTTTGCACGGCGAACAGGCAAAACAAGACCACCAGCGTGATGGGAATGACGTATCGGGTGAAATGGGGCGACACCACCTCCAGGCCTTCCACCGCCGACAGCACCGAAATGGCCGGGGTGATGACGCCATCCCCATAGAAAAGTGCCGTGCCGAACATGCCCACCGCCAGCAACACGCTGCGCAGCTGGGGCTTGTCTTTGACGGCCTGCGAGGCCAACGCCAGCATCGCCACCAGCCCGCCTTCGCCGTTGTTGTCCGCACGCAGCACCAGCACCACGTACTTGAGCGAGACGATGACCGTCAGCGTCCAGAAAAAGATCGAGAGAATGCCGTAGATGTTGTCCGGGGTAAAAGGCACGTGGCCCGACCCGAAGACTTCTTTGACCGCATACAGCACGCTGGTGCCGATATCGCCATAAACAACACCTATGGCGCCCAGCGTGAGCGCTGCGAGCGATGATTTGGAGCTTTGCACTGACCACCCCCGGGCGCAAGGCCAGACGGGGTTCCGTTACTTTTGGGAACGCTATTGTGCGCCTGCGCCACAGCACCCGCCTGGAACGGCGGCTCTATGTTGCACCGCAACAACTCGCATTGGCAAGCCGGTGCAGCGGTGGCAGGGCAGCCCCTGCCACCCGCACTCCCTCCCCTTAGTCGTACACCTCGGCATCCGGATTGGTGGCCTCCAGCTCGTAGCTGGCCGCCAGCATGGCAAGGCGCGCCACCACGCCGTACATATAAAAGCGGTTCGGCGCACTGACCCCCGGGCGTACGCCGGGCTGGGGCATGTGGGTGCTGTGCTCAAACGCCAGCGGCACAAAACTCGCGCCCGGTGCGTTCAGGTTCTCGTCCACACCACGCTCGGCGTGCATCCGATAAAAACCGCCCACCACGTAGCGGTCCATCATGTAGACCACGGGCTCGGCCACCGCATCGTTCACACGCTCCCGGGTCAGCACGCCCTCCTGGATGATGACGTCGCTGACAGGCTGGCCGTCCTTGATGACGGCCATCTTGTTCTTGGTCTTGCGGTTGACAGCGTCCAGCTCCTTGGCATCACGCACGGTCATGATGCCCATGCCGTAGGTGCCGTTGTTGGCCTTGACGATGACGAACGGCTTCTCGTTGATGCCGTATTCCTTGTACTTGCGGCGCACCTTGGTCAGCAACGCGTCGACCGTGGTCTGCAGCTGGTCCATGCCGGTGCCTTCGGTGAAGTCCACCTCGCCACACTGGCTGTACATGGGGTTGATGAGCCAGGGGTCGATGCCCAGCATCTTGCCAAACCGCTTGGCCACCTCTTCGTAGTTCTTGAAATGCGTGCTCTTCCTGCGCACGCTCCAGCCCGCATGCAGCGGCGGCAGCAGGTATTGCTCGTGGATGTCTTCGAGAATGCCAGGGGCGCCCGCCGTGAGGTCGTTGTTCAGCAGGATGGTGCAGGGATCAAAGTCTTTGAGGCCCAGGCGACCCTTGGTGCGGATCACGGGCTCAAGGGTGACGGAGTCGCCGTTGGGCAGCTCAATCAAGGTGGCCTTCTTGATCTCGGGGCTGATGGAGCCCACGCGCACGTTGAGGCCCGCCATATTGAAGATGCGCTGCAGCTGCACCACGTTCGCCAGGTAGAACGTGTTGCGGGTGTGGTTCTCCGGAATGATCAGCAGGTTGCGCGCCTCGGGGCAGATCTTTTCGATGGCAGCCATGGCGGCCTGCACGGCCAGGGGCAGCATCTCCTGGGTGAGGTTGTTCCAGCCACCCGGGAAGAGGTTGGTATCCACCGGCGCCAGTTTGAAGCCCGCATTGCGGATGTCGACAGAGGTATAGAACGGCGGCGTGTGCTCCATCCATTCGAGGCGGAACCAGCGTTCGATGGCGGGCATCGAGTCGAGAATGCGCTGTTCAAGTTCGTTGATCGGCCCGGTCAGGGCCGTGATGAGATGCGGAACCATGGGAAGCCTTCGGGAAGCAAGTGCGACGAATTGTAGAGAGATGGGGCGACACGCCGGTTTCGCAAGGCGGGCCCGTTGCCCGCCGCGTCAGCGGCGCCAGAAAGCGGGGGTCAGCAAGGCCATGAAACTAAGGATTTCAAGCCGCCCCAGCAGCATGGCCAACGTGCACACCCACACCTGAAAATCTGTCAGCACCGCGTAGTTGGATGCGGGACCCACGCTGCCCAAGCCCGGCCCCATGCAGTTGACGCTGGCAATGATGGCCGAGAACGCAGTCACCGGGTCCAGGTCGGTCAGCAGCAGCACCATGCTCAGGCCGATGATGGTGGCCCCATACACCAGCATGAAGGCCAGCACCGAAAAGATCACGCGGTTGTCCACCACCGCATCGCCCAGGCGCACGGGCTGCACGGCCCGGGGGTGCACCAGCCGATTCATCTCGCGCCGCGCCTGTTTCAGCAAGATCAGCATGCGCACCATCTTGATGCCACATCCGGTAGAGCCCGCACTGGTCGCCACGCCCGACAGCAGCAGCATGAACACCGGCGCAAACACGGGCCAACCCAGGTAGTCCACCGTGGCATAACCGGTGGTGGTGGCTATCGACACCAGGTTGAACATGCCGTAGCGCAGCGCATCCAGCGGTGCGTACACGCCCTTCACCCACAGCAGCCCGGCCACCAGCAGCCCCCCGCCAATCAGGGTGAACAAGGTGGCGCGCAACTCCGGGTCGCGCCAGAAACCCTGCCAATGCCCCTTGCGAATCGCCACAAAATACAGCGCAAAGTTGCAGCTGGCGATCAGCATGAAGCCGATGGCAATGGCCTCCAGCAAGGGCGATTGGTAGAAACCGAAACTGGTGTCGTGCGGAGACAATCCGCCCAGGCTCACCGTGGAGAACATGTACATCACGGCGTTCACCGGGTCCATGCCCCCCATCCAGTACGCCAGCGCACAGGCCAGCGAAAAAAGCGCGTACACGCCCCACAGGCCCTTGGCGGTTTCGGTCATGCGCGGGGTGAGTTTTGCGTCCTTCACCGGGCCTGCGGCCTCGGCCCTGAAAAGCTGGCTGCCGCCCACACCCAGCAGCGGCAGCACGGCCACCGCCAGAATCAGGATGCCCATGCCGCCCACCCACTGCAAGAAGGTGCGCCAGATGTTCATCGACACTGGCAGCGTATCGAGGCCGCTCAGCACGGTGGACCCGGTGGTCGTCAGCCCCGACACGGCCTCGAAGTACGCATGCGTGAACGACATCGGCCGCGATATCTCGTGGGCCACCAGCATCAGCGGCAGCGCGGCAAACAAGGGCAGCAGCACCCACACCAGCGTGACCAGCATCACGCCGTGGCGTGGCTGCAGCTCGCGGCGAAACAGGCGCAGCTTCCACCAAAGGCCGCAGCCGAAGGCCATGGTGGCCGCCATTGCCACGGGGTAGACATGCCACACGCCGTCGCCCATGAACCACGATACCGACAGCGGCAGCCCCATGGTCAGCGCAAAAATCATGATCAGGATGCCCAGCACCCGCAGCACGGGAAACATGTCCACCATGGCGTCGTTCTCGCAGGCTCTTAGAAAAAGGTGGCGCTGACGCGGAAGAGTTTCTCCACGTCGCGCACCAGCCGCTTGTGCGGCAGAAAGAACACCACGTGGTCGTTGCTCTCGATGACCGTGGAGCTGCGCGGGATGATCACCTCGGGCTCGCGCAGGTCGTCGGCAGACATGTCGGGCGACTCGGGCAGCCCGCGCACGATGAGGCCCATGTGCACGTCGCGCGGCAGGGTCAGATCGCTCACCTTGCGGCCCACCACGCGCGAGGTCTTGCGGTCGCCGCGCACCACAATCTCCAGCGCCTCGGCCACACCGCGGCGCAGGCTGTGTACGGCCTGCACGTCGCCCTGGCGCACATAGGCCAGCAGCTCGCCCAGCATGGCCTGCGCGGGCGACAGCGCAATGTCGATCTGCGTGCCGTGCATCAGGTCGGCATAACTGCGCCGGTTGATGAGCGCCAGCACGCGGCGCGCGCCCATGCGCTTGGCGAGCAGGCAGGACATGATGTTGTCCTCGTCGTCATCCGTCAGCGCCAGAAAGAAGTCGATCTCTTCGATGCTCTCGCCGCTCAGCAAGCCCTCGTCGGTGCTGTCGCCCTGCAACACCAGCACGTCTGACGGCAGCTCTGACGCCAGCGCAATGCACTGGTCCGCGTCGTCTTCGATGATCTTGATGTGGAACCGCCCCGCCTCTTTGCTGAGCTGTCGCGCCAGCCGCAGCCCCACGTGCCCGCCGCCCGCAATCATGATGCGGCGCACGGGCTTGACCGGTTGGGCATCGCGCCGGTGCAGCGCGGTCAATACGTTGGCGATGTGCCCGCTGGCCGCCAGCACAAACACCTCGTCACCCGGCTCGATGCGGGTGTGGCCATCGCATGCCACAAACCGGTCGGGCTCGTCCTGAAAACGCCGGTAGATGGCAACCAGGCGCATGGCCACGTCGGGCGAGCTTTCGCGCAGCTCGCTGATCGTGTGGCTGACCATGGGAGCTCCCGCACGCGCACGCACCGACACCAGACAGGCGCGCCCGCCTGCGAACTCGCGCACCTGCATGGCCTCGGGGTAGTCGATGAGCTTGCCGATGTAGCGCGTCAGCGATTCTTCGGGGCAGATGATGCGGTCTACCGCAAAACCCTCGGGCCCCGCCAGGCGCTCGTCAAACTGGAAACCGGTGGACCGCACCCGGGCAATGCGCGTCGGGATGTTGAACAACAGCTGCGCCATCTTGCAGCACACCAGATTGGTCTCGTCCTGCGCGGCGCAGGCAATCAGCAGGTCGGTGTCGTGCGCGCCCGCCTCGGCCAGCACGGCGGGCTCGATGCCGCTGCCCACCACGCCCCGCAGGTCAAAGCGCGACTCCAGATCGCGCAAACGGGCGGCGTCGGTGTCGATGACGGTGATGTCATTGCGCTCGGACACCAGGCTGTCTGCCACGCTCTGGCCCACGCGGCCCGCGCCGAGGATAATGATTTTCATAAGAAATTGGGCCTTAGCGCTTATTCATCAAGCGCTAGCAGCTACGAATATAGGAGCAAATCACCCCCGCACCTCACCATCGCCCAGCACCACGTACTTGAGCGAGGTCAGGCCCTCCAGCCCCACCGGCCCGCGCGCGTGGAACTTGTCGGTGCTGATGCCGATTTCGGCGCCCAGCCCGTATTCAAATCCGTCGGCAAAACGCGTGCTTGCATTGACCATGACGCTGGCCGAATCCACCTCGCGCAGGAACCGCTGGGCATGCACGTGGTTGGTGGTCAGGATGGCGTCGGTGTGGTGGCTGGAGTACTGGTTGATGTGGGCAATGGCTTCATCCACACCCGCCACGATCTTCACGCTGATGATGGGCGCCAGGTACTCCTCGCTCCAGTCTTGCTCGGTGGCCTGGGCCAGAAACGCTCCGGGCACGTTCTTCAGGATGCGAAGCGAGTCAATACAGCCGCGCATTTCAACCCCCTTTGCGGCATACACCGCGCCGATCAGCGGCAAAAACTCGGCCGCCACACCGCGCGCAACCAGCAGGCCTTCGCTGGCGTTGCACGGGCTGTACTTGTTGGTCTTGGCGTTGTCGGCCACATTCACCGCCATGGCGATGTCGCAGGGGTCGTCCACATAGGTGTGGCAGTTGCCGTCCAGGTGCTTGATGACGGGCACCTTGGCATCGCGGCTGATGCGCTCGATCAGGCCCTTGCCGCCGCGCGGAATGATCACGTCCACAAACTGCGGCATGGTAATGAGCTGGCCCACGGCCTCGCGGTCGGTGGTCTGCACCAGCTGCACGCCGTGCTCGGGCAGGCCCGCCTCGGCCAGCGCCTGCTGCACCAGCTTGGCCAACGCCTTGTTGGAATCAATGGCTTCAGACCCACCGCGCAGGATGCAGGCGTTGCCGCTCTTGATGCTCAGGCTGGCCGCCTCGATGGTCACATTGGGGCGGCTCTCGTAAATCATGCCGAACACGCCAATCGGCACCCGCATCTGCCCCACGCGGATGCCGCTGGGCTGCTGCTTCATGCCAATGATCTCGCCAATGATGTCGGGCATGGCGGCCAGCTGCTCGCAGCCTTCGGCGCAGGTTTCCAGCACCTTGGGGGTGAGCTTGAGGCGGTCCACCATGGGCTCGGCCAGGCCGTTGGCCACAGCGCGATCCAGGTCCTTGGCGTTGTCGATCTGGAGCTGGGCCACGTTCTCGCGCAGCAACCGGGCCAGGGCCTTGAGCGCTTTGTTTTTGATAGCTGCTGGCGCTTTGGCCATCAGCGCTGAGGCTGTTTTTGCCTGAAATCCGAGGGTGTGCGTGGTTTCAGCGACATTGAGGGCGTTCATCCGGCGATTTTGCCGCACTTGGCTTTACCCTTGCGGCCTTGCCCACTCACCACCGCCCCGGCCATGACCGACACCGCCCATACCCAGCTCGCCACACTGGCACAAGCCCTGCAGTCCTTTGAACGCGGCGACCACACCGCCGCCACCCTGAGCACCTTGGCCCGCCAGCAGACTGCCCTGCTCGCATCCCTGCCCCCGCGCTACAGCGAAGTGCTGCTGAACCTGCTGGATCGGCTGGAATCGAGTGCGCTGTTTTCAGAGGAAAGCTGCTCATTCAGCCAGAAGGATTTAGTGGCAAACCTGCAGATGTGGGAAGAAAAGGCACGCGGGGTGCTGACCGCGTGACCGTCTGCCGAGCTTGCGGGCCGACCGCCCCTACAGCGCGGGCTCTTCCCGAAACTGGGCCAGGATAGCGGCGCGCGCCTCGGCGGCTTCCAGGAGAGCGGCCACACACTCGCCGTCCAGCCGACCCGCTGCCACTTCGCGCAGCATCTCGGCCTGCACCTGTGCCTCTCCCCACGCATCCTTGTAGACGCGGCGGCTGGACAGGGCGTCGTACACGTCCGCCACCGCCACGATGCGCGCCTCCAGCGGAATCTGCGCCAAAACCAGCCCTCGCGGGTAGCCTGAACCGTCGCCGCGCTCATGGTGGCCGGCCACGATGTTGTGCATTACCTGCCCGGCCAGGCTGTCGCCGCCCCCCACTTCGTGCCGGATGCGCCCGATGATCTCCTCGCCAATGCGAACATGTTCTTTCATCAACGTCCACTCGTCCGCGTCCAGCCGGCCGGGCTTGAGCAGGATGCGGTCCGGGATGCCAACCTTGCCAATGTCATGCAGGGGAGCGAACAGGAAGAGGTATTCGATGTACTCGTCGCTCAGATCATGCCGCTCGGCCAGCGCCCGGCCCATCAGCCGGACATAATGGGCCATGCGGTCCAGATGCTGGCCAGTCTCCAGGTCCCGAAGGCTCGCCAGTCCGACCGCCACCTTGACGGTGCTCAGCACACCGTCCACCACACGACGCTGCAACAGGAACAACTGGGCGACGATGTCTGCAAAACCATCCAGAAACTGGGCCACCTCCACGGTGAAAGCCCCGATCTCCTTGGCATCAAAAAACAGAAAACCCGCCAGCTCGTCCCCCTGAAACACGGGCCGGGTGTAGCTGGCACGGTAGCCGCGCTCCACCAGCCATGCGCTGTGCGTGCTCTGGGTACCAAATGCAGCGGCGATGTCGTGCACCACGCGGCTTTCTCGGCGCTGCGCCAGCGTGGCGAGCGAAGGTACCTGCGACAGCTTGACCTCATAGCGCTTGAGCAGCACCTGGTCCGCATTGCTGCTGATGAAAGTCTTCAGAAGATCGGTTCCAGGGTCATACAACGCCAGGGCCATCCGCTCCAAAAACGGGTATCGCGCTCGGATGAGTTCATAGACCGCGTGCAGATTGCCTGCCAGATCGCTGCCGCCTTGCGTAGCGGGCAGCAACCCGATTCCTGGAGGATGCGAGGGGTCGCACTTCATGGTGTTACCTTTTGCTGCCCCCCGGGAGGGGTTGACGGTGGACGATGGGACAGAACGTGGCATTTGCCCCATCGCAAAGCGCTCTTTGCCCTACTTTGTACGCTCAGCGCGCATTCTGCGCAACCCGGCACAGCTGAAAAGCCAGCCGCTGCAGCGCCTGCCAGCCATCGGTAGGCCAGTCGGGCTGTTTGAGCCCTTTCACAATGCCGTCCACCGTGTGGGCCGACTGCAGCAGCCGCGCCAGCGCCGCATCGCTGGCTTTGGGCAGGATGCGTTCGTACAGCTTTTCCTTGGCGCCCCAGACGCGGTTCTCGCGCAGGGCCATGGGCAGGGGGCGGCCGGCGTTCATGGCGTCTTTCACGCGTTTGAGGCCACGGATGTCTTCGGACAGCGCCCAGTGCACCAGCACCTCGGCCTCGCCTTCGGCCTGCAGGCCGTCGAGCATGCGTTGCACGCGGCCGGTGTGCCCGGCCAGCACCGATTCGGACAGCTTGAACACGTCGTAGCGCGCGACGTTCAGCACGGCCGCTTCGACCTGTTCCTGGGTTAGTTCACCCGCCGGGTGCAGCAGCGCCAGCTTCTGAATCTCCTGGTGCGCGGCCAGCAGGTTGCCTTCCACGCGGTCGGCAAAAAACTGGAGGGTGCGCTGGCCTTCTTCGCCCGACACCACGCGCTGGCCCTGCGCGGCAAGGCGCTGCGCAATCCACTGCGGCAGCATGCCGCGCTCGATGGGGTCGATCTGGATGGAGGTGCCGCTGGATTCGAGGGCCGCAAACCATGCGCCGGTGCGCGTGGCTTTGTCCAGGCGCGGCAGCATCACCAGCGTCAGCGTGCTGTCGTTGCCGTGGGCCGACGACGCCACCTGCTGCAGCGCCACGCTGCCGTCCTTGCCGGGCTTGCCCGAGGGGATGCGGATCTCAACGATCTGCTTGTCGGCAAACAGGCTCAAACTGCCGCCCGCCGCCAGCACCGCGCTCCAGTCAAAGTGAGCGCCTGCTACCGTGTATGAAGTTCGCTCGGTGTAGCCCTGCGCGCGCGCCGTGGCGCGGATAGTGTCTGCTGCCTCTTGCTGCAGCAGCGGTTCGTCGCCGTGCAGCACGTAAAGCGGCGACAGGCCCCGTTGAAGGTGCGAAGAGAGTTGGGCCAGGGCGACTTGCATGCGGCAAAGTTTATCGCCTTGGTGCTGCCGGGCGACCGTTCACGGCAGACACCGGTTCAGCGGGTGATGCCGCAGTTCTGCGCAAAACGTCAATTTCACCAAGCAAATTGCACGTTTCGCATCAAAAACTGCACAGCTTTCTCCCTTTTCTTTGGCTACCGACCGCCGGACAATTTTGTGCATACAGCCCATACAGCCAGCACAAGCCGAGCGCTGGGCCTTCACGCCAGCGCTCGCGGTCAAAACATACGGAGACACACACCATGGTCAACTACCTCGGCGTCAACAGCATGCGCCAATTGGTCAAACAAGTGGGCCTGGCCGCTTTTCTTCAGCAATTGGTGGACTCCATGGAGCACGACTACCGGCGCTGGGAGAGTTTTGACAAATCGGCGCGCCACGCCATCCATTCGCCCGGCGGCGTGATCGAACTGATGCCCACCAGCGATGGGCAGATGTATTGCTTCAAATACGTGAACGGCCACCCCAAAAACACCGCCGAGGGCCTGCTGACGGTCACCGCCTTTGGTGTGCTGGCCGATGTGGACACGGGCTACCCGTTGCTGGTGTCTGAGCTGACCCTGACCACCGCGCTGCGCACCGCCGCCATGTCGGTGCTGGCGGCACGCCACATGGCGCGCAAAGAAGGCCCGGGCAATCGCACGATGGCGCTGATCGGCAACGGCGCACAAAGCGAGTTCCAGGCGCTGGCCTTCTACCATCTGATGGGCGTGCGCGAGCTGCGCCTGTTTGACACCGACCCGGCCGCCACCGCCAAGCTGGCCCGCAACCTCAAACATCTGCCATTGCAGGGGCTGACGGTGGTGCCCTGCCACTCCACCGCTGAGGCGGTGCGCGGCAGCGGCATTGTGACCACGGTGACAGCCGACAAACGCAACGCCACCATCCTCACGCCCGACATGATCGAGCCGGGCATGCACCTGAACGCCGTGGGTGGCGACTGCCCCGGAAAGACCGAACTGCACCCCGACATCCTGCGCCGCCCGGATGCGCGGGTGGTCGTGGAGTTCGAGCCCCAGTCCCGCATCGAAGGCGAGATCCAGCAGATGCCCGCAGACTTTGCCGCGACTGAATTCACCCAGGTGCTGCGCGGCGCCAGCCCAGGGCGTGCCAACGATCAAGAGGTGACGGTGTTTGACTCGGTGGGCTTTGCGCTGGAAGATTTCTCTGCGCTGCGCACGCTGCATGCGCTGCTGCACACCCACCCCCACCTGGCCACCCCCATCGACCTGATCCCGCAGATGGACAATCCGAAAGATCTGTTTGGTGTGCTGCACGCTGCGCCCGCATCCACCACACTCCCTCGCCCCACTCCCGCACTTCAAGAAGCCCCGACACCATGAACCCCACTGCCCTCCTGCGCACCGCGCACCCCACCAGCCTGATTGGCGCCCCCACCGACATCGGCGCGGGCGCGCGGGGTGCATCGATGGGCCCCGAGGCACTGCGGGTGGCGGGGCTGCAGGCAGCGCTGGAAAGCCATGGCCTGCAGGTGTTTGACCGGGGTAATCTGAGCGGCCCGCCCAACCCCTGGCAGCCGCCGGTGGACGGCTACCGCCATCTGGCCGATGTGGTCGACTGGAACCAGCGGGTGTTTGATGCGGTGTATGCCGAACTGCAACTGGGCCACCTGCCCATCCTGCTGGGGGGCGATCACTGCCTGGGCCTGGGCAGCATCAGCGCGGTGGCCCGCCACTGTGCCGAGGCGGGCAAAAAGCTGCGCGTGCTGTGGCTGGATGCGCACACCGACTTCAACACCAGCGACCTCACGCCCAGCGGCAACGTGCACGGCATGCCCGTGGCGTGCCTGTGCGGCTTTGGGCCCACGGAGCTAACGCACTTGGCGAACATGCCCGGCGGCGGCCCCGCGCTGCAAACAAACCAGATCCGCCAGATCGGCATCCGCAGCGTCGACGCGGGCGAAAAGCGCTTTGTGCACGAACAAGGCCTGGAGGTGTTCGACATGCGCTACATCGACGAAGTGGGCATGCGCCAGACCATGCAGCAGGCGCTGGAGGGCGTGGACACCAACACCCACCTGCACGTGAGCTTCGACGTGGATTTTCTGGACCCCGCCATCGCGCCCGGCGTGGGCACCACCGTGCCCGGCGGCCCCACCTACCGCGAAGCGCAGCTGTGCATGGAGATGATTGCCGACAGCGGCCGCCTGGCATCGCTGGACATCATGGAGCTGAACCCCGCGCTGGATGTGCGCAACAGCACGGCGGTGCTGGCGGTGGACCTGGTGGAGTCGCTGTTTGGCAAAAGCACGTTGATGCGCATCCGTCCCGCGTAAGGGCGCCACGGCGCGGCGGTGTCATCGCGACGGCCGCACTGCGATTCACCATGAAATAGATAGCTATTAGCGCTTATCCAATAAGCGCCAGAGCCATATTCCATTCAAATTTTCGCGAGCTAGCTGGCCGGGCGCGTCAGCGACAACCGGCGCATCAGCTGCTGCACCAAGTCGGTCTGCATGTTGCGAAACAGCAGTGCCTCTTCGGCTTCTTTGGCCAGGGCGATGGTTTCGTTGTAGCTGATGTCGCGCTGCTGCAGCAGCTCGGTTTCAGGAATCCACTCGACCCCCGCTGGCGTGCGCAGACGGAACTTGATGCGCAACCGCAGCTGCAGTTCTCGCACCTGGCCCGATGCATTCTGGCCGACGACAACGCGCTCTTGCTGCTCCTGCAGCAAGTCCAGGATGACCTCTGCGGTGGGCATCAATGCGGCGTCACGCAGCACCTGAAGCGGGCTGCCCGAGCCCTGCAGCGTGCGCTGCAACTCGCGCGCCAGCGGAGAACCGGCAGGCGCTGCGATGTAGACCGACTTGAAGGCGAACTCAGGCACGCCCCGCAGCCGGAAGCCGCAGGCCGAGAGCAAGGCCACAGGCGCCAGTGCGAGGAGGGTGCGTTTGTTCATCACGGTTACACCACGATGTTCACAAGGCGGCCGGGCACCACGATGACGCGCTTCGGATGAGCGCCCGCAGCCTGCGTGGTGAAGGCTTCGCTGGCCAGCGCCACACGCTCGATCTCGGCCTTGTCGGCCTGCGCGGGCACCAGAATGGAACCACGCAGCTTGCCGTTGACCTGCAGCATCAACTCGATCTCGTCTTGCACCAACGCGTTGGCGTCCACCACCGGCCAGGGGGCATCCAGCAGGTCGCCCAGCTGGGCCGAATACCCGAGGCCGCTCCACAAGCTGTGCGCAACGTGGGGCGTAGCGGGGTACAGGCAGCGCAGCAAGATGCCAAAGCCTTCGATCATTGCCACCTGGGCGCCGGCCGAATCGGTGGCCTTAAAGTCTTCCAGCGCGTTGATCATCTTCATCGCGCCAGAGACCACGGTGTTGTATTGCATGCGCTGGTAGTCGTAGTCCACCTGCTTGAGCACGGTGTGGATCTCCAGCCGCAGGGCCTTGGCCTCTTTGCTGAATTCCACATCTTTCAGGCTGCTAGCGCTTGCCACGCTTGCGCTAGCAGCTCCCATATCAATAGCAGACAGCTTGACACCAAAGTTCCACACACGGCGCAGGAAGCGGTAGCTGCCTTCCACGGCCGCGTCGTTCCACTCCAGCGTGGCTTCGGGCGGGGCGGTGAACATGGTGTACAGGCGGGCGGTGTCGGCGCCGTACTTCTCGATCAGGTCCTGCGGGTCCACGCCGTTGTTCTTGGACTTGGACATGGTGCCCACGCCCTCGTAGTCGATGGGCGTGCCCACGGGCAGCAAGCCATCACCGCTGGTGGCCTCGTTCTTGAGTTGGGCGCCGACGATCTTGCCGCCTTCATCCAGCACATGCTCCACATCGTGCGGCCAGAAGTAGTCCTTGCCGCCCTTGGCGGTGCGGCGGCTGTAGATGTGGTTGAGCACCATGCCCTGCGTGAGCAGCTTGGTGAAAGGCTCATCCACCTTCACCAGCCCCAGGTCGCGCATGACCTTGGTCCAGAAGCGCGCGTACAGCAAATGCAGGATGGCGTGTTCAATGCCGCCGATGTACTGGTCCATGCCGCTGCCGCCGGTGGCGGCTTGCTGGTCGCGCATCCAGTACGCGGTGCCGTCGGCCACCATGGCGTCGGTGTTCTTCGGGTCGCAATACCGCATGAAGTACCACGAGCTGTCCACGAAGGTGTCCATGGTGTCGGTCTCACGCCGTGCGGCCTTGCCGCAGACGGGGCAGACCACACCGGCGTGAAAGCCTTCGTGCTTGTGCAGCGGGTTACCGGAGCCGTCGGGCACGCAGTCGGTAGGCAGCACCACCGGCAGGTCTTTTTCGGGCACGGGCACCGCGCCGTGTTCGTCGCAATGGATGATGGGGATGGGGGTGCCCCAGTAGCGCTGGCGGCTGACACCCCAGTCGCGCAGGCGCCAGGTGGTTTTTGTCTCGCCCAGGCCCTTGGCCTGCAGGGCATGGGCCACGGCTGCCACGGCCTCCTTGTACGAGAGCCCGCTGAAGCTGTCGGAGTTGATGGTGACGCCGCGCTGCTTGTCGCCGTACCAGTCGTTCCACTGGTGGTAGTCAAAGTGTTCGCCGTCGACCAGCACGACCTGTTTGATCTCCAGCTTGTACTTGAGCGCAAACGCAAAGTCGCGCTCGTCGTGTGCGGGCACGCCCATCACGGCGCCGTCGCCATAGCCCATCAGCACATAGTTGCCCACCCAGACCTCGACCTTTTCGTCGGTGAGCGGGTGGGTGACAAACAGACCCGTGGCCATGCCCTTTTTCTCTTGGGTGGCCAGCTCGGCTTCGGTCGTGCCGCCGCTCTTGCACTCTTCAATGAACGCCTTGAGCGCGGAATTCGTCTTGGCGGCATGGGCCGCCAGCGGGTGCTCGGGCGCCACGGCGCAGAACGTCACGCCCATGATGGTGTCGGCGCGCGTGGTGAAGACATACATCTTGCCGTCGCCAATCAGTGCGCCGTCATCACCTTTGATGTCGTGCGTGAAGGCGAAGCGCACGCCCTCAGACTTGCCGATCCAGTTTTCCTGCATCAGCTTCACGCGCTCGGGCCAACCGGGCAGCTTGTCGCCGGTCACAAAGTCGAGCAGCTCTTCGGCGTAGTCGGTGATCTTGAGGTAGTAGCCGGGGATTTCACGCTTTTCTACGGTGGCACCGGTGCGCCAGCCCTTGCCGTCAATCACCTGTTCGTTGGCCAGCACGGTCTGGTCCACCGGGTCCCAGTTCACCACCTGGGTCTTGCGGTAGGCAATGCCCTTTTCCAGCATCTTCAAAAACAGCCACTGGTTCCACTTGTAATAGGTGGGGTCACAGGTGGCGACTTCGCGGCTCCAGTCGATGGCCAGGCCCATCGCCTGCATCTGCTTTTTCATGTACGCGATGTTTTCGTACGTCCACTTGGCAGGTGGAACGCCGTTTTTCAGCGCCGCGTTTTCGGCGGGCAGACCGAACGCATCCCAGCCCATGGGCATCAACACGTTGTGGCCGTTCATGCGCAGGTAGCGCGTGAGCATGTCGTTGATGGTGTAGTTGCGCACATGGCCCATGTGCAGCTTGCCGCTGGGGTACGGCAGCATCGAGCAGGCGTAGAACTTCTTCTTGTTGTTGTCTTCCGTCACGCGGTAGGCGTCGGTGGCGGTCCAGTGGTCGTGCGCGGCGCGCTCGACGTCTTGGGGAGAGTATTTGTCTTGCATGAGGGCTCGGGGGTGAGAGAAGTGGGCAGCCGCGGGGCCGCGCTGGGGCGATTTTAGGCTGTCATGCCCGCGAACCGGCTGGCCAGCGGGACGAGCGCCTTACGGGCAGCGTCAAACAGACGCCTCAGGGTGCTTTGGCAGGAGCCGAGGGCGCACCAAGCGCTTGGGGTTCGGCTACAAAACCGATGCGCTGCAGCCCGGCCAAGTGGGCCGCACCCATGACCTCGACCACACGCCCATAAGGCACTGCAGCATCGGCGCGCAGTTGCACTTCGGTATCGGGTCGCTCGGCGCCGATGCGACGCAGGCGCTCGGCCAAGGCGGGCTGGGACAGCGGTTGATCGTCGAGAAAGGCCTGGCCGGTCGCATCGACCACCAGCGTGACGAACTGCGGCGCAGCCCCGGGCGTGGCGCCCTCGGAGCGTGGCAGGTCGAGCCGGATGGAACTGGCCATCAACGGCGCAGTGAGGATGAAGATGACCACCAGCACCAGCATCACGTCCACCAGCGGCGTCATGTTGATGTCGCTCATGGGCTGTGACCCCTTGGTGCGTTCGAGTCTTCCGAAGGCCATGGCTGTAGTCGAACGCTTGGAACTCAGGACTTCAAATCGGCGGGCTGCGTCGTGTCGATGAGCAGCTCCCGCAAATCACGCGCAAAGCCTTCCAGGTCGGCTTCGATGCGCCCGATCAGGCGGCCAAACACGTTGTAGGCCAGCACGGCGGGGATGGCCACGGCCAGTCCGGCGGCCGTCATCACCAACGCCTCGCCCACGGGGCCGGAGACTCGGTCGATGGTGATCTGCCCGGCACCCGCCATGGCAGTGAGCGCATGGTAGATGCCCCACACGGTGCCCAACAGCCCCACGAACGGCGCGGTGGAGCCCACCGTGGCCAGCAGCACTTGACCAAACTGCAGGCGCCCGAGCACCTCATGCAAGGCATCGCGCAGAACGCGGGTGAGCCGCTGCGACAGGCTGCCTGCGGCGGCCAGGGTGGCCTGCCCGGCGGGGCTGGAATAGCTTGCTATTGAATTTGCAGCAACAACCAGAGGCAGGACAAGCGCTGAGCGGTCAAATGACTGCAAACGCTGCGCCGCAACGTCGATGGAAGGTGCCTGCCAGAACGCCGCCGTACAGCGAGCCACATCGGCACTGGCCTGGCGCATCAACCGCAGCTTCCAGACGATGACAACCCAGCTGGCCACCGACATGGCCAGCAGTACAAGGGCCGTTCCCTGCGTGACGGCGTCACCCTGGCGCCACCAGTGGAGTGCGTCCATGGAGTGCCGCCGGCCTAGTTGCTGTTGTTCAGACCTAGCACGTCAAACATGTCAAACATGCCCGTCTTGTACCCGGCCAGGAAGCGCACCGCCCGCAGGCTGCCTTGCGCGTAAGTCGCCCGGCTGGAAGATTTGTGCGTGATCTCGATGCGCTCGCCGATGCCCGCGAACAGCACGGTGTGGTCGCCCACGATGTCACCGCCGCGGATGGTGGCAAAGCCGATGCTGGACGGGTCGCGCTCGCCCGTCACACCTTCGCGGGCGTACACGGCGCATTCCTTCAGATCGCGGCCCATCGCATCGGCAATGACCTCGCCCATCTTGAGCGCGGTGCCCGAGGGCGCGTCCACCTTGTGGCGATGGTGGGCCTCGATGATCTCGATGTCATAGCCCGTGGCCATGGCCTTGGCGGCCATCTGCAGCAGCTTGAGCGTGACGTTGACGCCCACGCTCATGTTGGGCGCCATGACGATGGCCGAACTCTCGGCAAATTGGGCGATGGCCGCCTTCTGCTCATCAGAAAACCCCGTGGTGCCGATGACCACCTTGACACCGAGCTGGCTGCATACCGCCAGATGGGCCAGCGTGCCTTCAGGACGCGTGAAGTCGATGAGCACGTCCGCATTCTTGAGGCCGGCGGCAATGTCTGCCGTGATGGCCACGCCGCTGGCATGGCCCAAAAACGCGGTGGCGTCCGAGCCAATGGCAGGGCTGGCCGCCACGTCCAGCGCACCGGCCAGCACGCAGTCGTCACTGGCGCGAATGGCCTCGATCAGCATGCGGCCCATGCGGCCCGACGCACCCGCAACGGCCACGCGGCAGGGAGTGATGGCGGTCGCGGCGGGCAAAGTTGTCCCTGTCATGAGAGTCCTGTACGTTGGGTACGTTGAAGGGGCAGCAGGCGGGACAAGACCCGCGCTGCGTGCGGGGCCGCAAAGGTCAGCGCTTGGGCGCTTCGAGCGGCGGGTAGCTGATGGATGCGGGCTCCAGCGGTGCAGCGGTTGGCGCCGTAGTGGGGCGAGCCGATGCTGGGTACTTGGCCAGTTGCTCCGGCGTTGCCTCCAGCACCGGCACTTTGCCCTTGGCGCCCCGTGAACCCAGGGTGGCCACAAATTCGGTCTCGGTGGGCATTTCGTCGCCCTCGGAACGCTGCAGCACATCGCCGGTGAAGAACACTGTCAGCTTGCGGGTCTGGAGGTCTTCGTTAGGACGCTTGAGGGTGAACACGTATTCCCAGCGGTCTGCATGGAAGAGGCTGGTGACCAACGGTGTGCCAAGGATCTCACGCACCTGCTGACGGCTCATGCCGGGCTGCAGGGCTTCAACCTGTTCGCGCGAGACGAAGTTGCCTTGCACGACGTCCACCTTGTAAGGCTTGACCAAGCTGGTAATGCGGTTACTGGCGCCATCGAAGCTGCTGCAACCCGCCAGGGCAGCCAAGCTGGCACCGATCAACAGGACCAGGCCCAGACGGGCGCTGCAACGGGCTTTGACGGGCATGGATAAAAGGGCTGAGGATATGATCGCCCCATTGTAGCGGCTGACCTTGCGAACCCGAGGAGGAGGCCCGTACCCGAAGGAGCATGCCATGACCAATATCGACGAACTCAAAAGCACGGGACTCAAGGCCACGCTACCCCGCCTCAAGATTTTGGAGATCTTCCAGAAAGGCGCGCAGCGCCACATGACGGCGGAAGACGTGTTCCGCGTGCTGCTGGAAGAGCGCTCGGACATTGGCCTGGCCACCGTGTACCGGGTGCTCACACAGTTCGAGCAGGCGGGCATCCTGATCCGCAGCAATTTCGAGAGCGGTAAGGCGGTGTACGAGCTCAACGAAGGCCAGCACCATGACCATTTCATCTGCACGTCCTGCGGCAAGGTAGAAGAGTTTTACGACCCCGAGATCGAAAAGCGCCAGCAGATCGTGGCCAAGGCCAAGGGCTGGGTGGTGCAGGACCACACCATGGCTTTGTATGGCCAGTGCGCCAGCTGCGCAAGTAAATAGCCCCCCCCCTGGAAACTAGCTCCCCCTGAGGCGCTTCGCGCCATCCCCCTGAGGGCGACGCACCCGGTGGCCCGGCAAAGCCGGTTCCACGGGTGCGCGGGCCTTGGGGGGGCGCCAGCTTGGTGAAACCAAGGTCAAAAGCGGCACGAGCGCTTATCCAGCAAGCGCTGACAGCTATCAAACACGCAGCAGTCTAACCACCGGTGTCGCGTTCCATGGCGCGGCGGTGCCGCTCCACAAACTCCTGATAGGTATCAATTCCGCGCAGTTGCAAGATGGTGTTGCGCACGGCGGCTTCCACCAGCACGGCGATATTGCGGCCAGCCACGACCTGGATCACCACCTTGAGCACGGGCACGCCCAGCACGTCTTGCGTGAGCGGCTCATACGGCAGGCGCTCGTAGTCGCGCTCCAGCGTTTCCTTGCGCACCAGGTGCACGATGAGTTTGAGGCGCATCTTGCGGCGCACAGCCGTCTCGCCAAAGATCGCGCGGATGTCGAGCAGGCCTATGCCGCGCACCTCCAGCAGGTTTTGCAGCAGCTCGGGGCACTTGCCCTCGATGGTGGTCTGGTTGATGCGAAACAGGTCTACCGCATCGTCGGCCACCAGGCCGTTGCCGCGCGAGATCAGCTCCAGGCCCAGTTCGCTTTTGCCCAGGCCGGACTCGCCCGTGATCATCACGCCCAGGCCCAAAATGTCCATGAACACGCCGTGCATCGTGGTACGGTCGGCAAAGTGCTTGGACAGGTAGGCCCGCAGCACATCGATCACAAACGCCGACGACTCGTGCGTGGAGAACATCGGGATCTGCGCGCGCTCGCACATCGACACCAGGGCGTCTGGCGCCACCTGGCTATCCGCCAGCACCAGGACGGGCGGCTCCAGCGTCACGATGCGGGCAATGCGGCGCTTGCAGTCGTCCGGCGACGCACTGCTCAGGTACGCGATTTCGCGCTCGCCCAGAATCTGGACGCGGTAGGGATGGATGTAGTTGAGGTAGCCGACCAGATCGGCACCAGAGCGCGCAGAGCGCACGGCCACTTCATCAAAACGCCTCTCAGAGGCCCCGAGGCCCGCCACCCATTCCCACTTCAGGGGGCCGCGAAATTCCTCGAAAAGGACATCGGCACTGACAACGTTGGGCTTCACGGCGGGTCAGCGAAAAGAGCGCAGTAGCCGCAAAAAATCAGGCCGCTTGCGTCGACTGCCAGCCAGCAATCATGCCGTGCAGCTCGGCGGCGTCGGTGCAGGCCTTGAGCCTTTCACGCAGCGCAGAGTCACTCAGCAACTCGGCAATCTCCGACAGGATTTCAAGGTGCTTTTGTGTCGCCGCCTCGGGCACCAGCAAAAAAATCAGCAGACCCACCGGCAGTTCGTCCGGCGCATCGAACCCAATGGGGTTGAGCAGCTGAAACACGGCGGCCATCGGCGCCTTGAGGCCCTTGATGCGGCCATGCGGAATGGCTACACCATGGCCCAAGCCGGTCGAACCGAGGCGTTCGCGCGCGAAGAGGCTGTCAGTGATCAGCGCGCGCGAGAGGCCGTGCTGGCTCTCGAACAGAAGACCCGCTTCTTCAAAAGCACGCTTCTTGCTAGTGGCATCGAGGCTCACGAGCACTTGAGCGGAGGGCAGGATGGAGGCGAGTCGGTTCATGGTCAAGGGTAACAATTATGCACATATTGGCAAAAACCCTGACTCAAAAGCCAGGAGCAACAAAAAAACCGCCCAAGGGGGCGGCTGCTGTGCCTGTCAGTCGGCTGACTCAGGGCTGGCTCATCAAGCGTGCATTTCGCGCTTGGCGGCTTCGTGGTGATGGTCTTGCAGGCGATCCTTGTGGCGCACCACCTGGCGGTCCATCTTGTCGACGAGGTCGTCGACCGCGGCGTACAGATCAGCGTGTGAGCTTTCGGCAAACAAGTCGTTGCCCTTGACGTGGATGTTGCATTCCGCTCGCTGCCTCTTTTCCTTCTCCTTCTGCTTCTCTACTGTCAGCAGTACCTTGACATCGACAACCTGGTCAAAGTGGCGGGTGATCCGATCCAGCTTGCTGGTGACGTAGTTGCGCAAGGCGGGGGTAACTTCGAGGTGGTGACCGCTGATCGTCAAGTTCATAAATAAGTCTCCTATGGCTCTCTGTGGAACAAATGCCGCCCTGGATCAGAGGAGCGGCGCGGCGAACTTGCATGCATCCATCGACGTGAGTTCACTATGCCCCTGCCCCCACCGAAAAGCAATCCCATACCGCCCTTGCCTGCTGGGTTATGCCTGGCAAGGTGCCAAGCCGCCCAAATGCGCGCACAATGGTTGAGTTACTACCCAGCCCCCTGCAAACGCACCTATCTTGCAGACGCCGTGGCCCCGCGCAGATGCAGCCTGCCCACCACCACGATGGACAACAGACTGGCGGTGATGCCCACCACAGCGGCCATCCAGTAGTTCTGCACCAGCCCCTGCGCGTCGCGGCTGATCAGCAGTCCACCCACCACCGAAGCCACACCCATGGCAGCCGACTGAACCGATGCGTTCAGCGTCATGAAGGTGCCGCGCAAGGGCGCCTGCGCGGCCGAGGCCACGATGGCCATGCCGGGGATCATCCGCCCGCTCACAAAAGCAAACATCAGCGTAGACACCACCAGCACGCCCCACAGCGGCAGCCCCTCCACAAGCGTGATGCCCAACAAGCAGGGCGCCGCGGCCAGTGCCAGCCAGCGAAACGTGGGCACCTTGCCGCGCCGGTCCGTCAACCCGCCAAAAAGACGGGCCGTGAACAGTGTCGCAACCCCTCCGCACAGGTACGCCCACGGGATCTGGTCGGCTCGAACACCTGCGTTGGTCTGCATGTAAATGGTGATGTACGGGATGACCGTAAAACCCGTAAACATTAGCAACGCCGAGAACAAAAAGGCCCAGCGGTGGTTCGGGTCCGCCAGCACCTGCCCGATGCCGCCCAGCGCGGTTCTGCCGCTGGCCGCGTGTACATGGGCCGTCAACACGGGCATGGTGCGCGCAGCCAAAATAGCCAGCACGCCCACCATCACGGCAATGGCGATAAAGGGCGCATTCCACCCGCCGTGCTCCGCCAGAATCAGGCCCAGCGGTACGCCGGCCACGGTGGACACAGAAAACGAGGTCATGATGATTCCCATGGCCCGCCCGCGCCGCTCGAATGGAACCACATCGGCCACAATGGTTTGCGACAGCGCCGACAGCACCCCACCAAACGCACCCGCCAGAACACGCGCCACCATCAGCGCGCCATAGGTGGGCGCCACGCCACACGCGAGGGTGGCCAAGCCAAACAGCGCATACAGCACCAGCAGCAGGCGCTTGCGCCCGAACCGGTCGATATAGGTCGATGCCAGCAAGCCCGATGCCCCCGCCGAAAGCGTGTAGGCCGAAACCAGCAGGCCGAACTGCGCATCGCTGATGGAGAACAACTGCGTGAACTGAGGCCCGAGCGGCATCATGATCATGAAGTCGAGGATGTGCGTGAACTGGATGCCCGCGAGGGTAAGCAACAGCCACAGTTCGCGGCGTGGGGTGAGAGCGGAGTTGGACGGCAAAGGGTGTCGCCTGCGGCGGCCATGTCAGATGCGGGGCTGCACAGTGTGCCGCAAGGCCGCTCACCACGCAGGGCAGCATGTGCCGGGGATTGTATTGCGCCCGTGTGCCCCCTTCTTCAGCGAGAGACCCTGTCCAACGGGCTAGCGTCGCTGTTGCCACCCTGCGCAAGCTCTGGCCCGGCGCGTAAAATCCTGCGGTTGCGCGGAATCACAGCTTCTGCGACGCCTCCCCCCCGTTTTCCGGCCTGCCTGCAGCGGAACCTGCCCGCCCACACCGACACCATGACCCAGCCCAGCTCCAACGCCCTGCACACCTCTGCCCTGACTTCGCTGCCCCTGCTGGCGCGCGGCAAGGTGCGTGACAACTACGCCGTGGGCGACGACCGCATCCTCATGGTGGCCAGCGACCGCCTGTCGGCGTTTGACGTGATCATGGGCGAGCCCATTCCTGGCAAAGGTGAGTTGCTCACGCAGATGGCGCTGTTCTGGTTCGACAAGCTGGGCCACATCTGCCCCAACCACCTGACCGGCGACGCCCCTGAGAGCGTGGTCACCCCCGCAGAGGCCGATCAGATTCGTGGCCGCTCGATGCTGGTGCAGCGCCTGAAGCCCATTCCGGTGGAGGCCGTGGTGCGCGGCTACCTGGCGGGCAGCGGCTGGAAGGAATACCAGGAGTCGCGCTCGGTATGCGGCGTGCCGCTGCCCGAGGGCCTGACCAACGCCGCCAAGCTGCCCGAACCCATCTACACCCCCGCCGCCAAGGCTGCTGCGGGCGAGCATGACGAGAACATCACGTTCGAGCAGACCGTGGCCATCGTCGGCCCTGAGCTGGCCGCGCAGATCCGCGACCTGAGCATTGCGATCTACAAGGCTGCGGCCGAGATCGCACTGACCAAGGGCATGATCATTGCCGACACCAAGTTTGAGTTTGGCCTGGCACCTGATGGCACCCTGGTGCTGATGGACGAAGTGCTCACGCCCGACAGCTCACGCTACTGGCCGGTGGAAGGCTACGAAGCCGCCCTGGCGGCGGGCCAAAACCCGCCCAGCTACGACAAGCAGTTTGTGCGCGACTGGCTGGAACAGGCCCAGGTCAATGGCAAGCCCTGGGACAAAACCCCGCCCTCGCCCCGCCTGCCTCAGGCGGTGATTGAAAAAACCGCCGCCAAGTACCGCGAGGCGCTGGAGCGACTGACTTCGCAGTAAAGCCAGCAGAGCAATGCTTGCTGTCAGCTCAGCGGCGTTTCGGTGGCCTCAAAGCGCAGCACGGGCTTGCCCTCTGCATCGCGCAGCAGCAGTTGCAAGCCCTGCTGCCGAAAACTCTCAACCAGGGCCAGGGCGCTGAAAAACCGCTCTTCCACGCCGCTGGAATCCAGGCACAGCGCAATATTGGACACCACCCGCCCAAACCGCAGCTGCCCTCCCTGCACCTCATAGTCGGCCAAAAACCGGTTGCACCCGCCCGACCCCGTGGCGCGGGGCTCGTCGGTTTGTAGCACCAGGTGCGGCCCCGGCGCACCCTCCGCAGGCCGGGGCACGGGCTCGCCGTTGATCTCGGCAAGCCGCCAGTACGTCAAGCCGAGCGGCGCGCTGGCCTCCACGCGGGCCAGCTGGGGCAACAGACGCAATAACTGTATGCTCACGTGGCGGTAGGCGGAGTCCTGAGGAACCGGATTGCGCATGTCCGTGGTCCATAGCACGCGCCCTTCCAGCGAAATGGTGGCCCGGACCTCATACCGGCCCTTGTGCACAAACCGTGACGACGGGTAGGGGATGCGGATGGCAAAGGGTGGCTGTCCCGCGGGCTCGCGCCGCTGGCGGCCTAGAACCACGGGCGGCATGTCCGGGTTGGTGACGTCGAGCAGCGTGGCTTCAAAGACCGCCTCGGGGGGCAGGATTACCCGCTCTCGGGTCAGCGCGACGCCGGTGACCACCGCATCCGGCTCTGGCGGACGAGTGGCGCAGCCTGCAAACAGCAGGCACAACACCATCGCTGCACCGAGCTGGACCCTGTAGAGGAGGCGCGTGGACAGGGCCGTCATCACGTCATGCGGGGAGAGGGCCATGCACCGCTCACTTTCCGCACCGCGCTTGAAGGTGACAACAATTGCCCGTGAATACCCAGCAGGTCAGCTCAGCACCACGCTCGACAGGCGGCGGCGATAGGTGGCGACGACCGGGTCATCGGGCGGGATCTGGCCGTCGGCCACCTTCACCTTGGGCGGCTCAATGATTTCAAGGATGGACACGTAGGTCTTGCGCGCCAGCTCTTCGCCCCAGGCTTTGTCGCGCATGAGGATTTCTAGCAGCTCGTCCATGGCGTCCGTCCAGCGCTGGTCGGCCATGAGCCAGCGGGCGCGGGCAAAGCGGGTGTCAAAGTCGCGCTTGTTGGCGGCAATTTTTTCATCAAATTCGGCCCCAGCGCTTTCTCCATAAGCGCTGGCAGCTACAAAATCAAGAGCATCCATCCAGGCTTTGAGGGCGCCCAGCTTGCGCGAGGCGGGCGCCTTGGCAATCACGGGGGCAAAAGCCACCTTCGCATCGTCCTCACGGCCCAGTTGCAGCAACAGCTTGACGTAGTCAAAACGCACGTCGTCGTTGGACGGGTCGGTGACCACGGCGTGCTGCAGCTTCTCCAGCGCGGTGCCGGTGTCGCCTTCGGCCAGGGCTTCGAGTGCTTCTTCTTCCTCGGCTTCGGCCACGACCTCTTCGGCAGTGGGCACGTGTTTGTCGAGAAACTCTCGCACCTGGCCTTCGGGCAGGGCGCCCATGAAGCCGTCCACAGGCTGGCCGTTCATGAGCAAAACGCAGGTGGGAATGCTGCGGATGCCGAACATGCCCGCCAGCTGCTGCTCCTGGTCCGAGTCAATCTTGACGAGCTTGAAACGGCCGTCGTAGGCGGTCTCCAGCTTCTCCAGCACCGGGCCCAGCGACTTGCAGGGGCCACACCAGGGCGCCCAGAAGTCCACCAGCACGGGCACGTTCATAGAGGCGGCAACCACCTCGGCTTCAAAGTTCTCTACGGTGACGTCAATCATGGGGATGGGCCAAGGGCCGGTGTAACGGGTTCGCGCTATTTTGGCCCATCGAAATGTCCGGGTGCCAAGAAGGGGGGCGCAAAAAGTAAAATCGCGGGTTCTACCTACAGCGGTGCAGGCGAGTTAAACCGAGATTGCTCATTAGGACGCAGGTGGTTGGCGAGGCGAGTTGCGAGGCAGTTTGGTCACTGGGGAGGAGCCGATAGCCCCGCTATCGGTGACGAAGCAGAGGCCAAAATGGCCGCAAATCGACCGCCAGACACTGCGTAGGCACGAAGTGCCGCCTAATGAACAATCTCGGTTCAACCCGCCACCTGACACCCCAACACCATGAAACCCATCCAGATCGGCGTGGTCATGGGTTCCAGCAGCGACTGGGACACCATGCAGCATGCAGTGCAAATTCTTGAGCAGTTCGGCATCGCCCACGAGGCCCGCGTGGTGTCGGCCCACCGCATGCCCGACGACATGTTTGCCTACGCCGAGGCCGCTGCGGACAGGGGCCTCAAGGCCATCATTGCCGGGGCCGGGGGCGCAGCCCACCTGCCCGGCATGATCGCCGCCAAGACGACCGTGCCCGTGCTGGGCGTGCCCGTGGCCAGCCGCCACCTGCAGGGGGTGGATTCGCTGCATTCCATCGTGCAAATGCCCAAGGGCATTCCTGTGGCCACGTTTGCCATCGGCACGGCGGGCGCCGCCAACGCGGCCCTGTTTGCCGTGGCACTGCTCGCCAACGAAAGCCCCGAACTGCGCCAGCGCCTGGAAGCCTTCCGCGCCGAGCAGACGGAGGTGGCGCGCAACATGACCTTGCCGCCTGCCGCATGAGCGCCAGCACTAAACCCATCCTGCCGGGATCAACGCTGGGCGTGCTCGGTGGTGGCCAGCTGGGCCGCATGTTTGTGCACCAGGCCCAGGCCATGGGCTACTTCACCGCCGTGCTGGATGCCGACCCCACCAGCCCGGCCGGGCTGGTGAGCCACCACCACATCCAGACCGGCTATGAAGACCCGCAAGGCCTGGCCGAGCTGGCCCGCCTGTCGGATGCAGTCACCACCGAGTTCGAAAACGTGCCCGCTGCCGCTCTGGCCGCGTTGGCCGCGCAGCGCCCCGTGTCGCCCGCCGCCGACGCCGTGTCGGTGGCGCAAGACCGTGCGCGCGAAAAGGCCCACTTTGTGGCCTGCGGCGTGCCCTGTGCGCCGTATGCGGTGATTGAAACGGCTGAGCAACTGGCTGCCGTTTCTTCTGATCTGTTACCCGGTATTCTGAAAACCGCCCGCATGGGCTATGACGGCAAGGGCCAGGTGCGCGTGAAGACCGCAGCGGAACTGGCCGCCGCCTGGGACTCGGTCGGCAACGTACCGTGCGTGCTGGAGAAGATGCTCCCCCTGGCCCTGGAATGTTCGGTGATCGTGGCGCGCGGGGCCGATGGCGCCACCGTGCACCTCCCCGTGCAGCGCAACCTGCACCGCGACGGCATTCTGGCGGTGACGGAAGTTTTTGAACAAAATCTGCCTCTAGCGCTTATCCAGCAAGCGGTAGAAGCTGCGATTTCGATAGCGAACGGCCTTCACTACGTCGGCGTGCTCTGCGTGGAATTTTTTGTGCTGCAGGACGGCAGCCTCGTGGTGAACGAGATCGCCCCGCGCCCGCACAACAGCGGCCACTACAGCCAGAACGCCTGCGATGTGTCGCAGTTCGAGCTGCAGGTGCGCACCATGGCCCGCTTGCCGCTCACGCAGCCGCGGCAGCACAGCCCCGCCGTCATGCTCAACCTGCTGGGGGACCTGTGGTTTGCGCACGGCGACGCTGAGCAGACGCCCCCTTGGGCCGACGTGCTGGCGTTGCCCGGCACGCACCTGCACCTGTATGGCAAGCGCGACGCCAAGCGCGGCCGCAAGATGGGCCACCTCAACATCACCGCCGCCACTGCCGAAACGGCACGTGCCACTGCGCTGAAGGCTGCTGCCCTGCTGGGTATTGCACCGTTTTGATGGCGGCCTCCCCACCATGATCCTTAACGGCACCCAGCCCGAATCCATCGCCGCCGCAGCGCGGGCCGTGCGCAGCGGCGCCCTGCTCGGTCTGCCCACTGAGACGGTGTACGGTCTGGCGGCCGACGCCAGCAGCGATGCCGCCGTGGCGCAGATTTTTGCGGCCAAGGGCCGCCCCAGCGACCACCCGCTGATCGTGCATGTGGCCAACGCCGAGGGCATTGCGCACTTCGCCAGCGAGGTGCCGGGATTTGCGCAAAAGCTGGTGAATGCCTTCTGGCCCGGCCCGCTCACCCTCATCCTGCCGCGCCTGCCCGGTGTGGCAACTGCGGCCACCGGCGGCCAAAACAGCGTGGGCCTGCGCTGCCCCGCGCACCCCGTGGCGCATGCCCTGTTGTTGGCCTGCGCGGCGCCCGGCGAGGACGAGACGCAGGGAGGCCCGCCGGTGTGGGGCGTGGCCGCGCCCAGTGCCAACCGCTTTGGCCGTGTGAGCCCCACCACTGCCCAGCATGTGCAGGACGAGCTGGGCGCCGGGCTGCTGGTGCTTGACGGCGGCCCGTGCGATGTGGGCATCGAAAGCACCATCGTGGACTGCACGCGCGGCGTGCCCGTGCTGCTGCGCCCCGGCGCCATTACACGCGCGCAGATTGAGGCGGCCTGCGGCATTGCACCGCTGTCCAAGGACGACATGCCCGCGCTCACGCCCCGCGCCTCGGGCACGCTGGAAGCCCACTACGCGCCCAATGCCAAGGTCCGGCTGATGGATGCCAAGGCCCTGCAAACCGGCCTGGACCTGCTAGGGGCCGAAGCCGCCCACATCGCGGTCTATGCCCGCGCCGCGCTGCGCACCAAATCCTCCCGGCTTGTCATGCGCCGCATGCCTGACGACGCCATCGCCACCGCCCAGCAGCTGTTCGCCGTGCTGCGCGCTTTTGACGACGACGGCGTGAAACTGATCTGGATCGAGACGCCGCCCACCAGCCCTGACTGGGAAGGCGTGCGCGACCGTTTGCAGCGCGCTGCTGCCGCCTGACCCTGCGCGACGCGCGCTTTACATGCGTTGACGTTGCACCGCTAAACTACCCCCCCCTTTTCTGGAGAAATACATGGCAGCAAATTGGATGCGCCGCACCGTACTGGTCGCCGCATGTGCGTCGGCCGCGTTGCTTGCGGCCTGTGGTTCAAGCACCACCGAATCAGCCATCACCCCCGAGCGCTTTATCGCGTTTGGCGATGCCAACACCGACGTGGGGCAAAAAGGCTCGCTCTACACCGTCAATGATGGCAGCGTGAACAACTGGACGCTGCAGCTGGTGGGCAACTACGGCAAGGCCCTCACGCCTGCGGCGACAGGCGGCAAGAGCTACGCAGTCGGCAACGCGCGTGTGGCCGCCAAGCCCGACGCGACAGGCAACGCCAGCACACCCACCATCACCGAGCAGATCGACACCTTTTTGGCAGGCAACAGCTTTGGTGCCAACGATGTAGTGATTCTGAGTGGCGGTATCAGCGATGTGATCGCCGGCATGGCCGCCGTCAACGCGGGCACCCAAACCGAAGCCGCCATGGTGGCAGCCTCCCGCAAGGCCGGTGAAGACATGGCCGCACAGGTCCGCCGCCTGGTTACCGCAGGCGCAAAGTACGTGGTGGTGGCCGGCACCTACAACCTGAGCAAGACCCCCTGGGCCAAGACCATTGGCCGCGAGGCCCTGCTGGCAGACGCCAGCAGCCGCTTCAACGATGGCCTGCTCGTAGGCATCGTGGACCTGGGCGCGAACGTGTTGTATGTGGACCTGGCCTACTACGTCAACCTGTACGCCGACGTACCTGCCAACTTTGGCTTCAACAACGCGACGGCCGCTGTGTGCACGTCAGTGGACACAACCAACGGCATTGGAATTGGCGCGGGCCGGGTCAACTCGGCTTTGTGCAACAGCTCAACGCTGCTGTCGGGCGCCAATCAGTCCTCGTACGTGTTTGCTGACCCGGTGTATCTGACGCCCTCGGCACATCGCCAGTTTGGCACCTATGCGTATGACCGCCTGAAGGCGCGCTGGTAAATCAGCTGCAGTGGAGCGCTGCTCCCGCTGCAGACTGACAGCAGGCATAAAAAAGCCGACCCCCGGGTCGGCTTTTTGCTGTGCGCCCTGCCCCGCGCAAACGGGGCAGATGCCTTCGGGCTACTTGACGGTTTCAAACACCGCACGGGCCTGCGCATGGCAGAACGGTGGCTCGTAGGTGCCGTGGTAGCTGCCGTAGTAGGCCGCGAACTCGGGGGAGGTGGGGTCCGTGGGCGCCTTGCCGCCAGGGCCGAAGGTGGCCTGGATGGCGGGGTCCACATCCACCGATGTGACGTTGGTGAGGCCTCGGCTGTCAAAGTCGGCCTTCATCACCACCTGGTGGATGGCGGGAGGCACTGTCGGATCGCCCGCGCCGCCGCACAACAGCGTGCGCGCCTTGGGGTTCCAGCCCAGCAGGTCGTTCTTTTTGGCAGCCAGGTACAAGGGGTGGGTGGTGCTGGTTTGCGAACCCTTGATGAAGTCGGACTGGAACACCGCATCACGTGCCTGGTTGGGCGCACCACCGGGCAGCATGCCCGTGGTGACCAGCGTGGTGTAGTTCAGCGTGGGGTTGGGCAGCAGGTTCTCGATGTAGCCCGAGTAGGGAGCCTTGAACGCCAGCTTCACGTCGCTGTAAACATCGCCGTACACCTTTTGCCATGCAGTCACGAGGTACGGCACGAAGAACTGCACGCCCGCAATCGCGTCAGGTATGCGCAGCGACCCCGACATGTTGTAGGGACCTGCAAGATGGGCGCCAGCCACCACATTGAATTCGGTGCCGTAGTCGCGCTCGGCCGAACGATGCGCCGCCATCGACGAATGCCCGCCCTGCGAGTAACCGGTGAACATGACCTTGCCCGACAGGTTGGCGCCCACAGTGCCTGCAGCGTTACGGGCTGCGCGCACCGAGTCGATGACCGAGGTGGCTTCCGAGTCGGCATGCAGATAGGGGTGATAGCTGTAGCCCGACTTGGCAAAACCCAGGTAGTCGGTGGCTACCACGGCGTAACCCTGTGAGGCGTACATGGCGGCCAGCAAAAAGGTCTCGCTGTCTTGCGGGTTGGCCAAGGTGCGCGGCTTTTGTACGTCAGTGCCCTTGGCGTAGGCCACCAAGGGGGCAGCGCTGGTGCAACTGCCTGCGGGCACCAGCATCACGCCCGAGGCGTTCGTGCTCTCGCCGCTTTTGACGCCTACGGTAGCGTAGTTGAGCGACACCACTTTCACATCACATTTGGCTTTGCCGCTGATGGCCTGCAGGCCGCTGGCGGCGGTGCCCGCGTCAATCTGGGCGGCGGTCAGCGTAGTCAACGTGGCTGGCGGGTCGATGAGGGCGCCGCGTGCCGGGTCGTCAGAGCCACCGCAGGCGACAAGCAGGACCGCAGCGGCGGCAACACAGGTAAGGCGGAAATACGTCATGAATGGGACCCTTGGACAGTGAGGAACGACGCATCGTGCGCGCACCTGCACTGCAGCATCCATTGGGGATAACGCGGGCCACACTGCACCGCAGACGCCTAGGCGACAGCTGCCGGCCTGATCCCTCACCGGGGGCGGCGCTCTCCGTATACCAGCTTCATGCCCAAAATGGCACCCGCCAGCACCAGGGTGATGGCGGGTGCCACCACGATGGGCCAGGCCGCCAGCGCGAGGCCATACACCAGCCACAGCGCAATGCCCACAGTGAACACGCTGTACATGCCCAGGGAGATGCCGGTCACATCCCGTGTGCGAAACGTATGCAGCGCCTGCGGCACAAAGCTGCAGGTGGTGAGAGCAGCGGCCAAGTAGCCGATGAGGTCAGAGATGGGCATGGGGCATGGGGCATGGGCGATGGGGCGACGGAAGGCTGCAGACACCGCAGAACGGGCGCAGGATTATTCACTGGTCCCGGGCGGCCCAATCGGTCAGCGCGTCCAGCACAGGGCGGGCGCCACCCGCATTCGCGTGGTTGACCACCGCCACCAGCACATACCGGCGTCCGCTGGCCCCGTGCACATAGCCCGCCACCGCCATGACATCGCGCAGGCTGCCGGTCTTGAGGTGGGCCGTGCCCGCGCGGCTCTGGCTGCGTCGCAGGGTGCCATCCACCCCCGAGATGGGCAGCGAGGCCACCAGCTCCGGCATCACAGGAGACGCCCAGGCCACCTGCAGCATGCGGGCCAGCGCGTGCGCCGTGATGCGCGCGTCGCGGCTCAGCCCCGCGCCGTTGTCGGCCAGCGGTAGCTCCGCATCGCCCATGCGGGCGACCCACCACTGGCGCAGGGCTTCGCGGGCGCCGTCGAAGGTGGCCACACCGTTCTTTTGCAGTGCAAGGGTCAGAAACACATGCTGCGCCATGACGTTGTTGCTGTATTTGTTCACGTCGCGTACCACCTCGGCCAGCGCTGGCGAGGTGACCACAAACGCGGGTTTGAGACCCAAAGGCAACTTGCCCTCGCGCACACTGCCCGTGAGCTTGCCGCCCAGCTCGCGCCACATGCCCTCCACCGCCCGCGCCGCGAAACCGCGTGGGTCGGCGGCAGCCACGGGCCACACCCGCTCCCCACAGGCTGCGGGGTACACGCCTTGGAATCCCACCTTCACCGGGTCGCCCAGCTCTGCCCGCAAGGCTCCACGCCAGTCACCACACTCGGTACCCGCCGCCGCCAGTGCCACGGTGGCCTGGCGCTGCACCCCCGCCAGCGGCGGGTCGTACTGGATGCGCGCCAGCCCGGCCGCGGCATCGGGCACAAAGGTCATCACCGACGACTTGTAGTTCAGCAGCAGCGCGTCGGGCGCAGCGTTGTAGGGGCGCAGGGGCTCGCCGTCAAAACGCGCCGGGTCGTGGTCGGGCACGTCGAACGCGGTGCGGTCCAGCACGATGTCGCCCACGATGACCTGAATGCCCTGGCCCTGCAGGCGGCGCATCAGCAGCCACAGGCGCTCCATGACCAGTTTGGGGTCTCCCTGTCCCTGGATGAAGACATTGCCCCGCAGGCTGCCGTCCTGCACCGTGCCTTGCACGTACACCGGGGTGTTCCACACGTAAGCCGGGCCCAGTTGCTCCAGCGCCGCGTAAGTGGTCACCAGCTTCATGACCGATGCAGGGTTGACAGGCACCTGGGCCCGGTGTGCCAGACGCGCGGGGGTGGGCCCGCCCTGGGTGTCGACCACCACCACCGACAGGGCATCCCGCGGCAGCTTCGCGCGGGCCAGGGCCGCTTCTACCGTGGCGGGCAGCGGGATGGGAGTAACCGGGGCGGTCTGGGCCAGAACGGGCTGTGCCGTGATCGCCACGACGGCCAACACACCCGAAATGCCACGGAGCGCCACTTGGCGCCAGAGGTCAGAAAGAAAGAACATGGCGGGAGTCTATAGCCCACCCTCCGGCAGCCAACCCCGTGGGGAGCGCCGTATAGGCCACACACCGATAATCCCCCGATGCGTCTTTCTCCTCGCGCCATCGGCCTGCTGGCGGCGGTTGTCACCGTCATCATCTGGACAGGCTTCATCGTCATTGCCCGCGCCTCGGCCCAGCGCACGCTCACCCCGTTCGACATTGCCCTGCTGCGCATCACCGGCGCCAGCCTGGTGCTGCTGCCGTGGGGCTGGTGGATGGTGCGACGGCGCAAGGCATCGCAAGGCGTGCAGGCAGCACCCTCCAGCCTGCTGGGCATTTCCCCCTTGCCATTGCGCACCACCGTGCTGCTGGGCACGTTCGGCGGGCTGCTCTACGCGCTGCTGGCTTATTCAGGGTTCTTTCATGCACCCGCAACCCATGCGGCGGTGCTCATGCCCGGCAGCCTGCCGCTGTGGACCGCGCTGCTGGCGGCTGTGGTGCTGCGCGACCACATCACCCCGCTGCGCGCCGCCGGGCTGACGTTGATCGTGGCGGGTGACTTGCTGGTGGGTGGGCGCAGCCTGCTGGCCGCCTTTTCGGGCGGCGATGTGTGGAAGGGCGACGTGCTCTTCATGATGGCCGCCTCGTGCTGGGCCACCTACAGCGTGCTGGCGCGGCGCCATGCGGTGGACGCTGTGCAGGCCACCATTGCGATCACTGCCTTTGCCTGCATGGTGTACGTGCCCGCCTACGCCGTGCTGGTGGCACTGGGCGCGGTGACCAGCCACTTGGCCATCGCGCCGTGGAGCGAGATCGTCTTTCAGATGGTGTTCCAGGGCGGGGGCTCGGTGGTGATCTCGGGCATCAGCTTCACGCGCATGATCCAGCACTTCGGCCCCGTGAAGTCGACCATGATCACCGCGCTGGTGCCCGGCCTCTCGGCCATGGGCGCCGTCGTTTTTCTGGACGAGCCCATGTACTGGAACCTGTTCGCCGGACTGATGCTAGTCACCGCCGGTATCCTGCTGGGCGTGTTGCGCAAAAGCCAGGGTGCCGCGCCCCCCGTCCCTGTGGTGCCTGCCGTGCCGCCCTCGCAACAATCTCCCACCGCTTCATGAATCTGCTCGCCTTTGATACCAGTACCGACACCCTTTCCATCGCCGTTCAGCATGGCGATG
This sequence comes from Acidovorax sp., assembly GCF_046314175.1. Lineage (GTDB taxonomy): Bacteria > Pseudomonadota > Gammaproteobacteria > Burkholderiales > Burkholderiaceae_C > Acidovorax. The sequence goes on along the minus strand of NZ_JBKBXG010000013.1, from coordinate 36,370 downwards.
CTGTGGTGCAGCACACCGGCCCGGGCGGGCCGCAGGCGTCGGCCAACATGATTCCCGAGGTGCGCCGCTTGCTGGCAGAGGCGGGGCTGTCGTTCGACACGCTGGACGCCATCGTGTTCGGGCGCGGCCCGGGGTCCTTCACCGGCCTGCGCACTGCGTGTGCGGTGGCGCAGGGGCTGGCATTTGGCGCCCGCGGCGGCCTGGGCCTGCCGGTGCTGCCGGTGGACACCCTGCTCGCCCTGGCCGAAGAAGCCCGCCAGCAACATGGCTGCACGCAGGTGGTTGCTGTGCTGGATGCGCGCATGGACGAGGTCTACCACGCACGCTGCGAGTGGCTGGGCAGCGCGAGCGGCTGGCAGACCGATGCCGACTTTGGCCTGGGTGCGCCAGAAACGGTGTTGCCCCCCGCCGGGTGGACAGTGGCGGGCAACGCACGCGCGCCGTACGGTGATCGTCTGGCACCCACCGCCCACCACGTGGCGGCGCTGCCCACCGCCACGGCCCTGCTGCGCCTGGCGCCCGCCCTGTTGGCCGCTGGCGGCGGCATGCCCGCCAGCGATGCGCTGCCCCGCTATATCCGCGATAAAGTGGCGCAAACCACGGCCGAACGCGCCGCCCTGCGCGCCAACCCACCCGCAGCCCAACCCTGACCCGCATGAGCGCTTTACCCACGTCCTCTGACGACGACGCACTGAATAAGCGGCCTGAACTGAGCCTGGAAGCGCGTTTTGAAGCGCTGACGCTCGCACAGCTCGACGCGGTGCTGGCGGTGGAGCATCGTGCCTACAGCCACCCCTGGACGCGCGGCAATTTCACCGACGCACTGGCTTCGGGCTACCAGGCCCAAGTGCTGATGGCCGGGGACCACCTGCTGGGCTACTTTGTAGCCATGATGGGCGTGGATGAAGTGCATTTGCTCAACATCACCGTCACGCCCGAGTTCCAGCGCCAAGGCTGGGCACGGGTGCTGCTGGACGCACTGGCCCTTTGGTCGCGCGGGCGCGGCGCGCAGTGGCTGTGGCTGGAAGTGCGTGCCAGCAATCTGCGCGCCCAGCACATTTACGAGGCCCATGGCTACCGCCGCGTTGGCGAGCGCAAACGCTACTACCCCGCTGACCAGGGCCAACGCGAAGACGCGGTGGTAATGAGCCTGCCGCTGTGATCCACTCGGACACGCTCCTTACTGCCACCCGACAACCGCTACACCACCGCCCGCCTGTATGAGCCTTCACCTTGATGCGCGACAACGCGCCATGCTGCAAGAAATGGGCGTCACCGTATGGGGCCCGCCTGAAGCGGCGACCGCTGCCCCCGTGCTGCCAGGCAGCACGGCCGCTGAACGGGCATCGCCCCTGCCCATGGCAGCCGCGCCAACGCCCGCCGCCCCTGTTGCAGCTCGCCCTGCAGCCCCGGCGGCTGCGCTCAGTGCAGCGCCTGCAACCGCAGGCCACCGCAATCCCCCTGCAACGGCCCCCGCCCCTGCTCCGCCCGTGGCAGCATCAGCCACGCCCGCGCTCAAGCTGCATCCCGCCGTGGCGCTCTACCCCGGCGCCGACCCGGCACAAACGCCCGCCGGGCTGGGTGCAGGCTGGCTCATCGTGACCGAAAGCCTCACCCCCGCCGACCCGCTGGGGGGCGACGCCGGGCGCTTGCTAGACAACATGCTGCGCGCCATGCAACTGCACCGCCACCCGCGCGTTTACCTGGCGGCCCTGGAGCGCGCAGCCCCCGGCGTTGATGCGCAGGGTGGCGACATCACTGCGGCATTGGCCGACACCGTGGCCGCCATTGCGCCTGCGATGGTACTGGTCCTGGGCCATGTGGCCGCCCGTGCGGCGCTGGGCCGCACCGAGCCGCTAGGCCGCCTGCGCGCCGAACCCCACCAGATGGCAGGTTGCCCCGCCGTGGTCACGTACGACCCGGCGTTCTTGCTGCGTTCGCAAGACAACAAGGCGGCCGCGTGGGCCGACCTGTGCCGTGCGCTGGCCACGGTGCGCGCAGCGTCAGCCCCTCGCGCAGAGGGCTGACAGGCACAGCCCTGTCACCATGCGGTGCCATAATCCGCCGCTTGCTTATTTTTACGGAGACAGCTCCTTGGAAACCTACCCCAGTTGGTAGCTTTCAGCTCCCCGGCCTGCTTGACTGCTGTGGGGTTGAAAGCACCCCACGACCTCACACCGCAGACGCCATATAACAAGGGAGTGAGCCCATGCTCAACATCTTCACGCTCGCCAATGGCCGGCTGTTTCAGGAAGAAATCGAGTCCCTGGAAGAGCTGACCCGCTTTCAGCCCATCTGGGTGGACCTGGAAGCCCCCACGCTCGAAGAAAAACGCTGGATCAAGCAGCACTACGGTCTGTCCATCCCCGAGGATGCGATGGACGAAGACATTGAGGAGTCCGCCCGCTTCTACGAAGAAGACAACGGCGAGCTGCACATCCGCAGCGACTTTTTGATCGACGACGACGAAGACCCCCGCTCGGTGCGCGTGGCCTTCATCCTGAACCAGCACAACGCCAACCTCAAAAGCCGGGGCGTGCTGTTTTCCATCCACGACGAAGACGTGCCGGTGTTCCGCCTGCTGCGCATGCGTGCGCGCCGCGCGCCGGGCCTCATCGAAGACGCCAAGGAAGTGCTGCTCAAGCTGTTCGACGCCGACGCCGAATACTCGGCCGACACGCTCGAGAACATCTACGACGAGCTGGAAAAGGTGAGCAAACAGGTGCTGGCCGGCGACGTGACCGACACCCGCGCCGGCGAGGTGCTGGCCGCCATCGCCCGCCAGGAAGACTTGAATGGCCGCATCCGTCGCAATGTGATGGACACGCGCCGCGCGGTGAGCTTCATGATGCGCAGCAAGATGCTCAACTCCGATCAGTTCGAGGAGGCCCGGCAGATCCTGCGCGACATCGAGTCACTGGACAACCACACGGCGTTTTTGTTCGACAAGATCAACTTCTTGATGGACGCCACGGTCGGCTTCATCAACATCAACCAGAACAAGATCATCAAGATCTTCTCGGTGGCCAGCGTGGCGCTGCTGCCACCCACGCTGATCGCCAGCGTGTACGGCATGAACTTCAAGTTCATGCCCGAGCTGGATTGGGCGTATGGCTACCCGTATGTGGTGGCGCTGATGGTGGCCAGTGCGCTGGGGCCTATGTGGTACTTCCGTAAACGCGGCTGGTTGAAATAGGTTTCCCCCTATGGCGCTGCGCGCCTTCCCCCTGAGGGGGACGCCTCCAGCGGCCCGGCAAAGCCGGTTCCGCGGTGGCGCTGGTATTGGGGGCGCGCCGGTTTCACGGCGCGGTGGCGGAACTGGTCGCCGCTGGCGTTACGACTCCCCCGGCCGACGCCCACCCGTTCGGGCTGAGCTTGCCGAAGCCTGTGCAAGGCCGATGGCGGGTTCGGCAGTCAATCCAGCGGAAGTGTGAGTCAAATTGGCATCCAGCGCTTATCCATAAAGCGCTAGTAGCTATCAATTTCATAGTTTCTGCAAAAACGCCAGCACCATGTGCTCGGCGTAGCGGCTGGCTACGGTCGTGACGAAGAGCGGAAAGTCCACGTGCGCGGTGTTGTCGGCGCGGTCGGAAATAGTCCGGGCGGCGGCGAAGGGGATGGCGTAGTCGTGGCACACCTGGGCGACGGCGGCGCCTTCCATTTCTACGGCCAGCACGTCGTGGCCGGCGTCGCGCAGGGCGCTGCGCAGGCGCAGGGCTTCATCGGCGGCGCACACAAAGCGGTCCCCGCTGGCGATCAGGCCGTGGTGGGCGCGGTGCGGGGCGCTTTCTGATGCGCTCCGCAGCGTAGATTTCAAGCCAAATTGGCCGCTAGCGCTTGATACACAAGCGCTAGCCGCTTCCAAAAGAAGAGCAGACAGTGCCACATCACAGACCAGTCGGCTGCGCGCGTAGCCGGGCACCTCCCAGCGCGGGAACAGGGGTGAGGCGTCCATGTCGTGCTGGAGGTAGTCCTGCGCCACCACCACGTCGCCCACCTGCACCCCATCCCCCACGCCGCCCGCGACCCCGGTGAACACGATACGCGCCACGCCAAATCGCTCGACCAGCGCCGTGGCCGTGGTGGCGGCCGCCACTTTGCCAATGCCAGAAAGCGCCAGCACCACGCGCCGGCCCTGCAGGTCACCCAGCCAGAAGGCACGGCCCGCGTGCATCAGGCGCTGGGGGTGCGACAGGTGCTGGACGAGCGAGCTTTGCTCTTCGGGCAGGGCGCTGAGGATGGCGGTGGTCATGGGCTCTCCAGTAAAAACAAAGGCGGCCGAAGCCGCCTGAGGGGTGAACAGGGGCGCGAAGGCCCCGAGGCATCACTTCTTGTCGCGCAGCTCGCGGCGCAGGATCTTGCCCACGGGGGTCTTGGGCAGCTCGGTACGGAACTCGATCACCCTCGGCTGCTTGTAGCCCGTGAGGTTGGCCTTGCAGTATTCCTTGACCTGCGCTTCGGTCAGCGCCGGGTCTTTCTTCACGATCACCAGCTTGACGGCTTCGCCCGTCTTGTCATCGGGCACACCCACCACGGCGCATTCGAGCACGCCGGGGCAGTTGGCCACCACTTCTTCGACTTCGTTGGGGTACACGTTGAAGCCGCTGACCAGCACCATGTCCTTCTTGCGGTCGACGATCTTGAAGTAGCCGCGCTCGTCCATGATGCCGATGTCGCCCGACTTAAAGTAGCCGTCGTTGGTCATGACCTTGGCGGTTTCGTCGGGGCGCTGCCAGTAGCCGGCCATCACCTGCGGGCCCTTGATGGCGATTTCGCCAGGCTGGCCGAGGGTGGTGACTTCGTTGCCCTCGTCGTCCAGCAGCTTCATCCAGGTGCCGGGAATCGGTACGCCGATCGTGCCCGTGAACTCCGTGGCGGTGACGGGGTTGCAACTGGCTGAGGGGCTGGTTTCTGACAGGCCATAGCCTTCGCAGATGGGGCAGCCCGTTTTCTCCAGCCACAGCTTGGCCACCGCGCCCTGCACCGCCATACCACCGCCCACCGAGACCTTGAGGTTCTTCCAGTTCACGGTGTTGAAGTCGGGGTGATTGGCCAGCCCGTTGAACAGCGTGTTGACGGCGGGGAAGCTGTGGAACGTGTGCTTGGACAGCTCCTTGAGCACCGCAGGCAGATCACGCGGGTTGGGGATCAGGATGGTTTTGCCACCGGTGCGCATGCTGAGCATCATGTTCACGGTGAACGCAAAGATGTGATACAGCGGCAGTGCGCAAATGCTGGTCTGCTGCTCGCCTGCGGGCACCTGCTTCATCACGGGGTTGTTCCAGGCTTCGGACTGGAGCACATTGGCGATCACGTTGCGGTGCAGCAGCACGGCGCCCTTGCTCACGCCGGTGGTGCCACCGGTGTACTGCAGCAGGGCGATGTCGTCGGGTTTGATGTCGGGCTTTTTGAGCGTGCCGCGTGTGCCCTGGGCCACCGCGTCGTTAAAGCGCACGGCACCGGGCAGGTCAAACGTGGGCACCATCTTCTTGACGTTGCGCACCACGTAGTTGACGAGTGCGCCCTTCAGCAGTCCCAGCTGGTCACCCATGGCAGCCAGCACCACATGCTTGACCGGCGTGTTGGCAATGCAGCTTTGCAGCGTGGCCGCAAAGTTCTCGATGATGACGATGGCCTTGGCGCCCGAGTCCTTGAGCTGGTGCTCCAGCTCGCGTGGCGTGTACAGCGGGTTCACGTTGACCACCACAAAACCGGCGCGCAGGATGGCGGCCACGGTGACGGGGTACTGCGGCACGTTGGGCATCATGATGGCCACGCGGTCGCCCTTGGCCAGGCCCAGGCCCTGCAGGTAGGCCGCAAACGCGCTGGAGAGCGAGTCGGTCTGGGCGTAGGTCACGTCCTTGCCCATGAAGCTGTAAGCCACCCGGTTGGCGTACTTGGTGAAAGCCTCGTCCATCAGGGCGACGAGGGAGGGGTACTGCGAGGTGTCGATGTCAGCAGGGACGCCTTGCGGGTACGCGCTCAGCCAGGGGCGATCAGTCATTTTCATTGTCTCCTATCGGTTTTATGGGTGTCATGAGAACCGTGCTGATTTTTCAGCACGGTCGTGCTTTTTACTGCGAGGGAATTATGCCTGTCAGCTCTTGAGCGCTGCGAGGACCTCATCGAGCATTTTCTTGGCATCGCCGAACAGCATGCGGTTGTTGTCCTTGTAGAACAACGGGTTGTCCACCCCCGCATAGCCCGAGGCCATGGAGCGCTTCATCACGATCGAGGTGCGAGCCTTCCACACCTCCAGCACCGGCATGCCTGCGATAGGACTGGAGGGGTCATCCAGAGCGCTAGGGTTCACGATATCGTTGGCGCCGATGACCATGACCACATCGGTATCGGGAAAGTCACCGTTGATTTCGTCCATCTCCATCACGATGTCGTAGGGCACCTTGGCCTCTGCCAGCAACACGTTCATGTGGCCGGGCATGCGCCCCGCTACCGGGTGAATGCCAAACCGCACCGAAACGCCCTTCGCGCGCAGGGTCTGGGTGATCTCGTTCACGGTGTGCTGTGCCTGGGCCACCGCCATGCCGTAGCCGGGCACGATGATCACGCTCTTGGCATCGCGGAGCAGCTCGGCGGTCTCGGCACCGCTCACGGGCACCACCTCGCCCTGGGGCTCTGCAGCCTCGCCCTTCTTGGACGGCGTGCCCGCGCCCGAGCCGAAGCCCCCAGCGATCACGCTGATGAAGTTGCGGTTCATGGCGTTGCACATGATGTAGCTCAGGATGGCGCCCGACGACCCCACCAGCGCACCGGTGACGATGAGCAGGTCGTTGGACAACATGAAGCCCGTGGCCGCCGCCGCCCAGCCCGAGTAGCTGTTGAGCATGGACACCACCACCGGCATGTCGGCACCGCCAATCGCCATGACCATATGGATGCCGAACAACAGCGCAATCGCCGTCATCACCATCAGCGGCACCATGCCCTGCTCCACCGTTTCGGCGCGCAGGAACTCCCGACCGAACCAGATCACAACCAGCAGAGCGGCCAGGTTGAGCCAGTGGCGTCCGGGCAGCAGCAGCGGCTTGCCACCGATCTTGCCGTTCAACTTGCCAAAGGCAATCAGCGAGCCACTGAACGTGACGGCGCCGATCAGGATGCCCAGATAGATTTCCACCTCATGGATGGTCTTTTCTGCCCCCTCCAGCTGAATGGAGGTATCGACGTAGCTGGCAAAACCCACCAGGCACGCGGCCAAACCCACCAGGCTGTGCATTAGCGCAACCAGCTCGGGCATCTGCGTCATCTTGACCACCCGGGCGGCAAACAGGCCGATGCCGCCACCAATGACCAGCGCCGCGATGATCCAGGCTATGCCGCCACTGCTGACCCGCGGGCCGAACACCGTTGCCAGCACCGCCAGCGCCATGCCGACCATGCCAAACAGATTGCCGCGGCGCGAGGTTTCGGGGTTGGAGAGCCCGCCCAGGCTCAGGATGAAAAGAATGGCCGCACCCAGGTAGGCCATGTTGGCAAGACTTTGGGACATGTTCTGTGCTCCTTGTTGTTCTTGTTGTGATGGATTACTTGCGGAACATGGCGAGCATGCGGCGGGTGACCGCAAAACCGCCGAACATGTTGATAGCCGTGAGCACAACGGCCGCAAAGGCCAGCCAGAGGATGAGCCCGTCGGGGCGCCCGTTGACCCCTGCCTCGGGCGGCGCGATCTGCACCAGGGCACCAATGGCAATGATGCTGGAGATGGCGTTGGTCACACTCATGAGCGGGGTGTGCAGCGCGGGCGTGACGTTCCACACCACCATGTAGCCGATGAAACAGGCCAACACAAACACGGTGAAGTGGCCAAGGAAGGCCGCCGGAGCGTAGGCACCGATGAACCAGAAGGCCACGGCAGCGACGGCAAACAGGATGGCGAGCGTCTTGGCGGGCAGCGGCGCACGGGCGCCATGGCCATGGCCGCTCTTCTTTTGCTCCACGGGCGCTGCGGCCTTGAGCGCAGGCAAAGGGGCCTGCTTGAGCGGTGGCGCGGGCCAGGTGATAGCGCCTTCCTTGACCACGGTGAGGCCACGGATGGCGTCGTCTTCCATGTTGACCACAGCCACGCCGTCTTTGGCCTTGCACAGCTCCTCGGTCAGGCGCAAAAGGTTGGTGGCATACAGGGTGGAGGACTGCTTGGCCAGGCGCGAGGCCAGGTCGGTGTAGCCCACGATGGTCACGCCGTGGCGCACCACCGCCTCGCCGGGCACGGTCAGCTCGCAGTTGCCACCCTGCTCGGCGGCCATGTCCACAATCACGCTGCCGGGCTTCATGCTCTGCACCATCTCGGCCGTGATGAGCTTAGGTGCGGGTTTGCCGGGGATCAGCGCGGTGGTGATGATGATGTCGACGTCCTTGGCCTGCTCTGCGTACATCTTGCGCTGAGCGGCCTGGAAACCCTCGCTCATGACCTTGGCGTAACCGCCGCCGCCAGAGCCCTCCTCCTCGTAGTCCACCTTGACGAATTCACCGCCCAGCGATTTGACCTGGTCGGCCACTTCTGCCCGGGTGTCGTTGGCGCGCACGATGGCGCCCAGGTTGGCCGCCGTTCCAATGGCTGCAAGGCCCGCAACGCCAGCGCCTGCAATGAACACCTTGGCGGGCGGCACCTTGCCCGCAGCCGTGATCTGGCCGTTGAAGAAGCGGCCAAATACATTGGCCGCCTCGATCACCGCGCGGTAGCCGCTGACGCCGGCTGTGGAGGTGAGCGCGTCCATCTTCTGTGCGCGCGAGAGCGTGCGCGGCAGGCAGTCAATGGCCAGCACAGTGGCCTTCCTCGCGGCGAGTTGCTGCATCAACTCCGGGTTCTGGGCAGGCCAGATGAAGTCGATGAGCGTGGTGCCCTCGCGCATCAGCGCGATCTCTTCGCTGCTAGGCGGGCGCACCTTGAAAACGATGTCCGACGCAGACCACAGTGCTGCCGCATCGGGCAGCACCTCGGCGCCCGCCGCACGGTACGCATCATCGCTAAAGTTGGCAGCCTCGCCGGCCCCCGATTCGATGGCTACCTGGAAACCCAGCTTGATGAGCTTCTCGACCACGTCTGGAACGGTAGCAACGCGCTTTTCAAGCGGAAAGGTCTCCCGTGGCACGCCGATACGCTGCGGGGGGGGGCTAGTCTGCATGTGAGGTCTCCTCTAGTGTCGTAACTGTTTTCCGCCATGCCGCCAGGGAGAGCGCAGGCGCTAAGGCGTAGAAACGGGTGCAGGGAACGGGAACGGCGGGATGGCCAGGAAACCGTCCACCATACCGACGCTCAGGCGCGCAGCCTGGGCAAGGTCCTCTACCCAGCGCTGCGCGGGGCGTCCCGAGGTCAGGAATTCTTCGTTGTTCTGGGTTTTGGGGCGCAGCAGGCGGTGATCCACCAATCCGTCCAGTTCCACCAGCACGCCACCTTCAGTGGCATAGCGATAGCTGAAATAGGAATACGGCTGCTTGAGCGCGATCTGCCGGCTATCAAGCCATGTGACCAGCTCGGGGCTGTTCTTGTCGAGCCACTGGGCACTGCTGGCCCAGCGCTTGAAACGCAGGCAGTCCGCACGAACCGGGCTGCTGGCAGCTGCGTCGTCCACGATCACGTCCCTCTGCTGTGGGCAATAGCCTGACCATGCGACGGGCCGGGTCAGGTCACCGCTGCGGTTGGTCTGCACGCGCAGGACGGCCAACAATTCCCCTTGCGCGCCCCGCAGGCCAACGGCGCGGGTCTGCAGTGGCACGGTAGCGCCGGGGCCTGGCAACAGGGGCAAGGCGACATCGGTGGCCCCCAGGTCTTGCCAGGCACCGGGCGGCAACACCAGGCGCGAGCGACCCACGGAGTATTCCGCCTTGGGCGGCACGGTCATGGGGGCACATGCCCCCAGCATCACGGCGCAAGACAGCGAGAACAGGAACCGAAACTTGGGAATCGTCAAAGTCATGAGGGGGTAGGCCTTTGCACGGCTCGGCCAGCGCATACTGACCACGAGCTTACATGAAGATATTCTTATGGCTGTCGCCTTTGTCTGATGTAGAGGGCGCTCTCCACCCCGCAAAGTCTGACATGCCAACAAAAAAGCCCGGCGATGGCAATCGGCCGGGCTCGGGGCTTGCGCCAGGGATCAGAGTCCCGCCAGGAAATGGTTCAATTTACCACCTGGGCCAGTTCGCCGCTCGCGTACTTGGCGGCCACCACCTGCAGGCTGTGGCCCTTGATCGTGGCGGCCTGTCCTTCGCAGCCGAATTCGAGGTAACGGGCCTTGCACACTTGCTTGGCGGCTTCGCGGGCGGGCTTGAGCCACTCGCGCGCGTCAAACTTTTCCGGGTTTTCAAACAGGAACTTGCGCACCGCGCCGGTCATGGCCAGGCGGATGTCGGTGTCGATATTGATCTTGCGCACACCATGCTTGATGGCTTCCTGGATCTCTTCGACGGGCACTCCATAGGTTTCCTTCATCTTGCCGCCGTACTGGTTGATGATGGCCAGCAGCTCGGCAGGTACCGACGAGGAGCCGTGCATCACCAGGTGGGTGTTGGGAATGCGCTTGTGGATTTCCTTCACACGACTGATGGCCAGGATGTCACCCGTGGGCTTGCGGCTGAACTTGTAGGCGCCGTGGCTGGTGCCGATGGCAATGGCCAGGGCGTCGAGTTGCGTGGCCTTGACGAACACAGCGGCTTCTTCGGGGTCGGTCAGCATCTGGCTGTGGTCCAGCTTGCCTTCGGCGCCAATGCCGTCTTCCTCACCCGCTTCACCGGTCTCCAAGTTGCCCAGGCAGCCCAGCTCGCCTTCGACCGTGACGCCCACCTTGTGCGCCATGTCGACCACCTTGCGGGTCACATCGACGTTGTACTCGAACGATGCGGGCGTCTTGCCGTCTTCCATCAGCGAGCCGTCCATCATCACCGAGCCAAAACCGAGGTCGATGGCGCCTTGGCAGATCTTGGGCGAGGAACCGTGGTCCTGGTGCATGACCAGCGGGATGTGCGGGTAGGCCTCCACAGCCGCCTGGATCAGGTGCTTGATGAAATGCTCGCCTGCATATTTGCGGGCACCTGCGCTGGCCTGCAGGATGACGGGCGCACCGACTTCGTCTGCAGCGGCCATCACGGCTTGAACCTGTTCCAGGTTATTGACGTTGAAAGCGGGGATGCCGTAGCTGTGGGCGGCGGCATGGTCGAGCAGTTCGCGCATCGAAACGAGGGGCATGGTCGTGGTGTCCGTTCAGGGTTGATTGGGGAGGCTTGGGGAGGCGCTGTAAGCCCCGCAATGCGGTGGTAACCGCTTGGTAACCGTCAATTTTAACCGGCGTGGGGCACCGGGTGCCGGGGCAAATCCAGCCGGTAGCAGGTGGTAAAGGGCTTCGGTGCAGGAGCGGGGCCAAACTGCCCCCCGTGAACATCTGCGACCCGGCGCAAGATTTCATGGCCCAGGTGCAGGCTGTCCACCTTGCGCGCCACGCTCTTGGCAGCCCCATCGCCTGACGCACGCGCGCCGTCATCACACACCTGCAGCCAGGCATCTCCCCCGTCAGAGCCACCCACCTGCATGGCAATGTGTGTGCCTTCGGGCGTGTGCTTGAGGGCGTTCTCCACCAGGTTGCGCGCAGCAATGTCCAGTAGCACGGCATGGCCGGCCACATGGAGCGCTGGCGGTACTGATAGCGCAATGTCGTCGCCGCGCTGCCACGCCGCCTGCGCGTAGTCGGCACACACCGTACGTGCCAAGGCACTCAGGTCCACCGGTGCCTTGGCTTCGTGCAGCTCGGCGCGGCTCGCCCGCGCCAGCGCCAGCAACTGGTTGAGCACATGGCCTGCACGCAGAGCGTCCTTTCCGATGCGGTCCACCGCTTGCGTGCGCGCCTCGGCGTCCAGCTCGCCCCCCAGCGCGCTGGCCTGTAGCGCGATGGACGACAGCGGCGTGCGCAGTTCGTGCGCCACTTCGTTGGCGAGTCGGCGCTCGCGCACCATCGCGGCCTGCTGCCGGTCCAGCAGGGTGTTGATGGACGCCACCACCGATTCAAACTCGCTCCACGCATGGCGCGACGCCAGGCGCTGCGTACTGGCAGGGTCAAGGGCAGCCACATCGGCCGACAGGGCGTACAACGGCCGCAACCCCCGCCACAGCGCCAACCCCAGCGCAAGCGACACCACAGGCAGCAGCCACAGACCGGGCTCGATCATCTGCTCGGCAATGTCCTGGGCCAGTTCATCGCGCTCTCGCAGCTCCAGCAACACCATGACCTTGCGAGATCGCGTAGCGTCCCATTGTGAAAAACTGCGCCACACGGCCCCAGGCGTCCCGAGCGTGAGGTTTGCGAACCCTTCAGCATCGGAGAACCGAGGCGCGGGCGATGTTCCACTGTGGGCCAGAAGATGGCCTTGCGCATCCCACTGCGCCACGCTGATGGACTGCTGGTAGTCATGCGACTTGAGCCACGGCGTGGGCGCACGCTGCGTGACCTGCGCGCCCGCCATAACTTCCGTGGCGCGCAGATTCAGAAGCAGTGCGGTCACGCTGGCAAGATGCCCATCGGTCAACTCGTCGGCCTCGTGCACTCCCGTCTGGTAACCGATGAAAACAAAACTGCCCCACACCAACGCAAGGGCTCCCAGCGACCACAGCAGGAGCTGCCGGGTGAGCGATGGGCGCCGCGTCCGCTGACGCACCGGCGTGCGCGACCCGTCGTGCGGCGCCGTCACTGTGGTACGTCCTGGGGCATGAAATAGCCCACGCCGCGCATGGTTTGAATACAGGCGCTGCCCAGCTTTCGGCGCAAGTGGTGGATGTGTACCTCCACCGCATTGCTCTCGATGGCGGCATCCCAGCTGTACAGCCGCTCCTCAATCTGCAGGCGCGAAAGCACGCGCCCGCGCGCCTCCAGCAGCACCAGCAGCACAGAGAACTCCCGGGGCGACATCTCTACAGTCCTGCCCGCTTGTCGCACCGTGCGCGAGGCGGGATCAACTTCGATGTCACCGTGTCGAATCGTCGGTGAAGTACGCCCCGCTGCGCGGCGCAGCAATGCGCGCAGACGGGCGTCCAGCTCATCCACATCAAACGGTTTGGACAGGTAGTCGTCTGCTCCCAGATCGAGCCCGGCGATGCGCTGATGCACCTGATCGCGCGCGGTCACGATAAGTACCGGGGTAGATGGGTCGGGCAGCGCCGCCGACTGGGCGCCAACTGCTGGGGGACTCAACCGCAACCGGCGCAGCAGCTCGCTTCCGTCGCCATCGGTCAGTCCCAGGTCCAGCAACACCGCATCAAACCGTTCGGCGCGCAGCGCGGCCCAGGCTGACACCACGCCATCACAGACATCCACCGCATAGCCGCGCTGCTGGAGGTTGGTGCGCAGGCCGCTGGCTATGCCTGCATCGTCTTCGACCACGAGTATTCGCATACGGCCATTGTCGCCGGGCAAAGCACCGTGCGCATTCCCTTAAGACCGCGTTAAGTGCGCCGTAGCACCATCACGCCATGCCGCCTGTTCCAGTGCCCCTATCGCGCCCCGACCGCCCCCGTGTTCTTCTGTACTGCACGCTGGCCTCCCTGGTCTGCGTGGTGGCCTGGGATGCCGGCGGGCTGGACTTGGCATTTGCACACGCCTTTGGCACCGCGCACGGGTTCCCGATGCGGGACCAGTGGTTTTTTGTGCAAGTGTTGCACGAAGGTGCACGCCGCCTGGGATGGTTGCTGGTGATGCTGCTGGCCCTCAGTGTCTGGTGGCCGCGCGGCGTTCTGCGTCGCATCGATGCCAGCGAGCGCATGCAAATGGCGGTGAGCGCACTGATCGCATTGGCCATGGTGAGCATCACCAAGAACCTCAGCACTACCAGCTGCCCCTGGGACCTGTCGGAGTTCGGCGGCGTGGCACGGTATGCGTCGCACTGGGCGCTGGGCGTGGTGGATGGGGGTGGTGGCCGTTGCTTTCCGGCAGGTCACGCCAGTGCAGGGTTCGCATTTCTGGGTGGCTACTTTGCGCTGCGCCGCCAACAGCCGCGCGCTGCACGCTGGTGGCTTGTCGGCGCGCTGGCGGCGGGGTTGATTCTGGGTGGAGCCCAGCAGGTTCGCGGGGCGCACTTCATGAGCCACACGCTATGGACAGCGTGGATCTGCTGGGTCGCGGGCTGGCTGTGCGACTTGGCGGCATCGGCGCTGCGCTCACGCTGCCCGCCGCCCCCGGACGCCAGACCTCCGGGTGACACCACCCAACGGCTCGCGTGATCACAACTCCACCATCCCAACCCCTCCTTGCCCTCGGGGCTGGCGCGGCGAAAGGCTGACGAAACCCGTGGCTCAGTTAGCGACGCAAATTTTCAGCATATTGGTCCCCCCAGGTGCCCCCATGGGTTCGCCGCAGGTGATGGCGTAAACATCGCCCTTTTGCACGATGTTGCGGCTCTTGAGATGCCCCTCGGCCTGCTCCAGCGCCGTATCGCGGTCAGCGCTGGTGTCCATGAGCAGCGGGCGCACATTGCGGTACATCGCCATCTTGCGTTGCGTGGCCACCTTGGGCGTCAGCGCATAGATGGGGATGTGGATGCGGTGGCGGCTCATCCACAGGGCGGTGGCGCCACTATCGGTCATGGCCACGATGGCCTTGGCACCCAGGTGGTGGGCGGTGAACAGCGCGCCCATTGCAATGGACTGGTCGATGCGCCCAAACGTCTGCCCCGTGAAATCGGCGTCCAGCTGCGGGTCTTCCGCCGCTTCGGCAGCGGCGCAGATGGTGGCCATTTCTTCCACGGTTTCGAGAGGATAGCGGCCTGCGGCCGTTTCTGCACTCAGCATCACGGCGTCGGTGCCGTCCAGCACGGCGTTGGCCACATCGCTCACCTCGGCGCGCGTGGGCACGGGGTTGGTGATCATGCTTTCCATCATCTGCGTGGCGGTGATGACCACCTTGTCCAAGTCCCGCGCCATGCGGATCATTTTCTTTTGCAAGGCGGGCACGGCAGCATTGCCCACCTCTACCGCCAGGTCGCCGCGCGCCACCATGATGCCGTCACTCACGCGCAAGATGGCTTCCAGGTGCGGAATGGCCTCGGCGCGCTCGATCTTGGCGATCAGGCCCGGCTTGTGGCGGTATTCCGATGCGGCCACGTTGCAAAGCTGGCGCGCCATCTCCATGTCGGTCGCGTTCTTGGGAAAGCTCACCGCCACGTAGTCGGCCTGAAAACTCATGGCCGTGCGGATGTCTTCCATGTCCTTGGCGGTGAGGGCCGGTGCGGTCAGGCCCCCACCCTTCTTGTTGATGCCCTTGTTGTTGGACAACTCGCCACCCAGCTTGACGGTGGTGTGTACTTCTTCGCCGCGCACGGCATCAACGATGAGCACAATCAGGCCGTCGTTGAGCAGCAACAGGTCGCCGGCTTTCACGTCGCGCGGCAGCTCCTTGTAGTCCAGACCCACGCCGTTGATGTCGCCCGGCTCGGTGCGCGACGCATCGAGGATGAACTTGGCGCCCGGCTCCAGGTACACCTTGCCCTCGGCAAACTTGCCCACGCGGATCTTGGGGCCCTGCAGGTCGGCCATGATGGCGACCTCGCGGCCCGCGCGCTGGGCAGCGGCCCGCACGGTGGCGGCACGGTCAATATGGTCTTGCGCCTTGCCATGGCTGAAGTTCAGCCGCACCACATTGACGCCTGCACGGATCATGGCCTCCAGCAGCGCCGGGTCGCTCGATGCGGGGCCCAGGGTGGCAACAATCTTGGTGGCGCGGCGGGTAGGCATGGGTTTGTCTCTTTCTCTCGTTCGTGTGGTGGATGTAATCGAATTTCAATTTTCACACGAAGCGGTTACATGCGAGTTACCCCTCGCCCACCGTCCAGGCCCAGCCCGCACTCAGAGCACAGGGTACGACAGCAAATGCGCCAGCACATGCGCGATGAGGGCCGCCTCCAGCCCGTGGCGCGCGTAGAGCCAGCCGGCCACCAAACCAAAGGCCGTGTTGCCCACCAGCACAAACGCAATCACCTGCGGGGTCAGCATCCCGGTCATGGCCTGTGCGGCGGGCAGGTGGCCCACAGCAAACAATACGGCGCTGAACAGCACTGCACCTGCAACCAGCGCTTTGCCCGGCTTGCCCTGCCCGCGCTGCACCACACGCCAGCCCAGCCACAGCAGCAAGGTCATCAGGCCCCAGCGCATCAACAATTCTTCCGTGATGCCACCGTACAGCAGCTTGACCACCAACGGCATGGAGCTGGAGGGGTCTGCAGGCTGCAGCGCCAAGGGTGCCACAAGGGACAGCCCCCACAGCCATGCGGCACCCGCCATCCCGCCCAGCACGCCGGGTTTGCATTGCGCGCTCAACGCCGCTCCCACCGGCTTCCCTCCCATCCATGCGGACATCGCGGGCGCATACAGACCCACCCGGGGAGCCAGCCACACGCCCACCGCTACGGCAATTGCCAGCAGCACCGCAGTCTGCAGCCCACTGAGCAGGACCACTGCCCAAAGCGGCAGCGGCAGCAGCGCCTCATTGGCCTTCAGCGGCGGGAGCAGCGCCCAGACAACGGCCACCACACCCGGCATGCCCAGCAGCCAGAGAGCGCCACCCAGTTGCCACTTGGACGGCAACGCACCAACTGCCGAACCCGCAGAGGCAGCCCCGTGCGCCAACATGGTCTTCTCGACCTCGGTGTCCGTGCGCACGCTCAGGCGCGCATCAGCGCTTCGATCTCTTCGGCCTTGACCGGCACGCCCCGCGTGATCAGCTCACACCCGGTGTCGGTCACGATCGCATCGTCTTCAATGCGAATACCGATGTTGTGGAACTGCTCGGGCACCCCGTCTGCAGGGCGCACATAGATGCCCGGCTCGATGGTAAGCACCATGCCTGGGCGCAGCACGCGGCTGGGGCGGTTGGTGATGGTCTCGCCCGACAACGGGTCTTTGCGCTCGCTCACCTGGCCTACTTCGCCGGGCTCCACGTAGCTGCCGCAGTCGTGCACATCCATGCCCAGCCAGTGGCCGGTGCGGTGCATGTAGAACTGGAAATACGCGCGCTTGTCGATCACATCCTGCGCGGTGCCCACCTTGTTTTTGTCGAGCAAACCCAGGTCGAGCATGCCCTGCGCAAGCACGGCCACCGTGGCGTCGTGCGGGTCGTTGAAGCGCGCGCCCGCCTTGGTGGCGGCCACGGCGGCGTCCTGGCTGGCCAGCACCAAGTCATACAGGGCACGCTGAGGCCCGGTGAAGGTGCCATTGGCCGGAAAGGTGCGCGTGATGTCGCTGGCATAGCCATCGAGTTCACAGCCCGCGTCGATGAGCACCAGCTCGCCGCTGCGCACCGGCGCGCCAGCGGCCTGGTAGTGCAGCACGCAGGCGTTGGCCCCTGCGGCAACGATGGAACCGTAGGCCGGGTACTGCGAACCCGCCTCGCGGAAGGCGTGCAACAGTTCGGCGTCCAGGTGGTACTCCCGCACGTCCTCACCCGCGCGCAGCATGCGGGCTGACCGCTGCATGGCACGGACATGGGCCTGCGCACTGATGGCACTGGCGCGGCGCATGAGGTCCTGTTCGTGCGCGTCCTTGACCAGGCGCATTTCATCGAGTGGTGTGCACAGGTCGTTCTGCAGGGCGGGGCACAGCGCGCCGTAGCGCACGCGGGCGCGCACCGCATTGAGCCAGCCCTCTACCCGCGCGGCCAGTCCGCTGTGGATGGCGAAGGGGTACCACACGCAGCTGCGGTTCTCCAGCAGGCGCGGCAGTTTGGCGTCCAGCTCGGTGATGGAGTGCGCCGCATCCACGCCCAGCGCGGCGGGCGCGGCGGCGGGGCCCAGGCGGTAGCCGTCCCAGATCTCACGCTCAAGGTCTTTGGGCTGGCAAAACAGCGTGCTGCGGCCGTCGTGGCTGATCACAAGGCACGCGCCGGGCTCGGTAAAACCGGTCAGGTAATAAAAGTAGCTGTCGTGGCGGTACAGAAAATCTGTATCGCGGTTGCGCGGGCGCTCGGGCGCTGTGGGGATGATGGCGATGCCGCCCTCGCCGAGTTGGGAGGCAAGGCGGGCACGGCGTTGGGCGTAGAGGGAGGTCTGTGGGCTCATCCGCGCATTTTGGGCCCATCCGGGGACGGGCGGCCCCATTGTGGGTGAATCCCCCTGGCCAAATCCAGCATTGCACAGGCGCATTGCGGGTTGAGGCGATCCCGCTACACCGCCGGGGATTCGTGATCACAGCACCGCTGTGCGCCGTGGCAGACTCTGGCCAGCCTGGGCGCACCGGCTGCCTTGCCGCACCTGGCAGTGCCGACACCTTCACACAGCCTTTGAACACCATGTCCGCTTTGTTCTCCACCCTGCTGAACTTCTTTCTGGCCACTTTGCTGCCCATGCTGGCGCTGGTGTTGACGTGCGCGCTGCTGATCTACGGGGTGTATGTACGCTGGATCGACATACCGCAGAAGTTGCTGCTCGCCCCCCGTGCGCTGCACGTGCTGATTGCGGCGACCCTGCTGTGCAATGTCTGGGTGGGCGTGCGGTTCTACCTGTCGCACAGCGCGCAGCAGGCGTGGCACGACAGCGCCTCGGTCCGCGCCAGCCGCGAGCGCTTTGTGCTGCCGCAGGACTTTCAGTACGGCGAGGTGCTCATCCCCGCCGGCAGCCTCATCAATCGCCGCGACCCGTTCGACAAGGGCGAGCCCAACCGCCCGTTGGCACTGCATGGGCTGGAGGCCGTGCGCTTTGCGCAACCGGTGGAGATCGCCGGGGTGTTGGCCAGTGCGCTGCAAATATTGCCCATGCGCGTAGAGCTGGCGGAGGACCAGCGCCTGGGCCCCGTGTACCGCTATGACAACGCCAGCCAAGGCTGGGTGCCCAACACCGTCATCAAGGGGGTTGCCTGCAAGAAGGGCCAAATCGCGTTATTTCAGGTGCCGCATGTGCCCTACGACGTGCAGGCCGAGGTAGGTAAGCCCGCGCCCGACGGGCCGGATGCGCGGTTTCTGCCCAGCCAGTGGCTGCTGCGCACCTGCGAAAACGGCCCACCCATTGCGCTGGAACCCGCCTACAACAAACCGGCCACCGCTGCTGCAGCGCAGTAGCCTGCGCGGCCACTTACCGGTTGAGTTCGGCCAGCCGCTCCGGCGTCCCCACGTCCGTCCACCGCCCAGTGTAGAGCGAGGCAGACACCCGGCCCGCGTCCATCGCCTGGCGCAGCAACGGGGCCAGCGCGGCTTTGATGCCGCCGGGGTTGCCGGCAGGGATGTCGCACCAGGGCTGCGCAAAAAGCTCGGCGCGCAGCAGTGCGATGGTGCTGTAGGTGTAGCGCGGCGCGGTGTCGTTGGCAGGCAGATTCAGCGCCATGCCGCTGGCCGACAGGCCAAAGTCGCCCCGCAGGTTGTGCGCCGGGTTGGGCACCAGCCACAGGTGGGCCAGATGGTCGCTGGCGGCAAAGGCCTGTACGGCAGCGCTGTCGAACACGAAGTCGGGCGCAAACACATCGCCCGCTGCCAGCCAGAACAGGGGGCCCAGCTGGGGCAACGCACGCGCAATGCCCCCCGCAGTCTCCAGGGCCTCGCCAAAGTCAGCGCCTTCGTGAGAGTATGAAATTGATAGCTGCTTGCGATTATAAGTCAAGCGCTGGAGGCCAAAAACACTTAAAAACTGAGCACTGATCTGCTCCCCCAGCCAGGCCGTGTTGATCACCACCTGCTCCACCCCGGCATCCTGCAGCGCCTGCAGGTGCCACTGCAGCAGCGGCTGGCCTTGCACCTGCAGCAGGGGTTTGGGCGTGCTGTCGGTCAAGGGGCGCATGCGCTCGCCGCGCCCGGCGGCCAGCAGCATGGCAGGGACCTGAGGGGACAAAGGGGATGGAGGGGCGTTGGCGTTCATGCTGCGGACAAGTTGACTTCACCGCGCTGCAGCACATGCCGATCCACGGTGGTGGGTTCGAACAAAGCCAGCAGCGCATCCATCAGCGCGTGCGCTTTGCCCGAATGGTCCGCGCCGAAATTGCACACGTACACATCCAGCGTCACGGCGCGCCGCTCGGGCCAGGTGTGCACACACAGGTGCGACTCTGCTAGCAAAATAGTAGCGGTTACCCCGCCTGGGCCCTGCGCCGTGGCGGGAAACCCATGAAACAACTGCCCCACAGCCTGCAGCCCGGCCGCACGCACGGCGTCCGTGCATGCGCGCCCCAGTGCAGCAGCGTCCAACAGCCAGGCCGGGGCGCAGTGGCAGCCATGAAGATCGGCGGTGAGGTGCAGTCCTTGCATGGCCCGCACTGTAGTGCATCAAACCGCTACGCACGCCGCAGTGCAGGCCTGGTGCCTGGGGCTCGTGGCCGGGCCGGTAAAATGCCGGGTTTCCCCCGAACTTCCACCCTGAACACACCCCCCATGGCCAACACCCAGCAATCCCAACAGATGGCAAATGCAATCCGCGCATTGGCCATGGACGCAGTTCAACAGGCCAATTCCGGCCACCCCGGCGCCCCCATGGGCATGGCTGACATCGCAGTGGGCCTTTGGGCTCGTCATCTCAAGCACAACCCGGCCAACCCCCAGTGGTTTGACCGCGACCGTTTCGTGCTGAGCAATGGCCATGGCTCCATGCTGCTGTACGCGCTGCTGCACCTCACGGGCTACGACCTGCCAATTGGCGAACTGAAGAACTTCCGCCAGCTGCACAGCAAGACTGCTGGCCACCCCGAAGTGGGCATCACGCCCGGAGTTGAAACCACCACCGGCCCGCTGGGCCAGGGCATTACCAATGCCGTGGGCTTTGCTTTGGCTGAAAAACTGCTGGCCAGCGAGTTCAATCGCGAAGGCCATTCCGTGGTGGACCACCACACCTACGCGTTCCTGGGCGACGGCTGCCTCATGGAAGGCATCAGCCACGAAGCCGTGTCCCTGGCAGGCGCCTGGAAGCTCAACAAGCTGATCGCGCTGTATGACGACAACGGCATCAGCATCGATGGCCAGGTCGCGCCCTGGTTTGCCGACAACACCCCCCTGCGTTTTGTAGCCAGCGGCTGGAACGTGATTGGCCCCATCGACGGCCATGACGCCGACAAGGTCGACGCCGCCATCGAAGAAGCCAAGAAGCAGACCGAGCGCCCCACCCTCATCGTGTGCAAGACACACATCGGCAAGGGCAGCCCTAACCGCGCCAACACCGCCAAGGCGCATGGCGAACCGTTGGGTGCTGAAGAGATTGCCCTCACCCGCGAAGCGCTGGGCTGGACCAGCGAGCCTTTTGCGATTCCCGAAGAGGTGTATGCAGACTGGGATGCCAAGGCCAACGGCCAGGCGTTTGAGTCGGTGTGGAACGAGCGTTTTGCCGCCTACAGCGCCGCTTGCCCTGAACTGGCTGCAGAGTTCAAGCGCCGCATGGAAGGCAACCTGCCCGCCAACTTTGCACAAGTGGCCGTGGACACCGTGGTGGCCGCCCACACCAAGGGCGAGACCGTCGCCAGCCGCAAGGCCAGCCAGCTGGCGCTGGAAGCCTTCACCGCCGCGCTGCCCGAGCTGTTGGGCGGCAGCGCCGACCTGACCGGCTCCAACCTCACCAACACCAAGAGCACCCCCAACCTGCGTTTTGACATGCAGGGCAACGTGGTGCAGACCGAGGTCGAAGGTGGCAAGAAGATCGGTGGCCGCCACATCAACTACGGCGTGCGCGAATTCGGCATGGCAGCGATCATGAACGGCATCGCGCTGCACGGTGGTTTCATTCCCTACGGCGGCACGTTCCTGACCTTCAGCGACTACAGCCGCAACGCCATCCGCATGGCCGCGCTGATGAAGCAGCGCGTGATCCACGTGTTCACGCACGATTCGATCGGCCTCGGCGAAGACGGCCCTACGCACCAGTCCATCGAGCACGCGGCCAGCCTGCGCCTCATCCCCAACCTGGACGTGTGGCGCCCCGGTGACACGGCAGAAACCGCCGTAGCATGGAGCGTGGCGCTGTCCAACCGCGACAAGCCCACTGCCCTGCTGTTGAGCCGCCAAAACTTGCCCTACGCACCCAAGCGCGACCTGGGCGACATCAGCCGCGGCGCCTATGTGCTGAGCGAGCCATCGGACGTGGGCCTCAAGAAGAAGGCCGTGGCCGTGATCATCGCCACCGGCTCGGAAGTGCAGCTGGCGCTCAAGGCCCAGCGCCTGCTGGCCGACCGCAAGATCCCTGTGCGCGTGGTGTCCATGCCCAGCACCACCACCTTTGACCGCGAAGACGCCAAGTACAAGAGCAGCGTGCTGCCCGCTGGCGTGCCGCGCGTGGCTGTGGAAATGGGCGTGACGGACGGCTGGTGGAAATACGGCTGCGCGGCCGTGGTCGGCATCGACACCTACGGCGAATCCGCCCCGGCGCCTGTACTGTTCAAGCACTTCGGGTTCACCGAAGAGAACGTTGCGGCCACAGTGCAGGCTGCGCTCAAGCGCAAGTGATTCGGCAAGGGGCCCCGCAGATGATGCGGGCCCCTTGTAGTTTTGGATTTTTGAACATCAACTTTGGAAAGACTCCACGCTATGACGATCAAGATTGGTATCAACGGCTTCGGCCGCATCGGCCGCAACGTGCTGCGCTCGGCCATCCAGAACTTCAGCGACATTGAAGTGGTTGGCATCAACGACCTGCTGGAGCCCGAGTACCTGGCGTACATGCTGCAGTACGACTCGGTGCACGGCCGCTTCAAGGGCGAAGTTTCGGTGGAAGGCAACACCCTGATCGTCAATGGCAAGAAGATCCGCCTGACGCAAGAGCGCGACCCCGCCAACCTCAAGTGGAACGAAGTCGGCGCCGACGTGGTGATCGAATCCACCGGCCTGTTCCTGGACAAGGTCACTGCGCAAAAGCACCTGGATGCTGGCGCCAAGAAGGTCATTCTGTCGGCCCCGTCCAAGGACGACACCCCGATGTTCGTATACGGCGTGAACCACACCAGCTACAAGGGCGAGGCCATTGTGTCCAACGCCTCGTGCACCACCAATTGCCTGGCCCCCGTGGCCAAGGTGCTGCACGACAAGTGGGGTATCAAGCGCGGCCTGATGACCACCGTGCACGCTGCCACTGCCACGCAAAAGACCGTGGACGGCCCTTCGAACAAGGACTGGCGCGGCGGACGCGGCATTCTGGAAAACATCATTCCCTCCAGCACCGGCGCTGCCAAGGCCGTGGGCGTCGTCATCCCTTCGCTGAACAAGAAGCTGACCGGCATGTCCTTCCGCGTGCCCACCTCCGACGTGTCGGTGGTGGACCTGACGGTGGAGCTGGAAAAGGCAGCCACTTACGACGAAATCAAGGCCGAGATGAAGGCCCAGTCTGAAGGGGCTCTGAAAGGCGTGCTAGGCTATACCGAAGACAAGGTTGTGGCCACCGACTTCCGTGGCGACACCCGCACCTCCATTTTTGATGCCGACGCCGGTATCGCACTGGATGGCACTTTCGTGAAAATCGTCAGCTGGTATGACAACGAATGGGGCTATTCGAACAAGTGCCTGGAAATGGTCCGCGTCGTTTCCCAGTGATCGATCTCCGGACGACACTGAAGACGAGTTGACGATAGTGTTGATGAAGAAGAAGTTGAAGAAGAGCTAAGACTGCAACTACCCGTTCAGGCCGACTACCCCACAAGGGCAGTCGGCCTTTTTTTGCGCCGTGCGTTTCGGGCCGTGCGCTTGTGTTCCCTACGGAACAGGCCGCCCGTTTCCTACACCCCACATGCGCGGCCCGACCTAGCATGAGTGCACCGGCCCCGGGCAACGGCACTCCCCATGCACGGCACGTGCAAGCGCGGGGCGCGGCACATGCAGCATGAATCGCCACGTTCCGACCGGTGATCGGGCCGACAGCCCACCACTTTCCACAAAGAAGGGAGCTATCGGTGCAACAACACATTCCTCATTCATGGGCAACGCGTTTGCTGGGTTGGGGCATCGGCCTGGCGGGCTTTGCCACCGCGGCGGCAGGGCTCTGGTTGGCGGTGCTGGGTGGCTCTTGGTACTACCTTGTAGGCGGGATCGCATGGCTGGCAACCGGATGGTTGCTGCTGCGTCGCAGCCCCGGGGCATTGGCTGTTTTTGCCGGCTATGTGCTCGCCACCCTGGCTTGGGCGCTGTGGGAAGCTGGGCTGGACTGGTGGCCCCTCGCGGCACGGCTGGATATTCCGTTTCTGCTGGGGCTGCTGCTGCTCACGCCCTGGGTGCGCCGGGGCCTTGTGGAACGCACGCCCCACAACCCTTCCGCGAACGCTGCGGCATCGTCCCACCACTCCCCTGCGGTAGGACTCAAGAACGGCGCCAGCCGCGTGCTGTGGCTGGCGCTGGCACTGTTTTCCGTGGTGGCTGTGGCCTCGTGGTTTCGCGACCCTCACCGAGTCACCGGCGAACTCGCCCCCGCCGCCGGGGCCACAACCGAGCAAGACGCTCTGCCCAAAGGCGAATGGCATGCGTATGGCCGCACAGGGTGGGGGCAGCGCTATTCACCGCTCGACCAGATCGACCCCGCCAACGTCGCAAGGCTGCAGGTGGCTTGGGAACATCGCACCGGCGACATGCGTGGCCAGCCAGGAGACCCCGAAGAAACCACCTTCCAGGTGACGCCCCTCAAGATCGACAACCGGCTCTTTCTCTGCACGCCGCATCAGTCTGTGATTGCGCTGGATGCCACCACTGGCGCCGAGCTGTGGCGGTATGACCCGCAGATCCAGGGCGAATTGGCCCTGCAGCACCTGACCTGCCGCGGGCTGTCGTATCAACCCGCAACGGGCACCACCGCTGCGCCGGCGACCAACGCATCTGCAACTGCAACTGCAGCCGATGCGAACTCATTGCCGCCCCTGGCTGCGACCAGCGCGCTGGCGCCCGCATCCTCCACGCCCTCGGCAGGGCAGCCCATTGCCGCCCGCTCTGCCCCGACCACCCGCGGCGACTGCGACGCCAAGCTCTACATGCCCACCGCCGATGGCCGCGTGCTTGCGCTGGCCCCCGGTACGGGAGCGGTGTGCACCAACTTTGGCAACGGCACGGGTCAGATCGACCTCTGGGCCAACATGCCCAATGTGAAGCCGGGCTCTTACTACTCTACATCGCCCGTGGTGGTGGCGCGGGGTCTGTTGATCGTGGGAGGGACGGTGCTGGACAACGTGTCCACGCAAGAGGCGTCCGGTGTGATCCGTGCATTTGATGCGGCGACGGGCGCTCTGGTGTGGAACTGGGACGCAGGCAACCCAGAGAACACCGCCCCCCTGCCGGTGGGCGAACGCTACACCCCC
Source organism: Acidovorax sp. (assembly GCF_046314175.1). Taxonomy (GTDB): domain Bacteria; phylum Pseudomonadota; class Gammaproteobacteria; order Burkholderiales; family Burkholderiaceae_C; genus Acidovorax. The sequence continues at coordinate 11,148 of NZ_JBKBXG010000013.1, read as the reverse complement.
AACTCGCCCAACAGCTGGACCATCTCCAGCGTGGACGAGGCGCTGGGCATGGTCTACGTGCCGCTGGGCAACCAGCCGCCAGACCAGTGGGGTGGCAACCGCAGCGATGCGGCCGAGAAATACTCGTCATCGGTGGTGGCGCTCGACCTTGCCAGCGGGCAAGTGCGCTGGGTGTTCCAGACCGTGCGCCACGACCTCTGGGACTACGACGTGCCCTCCCAGCCCAGCTTGATCGACCTGACCGTGAACGGCCAGACTATTCCGGCATTGGTGCAGCCCACCAAACAGGGCGAGATCTTTGTGCTGGACCGCCGCACTGGCCAGCCCGTGCTGCCGGTGACGGAAGTCCCCGCGCCGCAGGGCGCTGCAGAAGGGGACTACACCGCGCTCACCCAGCCCCAGTCCGCCCTGTCTTTTGCACCGCCCGCGCTGACCGAAAAGGACATGTGGGGCGCCACCATGTTCGACCAGCTGGCGTGCCGCATTGCGTTCAAGCGGCTGCGCTACGAAGGCCGCTACACGCCGCCATCGGAGGAAGGCAGCCTCATCTATCCCGGCAACTTCGGCGTCTTCAACTGGGGCAGCGTGTCGGTGGACCCACAACGGCAGACCGTGTTTGCCACGCCGACCTACCTGGCATTCACGTCGCAACTGGTGCGCCGAAAGGACAGCGTCACGCACTACGTGCAGGACAAGGACGGCCCCAAGGGCAGCCTGCCCGCGCTCAATGAAAACGTCGGTGCGCCTTTCGCCGTCAAGATGGGACCATTCACCTCACCGCTGGGCCTGCCTTGCCAGGAACCCCCGTGGGGATACGTTGCTGCGGCAGATTTGACGACGGGCAAAGTCGCGTGGATGCATCGCAACGGAACGGTACGCGACAGCTCGCCCCTGCCACTGCCGTTTCGCATGGGGGTACCCAACCTGGGTGGGCCCATCATGACGGCTGGCGGGGTGGCATTTCTGTCGGGCACGCTCGACAATTACGTGCGCGCGTATGACGTGCGCAGCGGCGACGAGATCTGGCGCAGCCGACTGCCCGCAGGTGGGCAGGCAACGCCCATGACCTACCTGGGTGAAGATGGGCGCCAGTACCTGCTGGTGGTGGCCGGAGGCCACGGGTCTCTGGGCACCAAGGCTGGCGATCATGTCATAGCCTACGCACTGCCCAGACCCCAGTGACCACGCCCCTGTTGACGGATGGCGTTAACCCGTCGTCGTTCAGGTTCGCAGGGGTGCTTTTGCAGCGGCGCTGCCTGGCGCAGGGGTGGCCACTGAGGCTGCGCCTGTTGCAACAACAGGGACCATCCGCGCAGGCGGTGCCTCGGGGACGGTAGCGATGTGCAAGGTGCGTGTTGGGAACGCAAAGCCGACGTCCATCGCGGCAAACTCCCGCATCAGGCCCAGGTTGATGGATTGCTGCAGGTCCATATAGACACCGAAGGCCGGGTCTTTGACGATGTACACCACCTCAAAGTCGAGCGAGCTGTCACCGAACGACTTGAAATGTGCGCGGTCAAAACGCGCTGTGGGCTCAGCCTCTACCAGACGCTTCACCACGCCGGGGATCGCCTCCACTTTGTCTACCGGGGTGTCGTACGTCACGCCAAACGCGAAAACAATGCGGCGCTCCGTCATCGGGCGGTAGTTGTTGATGGTCTGCTTGAGCAGATCGGTGTTGGACATCACCACCTCTTCCCCCTGCAGGCTGCGGATGCGCGTGGTCTTCAGACCAATCATCTGCACCGTGCCGGCCACACCGCCCACCACCACAAAATCACCCACTTCGAACGGCTTGTCCACCGCAATCGCCAGCGACGCAAACAGGTCGCCCAGAATGTTCTGCATGGCCAATGCCACCGCAATGCCCCCCACGCCCAGGCTGGCGATGAATGCGGTGATGTTGACCCCCAGGTTGGACAGCACGGCCAGAAAGATGACGCTCCACAACAGCGTGCGCAGCCCCCACGACATGAGGGTGGCCGACGCGCCCACCTGTGTCATGCCGGTGGAACTGTGGCGGGTCAGATAGCGCTGCACACCAATGCCTATTGCACGCATGCCCCACAGCCCCATCTGCACGGCCACTGCCACAAACCACAACTGGCCTACGCGGCCCGCCCAGCGACCAGGCAGCTCCAAAAAGCTCGCACCCACCAGCACGGCCACCAGAAACATGAGCACGCGGCTGGTCCCTTCCAGCACCTGCACCACCGTCATGGCCGCTGCGCTGTCCGACTGGGTGGCCCATACATTGGCACGCCCGGTGACCAGGTGCAGCACAGCAAGAATGACCGTATAGGTGGCAGTCATCGCCGCCAGAGCAGCCAGCAGGCTCCACAGCGGGATACCGGCAAAAGTGGTCTCTTGGACCCAAATCAGAAAGGTGGATGGCTGCATGCAGAAACGCTCCTCTTCGTTGTGTAGTGATGGTGTGTGGCCGCGGCGCCATTGGCGATCTGGGGGCTGATTGCTTGGCCACCGTGTGGAGCGCCCGCTTGCAAGCGTGTGAACGTACGCACGCTGTGTGACAGCGCAAACGAATCTGTGCCGCAGAACGGGGTATTCAACGAAAGGGACTCACAAGGGTGCGCTGTGGCTGTGCGCACTTTGATCGAGACAGCGAAAGGGTGAGAGTTCCCGCTAATTCACCGAGCCGTTTGGCGCTTGCAAGTCTTCGTAAGACATACCTCACAGCAGTACAGATGCACGGACTACGCCTGACGGCACGTCGCACCCCAACAATGGACCGACACCAGAACACGCTCTGGCTAGTCGCCCGAGTTCTCGGCGCGCTCATCTCACAACCCCCAGAGGAGTCCACAACACCATGCATTCATCCGCACTGATCCGTACCGCCGCAGCGGTCCTCGCACTGGGCGCACTGGCCGCCTGTTCCTCCACCCCCGCGCCTACCGAGCAAATGGCTGTGACACGCACCACCGTGAACCGCGTGGCCGCAGCGCCCGCAGTGGCAACCAGCGCCCCCGTTCAACTGCAGCAAGCGCGCGAGAAGCTCACGCAGGCTGAAAAAGCCATGACGGCCGAAGACTATGTGTCGGCACGCCGCCTGGCCGCCGAGGCAGAAGTGGACGCTCGCGTGGCTGAGACCCGCGCCGACGCCGCGGGCAACGCCGCCAACCTGGCGCAGGTGCAAGACGGTATCCGGGCGCTGCAAGAAGAAATCAACCGCCGATCGCCCCGCTAAGGACCCGGGCCTGTGCGCCCGTCCTGGCTACTTCGCCTCATGCCACCTGTGGCGGAGGCCTCGTGACTGCCTCTCCCCCTTTCTAGGAACACCTGACCATGCATCCCTTTTTTCACCGAACCACTGCCGTTTGCACCAGCCTGATTGCCGCAGGCCTGCTCGCCGCCTGTGCCAGCACCACCCCATCGCCTGCGCTGGAAGAAGCCCGCACCGCAGTCAGCACTGCCGCCGGAGACCCCTCGGTCAACCAATACGCACAGCTGGAACTGAAGCAGGCCACCGACGCGCTGGCCAAGGCCGACCGCGTGTGGGCTGACGACCGCGACACCTCTGAGACCAACCACCTGGCCTACCTTGCCCGCCAACGTGCTGAGATTGCTACCAACACCGCCCGCGCACGCCAGCTCGACGCCAACATCAAGCAAGCCGGCAGCGAAGCCGACCGCATTCGCCTGCAGGCGCGCACCCAGGAGGCCGATGCCGCCCGCATGCGCGCCGACGCACAAACCCGCAATGCACAACTGGCCCAGCAGCAAGCAATGAGCGCCGAACAGCGCGCCGCGCAACAACAGGCCAACGCCACCGCAGCCATGGCCCAGGCCAGCGCCGCGCAAGACCGTGTGCGTGCGCTGGAAGCCCAGCTGCGCGACATGGAAGCCCAGCAAACCGAACGCGGCCTGTTGGTCACCCTGGGCGATGTGCTGTTTGCCTTCAACAAAGCCGAGTTGTCCGTTCAAGCCGGTCCGCGCCTGGACAAGCTGGCCAACTTTCTCAAGCAATTCCCAGACCGCAAGATGTTGATTGAGGGCTACACCGACAGCGTGGGTAGCGATGGCTACAACCAGGAGCTGTCAGACCGCCGCGCCCAGTCTGTGCGCGATGCTCTGGTGCAGCGTGGTGTGGACACCAGCCGCATCACCGCACGCGGCTACGGCAAGGCCCACCCCGTGGCAGACAACGCGTCGCCTGAAGGCCGCGCAATGAACCGGCGTGTAGAAATCGTGATTGCCGACGAAAAGGGCACCCTGCGCGGGCGTTAAGCCAGACAGACAGCGGGCGCACCGCGCGTCCGCTGATCGCAGCATCTAGCCCTGCACAACGCAGGGCCGAAGACCGCGCCGCTTACGCCGCGCGGTCTTCGAACGTTTCGGTATCCACTTCGCTCGCGCTCTGCGGGTTGTAGCGGTTGCCCACCACGGTGCGATGGTTGATCAGCGCATCCAGCCGCGCCATCGTGGCCGCATCCAGCTGCACGTTCACAGCACCCAGGTCGTCGTGCAGATGTTCCACGCTGGTGGTGCCCGGGATAGGGAGGATGTGTTCGCCCTTGTGCAACAGCCACGCCAGGGCCAGCTGTGCGGGCGTGCAACCCACGTCGCGTGCAATCGCCTGGTAGCCACCCAGCAGCTTCAGGTTGGCCGCATACGCCTCGGGCGCAAACCGCGGCATGGCGCGGCGGATGTCCTTGGCGTCCAGCGTGCTCACATCGGTCAAGCCACCGCACAAGAATCCGCGCGCCACCGGGCTGAACGCCACAAAGGCCACACCCAACTCTCGGCAGGCCTCCAGAACGGCAATCTCTGGGTTGCGCGTCCACAGCGAATACTCCGTCTGCACCGCCGTGATCGGGAACTCGGCATCCGCGCGGCGCAGCGTGGCAGCCGACACCTCGGAGAGCCCCACGGTGCGGATGTGCCCGCGCCGCACCAGCTCGCCCAGGGCGCCCACGCTTTCTTCAATCGGTACGCTCTTGTCCCAGCGGTGCAGGTAGTACAGGTCGATCACATCGGTCTGCAGGCGACGCAGGCTGTCTTCGCAGGTCTTGCGCAGCGTGTCGGGCCGCCCGTCGATCACGCGCACCAGCTTGCCGTCACCCGCCACATCCACACCTTGCATGCCGCATTTGCTGGCCAGCGTGAAGCGACTGCGGTGCGGCTTCATAACACGGCCCACCAGGGTTTCGTTGGCTCCAAAGCCGTAGAGCGTGGCCGTATCGAACAGCGTCACACCGGCATCAAGCGCCGCCAGTAGCACGCGCTCGCCTTGCTCGGCCGACACGGGCGCACCATAGGCGTGCGAAAGGTTCATGCAGCCCAGGCCGATGGCCGAGACGGAGAAAGGTCCGAGGGTTCTTTGTTGCATGGCACGAGCTTAAGGCAAGCAGTGCAGCCTGCGGGGCCAGTCGGTCTTGAATCAGGTGTGGCTCGGTGGCGTGACCACCGTGACACCGTTGAAAATCAGATGCACTCGACTAGGTGATCTTGAAAACGATCAGGGTCTTCTTGGCGCCCGACTTTTCCTCGAACGCCGCCCACTGCTTGATGCCTTTGACCAGCACCTGCGTGCTCACGTCGCGCACGGTTTTCTTCGCCTGGAGTTTGGGGGTGAGCCAATCCTGGATGTGCGCAAAGTGCGCCCCTTCTTGCCCGGTAGGGATCAGCATGTCCAGGCCTGCCACTTTGCCAGCGGCGGTTACTGTTATTTCGGTCGCGGGCATAGAGGGGCTTTGAAGGTGGGGCTGGGGCATGGCATCAAGCCAGTGCAAGCCTGTGGGTGAAGGGAGCAACTTTTGCTGAACCCAAAGTGCAGACAGCGAGTTGGCAGTGGGGCGGATTTTAAGTCCCAAGGGCCTGTTCCCCGGCTACCGGGGTTGCGTCGGACGGCGCGGGCCAACGCATCTGGCGGGTGGCACCCATCAGCTCCGGCATCTTCAATTCCACCAAAAGAGGCAAGTCCCTTCGGCTATTGCATGGACAATCCCCGCATGTCTGGCACCACTCCTTCACACACCTCTTCCCCCCGCCCCGTGCTGATTGCCGGCGGCGGCATCGGTGGCATGGCCACTGCCCTCACCCTGCACCAGATCGGCGTGCCCTGCATCGTTTTTGAAACGGTGCCAGAGATTCAGCCACTGGGCGTTGGCATCAATCTGCAGCCCAATGCGGTGCGGGAGCTGCACGACCTGGGGTTTGGCAACGACGTGCTGGACACGATCGGCCTGCAGGCGCGTGAATGGGCGCTGGTGGGCCGCAACGGGAACGAGGTGTACGCCGAGCCGCGCGGCCTGGAGGCGGGTTACCACTGGCCCCAGTATTCGGTGCACCGGGGGCAGTTGCAGATGATGCTGTTCAACGCCGTCAAAGCCCGCCTGGGCGACGGCGCCGTGCAGCTGGGGCAGCGCGTGGTGGGCTACCGGCAGGATGCCGACGGGGTGACGGCGATCATCGAGGCGCGCAATGGTGAGCGACATGAGGTGGCGGGCTCGCTGCTGATTGCCGCCGATGGCCTGCACTCGGCCGTGCGGGCGCAGATGCACCCCACGCAGCCGCCCATCCAGTGGGGCGGCGCCATCATGTGGCGCGGCACCACGCCGGGGGTGCCGGTGCGCACGGGCGCTTCGTTCGTGGGCGTGGGCTCGATGCGGCACCGCGTGGTGTTCTACCCCATCACGCCACCCGACCCGGCCACGGGCCTGGCCACCATCAACTGGATCGCCGAGATCACGGTGGACAACCAGGGCGGCTGGCAGCAGGGCGACTGGAACCGGCGCGTGGCGCTGGAGGAGTTCAGCCACCACTTTGACGGCTGGAACTACAGCTGGCTGGACGTGCCCGCCATGCTGCGCGGCGCCACCGACATTTTTGAGTACCCCATGATCGACCGCGACCCGGTACCCACCTGGGTAGACGGGCGCGTGGCGCTGCTGGGCGATGCGGCGCACGTGATGTACCCGGTGGGCTCCAACGGTGCCAGCCAGGCCATTGTGGATGCGCGCGTTCTGGGCGCGCAGTTGATTGCGCATGGCGTGGTCTCAGAGGCGCTGCGCGCCTACGACGACAAGCTGTGCAAGGACATCTCGGCGCTGGTGCTGCGCAACCGGGGCTCTGGCCCCTTTGGCCTGCTGGGGCTGGTGGACGAGCGCTGCGGCGGTGTGTTTGACCACATCGACGATGTGCTGCCGCGCGAGGAACGCGAAGGCTTCATGGCCCGCTACAAGGCGGCGGCGGGTTTTGCTATCGAGACGCTCAATGCGGCGCCGCCCACCATTGCGCCGGGGCAGCGCGTGGCGGCAGGCTGAGCAGTCCCAGGACGAGCACTTCGTCGCGCATAAGGGAGGGATTGAGGGGGGGGGAGTTGAGGGGGCGCCACGAGCCCCTTCAATATCAAATTGATAGCTACTAGCGCTTATTGGATAAGCGCTAGAGGCCAATTTTGCTTGAAATCAGCCTGCGTTCAGCTGCTGCTCCAACTGGTGCAGCACCTGGTAGCACGCCAACACCCGGTCCACGCTGGCATTGGGTTCGCGGCCTTCCTTGATGGCGGCAAAGAACTCGCGGTCCTGCAGCTCGATGCCGTTCATCGACACATCCACCTGGCTCACATCGATCTTCTCGTCCTTGCCGTTGAACAGGTCGTCATACCGCGCCAGGTAGGTGGCGGTGTCGCCGATGTAGCGGAAGTACGTGCCCAGCGGGCCGTCGTTGTTGAAGCTCAAGCTCAGCGTGCAGATGGCGCCATTGGCGGCCTTGAGCTGGATGCTCATGTCCATCGCGATGCCCAGCGTTGGGTGGATGGGGCCCTGGATGGCGTTGGCCTGCACGATGGGGCTGTTGGCCTGGTAGGCGAACAGGTCCACGGTGTGGGCAGCGTGGTGCCACAGCAGATGGTCCGTCCAGCTGCGGGCCTGGCCCAGCGCGTTGGTGTTGCTGCGGCGAAAGAAGTAGGTCTGCACATCCATCTGCTGGATGTTGAATGCACCCTTCTGGATTTGGTGGTGCACGTACTGGTGGCTGGGGTTGAAGCGGCGGGTGTGGCCGCACATCGCCACCAGGCCGGTCTGCTTTTGCATCGCCACCACGTCTTCGGCGCCCTTCAAGCTGTCGGCCAGCGGGATCTCAACCTGCACGTGCTTGCCCGCTTTCAGGCAGGCGATGGTCTGCTCGGCGTGCATTTGCGTGGGGGTGCACAGGATGACGGCATCCACTTCCTTGATGGCAAGGGCATCGGCTAGGTCGGTGGTGACGTGCTTTATGCCGTACTTGTCAGCCACTTCCTGGGTCTTGGCCAGGTCGCGACTGATGAGGGAGATGACTTCGACGCCGTCGATGTTCTTGATGCCGTCCAGGTGCTTGATGCCGAAGGCGCCTGCGCCTGCGAGTGCGACTTTGATGGTCATGGTTCGGGTACTTTCTTTATGAGTTCTCAAGAATCAGATGCCCCACCGCCGTGTTGCTGGCGGGCACGTGGAAGAAGCGGTGCGCCACCTTGGGCGCGGGGCCGCCCGCCACGTCGGACATGGCACCGCGTGCGATGAACCACATCACCAGCTCAATGCCTTCGCTGCCGGCCTCGCGCACGTATTCAATGTGCGGCACCTTGGCCAGCTCGGCGGGTTCGGCGATCAGGCGGTCGAGGAACTTGTTGTCCCATTCCTTGTTGATGAGGCCTGCGCGCGGGCCTTGCAACTGGTGGCTCATTCCGCCGGTGCCCCAGATCTGCACCTTGAGCGGCGCATCGTACGACTCGATGGCGCGGCGGATGGCCTGCCCCAGCGCAAAGCAACGCGCGCCCGAGGGCACGGGGTACTGCACCACGTTGACGGCAAACGGGATAACCTTGACGGGCCACGCCTCGGGCGAGCCGAACAGCAGGTTCATGGGCACGGTCAGGCCGTGGTCCACCTTGAGGTCGTTGACGATGGTGAGGTCAAAGTCTTGCTGGATGACCGACTGCGCAATGTGCGAGGCCAGGTCGGGGTGACCCATGACCTTGGGCACGGGGCGCGGGCCATAGCCTTCGTCGGCGGGCTCGAACTCTGCGGCCGTGCCGATGGCAAACGTGGGGATCATGCCCAGATCAAAACTGGTGGCGTGGTCGTTGTAGACCAGGAACACCACGTCGGGCTTGTTGTCGTGCATCCATTGCTTGGAGGGCTCGTAGCCTGCAAACAGTGGCTGCCAGTAGGGCTCGCCGGTCTTGCCCAGGTCGATGGCGGCGCCAATGGCCGGCACGTGCGAGGTGTACACCGATGCCGTGATGCGGGCATGCTCCACAGGGCCTGACGCATTGCCAGTAGTGGTCTGCTGCGTGGCGTGGTCGCCCATGATCTGTGCCGCCAGGGCCTCCTGGTGCGTCAGCTCCCATTGCTTCCAGGCGTCCGACTGGGCCGCGGGGCCCTGGGCATTGCCGCCTTCGCCGGTGACACGGTTGCCTTCGGCGCTGCGGCCACCGGCAATCATCATGTCGCGGTAGGCGTGCTCGCTCATGCCCGTCATGCTGCCCGCCATCTGCTGGAACGACAGGCCGTCCGTCGCGCCCAGCTTGGCCAGGAAGTAGATGTTGCCGCCCGTGCGCATGGCCCAGTTCAGGTCGCGTGCGCGCACGGCGGCGCGCTGCTCGTCGGTCATCGGCCATTCGGCCAGATAGGCGTCTTCGTCGGCCTTGAAGCGGGTGCGGTTTTCGGCCTTCATCAGGCTCATGCAGAACTGGTTGAGCCAGTAGCCCTTGCGGCTTTGCTCTGCGTCGAAGATGGTCGTGCCGGGCACGTCCAGATAGGGTTTGTCGAGCGCCATGGTTACTTCACCTCCACTTCTTCGGGCCAATACAGCCGCATCGGGTTGTCCACCAGCAGCTTCTTTTGCAGCTCGGCGGTGGGTGCGATGTGCGGTATGAAATCAACCAGCAGGCCGTCGTCGGGCATGTGGTCCTTGAGGTTGGGGTGCGGCCAGTCGGTGCCCCACAGCACGCGGTCAGGGAACTCTTCCACCACCTTGCGCGCAAACGGCACCACGTCGGAATACGCGTTCTGCTCGCCGTTCAATGCCTTGGGGCCGGTAATCGACAGGCGCTCGGGGCAGCTCACCTTGCTCCACACGTTGGGGTGCTGGCGCATGAATTTGAGGAACAGCGCGAACTCTTCGCTGTCGACGCCCTTGCTCACATCGGGGCGACCCATGTGGTCCACCACCACGGTGGTGGGCAAGGCAGTGAAGAAGTCCCACAGCTCGGGCAGGTCCACCTCCTCGAAGTAGATCACCACGTGCCAGCCGAGCTTGTGGATGCGCGCGGCAATCTCCATCAGCTCGTCCTTGGGCGTGAAGTCCACCAGGCGCTTGACGAAGTTGAAACGCACACCGCGCACACCCGCGTCGTGCATGGCCTGCAATTCATCATCGGTGACCGAGCGCTTGACGGTGGCGACGCCGCGCGCCTTGCCGCCGGAGTGCACCAGCGCATCGACCATGGCGCGGTTGTCCGCACCGTGGCAGGTGGCCTGCACCACCACGTTGCGTGCAAAGCCCAGGTGGTCGCGCAGCGCATACAGCTGGTGCTTGCTCGCGTCGCAAGGCGTGTATTTACGCTCGGGGGCATAGGGGAACTCTGCGCCAGGGCCGAACACGTGGCAGTGCGCGTCCACAGCGCCTGCAGGCACCTGAAAGCGGGGCTTACTGGGGCCGGTGTACCAGTCCAGCCAGCCGGGGGTTTTGGTGAAATCAGACATGGTTAGCTACTTTGCTATATAAAAAATAGCTGCCAGCGCTTTATGGATAAGCGCTAGAGGCCAAAAACACTTAAAAATCTTGATCAGTCGATGTACTTGAGGCCTGCCTTCTCCAGGCCGGGGCGCATGTTGTACATATCGAGGCCCAGCACGCCGCTGGCCAGCTTGGCGCGCTTTTCACCTTCAAAGCTCTCGCGCTTTTGCGCGGCGGCCAGGGTCTCGGCCGCACGGGCGGCGGGCACACACACCACGCCGTCGTCGTCGGCCACGATCACATCGCCCGGCGTGACCAGCGCACCAGCGCACACCACCGGGATGTTGACCGAGCCCAGCGTGGCCTTGATGGTGCCCTTGCTGCTGATGGCGCGGCTCCACACGGGGAAGTTCATTTCCTGCAGCGTCTTCACGTCGCGCACACCGGCGTCGATGATGAGCGCGC